>NZ_CP043639.1:1681250-2293125 GCF_014217605.1 Sphingomonas sp. NBWT7 | reverse complement strand
GCTGGAGATCGCCGAGCCGTACGACGACGGTGGCGTCTCGGGCGGTACGCTCGAGCGACCAGCACTGCGGCGTCTGCTTGTCGATGTCGCCGCCGGACACGTCGATACAATCGTCGTTTATAAGGTCGATCGCCTCAGTCGCTCGCTGTTCGATTTCGCCAAGCTGGTCGAGGCGTTCGAGCAGGCGAACGCGAGCTTCGTCAGCATCACGCAGGCGCTCAACACAACCAGCAGCATGGGGCGGCTCACGCTCAACATGCTGCTGTCGTTTGCGCAATTCGAGCGCGAGGTTACCGCCGAACGAATTCGGGACAAGCTTGCTGCCTCAAAGGCCAGAGGGATGTGGATGGGCGGTGTCGCGCCGCTCGGCTATAAACCCGACGGCCGCACGCTCGCTATCGTCGAGGAGCATGCGGCGTTGGTGCGGCATGTCTTCGATCGGTATCTGGCGCTTGGCAGCGTTCGACAGCTCGAAGCTGAACTGCTCGCGCAAAGCATCACCGTGCCAGGCCGGGTGACGGCGACCGGGCGCGCGATCGGCAACGTGCCCTTCGCGCGCAGTACCCTTTATCTGATGCTTAAGCGCGTCACCTATGCGGGATACATTGCGCACCGCGACAAGCGTTACCCAGGTAACCATCCGGCGATCATCGATCTCGCAGCCTTCGAGCGTGCGCAGACATTGCTTGAGACCAACAAACAGGGAGCCACACGCAAACGCGAACCGCGCGTGGCGCTTTTAGCAGGCAAAATTTTCGGTAGTGTCGGCGAGCCGTTGATACCAACGCATACGACGAAGACGCGGTCTACCTCGTCCGGTACCAAGGTGACGCGCTATTATTATTATGTGAGCCGCAAGCTGCATCTGAAGCGCAGCGATACAGGCGTTCGACTTCCAGCGCGTGAAATCGAGCGGCTCGTTGTTGAGGAGGTCGCACGCCTGTTCGATGATCCCGTAAAGCTGCTCGGCGAGACGCGGCTATCGGTGTCGCTCAATCGCTACGATGATCTTCGCCACCGGTGTGCCGAGCTTGCGGCTCGGCAACGTCAACGTCGTCAAGACGCGCTCGCTGTCGTCCAAGAGGTTCGCGTTGCCGAAGGGAGCGTTACGATCATCTGCTGCGCCGAAAAGATCGCTTTGTTGCTTAATGTGGGACACCCTCTTTCTTCCCGCCGCATGGTCAAAATCAATCGATCTGTTCGCCTGACGCGCTTGGGCGGCTCGATACGATTGATCGATGACATCGCGCGGCCGGTCGCCATTCCTGATCCCGCTCTTGTCCGCCTGTTGATGCGCGCCCGCCGCTGGTGGGGCGAGCTGCGGCAAGGCGAACTCGACATCACGCGTTTGGCGCAGCGCGAGAAGGTGAGTGCCACCTACGTAACGCGTGTCGTTCGGATGGCCTTCCTCTCGCCTGCGGTGGCTGAAGCCATCTTGGCGGGGAAGCAGCGTACGGATGTTTCCGGCAAAAATCTAACCGTCGTCGATCCGCCGGCAGCGTGCTGGCGCGCTCAAGAAGCGACGTTGATCGCGGAGTGCTTGGCGACGTAAACCATTCTTAGGGTCAGGGTTCGTTGATCACTTCCGGAAGATGACGGTGGCAGCGAGGACGATTGCTGAGAAGGCGATCGGGCGGCCGAAAGAGGTCGCTCGTCTCGGTCTTCTGACCGGGCCAAAATCAGATCGCGCGCGTCACATCGCCAAGTCCTGACCCTAGGCCAGTCGGGAGAACGGACTCCGTTACTAAAGCACTACCCCTCCGCGTGGCAGTGGGCTGCTTTCAGCTTAGCCGTCGATCATCCGCTCTCCTTCACCTTCGAAGGCTTACGCCGACGTCGATCTTCGCCAAGCTCCGCCACTACGCAGCCATCAGCCCCCCATCGCGTTCGTTAAGCCGAAAGGTAGACCGCCGCAGATGGACAATGCCGTGCCGACCCTTCGCCATGAGATGGCGGCCGAGCACGATGCACGGTCATTTGATCCGGCTGGCGAGCATCGTCGCCGCCGCGGCGGCGTTTGCGCGTACAGTATCGGCGCAGAAGGCAGCGGCGCCGTTCGCCGCGCGGCTCGAACAGGCGCACGCGCCGTTGCAGGTCGGCGCCGATGGTACGCTGCACCGTGCAGGTGCAACGATCATCGCAGCGGTAGTCCGAGAAGCGCGCTACGTGCTGATCGGGGAAGATCATCTGTCGCGTGAGATCCCGCAGTTCGCGACCGCGATCTGCCGCATCATGGCGCCGGGCGGCTTGCACGCCTTTGCGATCGAGACGGGTCCAGAAGCCACGCGGGTGGTGAATGCCAACCTGCGTCGGCCTGATCGCATCGCGGCATTCGCGCGGGCTTATCCCGACGTGATGGCCTTTCAGAACGGGCGTGACGAAAGCGACATGGCCGCGGCATGCGCCAACGCGGCAGGACCGCGCTTTCAGCTGTGGGGGCTCGACCAGGAGTTTCTCGGCGTAACAGGGTTTCTTCTCGAACAGATGCTTGCCGCCTATCCTGGCCCGATCGCGCGCGCTGCGATCGCCGGGCTAGCGGCGCGCGACCGCGATTTCACCGCGAAGGCGATCAGCACCGCGTCGGCGAGCGACCTCGCCATCTACAAGCTCAGCGACGCTGAGATGCACGCGACGCGGCGCGCGATCGCAATCGATGGCGGCGCGCGGGCCAATGCGCTGTTCGCCGCGCTTGCCGAGACGCGCGACATCTATCGCAGGCAGCAGATCGATGGCTATGCGTCGAACGGCCAGCGCGCGCGGCTGATGAAGCGGACACTGCTCCACTATCTTGCCGACGCGCCCGCCGCGGCGCGCGTGCTCTTCAAATTCGGCGATGTGCATATGGCGAAGGGCGTCAACGATCTGCGCAGCGTGACCTCGGCAATTTCGTAGCCGAGCGCGCCGACGGCGAGGGCGTCTCCTCGCTGCATATCGCCGTATATGGCGCAAAGGGGCAGCGGGCGACCTATGGCGGCGTTGGGCGGCCGCTGGGCATGGCGCCGTTCGTGATGAGCGACGACCCGGACTATGCATGGCTGAAGGACGCGCTGGCGCTACACGCGCGGCGTGCGAAGCCGCAGGACTGGATGCTCGTCGATCTGCGATCGATGCGCAACCGAATGCCGGCGGACACGCCCGACGCGTGGCGCAAGATGGCGCTGCAATATGACATGGTCGTCGTCGCACCCGAGCTTACGCCCTCGACGCTGCTTGGCAGCCGTTGAGGTTGGTCTGAAGAATTGGAATGGGAGCGGTCGGGCAAACGCCCGGCAAGAAGGCCCGCTTTGAACATTGTGCGCCGATCGTCGCGCTACACGAGGATATTGGTATGAGATTTGATGCAGGTCGCGCGCTGGTGATCTACGCGGGTGCGTTGACCGCGGCGGTAATCTGGGTGGGGCTCGGCGCATCGGCACCGGCGCACCGAAATGCCCGGTTCGCTACGATCGACGTCGGACGGATCAATGTGCGCGAGCCTGACGGGACGTTGCGCATGACGATCGCGAGCGCCGCGCAGGCACCCGGATTTATCGGCGGCGGCGAGGAATATCCGCGCCCCGATCGACGAATGGCGGGCATGCTCTTCTTCAACGACGAGGGCACGGAAAACGGCGGCCTGATCTTCGCGGGAAAGGATCATGACGGCAAAGCGGTCAGCGGCGGCAGCCTGACGTTCGATCGCTACAATCAGGATCAGGTGGTGCAGCTGTTCGGCTTCGAGGACGGGCAGGAACGGTCGGCCGGCATCAAGGTGAACGATCAGCCCGAGGGCCGGCTCGATTTCGCCGCGGTCGATCGTGTGCGCACGTTGCCCGACAACGAGCAGGATGCGGCCTATAGCGCTGCGAACGTAGGCGGCACGCAGCGCCTGTTTGCAGGGCGCGCGAGCGACAAGTCGTCGCAGCTGGTGCTGCGCGACGGGGCAGGGCGCAAACGCCTGGTGCTGCGAGTTGCCGAAGATGGCGCCGCATCGATCGAATTCGTAGGGGCGGATGGCAAAGTGCAGCGCACCGTCCGCCCGACTGGATGACCGCTTTATGCAGGATACGCTTTCCGAGGATACACACGGTGTATCGCGGTTGATACCGCGTTGATCCAGAAGGATGGCGCGTGAATATCAATCGTATCCATCGCGCCGCGTGACTGCAATGGCGGATACCAGGATGGATCGAGGTGCTGAAGGATTGGTGTCAGTAAATTCTATGGAGAGCACTAGTGGGCGCTACAAAGAAGGCGGTGCGCAGAACGTGGCTGATACCTAGTTTGTGTTACGGCGTATGTCTAATTCGGCTCAACGCCGATACTTAAACTCGATGCATAACGGTGTAGTTCTTCCGCGGACCCTTTGTCCGCCGTAACGGTCAGCTCCTCTGTGCGGCTGTAATATCCCTCTGACTGAGGAATGCTTGCGTCAATTCCGAACGCCACACGCGATTGCCCGCCGAACCGAACAGTGACGGCGCCAAGCTCTGGCTGGTATGCCGCTGAAACCTTCAAATCATGAGCGGTGTTGCACTGCCGGTACACGGTCACGATAACCGACCGGTCGACCAAGCGGACGCCCAGGATATCGAGAGCGCAAGACACCGGTATCCTGGCCACCAGCCGGACCGACGTTTCCGAAGCCAGGGCGGGTGACGGCACCGCCAGGCCAAGCACTGCTGCCGCCATCAGTTTCTGTCGCGTCATGATGCCTCCGACACCGCGATACGATGAAACGTCTGACGGTTTGGTTCGCGTCAATGGTTAATATGGTTTTTGTGGCCTAGTTCTGATCGACGTTGATAGTGATCACGTCTTTATAGACCCCCGCAAATTTGCCGTTTGCGTCGCCCAACGTCACCGATAACTCGTAGCTGCTGCCGGCTCGCGCCGTCGAAGGTGAGCGGCTGGTGATGAACGACGTTCGTAACGCGGCGTCCTCGCCATCGAAGCGGGCGGTGTATCCGATAGATGACAATCTCATATCACCGCCGTGCGAACCGGCGAGGAGAAGCTTTCCGCCATTTGCCGATGCGAGGGATACGTTCACGCTGCCATTGGACCAGACGTGTACGAAAACGCGTTCCGTCTTGCCCGTTTTCGCTTCGCCAAAGTTCAACCCCGCGCCGCTCGGCCCGCCGAAGGCCGCGTTGCTGCTGCCCGTGATGCTCATTTCGACCCGGCCGGGCACCCTGACATTCACCGTGAATGGAGGGGATGGGGTAGCGAGCGGCACCCCATCGCGGTCCAAGCCATGCAAAACAAAATCGGCGAGATAATCGCCGCGCGGCACGATTTGCTGTGCCGGAATGACGATCCGCATGACGAAGCTCTGGCTTCCGCCTGGCGACACATTCACGGCAAAGGGACCGAAGGCATTCGCGCGCTGCACTGACCCTTGCGGTGCATCGATCCTGAACAGCAGCCGATCGCCGCCGTTCGCGAGGCTGAGCAAGCCGTTTACCGGGGCGAGGAAAAAGCGTGCCTCGCAGCCTTCAGAGCCGCTGTTTCGCACCAGAACGGGCAGATCAACGATAACGTTGCCCGCTGAAAAGGGGTCGTAGACTTGCTGGCTAGGTGTCGCACGCACGACGAGAGAACAGGCCGGCGCGGCTGCAGCTTGCGCAGCGCCGAACAGGAACAGCATCAACGAACCGACACGCAAGATCAGTGGCATGGTATCATTCCTTGAATACGACTGTTCCGATATCGATCGGTGTCGCGGCATCGGCAGCGAGATTGATCTGCGCGAAAGGTGCAGCGTTCTCGCTGGATACGAGGTCGTAACGGCCTGGAGCGACGTTCTGCGCGACCAGTCTACCGTTGCGGTTCGTGAAGAACGGAACGGCAGCATCGTTCGCCGAAGCGCGGCCGCCGACCGGTTTCAGCAAGCCGGCGAGATATGGCATCGGTTGGCCGGTGGCATCGGTTATGCGCCCGATCAGCGTCAGCGAAGCAGCCGAGCCGACCACCCAGCGATATCCGCTGGCGGCACCAGGCCTGATATCCAGGCGGCCAGATCCCAGATCGTAGCCGATCGGCGCATCCGGCGCGGCCACGGTGAGGGAGTTCTGCTGATACTGCCGTTGTATTGGGATCAGCGCAGGTCCCAGCGCCGCCGCGCGTGCCGCCGGACCGAGCGTATATTGATCCGAAACCACCAGCTCGCGCCCGCGCAACGCCCCCTGCGGGCTGACCATCACGAACCCTCGACCAGGATCGCGCCCGATCGCCCATTGCCCGTCGGCATAACCAACGCCGCTGGTCAGCGCGATGTCGGTCGTGGCTACCGTATTGCCATTACGGCGCTGATAGTCATGCTGGAAAAATCCGCGGAAGCGATTGGCGAAGTGCTCGAGTTGTACGTTGGCACTTCGCACATCGTCTTCGCGCGCAACGGAAAGCTGCGCCGATGTCTGGCCGAGGCCCTCATAGCCCTGCAACGTATAGTCCAGTGCCGCGCGGTTACGGTTGGTATCGTAGCTGGCCCGCATGTATTGCCGATTGGACAGCGGCACGCTGAGTGAGAGCGAACCGCGATGCTCGCGGCGGATCCCGTCGTCGCGGTAACTGTAAGAGGCGGTCAGGTTCAGCCGCTGAAACGACCGCGAGAGACCGAATGAACCTGTTTTGAGGTCGGGCTGTCCGCCATATCCTCGGCTGAAGCCTGCAGTCGCGGTACCGAATAGAAACGTGCCGAATGCCTGCTGGAACCGCGCCGCGACATCATAGCGATACAGGTTGCGAACGTCTCGCGCGCGCTCCAGCGGCGAAAAGCCGCGCGTGCGAAGCTGAAAATCAAGATCCAAGCGCGTCTGTCGCCCGGCGGATCCGACACGGGCGAGCCGATAATTGAAGGTCACCGCACCGTTCAACCGCTCGGAGGCGCGCGCATCCAATGCCGCCTCCCCACTGAAGATGCCGATCGGGGTGCCCAGCACGGCAATGCCGGTAAGGAATGCGTTGTTCGAATCCGCCTGGACAGTGCCGCCGAGCGTGATCCGGTCGGAAAAGCCCCTTTGGTAAACGCCGCTGAACGTGGGTCGGCCAGCGTAACGCGCCCGCGTGAATTGACCAAAGCCATCGCGCCGAAGGCCGATTATGGCGGAGAATATCGAGACATCTTCGGATAACAGATCGGTATCGGAGAAGAAGGACAGAGCGACGCTCTCGTTGCGCCCGGTATCGTCCTGAACCGCCAAGCGCACGTCGTTCAGTCCGTCGAGAAAAGGAAAATCTCGAAGATTATAGCGGCCAGGCGCGAGCGATAAGGTGCGATAAACAGCACCGTTGACATAGACTTCAACGCGCGAGGGCCGTTCAAGTACCAGCCCGCTGCGTCCGGCGGGACGTAGATTACGATACGGCTGGATCGTTTGGTACAATCGCTCGACACCGATCCCAAAGACATCAAGCGGATTACTGAAAGAGCCCGACGTCAGCGGCGTAATGTCACCCAACGAATAGCGTACGGCGCGAGCCTCATCATCGCGGAACAGCGTTGTACGTTGACGAATTGGCCTACCGCCCTCTTGCAGACCGGCGAGATACGTGAGGTACACGCCATCCTTGCCGCCGACATTCGCAAAGCCCTGGCTGGACAGCGTAAATGGCGCGCGGCTGAAACGTTTCAGTACCCCTTCCTGCTGGAGGCGATCGGCGAGAGTAAAGCTGGCGCCGAAAGATAGATCGCTGGGGGCGACGTAATTGGCCTGAAGATCCGGCGGGCCGCCGCTAACCGACACATCGCTGATGCTGCGTGCCTCAACGGGAAGTTCGACACGCAATTGCAGTGCGGCGGAATCGAAGCGGATAGGAAATTGTTCGCTGCGCAATTCGTCCAATGAAACAAATGTTCGAGCGCCCGCCCGCTGCATCAGGGCATCCAGTATCGCCGGTGCTACAACAGGCTTTAATCTCGCCACCAGTTGTGTGACATCCACGGTGGTCGAGGTTTCGCCGCCGGTTTGTACGGTAACATCGCCCGCCGGCGCATCGTTCAACAGCAGCGTCACTTCCAACCGGGTCAGGCGCGGTGCGCGCGCAGACTGACCCTGCGCAGCGGGCGGGGCTGCAACCGCCTGCGTCAGCGCCACTATCGATAGATAGGCAAGTCCCGTCGCCGCGATCGCCATATCGGTTCTTCAGCGCTGCCTGCCAGCTCAGCTCAAGGCGAGCTTGAAAGATGCCTTCGCCCCCTCGCGGCGAAAATTAGCGCTGACCGGCAGCCGGACGATCCGCGTGCCATCTGCTTCGATCAACGAATTGTCGATCGCCTTACGCAGCGGCTCGCCTTCCAGCGTCTCCGTTTTGCCGTCGCCCGACGTCAACAACCAGCTTCCGTTACGAAGGCGGGCGTAGCGGTTGCCAGCATTGTGCACGGTCACCTCGATGAAGCCGGGATCGACAGCCGGCCTGACGGCGATGACTTCCATCCTGGCTACAGCCCCTGCAGGGCTGACTGCTGCGAGCGTGCCGATATTATATACGATCTGAATGCCGGTTCCTGCTTGGCCGGTCGCGCTCACGGGCAATTGAGCGATGGTGACGAGATAAAGGCGGCTCTGCTTGAGCAGCGGATCACCGACATATTGGATGCGAAAGGTTTGAAAACCGTTGCCCGGCACGGTCCCTTGCGGTGGGAAGATCAGAAAATCGTCATCCGCCGGCGTGCGCTTATCTGAACCGTCAGGCTGGACCTCGCGGCGCTCGACACGGATTTCAACGGCTGCAGGGGTCGCGGACGTATTTTCTACCCGAAGATCCTTACGGGCGCCGTTCCCAGCAGTGGAAAGGTCATATGACATCGGCTGCACACGCACGCCGGCCGTAAGGGGCGGCGCCAGCAGCACGGCAGACGCGATAACGAACACGGACCGCAGTCCGCGACCTACGTAGAACATGGCACCCCCCCCGGGCGCCGAACTAAATCATCAGTTCGGCGTAATCTCAATGCTGATCAGGTCACGGTACTCGCCCGCGATCAAGCCCTGCGGCACTTGTGGAACTTCTACCTTTAGAAACCCCGAACTGCCTACCGATAGAGCAGCCGAAGACGTGACCCCGTCTGTTACCGGCGTGGTTAATTGCACAGGTGCGAACGCCAGGGTTGCATCGCCACTTTGCGACAGGAAATAAGGAATACCCTGATTGCCGCGTCGCAATTCGCCGCCATTTTCCGACGAGATGCGTCGTGTGAAGCCGTTTGGCGAGTTGCACCGGTAATTCACATCGGCGAGCGATTGGGCCCCCTGATCGGTGACGCTGACCAATATCTCGCCAGCGCGCGTCTCGATCGTACAAACCGGCTGTATCTGTGTGAATATGACGGTCGTATCTGTGCTGCGCTGAGCACCGAACTGGCTACCGACATTATCCGCGAACGTCCCAACCACAATGTTGGCCGGCATCGTCGCCACGACGGCTTGTAAGAGATGAAGGAGCCACATGTGCAAAAGCAAAAGGGGCTGTGGATTACCACAGCCCCTCCAGCCGTTTTACTGCGCGACGATGCTGAACGTGATCGTGTCGGAATAATCATCGGCGAACGCGATCGCCGGGTTTTCCACGGTGACCGTCGTTGGCAGGGTGTAGCCGGCCACGGCGTTGGCTTCGCCACCCTGGGTGAACGTGTACTGGTTCGCGAGCGAAAGGTTCGTCGCGCTCGGTACGTTGGCGATCGTCATCGTGTAGGCGATCGTCTGGGTGTTGTTCCCGGTGCCCTTCAGCACGCCGCCGTTCGCGGACGCAATGGTGGCCGTGAAACCATCCGGGTCGTTGCACTGGGCAGCGGTGTTGCCGATCGCCTGGTCAGCCGTGCCAACCGTGAGCGAACCGCCAGCAGGTGCATCAATCGTGCAGACTGCAGCGATCGTGGCGCGCAGCGGGGTGCTGTCGGTGCCCGACGAGCCAAAGCTGCCCGACTGAGCAAGAGCAGGCGACGCGAATGCCGTGGTGGCTGCCAGAGCAGCGATAACAATCTTCTTCATTATACTCTCCTGATGAACGTTCCTCGTCTTCACAACTAAGTGAGACGCCCCCCCGAAAGACCGTCCAGCAACGATCGCCGGCCGCCGGGTTAACGGTTTATTAATCTTCCATTTATGCGATTCGCATCCCCCAAAAAGGGGAGACGGAAGATTATGATCATGCCGTGAGGGGGCATCACGTTGATCAGAACGGGCGTTCATGCTTTAGGAAAACAGGAATAGGGATATTGGCGGGGGGCGTACCGTTGCCGATCTCTATCCCGCGGACCGCTGGATCTCAGATTCTAGATCAAGGCGTCCGCGCTGCCTAACTTCGCCGTGGCGCAGGCTGTTCACCAATTAGCTTTTCGTTTCGCCTGCTATCCGGTCAGCGGATATAAAGACGATGGAAGGGGCGCTTTGGCGTGACATGGGCCAAAGGACTGCCCGCGCCTCGCATACCGACCTCGCTTGCCAACAGCGGAACGGCGAAGGCCTGTTGTATGGATGTTGCGTCTACAGGCGCGCCGGCCACCCCGAACGTATTCACATTGAACATCGGCGTCATGCCTCGCGGCGAGGGAGATCGGCGCCCTTCAGACGCGACGGTGACATCATCACCGTGGTCCATTTTTCGGTAGCGCATAGGCGACCAGATTGGCGCCCCCGGCCTCGCCCAAGCCGTGCGATCCTCCGGCGGCGATGACGACGAATTGCCGCCGTGAGCGTGGGGATACGTAGGTCATCGGGGCGGCGAACCCGCCGTGCGCCAGCCGTGAACTCCACAGCAGGGCGCCGGTCTTGGTATCAAAGGCGCGGAAGAACTTGTCTTGCGTTGCGGCGATGAAGGTAAGGCCGCCGCGCGTGGTTACCGAGCCGCCGGTTGTCGGCGTTCCCATGGTGATGGGTAACAGGACGGGGACGCCGTAGGCACTCTTGCCGGCCATGCCCAACGGCCGGCTCCAGATCAGCCGGCCGCTCGTCAGGTCAACGGCGCTGATGCGGCCGAACGGCGGCTCCTGGCAGGGCATGCCGAGCGGGGACTTGAAGGTTTCGGTAAAGGATCCGTAGGGTGTGCCGGCCTGCGCCGCCGGCCCCCATAGGTCGCCGCCGGCCGCATCCTCGCCGGCTGGTCGAATGTTCGCGGCATCGGCCTGTGCCCGCGTGTATAAACGGCTGATATTGGCGATGTTACTCGAGTTGACGATCATGACGTTGTGGTCGACGTCGATCGACACACCGCCCCAATCCATTCCGCCGACGAAACCCGGCAACGAGATCCACGGCTTCATGCCGGGCGGGGTCATGATGCCTTCGTACCGCGCCTGTTTGAAACGGATGCGGCAATACAGCTGGTCGATCGGCGTGATGCCCCACATGTCGCGTTCGCGTAGGGTCGGTCCGCGGAACGATGGAAGGCCGATTGAAAATGGCTGGCTTGCGGCAAGTCGTTCTTCGGGAACGGCGCCGGCCTGCGGCACCTTTCGTTCGGTGACGGCGCGAAGCGGCCGTCCCGTGCGCCGGTCGAGCAAATAGACGTCGCCCGTTTTCGTCGCTTGAACGAGCGCGGGGACGATCCGGCCATCCGAGCGCGGCAGATCGATCAGCGTGGGCTGCGCGGCGACGTCGTAATCCCAAAGATCGTGCCGGACGGTCTGGAATGACCAGCGTAGCCGCCCGGTGCGCGCATCCAATGCAACGACCGAACTCGAATATTTCTCGTCGAACGGGCGACGGCGTCCGCCGAAGAAATCGGGCGTTGCATTGCCTGTCGGCAAATAGACGAGGCCAAGTTGCTCGTCCGCGCTGATTGGGCCCCAGCTGTTGGGCGTCGAGTGGGTGTACGTCTCATCGCCGCGCGGCTCACCGCTGCGATCGGGTCTCCCCATATCCCACGCCCAGGCAAACTTGCCGGTAGTCGCATCGAAGGCACGGATGACGCCGGACGGCTCGCCCCAATATTGGCCGTCGAGGACCATGCCGCCGAATACGATCTTTCCGCGCACGATCGCCGGTGCGGAGGTGACATAGTAATAATGGGCGGGCGCTTTGGTCATGCCCTTCAGCAGATCGACGCGTCCGCCGTTGCCGAAGTTCGGGCACAACGCGCCCGTCGCCGCGTCCAGTGCCATCAGCACTGCGTCGGCCGTCGTCGTGATGATCCGGGTAGCGCAAAGGCCCGGCCGACCGGGCACCTCGAAGAACGCTACGCCGCGACAGGTGCGCCCTTTCGATTGCGCCGCGGCGAACCGCCAGCGTTCGCGGCCCGTTTCGGCATCGATCGCGAAAACGTCGTTGGTGCCGTTGCAGCCATATAGAGTATCGCCGACCATGATCGGTGTCATCTCGAGCCCCTGCTCGAGGCTCAGATCGCTAGTCGAGACCGGCGCCTTCCACGCAACGGTCAGCCGTTCGACATTTGCCGGCGTGATCTGGCGAAGCGGGCTGAAGCGCGTCCCGGCCTTGTCATTGCCATAGTCACGCCAGTCGCTCGAGCCCGCATCGGCCGCCTTCGCGAGCGAACGCGGATAAGATGCGGCGACGCCTGCTTGATAGAGTGGATTGGCGCCATCGGGATCGCTAGCGTGCGCGATCGCACCAACGCCGGTCGCAGCCAGCAACGCTGCGGCGAACGTCTTCCAGTTCGCATGCCTGTGCCATCGCGGTTCCACGCCGGCGGCAGGGGGCAGTGTGCGATCGAACCACGGCGTCACGAGCCACGCGCCGACGACCAGCCACGCGATCACCCGCGGCATCAACGCCCAGCCCGAAAACCCGCTTTCCCAGATCGCCCACGTCCAGGTGATGATAATGATACCAGCGTAAACCCAACGCCTCTCTCGCGGGCCGAACCACAGAAGCCATGCGCACCACAGCAGCGCCGCACCGGAAAAAAGATAGTAAAAAGAACCACTCAAGGCGATCAGCCATACGCCGCCAACGATTAGGCATAGGGCGATCAACAGGAGAACGATCGGATATACTCTGCCTATTATCGCCGACATCATTACCGATTCGACAGCTTTTGGAAGTCTGCATCATCGACAAGTGCAGCGGTTTGTCACTCCCAACGTTGAACGGCAGACGAAGGCGCGCCTCAAAAAACTACGCTTCGGCTGATAGCATCGGACCGCTCTTGACGAGCAAATAGTCTGTTTCGGGACTGTCGGGAGCAATACGGCGGATCGCACGATTTGATTAGTGCTTGAATCTGCACTGCTTTCGCTGAAGTGACGGTTCGCCCTAAGTGGTTCGGCACATCGCAGGGCCCCTATCGGCCGGGGCCAGTATCGCGATCCGGTGGCGACAGGTGTTTGTTGCGGTGGCAGATGCGTCAGCGATGGCCTTTGCTGCCGCCATGCCGACAGCCTTTCCCTCATGCTTCGCGCCAAGGAATCGAGGCGGCAGCGATATGGCCACCGTCTGCGGGTCATGACGGCCAAAAGCGTTGCCGGCTGCGCGGCGTGGTAAGGGTCGGCCGCTCCCCCCAGCTATGCCTCGCGCACGTTAGCGGTTAAGCCGGTCAGCGAGCGATCCGATCGTAGGGCAGGCAATGGATCAACAATCGGGAGGTGCGACGCATCTTCATTCGTTGCAATATCTCCGCGCCATAGCGGCGCTGCTGGTCGTATACTTCCATGCCGTCGATCAGGTGATCCGGCTGACCGGTTCATCGTCGTTGCCGCCGGTCGGCGCGTCGGGGGTCGATATCTTCTTCGTCCTCAGCGGCTTTGTGATGTGGTGGACGACCAGCGGGCGCGATACGTCGCCGCGAGACTTCATCCTGAAACGTATCGTCAGGGTGGCGCCTTTGTATTGGATCCTGACCCTTTGCGTCGCCGCGCTGTCGCTGGCGATTCCACGCTTGCTGCAATCCACGCAGTTCGACGGCTGGCATATCGCCATGTCCTTACTCTTTCTGCCGGCCTGGCATCCGCTGCTTCCGGCGGGGACGCAGGGCGCTCTCGTTCCTGTCATCGTGCCCGGCTGGACGCTGAACGTGGAAGTCGCGTTCTACTTGTTGTTCGCGCTCGCCCTGCGCTTTTCCGAAAGGCAGCGCCCCTGGATCATCCTATTCCTGCTCGCGACGCTTTACGTCGCCGGTCGCACGATCTTCTCGTCGACCCCGTTTCGCTTCTACGGCACCGATCTGCTGGCAGAATTCGCCGCGGGGCTGCTGCTTGCCCGCCTGATCGGCCACCTTCCCCGGACAAGGCCGCTGGCATGGGCTTTCGTGTTTGCGTTGGCACTGCCGGCGATGCTGGTGATGGATGGTTTGCATCCGCCGGTCCCGCAAAGCATTCATCTGGGCGTCCCCGCGCTGCTGATCGTGCTTTGCGCGGTACAGGTCGAGCGGGCGGGGGGGCTGCGACGCAGCGCGTTCCTCGCCTTGCTGGGGAATGCATCCTACAGCATTTACCTTAGCCATATCTTCACGGTCGCCGCGATGCGTTCGGCGATGCGCCTGATCGGCGTGGACGTGGCGATCGGCGGCGGCAGCATCTTCGTCGTAGTGACAATCATCGCGGCCGTCATCGGTGGCATCGTCGTGCATCTGTGGCTCGAGAAGCCATTGCTTGCGCTCGCGAACAATTTTGTGCGCCGCGGGAAGAGACCGCCGGCTTCGGTCGAATTCGCCCGATCCTGACGGACGGGTTTTGGACTAACACCGGGGGTGCGATCGCAGGCAGATTGATCGGTGGCGGTCGGCCTGTGTAGCGGCAGCGCAGCCTGCCGATTGACCATTCCGCCGCTGTTCATTCGGCGGGTGATAAGCGCGCCGCAACGGAGTATCTGGGTTAGACGATGATGGTGCGTGCGAACCTTTACTGGAGCCTGTCGGGCATTCTGGCGCTTGCGGTGTCGAGCTGCGCGACGCCGCCCGTGCAGCCGCCACCCGTGGTCGCGACGCTGCCGCCGCCGCCACCGAAGATGCCGGCGGGGGGCTATATCGGCATGAAAAGCCCGACAAAGCGCCCAGATGGCCGGTATTTTACCCCCAATCTCGACAATACCGATCAGGCCGCCGTCTGGCATTTGCGCAACGCGCTGAACGTCGCGGCGCTCGGCTGCGACCAGGCGGGTGGCGGTGTCCTTGACCAATACAACGCATGGCTGCGAACGCGTGCGGCGGCGATCGATCGCTATTACCAGGCGTATATCCGCGAATGGCAGGCGCCGGGCTGGTGGGACTGGCAGCGCGTGTACGACGACAATCAGACGCGCATCTACAATTTCTACGCGCAGCCGGCGATGCGCGCGGCATTCTGCGCGGCAGCGCGCGTGGAGGTGGTCCAGGTCGCTCAGGTAGCGGAGGATGACCTGCCGGCCTTCGCGCGAGCCGCGCTGCTACGGCTCGACCGGCCGTTCGTCGATTTCTATGCCGCCTATGACGCGTGGCGTGACTATTATCAGCCCGCCCCGCCGCCGGTCGAGCCGCCGGCCGTGGTGCGCACGATCGAGCCGCCGATGGCGGTGACGCCGCCCGCCATGGTCGCGACACCGAATGGCGCCGCTCCGGCGACGGTCGTCAGCGAAGCGCCTGCGATTGCAGTGCCAGTGACTGCGGCGCCAGTAACTCCGGCGTCGGTCGATGCCGCTGAGCCCGTCCCTGCAGAGCCTCAGTAACGCGTCGTTATCGGTGATACGGTCGGCGCGGTAGCACGCTCGATTATCCAATCGGTGAGACTGCTGGCGATGCGTTTGCGGCCGGCCGGAGCCGACGAATATTACCCCTCTTCTCGGCTCATTCGCCAGCTTGATCGCCGATGCCGGCGCCCGATCCGTCTCTCGTTGCTGGGCAAGAGCAATCGTTCGTGTGTCCGGCTGCGAGGCAACCGGTAGGTCATTGATCGCATCGGCCGGCAAAGATCGCGTCCGAGCGATTGCTGGAGCGCAGTTGTCTGTTTCGTCATACGGCCGCGTGCTACTGTCAGGATAAAGCAAGATCCTCTCAGCGGACTGTCGCAAGCAAGGCGCTCGGCGAATCATGCTGGGACGGATTGTCCAAGTGACACAGGTGCTTCTCGGCTTTAGGCGGCGGGGGTGCACGCCGTCCGGCATCTTCTCGCGCAGCGTCGCCTCGCGCTGCTGATCTGCGCGGCGACGCTGCTGCTGAAGCTGCTGATCCCGACCGGTTACATGGTCGCTGCCAATCACGGGCGCATCGCCATCGTCGTCTGCCCAGGCGCCGCGCCGCGCGCGGAAGCGATGGCGATGCCGGGCATGCACGGCGACATGCCCGATCACGGCATGCCCCATCAAAGCATGTCCGGACACGGCGGCGCCGGGGATCACGGCAAAGCGAAGGACCATGGAAGCGCGGAGATGCCGTGCGCTTTCGCGAGCCTGTCGGCCGCGCTGCTGGGCGCGATCGACCCGCTCCTGCTCGCCGCGCTGATCGCGTTCGTCCTGGCGACCGGCTTCAGCGCCGCGATTCCGCCGCCGCCGTCCCGATCCGCCTATCTACGCCCACCGCTGCGCGGACCACCGGCCTACCTCTGATCCGTCATCCCGTGATGCGCCATCGCGCGCGTTCATGATTCGTGGCCCAAGCCCTCGGCGCGGGGCCGATCAAAGGTATTGCCATGTTCCGAACACCCCTCCTGGCGGGCGCGGCTGCGCCCTCCCTACTGCTGGCCGTTCCCGCCGCCGCGCAGACACCCGATGTGACCAACGCGCGCCGCGATGCGACGATCGTCGTCACCGGGCAGCGCGATCCGCTGAAGCTCGACGACCGGACGCAGGCGAGCAGCCGCCTTGGCCTGACGATCCGCGAGACGCCGGCGAGCGTCGAATTGTTGACGCAGGACGATCTGCAGACCCGCGGGCTGCGCACCGCGCGCGAGACGTTCAACGACGTCGTCGGCGCGATCGCCGGCAACGTGCCGGGCAACCCCGCCGTCGTCAGCTTGCGCGGCTTCGCAGGCAACACCGTGTCGATCCTTCAGGACGGGGTGCGCATCTCCACCTCGACAGTCGTCCAGCGCGACGGCAACAACTGGCATTACGACCGGATCGAGGTGCTGAAGGGGCCGGCGTCGGTGCTCTACGGCGAGGGCGCGCTGGCGGGCGTCATCAACAAGGTGACGCGCAAGCCGGTGCCGGGCGAACGTCGGCTCGACACGCTGTTGTCGATCGGAAGCTTCGACACACTGTACGCCGCCGGCGGGGTCAATTTGCCGGTATCGGCCACCCTCGCGGTACGGGCGGACGCGAGCTACCAGCACTCGGACAGCCTGTACGACGTCGACAATAACGACACCTTCTCCGCCGGGCTGACCGCGAGCGCGCTGTGGAAGCCGAGCGATCGCCTCTCGCTACTCATCGCGGTCGACCATTTCGAGGATCGCTACGACGCCACCTACCAGGGGCTGCCGCTGATCCCCGGCCAATATGCGCGGCGCCCGACCGATGCCGTGAAGAGCGCCAATGGTCTGGTCGCCGATCGCAGCCTGCGCCGGCGCAACTACAATCCGCAGGGTGCCTATTCGGGCGCCGACGAGACGACGGTGCGCACGCGGCTCGACTGGGCGATCGGGAGCGGGTGGACGGCGGCGCTCGACCTGACGGGCTATACCGCCGACCGCGCGTTCCTGCTGGCGGACAGCCAGACGTTCGTCGCGCCGTCCGCGGCGTTCCCCAACGGCAGCTTCCGTCAGACCTACCAGGATTTCCGGCACGATCACCGCTTCTGGAACGCGCGCGGGGTGATCGGCAACGACAGCCGGATCGCGGGGCTGCGCAACCGCTTCAGCCTGGGGCTCGAGCATAACGACACCGATTTCGTCAGCCTGCGCCAGACTGCTGCCGTCTCCGCCCTGCCGGCGGTGGACGTGCGTGACCCGGCGCCCGCGCCGCTGCCCGTTGGGCCCGCGATCTTCACCGCCGGCAACGTCACCTTCGATTCCAGGTTGAAGCAATTGTCGGTCTTCGCGGAGGACGCGCTGAACCTGACGCCGCGATGGCTGCTGGTGGGCGGCGTGCGCTGGGATCATATCGCGCTCGATCGCGCGACTATCCAGAATGTGACCGGGGCCATCGATCGTAATCGCCCAAGCTTCGATCCGGTATCGTGGCGGGCGGGCACGACGTGGGACGTCGGCGCCGGCCTGACGCTCTACGCGCAATATACGACGGCGGTATCGCCGGTGTCGTCGATCCTGCTCGCCTCGATCGCCAACAGCCGCTTCCGGTTGACCAAGGGGCGTGCCTACGAGGCTGGATTCAAGGTGAGTGGCTGGGGCGGGCGGGCGAGCGTCACCGGTGCCGCCTACCGCATCGAGCAGCGCGATATCCTGACCCGCGATCCCGCCGATCCGGCGCTGACGGTGCAGGGCGGGCGGCAATCGTCGCAGGGTGTCGAGCTGTCCGCGATCGTCGCGCCGCTGAAGGCACTACGTCTGTCGGGCGGCGTCTCCTATACCAAGGCGCGCTATGACGCGCTGTCCGAGCTGATCGGCGGCGTGCGGTTTGATCGAACCGGCAACCGCCCGATCAACGTGCCTGCGACGACGCTCAACGCCGCGGCGCTCTACACCATCGCTGAAACGGTAACGATTGGCGGCTTCCTGCGGCATGCCGGCGCTTTCTACACCGACACCGCCAACACCATCCGCGTCGCCGGACACGAAATACTGGATGCCAGCGTATCGCTGCCGGTAGGGCGCCAAGCGACGCTGACGCTGCGCGGCCGCAACCTCGGCAATGCCTTCTATGGCGAATATTCCGGCTATCCGACGACCAACGTCCACATCGGTGCGCCGCGATCGTTCGAGGTTTCGCTGGCGAGCCGGTTCTGATGGCGGGGCAACGCCGATCGGGAGCATCGCGCGCGCGCATCGTCGTGCGCCGCGTCCATCTCTGGCTGGGTCTTGGCATCGGGCTGCTGTTCGCGCTGATCGGCCTCACAGGATCGGCGCTGGTGTTCTACACCGGCATCGACGCGGCGCTCCACCCGGCGATTGAGGTCGCGCGCAACGATCCCGCGCCGGGGCTGGCCTCGCCGGTGTGGGATCGCGCGCTCGCGACGGGGCGCGCGCGCTGGCACGACCCTGCTGGCAAGTGGTCGATCGAGGTGACGGGCGAGGGCGACGCGATCCCTGCGCGCTTTTATCCGTCGTCGGGGCATGGGCACCACGCCGATCGCATGATGGTTTGGTTCTCCCCCGACGGCGGGCGGATCGTCCGCGCCGAGCCGTGGGGCGGCTATCTGATGAGCTGGCTCTACCAGCTGCATATGGCGCTGCTTGCCGGCGATCTCGGCGGCCAAGTGGTGGGCTGGTCGGGCGTCGCGATGCTGCTGCTGCTGGCGAGCGGGATGCTGGTTTGGTGGCCGCGCGGCAGCTTGCACAAGGCGCTTGCCTTCAAGCGCGACGCTGCGCCGATCCGGCGGCTGCGCGACCTGCACAAGTTGACCGGCCTGTGGGCTGCGCCACCGCTGTTCGTGCTGGTCGCGACCGGTGTGCTGCTGGCGCTTCCGCCGGTGATGCAGGTAATCCTGCGACCCGCAACGGTCCTGGCCCCGCTTGCAAGTAAGCCGGCAGGAAGCAGCATCGGCATCGCGCGCGCCCTGACGGTAGCGCAGCGCGCACTGCCTGATGGCCGCATCGTCTTCGTCGATGTGTCCGCCGCGCCGGGGGCGGCGATCCGCGTGCGCTTCCAGGTGCCGGGCGATCCGCACGGGCGCTTTCCAGGAAGCTACGTGTTCATCGACGCAGCATCGGGCCGCGTGCTGGCGGTTCACGACGTGCGGCGGAACGGCAATGGCGTTGCCGTGACCAGCTGGATACGCGCGCTGCACGACGGAACGATCGGTGGGTTGGCAACGCGTGTCCTCGCCGTGGCCGCCGGGCTCGTTCCCACCATTCTATTCGTGACAGGCCTTTCTCATTGGCGCAGGCGCCGGGGGGCCGGCGCCGCCTGAGTAGCTGCGGTACATAGTGCGTGGAGATGATCGGGCGCCTTACGCCCCCCGTTGCGCGGGCGATGCGGGTTACGTGCAGCATCTGCGACCGGCCACGGCTTAACCGGATGGTGAGATAGGCGTCGCTAACGCCGCCGCCCAGTGGCGGACACGCCTGAAAGGGGAATGGCAGTGCCAGCAGAGGCGCGGTGGACACAGGCGGCGATCAACGATTTGCGCGCGGCTATTCAGAAGGGGCTGGAGCCAGGCGCGATCGCAGGGGAATTGCGCCGGAGCGAGAACGACGTGCGGCGCATGATCGGCCGCGTCGGCGTCCGAGCACCGGCAATTTTCTAGCGCGGCCGGTAAAGCCGAAGCGCGATGCGGCACAAGAACGCGCGCGCTGCCGCCGGAGCGACGGTCGCATATCCGCGCCGCACCCGTCGGTTCAGCCCTGCTGGAAACGCTCGTTGATGCTTTGCGCGGCGGCGCGCAGCTCTGGTACCAGCTTCTCGCGCATGTCCTCGACCGGGAAGCGCATCGACGGGCAGCAGGCGTTGAGCGCGGCGATGACGTGGCCCGCCGCGTCATAGATCGGCACCGACAGCGAGCGGACGCCGACCTCCAGTTCCTCGTCGACGAGCGAGTAGCCGCATTCGCGCGTCTCCTCGATCACCGCACGAAGCTGCTTGATCGAGCGGACGGTATTGGTGGTGTGCTTCTCCAGCGTCAGCCGCGCGAAATAGCGCTCGAGCGCGGCGTCGCTCTCGCCGGCGAGCAGCACGCGGCCGGTCGACACGGCGTACGCAGGCAGGCGATTGCCGATGTTGATGCTGACCGAGATGACGCGGTCGGGCGTCGAGCGAGCGAGATAGGTGACGTCGTCGCCGGTCAGCACCGCGGTGTAGATCGATTCCTGCGTGCGCTGCGACAGCGCGTTCATCACCGGCTGGACGACGTCGAGGATGCCGACGGAGGCGAGCGCCGAGTAGCCGAGCTGGAGGACCTTGGGCCGCAGCGAGAAATCGCGGTCGCGCTTCTCGGCATAGCCTTCGCGCACCAGCGTCAGCAGCAGGCGGCGCGCCGTCGCGCGCGACATGCCGGTCGCCTTGGCGACGTCGCTCAACGTCATCGTCGGCTTGTCTCGCGTGAAGGCACAAATGACTTCCAGCCCGCGCGCAAGCGACGCAACATAATCGCGATCGGTATCGTCTTGGTCGCTAGCTGCCGCGTCGCTGTCATCTACGCCGATAGTGCTGTTCGATTGATCGGACACTGCGCCTCTGTCTCCCCCGAACCGCCGCAATCTTGGTAAACGCGCGGGTTACCAAATCGCAACCCGATCAAGCGCTTATTCTGCCCCGCAATCGCACTCGATTGTACCAACCGCGGACTAAACGTGCGCTATCGCAACATGCGTTCGGTATGCGATCAAAAATGCGTTGACAATATGCCGCGATGCGGCAAGTTTGAGTTGCGGCCAAGCGGGGAGCTTGTCGCGGGTAGGGGATAAGACATGCGAAAGACGTTCGCGGTCGGCGCTGCAATTGCGGCGCTGATGTCGGGGACGCATGCATTGCATGCGGAAGACTTCCGGGTTGAACTTTCCACGCCGGCGGCGGGGCAGAACGCGTATGAGGGTCGGCTGATCCTGGTGATTGCTGCCGACGACAAGACGGAGCCGCGTTTTCAAGTCGACGCAAGCTACGAAGGCGCGCAGGTCTTCGGCATCGACGTCGAGAATTTCCGCAACGGCCAGGCGCGCGTGATCGGCAAGGACGTGCTCGGCTATCCCGGTCGCAGCCTCGCCGACGTTCCCGCCGGCACCTATACCGTTCAGGCGGTGCTGCATAAGTACGATACGTTCAAGCTCGCGAACGGCAAGGTCGTGAAGCTGCCCGCGGCGCGCGGCGCGGGGCAGAACTGGCGCAAGGAGCCGGGCAACCTCATCAGCAAGCCGTTCAAGGTCAATTTCGATCCCAAGCGTCCCGGTGAGATCAAGCTGGCGCTGAACGAGGTGCTGCCGCCGATCGAGGAACCGAAGGACACCGAGTACGTCCGGCACTTCAAGTTCAAGTCCGACCGGCTGTCGAAGTTCTGGGGACGCGACGTCTACATGCGCGGCCACGTGCTGGTGCCCAAGGATTTCGACAAGCATCCCGAAGCGCGCTATCCGCTGGCGATCTTCCACGGGCATTTTCCGGAAGATTTCGGCGGCTTCCGCACCACGCCGCCGGACGCGAACATCAAGTGCACGCCGAACAAGCGTTTCATCAACGAGACCTGCTACGAGCGCACCGAGCAGCGCGAGGCGTATGATTTCTACCAGAAGTGGACGTCGCCCGATTTTCCGCGGATGCTGATCGTCGAGATCGATCATTCGAACCCCTATTACGACGACAGCTATGCGGTGAATTCGGCCAACATCGGCCCGTACGGCGATGCGATCACCTACGATTTCATCCCGGCGCTGGAGAAGAAGTTCCGCGGTATCGGCGCGGGCTGGTCGCGCTTCCTGTACGGCGGATCGACCGGCGGGTGGGAAGCGCTGGCTGTGCAAGTCTTCTATCCCGACGAGTATAATGGCGCGTTCGCCGCCTGCCCCGATCCGATCGATTTCCGTCAGACGATGGTGACGGATATCTACAAGGACAAGAACGCCTATTTCTGGACAGGGCCGTTCGGCAAGGTCGCGAAGCCGGCGAAGCGCGATTACCTAGGCCACCTGTCGAACACGATCGAGGACGAGAACCGGCTAGAGCTGGTGCTCGGCGACAAGACGCGTTCGGGCGGGCAGTGGGATATCTGGGAAGCGGTCTACTCGCCGATGGGTGCGGACGGATACCCGCAACGCATCTGGAACAAGGCGACCGGCGAGATCGATCCCAAGGTCGCCGCTCACTGGCGTGAAAATTACGACCTGCGCCACATCCTGCAGCGCGACTGGCAGAAGCTCGCGCCCAAGCTGCAGGGCAAGATCAACATCTATGTCGGCGACATGGACAATTTCTATCTCAACAACGCCGTCTATCTGATGGAGGATTTCCTCAAGACGGCGAAGCCGGCGTATGGCGGCGAGATCCTGTACGGCGATCGCGACGAGCATTGCTGGAACGGCGACAAGACCCAGCCCAATTCGGTCGGGCGGCTGCGCTACAATTGGATGTACGTGCCGAAGATCCTGCAGCGGATCGAAGCGGCGGCCCCCAAGGGGGCTGACCTTACCAGCTGGCGATACAAGTAACCGGGCAAGCGCGCACGGCGAGGGGACGCCGGCGCGGATAGCCTCAATCAACCATCATCAGGGAGTTCGATCATGTCCACCAGGGCACCATCACGCACGTTCCTTTTATGCACCGCCGCCGCATTCATGACCGTCGCGCTGCCGGCGCACGCGCAGGACGCAGCAGCCGATATCGCCGCCGGATCAAGCGAGGACGGCGAGATCGTCGTCACCGGATCGCGCATCCGCTCGCCCAACCTCGAGAGCGTCAGCCCGGTCACCACCGTCGCGGCCGAGGAGTTCGCGGTGCGCGGCACGGTGCGCACCGAAGATCTCGTCAACCAGCTGCCGCAGGTGTTCGCAGCGCAGGGCGCGGCGAATTCGAACGAGGCGACGGGCACCGCGCAGGTCGACCTTCGCGGCCTCAGCCCGTCGCGCACGCTGGTGCTGATCAACGGACGTCGCCTGCCGTACGGCTCGCCAAAGAACATCCCGTCGGATTTGAACCAGGTGCCGACGCCGCTGATCCAGTCGGTCGAGGTGCTGACGGGCGGCGCATCGGCGGTCTACGGTTCGGACGCGATCGCCGGCGTCGTCAACTTCAAGCTGATGGAGAATTTCAGCGGCATCCGCTTCACCGGAAGCATCGCCGGTTTCCAGCATACCAACGACCGCGACGAGCTGCGCGATCTGCTCGATCGCAACAACGCGCGCGTGCCGGGCGCGTATCTGAAGCCGGAGAAGACGATCTGGAACGGCTTCACCACCGAATTGTCGGCGGTGGTCGGCGGCAACATGGATGACGGTCGCGGCAACGTCACCGCTTATGCGACCTATCGCAAGGTCAATCCGATCCTGCAGGGCGATTACGATTACTCTGCCTGCGCACTGGGCGCGACGGGTGCGGGCGGCAACGAATTCTCGTGCAGCGGTTCCGCCACCAACGCGCCGGCGAACTTCACCAACGCCGGCGGCATTCCGGGCCTGCCGACGTCGTTCCGCGCCACCGGCGACCGCCAGTTCGTCGCGGGTACGCAGACGTACAATTTCGCGCCGTACAATTACTATCAGCGCCCCGACGAGCGCTACGCGCTGGGCGCGACGGCGCATTACGAAGTGAACGAGAATTTCACGCCCTATCTCGAGGCGTCGTTCATGGAGGACCGCTCGGTCGCGCAGATCGCACCGGGCACCAACAGCGCGGGCATTACCGTCGGCGCCGGCAGCATCAGCGGGATCAATTGCGACAACCCGTATCTGAGCGCGCAGCAGGCGAACTTCCTGTGCACCAGCCGCGGCCTGTCCACGGCGAGCGTCTATGACGGCGCGGGCAATTACGTCCGCCCCGCCTCGATCGCGCAGGGCGTGCTCGTCGCGCGGCGCAACGTCGAGGGTGGCAACCGGCAGGACGACATCCAGCACCAGAGCTACCGCATCGTGCTCGGCGCGCGCGGCGAGATCGCCGGGCCGTTCAAATATGACGTCTACGGCCTCTATTCGAAGGTGAATTACCGCAGCCGCTTCCTCGGCGACGCCAACCGCCAGCGGACGGCGAATGCGTTCAACGCGGTGCGCAATTCGGCCGGCCAGATCGTCTGCGCGATCAATGCCGACGCCAATCCGAACAACAACGACGCCAATTGCTCGCCGCTCGACTATTTCGGGCCGGAGGCGAGTGCCCAGGCCGTCCAATATGTTGCCGAGACGAAGTCGATCACGGGCGACACCAACCTCGTCAACATCGTCGCGGCGATCGACGGCAACCTCGGCGAATGGGGCTTGACCTCGCCATTCGCGGAGAACGGCGTCGCGGTCGCCTTCGGATACGAATTCCGCAAGAACTCGGTCGATTATCAGCCCGACGAAATCTATCAGGCAGCGGCAAGCCCGGAGCTGCCGATCACCGGATCGGTCGCGGCGAAGGAGTTCTTCGGCGAGCTGATCGTACCGCTGGTCGAGAACGTGCCGTTCATGCAGACGCTGTCGTTCGAGGGCGCGTACCGCTATTCGGATTACGACAGCGGGTTCAAGACCGACACGTACAAGCTGGGGCTGAACTGGACGCCGGTACGCGATTTTCGCCTGCGCGGTTCATATCAGCGCGCCGTGCGTGCGCCCAACGTGATCGAGCTGTTCTCCAGCCAGCAGCTGTTCGAGGTCGAGCTGACCGAGAACGCCAACGGGTCGTACGATCCATGTTCGGGCGCAGCGCCGATCGCGTCGTTCGCGCAATGCGCGCGCACCGGCGTGACGGCCGCGCAATACGGCAACATCGTCGACAATCCGGCCGGGCAGTTCAACTCGCTGATCGGCGGCAACCCCGATCTCGATCCCGAAACCGCCAAGACGCTGTCGCTGGGTGCAGTGTTCGAGCCGCGCTTCGTGCGCGGGCTGACGATCTCGGTCGACTATTTCGATATCAAGGTCGAGAACCTCGTCGGCAGCGTCAACCCGAACCTGTCGATCGCCAATTGCCTCGCGAACGGCGACCCGTATTTCTGCAGCCTGATCCAGCGCAGCCCCGACAGCGGCTCGCTGTGGCAGGGCGAGAACGGCTACTTCCGCCGCTTCAACGTCAACACCGGTTCGTTGCAGACCAAGGGCGTCGACGTCGCGGTCGATTATCGCATGAACCTCGCCGATCTCGGCCTCAATGCCGGGCGGCTCGCGTTTAATCTCGTCGGCACGTACCTCGACTCGTACAAGACGGTGCCGCTGCCCAATTCACCGCAGGCCGATATCTACGAGTGCAAGGGGCTGTACGCCGGGCTCTGCGGCCGTCCGCGCCCGGAGTGGCGGCACAAGTTCATGACGACGTGGACGCCGGCGGATCGCTTCAGCCTGACGGGCACGTGGCGCTACGTCTCGGCGGTCAAGATCGCGCAGACGAGCGACCAGCCGGCGCTGACCGGCAGCTTCTCGGGCGTCAACGAGCGGCTCGGATCGCGCAGCTACTTCGATCTCGCCGCGTCGTTCGAGGTGCGCAAGGATCTGGTCTTCCGCGCCGGCGTCAACAACGTCTTCGACAAGGATCCGCCGCTTACGACCACCGCGGCGATCGAGGACGGCGGCAACGGCAATACCTACCCGCAATTCTACGATGCGACGGGCCGTTACCTGTTCCTCAGCGCCAACGTCGGCTTCTGATGCGGTGACAATTGAACCGGGGGCGTGCGCTGGTACGCCCCCGGTATCAGGGATCAGATGGGGACTGAGTGATGAACGCGCGTTGGTATGCCGGGGCCGCCCTGGCGATGATTGTGTCCGCGACGGGACCCGTTACGGCTGCGCCGGCAACCGACGCCGATCGCGCAATGGCGCGGCAGATGCTCGAAGAGGCGATCGCGACGCCGACCGCCAAGGGGCGCGGGCAGGTGCCGGCGCTGATCGAGAAATATGCCGCGCGGCTGCGCGCTGCCGGGTTCGCGGCCGAAGACATTCAGACCGTGCCGGTCGAGATCGACGGCGAGAAGACGGCGGGGCTCGTCGTGCGCTACGCCGGGCGCAATCCGCGCGCGAAGCCGATCGCGTTTCTCGGGCATATGGATGTCGTCGACGCGCTCAAGGAGAACTGGTCGACCGACCCCTATGTGCCGACCGAGAAGGACGGCTACATCTACGGGCGCGGATCGACCGACAACAAGGCGGGCGTCACCGCGCTGGTCGCCAGCTTCGTCCGGCTCAAGAAGGCGGGCTTCGTGCCCGAGCGCGATCTGCTGCTCGCTTTTTCGGGCGACGAGGAGAGCGGGATGATGACGACCCGTGCGCTGACCAAGCATCCGCTGGTCGCGCGTGCCGAATATGCGCTCAACTCGGATGCGGGGTCGGGGCAGATCGGTGCCGACGGCAAATATCGCTTCAACATCCAGGCGGCGGAGAAGACCTACGCCAATTTCGCGATCGCGGCGAAGAACCCCGGTGGGCATAGTTCCGCGCCGCGGGCCGACAATGCGATCTACGATCTCGCGCGCGCGCTGGTGAAGCTGGAGAGCCTGCGCTTCCCGGTCGAGTTCAACGAGATCACGCGGATCATGGTCGCCGACATGGCGAAGGAGAAGGGCGGCGAGCTTGGCCGGGCGCTGACGACGCTCGCGGCCGATCCGACCGACGCTGTGGCGCGCGCCGTTGCCGAGAAATATCCGCACGACGCCAACATTCTGTGGACGACGTGCGTCGCGACGATGCTGCAGGCGGGCAACGCGCCCAACGCGCTGCCGCAGAACGCCACGGCGAACGTCAATTGCCGCATCTTTCCGGGTACGACCGTCGAGGCGGTACGCGGCAAGATAGCCGAGACGATCGGCATTGACAAGCTCGCGGTGTCGCTGGTTGGCGAGGGCGTCGCGAGCCCCGTCTCCCCAGTCAATCCCGCGCTGTTCGCGCGGCTGCAGAAGGCAATGGACGCGACCTATCCGGGCGTGACGCTGAAGCCGAGCATGTCGTCGGGCGGCACCGACGGGCGCGAGTTCCGCAGCGCCGGTATCCCGACGTACGGCGCGGGTGCGCTGGCGCTTGGCGCGGACGACAGCCGCGCGCATGGCACCGACGAGCGGGTGCCGATCGCGGCGTATCTGAAGCAATTCGATTACTGGGATTTCCTGCTGCGCGACCTGGGCAGCGCCAAGTGACGTCACTCGCGCGGCGCGATCTACTGCGCGGCGGCGCTATGGCAGGCATCGTCGTCGCGGCTGCGCCAGCCGCAAGCGGCGCAGCGCCGAGCCCGGCGGCGATGACGCCCGTCGCGCCGATCGGCCGCGCCGAGCGCGTGAGGCGGCTCGCGCGGCTCCAGGCCGAACTGCGCCGCCGCAACCTGTCCGCGCTGCTGGTCGAGGCGGGATCGAGCCTCGTTTATTTCACCGGCATCGACTGGTGGCGCAGCGAGCGGACGACGGCGGCGGTGATTCCGGCCGACGGCCCGGTGCTGATCGTGACGCCGTTCTTCGAGGAACCGTCGATCCGCGAAATGCTCGACGTGCCGGGTGAGGTGCGCGTGTGGCAGGAGGACGAAAGCCCCTTCGCGCTGATCGCCAACTGGCTGACGGAGAAGAGGCTTGGCACCGGCACGCTGGCGGTGGAGGAGACCGCGCGCTTCTTCATCGTCGACGGCATCCGCCGGTTGCTGCCCGGATTGCGGACCGTGTCGGGCGCAGCGCCCGTCAATGCGCTGCGCATGATCAAGAGCCCGGCCGAGATCGCGTTGCTGCAACGCGCCAACGACATCATGATCGCCGCCTATCGCGCGACGCATGCCGAGGTGCGCGCTGGCATGACGGGCGACGACATCAACGCGATCATGACGGCGCAGATCGCGCGTCATGGCGGGCAGCGCGGATCGAGCAGCGCGCAGATCGGGCCGGGCAGCGCGCTGCCGCACGGGTCGAAGGAGCGGCTGAAGCTCGCCGAGGGCGCGGTCGTGCTGATGGACTGCACGTGCAGCATGCACGGCTACGTCGCCGACGTGTCGCGCACCTTCGTGTTCGGCGAGCCGACGGCGGAGCAGCGCCGCGTGTTCGCGCAGATGCGCCAGGGCATGGCGGTGGCGATGGATGCCGCGAAGGTCGGCGCGCCGGCCGGAAGCGTCGATGATGCGGTGCGCGCCTATTACGAGAAGCTGGGCTACGGCCCACGCTACGCGCTGCCAGGCCTGTCGCACCGTACCGGCCACGGCATCGGCCTCGACGTGCACGAGCCGGTCAATCTGGTGCACGGCGAAACGACGCCGCTGGCGCCGGGCATGTGCTTCTCGAACGAGCCGGGCCTCTATCTGCCGGGCAAGTTCGGCATCCGCATCGAAGATTGCTTCCACATCACCGACGAGGGCCCGCGCTTCTTCACGCAGCCGCCCGCGTCGCTCGACAAACCGTTCGGATAAGAAAAGGGGGCTGAAATGCCACGATCGAAGAGCTGGTTGGGCAGCGCCGCGGCGATCGCTCTGCTGGCGCTCGCGCCCGCGGCGATGGCGCAGGAAGAACAGACGATGTCACCGGCACTGCCCAAGATCATGAGCCTGCGCGATCAGGCACAGCTGCGCAACGCGTGGCTGGAGCGCCGGTTCGAAACCGTGCTGCCGCAGCTGATGCGTGAGAACGGCATCGACATGTGGGTGCTGATCGCGCGCGAATATCTCGAAGACCCGGTTGTCTCGACGATGCTGAACGCGACCAACCTGCGCGCGCGGCGGCGGACGATCCTGATCTATTTCGATCCGGGTGAGGGCAAGCCGATCGAACGGCTGGTCGTCAGCAAGCACGGCATGGGCAATCTCTACCAGCCCGTGTGGGACATGGAGAAGCAGCCCGACCAGTTCGCGCGCGTTCGCGAGCTGATCGCCGAGCGCAACCCGAAGAAGATCGCGCTCAACATCTCCTCGCTGACGGCGTTCGGCGACGGGCTGACGCACAGCCAGTATTCCGATTTGATGAAGGCGCTGACGCCCGAGCAGCAGGGCCGCATCGTCTCGGGCTATCCGCTGGCGATCGGCTGGCTCGAGACACGCACGCCGGAGGAGATGAAGGTCTATCCCGAGATCGCGCGCGTCGCGCATGCGATCATCGGCGAGGGCTTCTCGTCCGCGGTGGTGAAGCCGGGCATGACGACCAACGAGGATCTCGTCTGGTGGTACCGCCAACGCGTCGCGGATTTCGGCCTCGGCTCATGGTTCCATCCCTCGGTCGAGGTGACGCGCAAGGGTACGCCCGGCGTGCTGCGCGAGCAGGCGAGCGTGATCCAGAAGGGCGACATGCTGCGCGTCGATTTCGGCATCAACTATCTAAACTTCATGACCGATACGCAGCATGTCGCCTATGTGCTGCGCGACGGCGAGACCGATGCGCCCGCGGGGCTGAAGGCTGGCTTGCGCGACAACAATCTGGTGCAGGATGCGGTGACGAGCGAGTTTCGCGTCGGGGCGACCGGCAACGAGGTGCTCAACCGCGCGCGCGCCAAGGCGATCGGCGCGGGGCTCAAGCCGACGATCTACTCGCACCCGATCGGCTATCACGGCCACGGTGCGGGCAGCTCGATCGGCCTGTCGGAAGAGCAGAAGTTCGTGCCGACCGGCGAATACAAGCTGCGGCCGAACATCGCCTGGTCGATCGAGCTGATGGCGACCAAAGCGGTGCCCGAATGGGGCGGCCAGATGGTCGATTTCAAGAGCGAGGAAGACGCCTTCTTCGACGGCAGGACCGTTCGCTACATCGACGGGCGTCAGACCAAGTTCCACCTGATCGGATCGCGCTGAAGTTCCCTTTCGCGGCCGGCGCAATGCGCCGCGGGCCGCGGCGCGGGCCGTACACTGGGGCTCATCCCTTGCCGGGATGAGCCCCGTTCTTTTCGCCGGCCTTTCGGCTCAGGGCCGGGGCACCAGGATGAAATCCTCCTGCCCGCCATCGAGGAAGCGGAAGCTGCCGTCGGGCGACAGGAAGCCGTTCTCCTCGTGCATGAAGCGCACTTTCTGCCCGCCCCATTCGGGCACGTTGGCCTGCGCATTGAGTTCGATCGACCAGGCGGTGTTGGGATCGATGCGATACTCGCCGCGGTGCGGCGCCGGCGCCTGGCTCTCCCACGCGCCGATCGGCGCGCCGGCGGCGTGGCCGTGGAAGCCGATCGGGTGCGAGTAGATCGTGCCGTCGATCTTCTCCGCCTCCACCTGCCGCCGCGCGGCGGCGAGCACCTCGTTGCCGGTGCGCCCCGGCTTCAGCGCCGCGATCGTCGCCGCGCGCACGCGGTTCATCGCCGCCATACCGTCGCGCAGGCCCTTTGGCGCCTGCGTCTCGCCGGGTTTCAGGACATAGGCGAGGCGCTGGATATCGGTGTTGAGCCCGAGGTAGGTGATGCCGAAATCGACGTGCAGCATGTCGCCGGGCATGATGATCGTCGCGCCGCGATGGCCCATCTCCTGCACGCTGAACGCGCCGCCATCGGCACGCTGGATCGCGACGCTCGGCTGGAACCAGGTGTCGAGCCCCAGCTGGTTGATGCGGTTGCGGAACCACCACACGACGTCGTCCGACGTGGTGACGCCAGGCGTGATGACGCGCTCCGAGAACCCTTCTTCGATGATCGCGTGCGAGATCCGCGAGATGGTGGGATAGCTCGCCATCTCTTCGGGAATGCGCGTTTCGAGCCAGCCGAGCGGCAGGCGCTCCGGGCTGACGAGGCGCTTGGCGAAATCGGGGCCGATCGCGCGCACGATCGCCTCGTAATGCGTCGCGCTGAGGCCGTCGGCGAGCGGAAACTCCTCCGACCGGTTGAGCGCGATCGTCGCGGGGTTGCGCGCGGCGATGATCCTGGCGAGCTCGGCCCATTGATCGGGCTGCTCGTCGGGATTCCACGCGGGCTTGAAGTCGCCGACCGGATAGCGCGCGAGCGCGAGCTTCTCGATCGGCTTGCCGTCGCCGGGGTCGAAGAAGACGAGGATGGTGCGGCGCCGGGCGTGAAGCCAGGTTGCCGGCAGCATCGTCTCGACGACGGGATCCTCGTTATACTCGCCTGCGACGAGCACCCACATCTGTACCTTGTCGCGGCGCATCAGCGTCGGCAGGACGCGCTCGAGCCGCAGCTTGAGCCAGCGATCCTCGGTCTCGGCGCGGCGCTCGAGCGGGAGGATGGCCGGCATGGCGTGCGCGTGGAAATCCGCCGCAGCGGGCGCCGATCCCGCCGCAAGCGCCAAGGCCAAGGTGAACGCCCCCATCGTCAAACTCCTGTGTGTTCGCTTGTCGAACTTTTGTTCGCTATGCATGTGGTAGTTTGATTGGAGCGTGTTGTGAAGCGCGTCTTACGGGGTCGGGCCACGCGACCGGCGGATCCTGGAGGCCCGGCCGTGTCCGCGAAGCTGCACGCCGGACAACGAAGCCAACACGGAGCATTAAGCACGATAGCCGTAGAGCGCGCATTGCGGCTTGCGTATCATGGCCGTGCGTTGGGGAAGCAGGACGGGGAAGTGCATCACTCCTCCGTTCTGCTTCTTCCCCATCGGGCCTGATCGACCGCCGGACACTACGGCCGATGACGATCGGCGATCGTTCTATCGCGAACCGCAGCAAACCTCATTTGCCCGACCAGCCGTGCGGCGGCGTACGCTGGGTTCGACAGCGATCGCGCGCAACACCAGCATCAGCGTCGTACGGGTCGGTGCCGTCACCGTTCCGCGCGATCGTCACGGCCGGCGCATGTCAGGCGCGAACGGCGTCGGAAAAACGCATCAGCTATATGCGCGCACTATGCCTTTTCCCGGAATCGATCTCGAATTGCTACGCTGGATGCGCCTAATCGCACGGCCCTGAAGGCACGTCGGTCGCCGACGTGCCGGTCGAAGGGGTGTAGAATGAGGTTTCATTTCGCGGCGGCTGTCATCGCCAGCCTGTCGGTGCCGGTCGCCGCGCAGGCGCAGTCGACGGCTGAGGCCGGGGCCGAAGCGGTGGCAGAAACGGCGCCGCCGCCCGCCGTCGCGATCAGCGGCTCGGCAGCGATCGCGTCCGACTATCGCTTCCGCGGCGTGTCGCAGTCCGACAAGGAAATGGCGGTACAAGGCGGCATCACCGTGTCGCACGACAGCGGCCTCTACGCCGGCGTCTGGGCATCGAATCTTGCCGGCTGGGGCACGTTCGGCGGCGCCAACATGGAGCTCGACCTGATCGGCGGCTACAAGGCGCAGCTCGCCGACAATGCGACGCTGGACGTCGGGCTGACGTGGTACATGTATCCGGGCGGCGCCGATAAGACCGATTTCGCCGAATCCTATGTCAAGCTGACCGGCACCGCCGGCCCGGCGACGCTGACCGCGGGCGTCGCCTATGCGCCCGAGCAGCAGGCGATCGGCAAATGGTACAACACCGGCGCCGATGCGGCGGCCGGCGTCTACACCAACCCCGGCGACAAGGACGACAACCTCTATCTGTGGGGCGACGGCGCGCTGGCGCTGGCGGGTACGCCATTCACCGCCAAAGCGCACGTCGGCCACAGCTGGGGACAGAACGGGCTCGGCCCCAACGCGACCGCGGTGTCGCCGACCGGCGAATACTGGGATTGGTCGCTCGGCGCCGATGCCACGTACAAGAACCTGACCTTCAACGTCAGCTACGTCGACACCGACATCTCCAACCGAGAGGCGACCTTCCTTCGCCCCAGCTTCAGCAAGGGCCAGGACGGCACCGGCACCATCGCCGGCGGCACGCTCGTCGTCTCGCTGACCGCCGCCTTCTGATCACCGGAGGATAGCAATGCAGGACCTACTGTGGATCGGCATCATCATCGGGCTGTTCGCGCTGACGCTCGCCTATGCCCGCCTGTGCGACAGCGCTTGAGGGGAGCCCGGCAATGACACTCGACCTCTGGCTCGCGGCGCTCACCGCTGCCGGCCTCCTCATCTACCTGGTGGCGGTGCTGATCCGCCCTGAACGCTTCTGAAGGGAGCGGTGCGATGACATTTCAGGGCTGGTTCCTGATCCTCCTCTTCGTCGGCATCCTGCTGGCGTTGACCAAGCCCGCGGGCCTGTGGCTCCACGCGCTGTACGAAGGGCGGCGCACGCCGCTGCACGTCGTGCTCGGCCCCGTCGAGCGCGGCTTCTACACGCTCGCCGGCATCGACCCCGCGCAGGAGCAGGGGTGGCGCCGCTACGCGGTGCACATGTTGCTGTTCAACGTGTCGTTGCTGATCCTGACCTACGCGGTCCTGCGGCTGCAGGGTGTGCTACCGGGCAATCCGCAGGGGCTGGCGGGGCTGTCGCCGCATCTCGCGTTCAACACCGCGATCAGCTTCACCACCAACACCAACTGGCAGAGCTATGGCGGCGAGAGCACCATGTCGAACCTCAGCCAGATGCTGGGGCTGACGATCCACAACTTCCTGTCGGCGGCGACGGGCATCGCACTCGCCTTCGCGCTGTTTCGCGGCTTCGCGCGCCGCGAGGGGCCAAATGGAAAAGGGGGGGCGATCGGCAATTTCTGGGCGGACGTGACGCGCGTCACGCTCTACCTGCTGCTGCCGATCTGCATCGTCTACACGCTGTTCCTGATCGGCAGCGGCGTGCCGCAGACGATGGACGGCACGATCGCGATCCGGACGCTGGAAGGCGCCGCGCAGACGCTGGTGACTGGCCCGGTCGCGAGCCAGGAAGCGATCAAGATGCTCGGCACCAATGGTGGCGGCTTCTTCAACGCCAATTCGGCGCACCCGTTCGAGAATCCGACCGCGCTCACCAATCTTGTCCAGATGCTGTCGATCTTCCTCATCGGCTTCGGGCTGACGTGGACGTTCGGCAAGGCGGTGGGCAACACGCGCCAGGGCTGGGCGATCCTCTCGGCGATGCTGATCCTCTTCCTCGCCGGCGTCGCGGTCACTTACGCGCAAGAGGCGGCGGGCAATCCGATCCTGCACAAGCTCGGCGTCGCGGGCGGCAATATGGAGGGGAAGGAAGTGCGCTTCGGCATCGCCGCCAGCGCGCTGTTCTCCGTCGTCACCACCGCGGCGTCGTGCGGCGCGGTCAACAGCATGCACGACAGCTTCACCGCGCTCGGCGGCATGATCCCGCTGTTCAACATGCAATTGGGCGAAGTCGTGATCGGCGGCGTTGGCGCCGGGATCTACGGCTTCCTGCTCTTCGCGATCCTGGCGGTGTTCGTCGCCGGGCTGATGGTGGGGCGCACGCCCGAATATGTCGGCAAGAAGATCGAGAGCCGCGAGGTCAAGCTCGCCGTGCTGGCGATCGCGGTGCTGCCGCTCGTCATCCTGGGCTTCACCGCGCTGTCGAGCGTGCTGCAGCAGGGGCTCGCCGGGCCGCTCAACAAGGGGCCGCGCGGCTTCTCGGAGATCCTCTACGCCTTCACCAGCGCGGTGGGGAACAACGGATCGGCCTTCGCCGGGCTGACCGCCAACACGCCCTACTACAACGGCCTGCTCGGGCTCGCGATGTGGTTCGGCCGCTTCTTCGTGATCGTGCCGATGCTGGCGATTGCCGGCAGCCTTTCGGCGAAGAAGTACACGCCGGAAAGCGCGGGCTCGTTCCCGACCACCGGCGGCCTGTGGGTCGGCCTGCTCGTCGGGATCATCCTGATCCTGGGTGGCCTCACCTTCCTCCCGAGCCTCGCGCTCGGTCCCATCGCCGATCATCTCGCGATGATCCGCGGCCAGCTGTTCTGACGAGAGGCCACGATGGCAAAGTCCGAAACCAAAAGCCTGTTCACGGCCGATCTCGTCGTGCCGGCGATCAAGGCATCGTTCCTGAAGCTCAACCCAAAGGAGCTCGTCCGCAACCCCGTCATGCTCGTCACTGCCGCGGTGGCGGCGCTGATGACGGTCCTGCTCGTCGTCGGGCAGGATACTCTCAGCGTCGCGTTCAAGGCGCAGCTTGCTGTGTGGCTGTGGCTGACGGTGCTGTTCGGCACGTTCGCCGAAGCGCTGGCTGAGGGGCGCGGCAAGGCGCAGGCGGCGAGCTTGCGCGCGACAAAGGCCGAACTCGTGGCCAAGCGGCTGAAGGGTGACGGGCGGCAATATGACGACGTGCCCGCCAGCCAGCTGAAGGTCGGCGACATCGTGCTGGTCGAGACCAACGACCTGATCCCCTCCGACGGTGAAGTCGTCTCGGGTGTCGCGAGTGTCAACGAGGCGGCGATCACCGGCGAGAGCGCGCCGGTGATCCGCGAGGCGGGCGGCGACCGATCGGCGGTGACGGCGGGCACGCGTGTCATCTCCGACGAGATCCGCGTCAAGGTAACGGTGGAGCCCGGCAAGGGCTTCCTCGACCGTATGATCGCGCTGGTCGAGGGGGCCGAGCGGCAGAAAACGCCCAACGAAGTGGCGCTCACGATCCTGCTCGTCGGCCTGACGATCATCTTCCTGATCGCGGTCGGCACGATCCCGGGCTTCGCGTCCTACGCGGGGGGCAGCATCCCCGTCGCGGTCCTAGCGGCACTGCTTATCACGCTCATTCCGACAACGATCGCGGCGCTGCTCTCGGCGATCGGTATCGCGGGGATGGACCGGCTGGTGCGCTTCAACGTGCTCGCCAAGTCGGGCCGCGCGGTGGAGGCGGCGGGCGACATCGACGTGCTGCTGCTCGACAAGACGGGCACGATCACGATCGGCGATCGCCAGGCGAGCGAGTTCCGCGCAGTCGGCGGGACGAGCGATGCCGAGCTCGCCGAAGCGGCGCTGCTCGCCAGCCTCGCCGACGAGACACCCGAGGGGCGCTCGATCGTCCTCCTCGCGCGCGACAGGTTCAACCTGCAGCGGCCGATGCCCGAGGGCGCTGAGGTCATCGCCTTCACCGCGCAGACGCGCGTGTCGGGGATCAAGGCAGGTGACACGCTGATTCAGAAGGGCGCGGTCGATTCGATCCTGCGCGCCAATGCCGGATCAGGCGAGACCGCCGCGGCGACGGAACTGCGGCGCATCACCGACGAGATCGCGCGCGCCGGCGGCACGCCGCTGGCGGTGGCGAAGGACGGCCGCCTGCTCGGCGCGATCTTCCTCAAGGATGTCGTCAAGGCGGGCATCCGCGAGCGTTTCGGCGAACTGCGCACGATGGGCATCCGCACGGTGATGATCACCGGCGACAACCCGCTGACCGCCGCGGCGATCGCGGCCGAGGCCGGCGTCGACGATTTCCTCGCGCAGGCGACGCCCGAGGGCAAGTTGGCGCTGATCCGCAAGGAGCAGACCGGTGGCAAGCTCGTCGCGATGTGCGGTGACGGCACCAACGACGCGCCCGCGCTGGCGCAGGCCGACGTCGGCGTCGCGATGAACACCGGCACGCAGGCCGCGCGCGAGGCGGGCAACATGGTCGATCTCGACAGCGATCCGACCAAGCTGATCGAGGTCGTCGGGCTCGGCAAGCAGCTGCTGATGACGCGTGGCGCGCTGACCACCTTCTCCGTCGCGAACGACGTCGCGAAATATTTCGCGATCATCCCGGCGATGTTCGTCGCGCTCTATCCCGGCCTTGGCGTGCTCAACGTCATGGGGCTCGCCACGCCGGAAAGCGCGATCCTGTCGGCGATCATCTTCAACGCGCTGATCATCCCGCTGCTGGTGCCGCTGGCGTTGAAAGGCGTCGCCTACAAGCCGATGGCGGCAGGCCCGCTGCTCGCGCGCAATCTCGCCGTCTACGGCCTCGGCGGTCTCGTCGCGCCGTTCGTCGGCATCAAGATCATCGACCTCGTGGTCGGCGGCCTCGGCCTAGCGTAAGGGAATAGAGTGATGGGTAAGGACTTCTCCTCCGCGCTGCGTCCGGCGATCGTCATGACGATCCTGTTTGCCGCGCTTCTCGGGCTCGCCTATCCGCTGGCGATGACCGGCATCGGGCAGGCGATCTTTCCACGCCAGGCCAACGGCAGCCTAGTGCGCGGCGCCGATGGCACGGTGATCGGCTCGGCAGTGGTCGGACAGGCGTTCACCGCCGATCGCTACTTCCAGACGCGGCCGTCCGCGGCGGGCAAGGGCTATGACGGGCTTGCGTCCTCCGGCTCGAACCTCGGGCCGACGGCGCAGGCGCTGGTCGATCGCGTGACCCCCGATGTCGCCAAGCGGCGGGCCGAGGGCATGGCCGGGCCGATCCCGGGCGACCTCGTCACCGCGAGCGGGTCGGGTCTCGACCCTGACCTGTCGCCCGCCGCCGCACTGGCACAGGCGCCGCGCGTCGCACGTGTCCGTGGGATCACGCTCGATCGGGTCCACGCGCTGGTGCGTGAACGGACCGAGCGTTCGATCCTCGGCGACCCGCACGTCAATGTGCTGGCGCTCAACCAGGCGCTCGATGCGCAGGCGCGTGACGGCAGGCCAGCGGCGCCTGTGCGCTGATGGCAATCGCCGGCGCGGGACAGGAGGGGGGGCGGCCCGATCCGGATGCCCTGCTGCGCGCTGTCGCACAGGAGGGCCGCGGACGTTTGAAGATCTTTCTCGGCGCGGCGCCGGGCGTCGGCAAGACGTACGAGATGCTGTCGGAAGGGATCGCGCGGCGGCGCGATGGCGTGGACGTGGTGGTCGGCATCGTCGAGACGCACGGCCGCATCGAGACGGAGGCGCTGACCCGCGGTCACGAGATCATCACGCGACGCGACGTTGCCTACGAGGGGCGCACGCTGCGCGAGATGGATCTCGACGCGATCCTCGCGCGGGCGCCGCGGCTCGTGCTGGTCGACGAACTGGCGCACACCAACGCGCCGGGCAGCCGCCACCCGAAACGCTATCAGGACGTCGAGGAGCTGCTGGCGGCGGGGATCGACGTCTACTCGACCGTCAACATCCAGCACGTGGAGAGCCTGAACGACGTCGTCGCCAGTTTCACCCGCGTGCGCGTGCGCGAAACGGTTCCCGACAGCATCCTCGAGATGGCGGAGATCGAGGTCGTCGATATCCCGCCAGACGAGCTGATCGAACGGCTGAAGGCGGGTAAGGTCTATCTGCCCGCCGAGGCGACCCGCGCGCTCGGCCATTTCTTCTCGAAATCGAACTTGTCCGCGTTGCGTGAACTGGCACTGCGCCGGGCGGCCCAGGCGGTCGATGCCCGCATGCTCGACGACGTTCGCGCGCTGGGGCTGGGCGGCACGTGGGCCGGCAGCGACCGGATCGTCGTGGCGATCAGCGAATTGCCGGGCTGCGATGCGCTGGTACGCGCCGCCAAGCGCGTCGCCGATGGTCTGCGTGGTCCTTGGACCGCGGTGTTCATCGAAACGCCGCGTGCTGCGCACTTCACCGACGAACAGCACGTCCGAATTGCCGCGACGATGACGCTGGCGACCCAGCTTGGCGGGGCGGTCGCGACCGTACCGGCAGAAAATGTCGTAACCGGTATCCAGTCCGTGCTGGTCGACTTGCGCGCTACGCAATTGGTGCTCGGAAAATCCAACCGCTCCCGCTGGTTCGAACTCCTTCATGGGTCCGTGGTCGACAAGCTGGTCCGCGACACCCCCGATGTGACAGTTCACGTCCTCCCGATGCCGGCCTCCTCGCCCGCGAGGCAGCGCGTTAGGCGCGGCCGGAGACAATGGGGTACCCCGACCGGCTATGCATTCACGACCGCGATGGTCGCGGCCGTCACCGCCCTCGCATCTGCGCTGTTCCAGATCCTGAACCTGGGCAACGTCGCATTGCTTTACCTGCTGCCGGTCATGGCCGCGGCCAGCTTCTTCGGCTTGCGCACCGGCCTGTACGCCGGAATCGCTTCGAGCCTTGCGTACAATTTCTTCTTCCTGCCGCCGACCGGCACGCTGACGATCAGCAATCCGGAAAATCTGATATCGGTGATCGTCCTGCTGGGCATCGCGATCGCCACCAGCCAATTGACCGCGCGGGTGAGAGCGCAAGCCGATCTTGCCAGCGCCAGCGCGCGTACCAACGCGACGCTGGCAGGCTTTCTGCGCCAGATCGCGAGCGTCAACGATTTTGATCTCGCGGCGCAGATGATCTGTGACGATGTCAGTCGTCTGCTCGACGTGCAGGTCGTGCTGCTCGGGCGGACTGATGGCGCCGAGCTTACTATATTGGCCGCGAGTGACCCAAGCTATCGGCTCGAGACGATGGACAATGCCGCAGCGAGCTGGGCGTTCGACACCGGCAGCACCGCAGGAAAAGGGTCGGGTACGCTCGCCGCGTCGGAATGGCTGTTCCAGCCGATGAAGGCGAGTGACCGGGTGTTGGGTGTGCTGGGTGTGGCGAGCGACCGGCCCGGAAGTCCGATCCGCGCCGACCAGTTACCGCTGCTCAGCAGTCTGATCGATCAGGCGGCGCTGGTGCTCGAGCGCCTGCGCCTGCAGACCGAGATGCGCGATGTCGACGTGGTTCGCACGCGGGACCGGCTGCGGGCAGCGCTGCTCTCTTCGGTCAGCCACGATCTGCGCACGCCGCTGACCGCCGTGATCGCGGCCGCGGCGCAACTGCATCAGGGGGCAACCCCCCAGTTGATCGGCACGATTGAAAGCGAGGCACAGCGGCTGAACCGCTTCGTCGCCAACCTGCTCGACATGGCACGTGTCGAAGCCGGCGCGCTGAAGCTGAAGGTCGAGGCGATCGATCTGAGCGACGCGGTCACGAGTGCGGCGCACGACGCGCGGCGGGCGCTGGAAGGACATGCCGTCCGCCTCGACGTCCCGCCCGATCTGCCGTTGGTACGTGCCGACCCGCAATTGCTGCATCATTGCCTGCTCAACCTGCTCGACAATGCCGGTCGCTACGGCGAACCGGGAACGGAGGTCGTTATCGAAGGTCGTAACCGCTTCGGCGAGTTGCGGCTTGCCGTTCTCGATCACGGCCCCGGTCTTCCGCCAGGTCGCGAAAGTGAGGTTTTCGAGACTTTCAGGCGACTGGAAGGGTCTGATCGCGCGATCGGCGGCACCGGACTGGGGCTCGCCATCGTAAAAGCCTTCGCGGAAGCGATGGGAATGATCGTCGAGGCAACCAATCGGCCGGACAGCAAGGGTGCCGCCTTTGCCCTGGTTTTTCCACCGGCCTTGATCGTCCGCGATATCATGATCGAAGGTGCCACCTGACATGCCCGCCAAAGTTCTCGTGGTCGATGACGACGCCGCGATCCGTCGTCTGCTGCGTAGCACGCTGATCCGGGCGGATTACACCGTGGTCGAGGCAGGGGACGCGAAGGACGCGCTTCGGCAGGCGGCCGCCGAAAACCCCGGTGCGATCCTTCTCGACCTCGGCCTTCCCGATCGCGACGGTCTCAGCATCATTCCGTTGCTTCGTGCAAAGGGCGATGCGGTGATCCTGATCATATCCGCGCGCGATGCCGTGGACGAAAAGGTCGCAGCGCTTGATCTTGGCGCGGACGATTTCGTGACCAAACCGTTCGACACCGAAGAGCTTCTTGCGCGACTGCGCGTCGCGCTGCGTCATCAAGGCATGGCGGAGAAAACGCCGACGATCGTCCGGCGCGGCGATCTTACCATCGATCTCGATCGGCGGATCGTTCGGCGCGCGACCGACGAGATTCACCTTACGCGCAAGGAGTATGACGTGCTGAGCCTCCTCGCGCGTCACCTGGGGCGTGTCGTCACGCATGAACGGGTGATGGCGGCCTGCTGGGGCGCCAACGAAGAACCGCGCGTCGAATATCTGCGTATCGTCATCCGCAACCTGCGTCAGAAGCTCGAAATGCCGGGGCCGGTCGGCAGCGTCATCGCCAACGAACTGGGCGTCGGCTATCGCTTGCGGGCCGAGCCTTGAGGGATAGGAGGCGCCTGCAGTGGGGGGCAGGCTTATGCAGATAGCAATCTGCGCTGGCGCGATGCTATCGGCATTTCCGTGCCGCGGAGCGGATTTAGCGCCTACCGCGTTTCGTCGCATTCGCCGTGCTCGCTACAGTGCGGCGATCCGATCGCGTCGAAGCGTGCTGCCGAGACGGCGGCGGAGCGGCTGATCATAGAATCGGGCGAGCAGCAGTGCGAGCACGCAGGCTGAGATCATTGCAACGATGCCGAGCGCCGGCGCGAACGCAGCGGCATCGCGGCCAGTAAGCAACATTGTCACGCGCTCGATCGGCAGCGTGGCATGCACGATGTACAAGGGATAGGATAGCGTTCCGAGCAGCGCATAGACCCTGATCGCGCGCGGTTGATGGGCCAGCGCGGCGAGGCACAGCAGCGGGAAGGCCAGCGTGGTTGCCAGCAGGTCCTTCGCCCATCCGTACGACACCGGCAGGGCGAGTACCATCGCGGCGAGCGCGAGGACGAGCGGGGCGGGCAGCCAGGCGCGCAGCGGCTGCCGCCGGCGATGGAGGCGGGCGATCAGCACGCCGAGGGTGAACCCTGCCGTCACGCGAAGCGCGCCGATTTCGGCGTGGTACCACTCGCTGCCGAAATCGATGCTGCCGAGATGGGTGGCGGCGAACGCCAGCAGCGCCTGCGCAACGACAAACACGATCACTAGCGTCCGGTTCGACAGGCCGCGCAGCAACGCGGCGTAGGCGAGGTTGATGAACAATTCCCAGAACAGCGACCAGCAGGGGACATCGAGCGGAAACAGATCGCTGCGCGGCGCCGGCAGGAAATTGGGGATCATCAGCACGCCAAGGAGGGCAACCGGCAGCAGCCCCCCAAGCGTCCAGTTCGACTGGCCGGCAATCAGCGCGAGCAAAACGACGGTGACGCCGATCGCCTGTCCGATAACATAGAGCGGCATCAGGCGCAGCAGGCGCACCGCCATGAAGCGGCCCGGTTGCAACCCGTGTGCCAGCCGGTTGCCATATGCATATTCGATCACGATCCCGCTGACGATGAAGAACAGATCGACCGCAAGATACGCGCTCGCAAACGACCAGCCGGCGAGCATCGATTTGTAGTGCGTGGTGACGACGGCGAGTGCTGCGATGCCGCGTAGTCCGTCGAGTGTCGCGAAGAACGGCGTGCTCCCGCCCGGCGTGCTCCCGTCCTGCGCGCGCGTACGCGGTGCTGGCAAGGCATCCAGCGGGTCGTGCGAAGCGGCGTCAGCGCGATCGCGCGCCGGTATCACTGAAACTGAACCTGCCACCGTTTGATATCGACGCTGCCGAACCCCTTGATCGGTTCGGCACCAATTGCGACGCCGGTCAACCAATCGCCGGGGTTGGCCAATCCCTTCGCGGTCAACCAGCCAAGCGCGTGGCGCATGTCGAGGACGCCGGTCGCTACGTCACGGCCATCGCTCGGCCAGAAGGTCAGGAACCGATCCTGCAATGTGGCGCGCCATTGCCGGCCGGTCGGATCGATGTAGGTACCAAGCGACCGTCCGGCGGCGACGAACCTGCGCGTCGCGGCGGAGACGTGAAAGAACCAGCCGATTTCGATCTGTTTCGATTCACTGTCGCCGGGATCGCGGCGCAGATAGAATTCGCTCAGCACGGTGGCCTCGCCGAAACGGAAATCGCCGGTCCAGTCGAACGCCGTCTTCAGGATGCGAATGTCACGCACCCGCCGCGGGGTTACCGGTTTTTCCGGCGCGCCGCCGTCGTAATTGCCATAGCCGAGGTGATGATACCCCCAGACCCCCGGGCCGTAGCTCGGCGCGTACGGCGGCCACGCCCAATTGAATCGCGTGTTCGCCGGAAAGGCACGCAGGTCGATCCACATCGACTCCGACAATTTCGCCCACTGCCGCATGACGGGTCGGTCGATCACCGCCCAGGGCGCGATGACGCCGTAATATTGACCGGCCGTATACGTTGTCCCTGTCTTGACCGTGATGCGATCGCCTTTGTCACCCATGCGGGACACGAAGGGCGTGGCAACGACAACAACCACCAGTAACGCCAACATCAGCAGCGCGATCAGGATCAAACGTCGACGGGCGGGCAAGACTTGCTCCTAAAACAGCCGCCGCTTCGATAGCGCGTCAGCTCGACAGGAAAGATGGCGATCTGCCCGATGATAGCGCTATCGCTGCCGCGGTCCACCTCATACGGGTGTCGACAATCGGCAACATCCTGACCGATCGTCTCGGCCGGCCCGCGGACTCGGTCCAATCAGCCTTGATAGACTTAGCGCGCCAAGGCTCGAGCGGATATCGCCAGCGGGTCAGGCGATCCCGACACGCAAATGCCGGTCGCGCAGCGTTTCCTGCCCGCGTCCGCGCCGCTGCGTGGCGGCGCTTGCCTGCATGACGGCGCTCTTCGGCAAGCCGATGAGGCTGAGCGCATAACCGATGATCGCGCTGCCCCCGTAACCGACCACCGGCGTGGGATAGTTGCCGAGCGCAGCGGCCAGGATGGTCGCCAGCCAGATTGCGCCGAACATCGCGTAGAAGCTGCGATCGCCGTCGTTCCGGTACCAGCCCAGTATCGACGGCAGCAGCAGCAGCGCGAGCCCGGCCCAGATCGCCAGCCCGGCGCCGGCGTGTACGTCGAACGAAGAAAAGAGGATCTGGTCGACATAGGGGACGGCGATCAGCGTATCGGCCTGCGCGAGCGTGGCGGCGAACGCGCTGGCGGCGGCGATCAGCGCCGCGACGACGAGACGGTCGCGCCGCGCGATCGCGAGCGTCGCAAGCCCGCAGAAGAGGATGCCGGCCATCGCCCGATCCGGTTGCAGGGCGATGGCAAGCGCCGCGAGTGCGACGCCCGCGGTCGCCGGCACGGTGCGGATGCGCGCAAAGACGACGAGCATCACCGGCGCGAGGATCGAGGTCGGCTGAATCACCAGTCCGCCCACGTTGATCCAGCGCGCGGCGCCGTCCGCGCGCGCACCCAGAAGTGCCGTCGCCAGCAGTGCGGCGCCGATCGCAACGATCATGGCGTCGCCTGCCCGCCGCGGCGTGTGCGTCGTGCGTCCCAGCAGCGTCAGCACCGTCAGCCCGATCACGAGCGCGCCGGCGTTGATGGCGAGATAGCGCGGCGGAGCGCCCGCCATCGTCATATAGAGGAGGCCGAGCATGACGGCACCGATGGCGCAGGCGATGCCGACTACGCGTGGCCGATCGAAGGCGGCATCGAATATCGTCATGTTGGTGGTATCTCCGAACAGGAAAGCGCGATCGCCGATCAGCGAGGCGAGGGTTTGGCGAAGCCGCGTTGCGATCGCGCGGGGCAGGAGCCCGCGCAAATTGTCGAGCGCGAAAAGCAGCGCCCCGCTATCGTCGGTGATGGCGGAGGTTTCACAGCGGATCGCCTGTCCCCACCCGCGCTGGGCGGGCGGCAGGGCCGCGAGCAGCGCGCGGCAGGCGATGTCCGCAACGCGACGGCGCAGGCCGGCCCGCGCTGGCCCGTTTTTCACGTCGTTGCCGGGCGACGCCGGGCGGCGTCGGTCAGGACTTGGCCGGGCGGATTGGCACGCGCCAGCGCGATGCCGCTGGGGGTCAGCCGATAGGCGTGACGCGGCGGGCGCCCGCCTTCGTTCGCCGTTTGCCATTCCGCCGCGAGATAGCCTTGCGCCTCGAGGCGAATGAGCAGCGGGTAGAGCGTGCCGGATTTCACGTTTGCCGATTTCGCCAGTTCGTAACCGTGCGACCATCGGCCGCCTGCGTCGAGCAGGGCCGAAAGAACGTTCCGGGCGTGGCCAGACAAGGCGCGGGTACGAGTCACCATTCACAAATCTACTTAGGTAGATATCATGTCAACCGCTCTCTTCTTCTTTACGACGGATTGGCGTGACGATGGCGACGGCAGCGATCCAACGGTCGACGATGACCGGTTTCATCGCAGTAGCCGTTGCTGCACGTCGCCCTGTGATTGCGCGCATCGCGAGGCCCTATTTCCCCCGAATGTGCCGGAACAGAAACGTGTAAGTTCTGCCGTACAGAGCAGCACGATCGGCCAAATCGATAACATTCGCATCGACATCCATCAGATCATGCCGTGATCCGATTGCCTGGTGAGTGAGCCTTCCTTTTGCGGGACGCGCGGCAGAGAAGGCTCGCAATTTCGCGCCGGGCGCTTATAAAGGAGGCGCTACAGTCGCAAATTGATGGTATTGGCGCACTGCGCACCTTTTTCCTTCTTTCCCTGCCGCCGCGGCACTGGGCGCCCGATTGTCGGCGCGCCCCGGCCTTATCAGAAGGAAATAGTCTTGGCTCAGATCGGTACCGTAAAATTCTTCAACATGGACAAGGGCTTCGGCTTCATCGCGCCCGATAACGGCGGGCCGGATGCGTTTGTCCATATCTCCGCGGTCGAGCGCGCTGGCTTCGCGACGCTGCAGCAGAACCAGCGCGTCAGTTACGAGCTGGAGAACGACAAGCGCGGACGTACCAGCGCCGTCTCCCTGGAGGCGGCGGAATAACGGCCGATTGCATGACATTACGGGCCGGCGGATGTGTCGCCGGCCCAAGCTTGAGGGAAATCTTCGATGGCGGATGATGTATCGACCTATCGCGCGCGCGCCACGAACGAGCGGGCAAATGCTGCTGCGTCCTCGCTGGCGAACGTTCGCGACCGCTGCGAGCGATCCGCGGTCGCATGGGATCTGATGGCCGATCGCGCCGAGCGTGTGACCACGCAGCGGCTTGAACGCGAAGCGATCACCGCGCAGCGCGTCAACGGCTCGTCGAGCTAGAACGGGGTGCGATCAGTCGACGCTCGGTAGATCGCGAAGCATCTCGAGCGTCGAATCGCGGCGGGGTTCCGGCGATCGTCGCGGGGATGGTTCAGTGTCGCATCATGTCGTCGATCTTGCCGACCAGCGCATCGATCGAGAACGGCTTGGTGAGCAATGCCATGCCGTGTTCGAGGTGGCCGTTGCCGACGGCGGCATTCTCGGCATAGCCGGTGATGAACAGCACCTTCAGTCCGGGCTGGAGCTCGCGCGCCGCATCGGCGACCTGACGGCCGTTCATGCCACCGGGCAGGCCGACGTCGGTGATGAGCAGATCGATGTGGCCGCCCGACTGGAGCACCTTCAGTCCAGCGACACCGTCTGCCGCGTTGATGATGGTGTACCCCGCCTCGTCGAGCACTTCGGCGATCAGGTGGCGGATCGTCGCCTCGTCATCGATGACGAGTACGGTGCCGCTGCCGCCGCCCATCGTCGCGACGCCGTGCTGCGCCGTCTCCTCGATCGGCGTACCGAGGTGGCGGGGAAGGTAGACACACACGGTGGTGCCCATGCCGGGTTCGGAATAGATGCGCGCTTGCCCGCCTGATTGACGCGCGAAACCGTAAATCATCGACAGGCCGAGCCCGGTGCCCTGGCCCAGCGGCTTGGTGGTGAAGAACGGCTCGAACGCACGACGCGCCGTCTCGACATCCATGCCCATTCCCGTGTCCGTGACGCAGATCGAGAGATATTGTCCGGGGGCAAGTTCGCGCGCGTGGGCGGTTCGTTCGTCGAGCCAGCGGTTCGCCGTTTCGATCGTGATGCGCCCGCCGTCGGGCATCGCGTCGCGCGCGTTGATGCACAGGTTCAAGATCGCATTCTCGAGCTGCCCTGCATCGACGTTGGCGGTCCATAGCCCGCCGGCGCCGACCACCTCGAGCGCGTTGGCCGGGCCGATCGAACGACGGATGAGATCCTCCATGCCGGCGATCAGGCGGTTGATGTCCGCCGGCCGGGGATCGAGCGTCTGGCGGCGCGAGAAGGCCAGCAGGCGCTGCGTCAGCGCCGCGGCGCGGCGACCGGCACCCTGCGCGGCGAGGACGAAGCGATCGAGATCCTCCAGCCGCCCGCCGGCGATACGATGCTGCAGCAGTTCCAGATTACCCATGATCCCGGTCAGGAGGTTGTTGAAATCGTGCGCCAGCCCGCCGGTCAGCTGCCCCACCGCCTGCATCTTTTGCGCTTGCCGCAGCGCTTCCTCGACGGCGTGCTGCTCGGTCAGGTCACGGCCGATGATGTAGAACAGGTTCGATCCGGCTTCGGGAACCGCCGTCCACATGATCGTTCGCGTGGTGCCGTCCTTCGCCAGCACGCGATCGACGAAGCCCGTCACCAGCTCGCCGGCGGAAAGCCTCGCGACCACGTCCGCGATTGCGGCGTGATCCTCTGCGGCGACGATATCGATAAAGGGCCGGGTCAACAGTTCCTCTTCGCTCCAGCCAAGCAAACACTCCCATGCCGGATTGACCTGGATGAGGAAGCCGTCGAGCCGCGCTGTCGCCATCAAATCGTTGGTCAGCTGCCACACCCGGTCGCGCTCAACCGTCCGTTGCTCGACACGCTGCTCAAGGAGCCGATTGGCCGCCCGTAGCTCTTCCTGGCTGCGTGCAAGGGCCGCATCGGCAAGAACGCGGCCCGTCGTCTCGTTGGTGAAGATGAACAGGCCGGCGACCGCGCCGCGCGAATCAAGAATACGCGAATAGGAAAAGGTGAACCAGGTGTCCGCCGCACCGCGATCGGTAGCGAGTTTCCACGGAAGATCGGTGAAGCGCTGGCTATGCCCGGCGAACGCGTCGTCGATGATCGGCTTCGCCTGCGCCCAGGCATCGGCCCAAACAGCCTCGAACGGCGATCCCATCGCCCAGGACAGCCGTGGGCCGAGCAGCGGAAAATAGGTCTCGTTGAAGAAAAAGGTCAGCTGCTGATGGCCCCACGCGAGAATCATCGATTCCGGCGAATTGAGCACGGTGCTGAGATTGGACTTCAGGGTATCGGGCCAATTTTCGGGCGGGCCGAGCGAATGGCTGGACCAGTCGCGCGCAAGGATGAGGCGGGTCGCCTCGCCACCGCCCGCGAGGAACCGAAGCCCCTCGGGCAGGGTGGCGGGATCGCGGTAGAGGTCGGAAATCATTGGCTGCCGGTAATTTATGCGATGAGCGCAGGGTAACGATCGGGATCGCGTTCGGACCCATCGCGAACCCCGCCCAATGGTGATTGTTCGATGCGCACTGCGACGCTTTCGCATCCGATCACCTGCCCATCGGGCAGCTATAAGGATCGTCGAGCAGCCAATCATATAATCGGTGGCGGCCGTTCGTTACGTCCGACCTCGCTGAACAAACGGCAAGCTGGCGACGTTGCGAATAGCGAGTCGTTCGATACCTGAACGGCATGCGAGGAGCCACGGATGTCGTCAGTCGTCGGGGATGCAACGGTTGGGGCGGCGAATGTCGGTAGCAGGCCATGGCGCAACCGCCTCTTGGCCACTTTGACGGCGCAGGACCTGGCGTTGCTGGAACCGCATCTCGAACCGGTATCGTTTGCGGTGGGCGACGCCGTCGCGCTGGCAGGGGCTGCGATCGACGGGGTGTATTTCCTGGAGCAGGGCATCGCCGGCGTGCTCGATTCACTCGACGACGACCGGCGTTATGCCGTCGGATTGGTGGGTGCCGAAGGATTTATCGGATGGCCGATCCTGTTGGGCGACGATCGATCGCCGTATGACGTCAGGATTCGCGCGGAGGAGGGTAGGGCGCTGCGCATCTCCGCCGACGCAATGCGCGCGGCGATCGATCGTAGCCCGACGCTGCATCTTTCCCTGCTGCGGTTCGTCCACGTCTTCATGCGGCAGATGGGGCGTACGATCGTCTCGTCGCTGGCGCATTCGGTCGCCTGTCGCATGGCGCGGTGGATCCTGCTGTATCACGATCGCGTGCGTGAGGATGAAATCTGCATGACGCACGAGGAGTTCCGGCTGATGCTCGGCGTGCGGCGCAGCAGCGTTACCGATGCGCTTCACCGGCTTGAGGAAGAGCGCGCGATCCGATCGATCCGTGGAAAGGTCTTGGTTGTCGATCGCGCCGGATTGATGGCGCTCGCCGGTAATACGTACGGCCAGCCCGAACGCGACTATGCGCGATTGTTCGGCGTGGAGATGGCGAAGCAGGTAGGCCTGGTGGGGAGTTTCGAGTGACCCGCGGACGTTTTTGCGACGCGGAAGGGGACGATCAAACCGGCTGTTAGGCCTGGGCTGATCCCCCGGTGTTTCACGCACCAAGCAAGGCCGCGGACAGCGATGTGCCCGCGGCCGTTGCAAAGGCAGGTTGCGTCAGCCGCGTCTAGCGATCGAGCGGCGGCGGCGGCGGGGCTACGCCAGCACCCGGTGCCGGCGCATCGCCGGGGCGGGGCGGCGGAACCGCGCCGGGACCGCGCGGTGCATCCGGCGCTGGCGCGCAACCAGGCGGCGGCGGCGGGGGGGCGTCGGCACCCGGCGGCGGGGGCACAAGCCCGCCCGGCGGCGGCGGCGGCGGCCCGTCGTGGCCCGGCGTGCGTGGGCCGACTTCGTGTGGTCCGGGGCCGCCTGGACGGCCGGGGCGCGGCCCCGCCGGGCCGACTGCGGCGACACCGCCATCGGGATCTACCAGATAGCTCGCCCGGAGCTGTCCCTCGTCGAACCGGCCCTGGACGGTGATCGCCTGACCGGCCTTTACCGAACCCTGCGCGTCGCGGCCGGCGGCGACCATCGCGCGGCCCGATCCATCCTGAACCACGAAGCGATCGCCGTAGACTTCCGCGACCCGCCCCTTGACCGTGACGATGCCGCTTGTCGCCGCGAGCCGAGCGATCGGCGTGCGCACGGTCGGCGCCATCTCGACCGTCGGACGTGCCGCCTGCACCGCGCCGGCACCGCCTGCCGCGCCCACTATCAGCAGCAGCGCTGCCCCGATCGCGGTCTTGCCGCGGCTGCTTTTCCACTTGCCGTCTCTGATCATCGATCCGTTCCTTGCTTGTCGATGGATCCGGTGTAGGCCACCGCTGCCGCCGGCCCGCTGAACCTTGCGGTTCATTTTCGGTTTACGCTGCGAAAGGTAGCTGACCGAATGCGCATCCTGCTGGTCGAGGACGACCCCGATTTGGGCCCGACGATCGCGCGCGCGCTACGCGCCGAGCAGTGCGCGGTCGACCTGTTTGCCAACGGCATCGACGGCGCGCACGCCGGCGCGACCGAGGCGTATGACGCCGCGGTGCTCGATCTCGGGCTGCCGGGGCAGGACGGCAATTCGGTATTGCGGGAATGGCGCGCGGCGAGGCGGACGGCGCCGGTGCTCGTGCTCACCGCGCGCGAGGCGTGGTCGGACAAAGTGGCAGGCTTCAAGGCGGGGGCGGATGATTATCTGGTAAAGCCGTTCCGCATCGAGGAGCTCGTGATGCGGCTGCGCGCGCTGGTGCGCCGCGCCGCCGGCCATGCCGCGACGCGGATCGACTGCGGCCCGCTCGGCTTCGAGAGCCAGACCGGCCAGTTCGAGCTCGACGGCCTGCCGCTGCGGCTGACCGCGCTGGAATGGCGCGTCCTATCCGCGCTGATGCTGCACAAGGAAGTGGTGATCGAGCGGCTGACGCTGCTCGAACGGGTGTACGAAGGGGATGCCGACGTCGATTCGAACAGCCTGGAGGTAATCGTCGGGCGGCTGCGCAAGAAGATCGGCGCGGCGCTGATCGAGACCGTGCGCGGGCGCGGCTATCGCCTGACCGCCAGCGCGCTGCGATGAGGCTGCTGCCCCGGTCGCTGTTCGGCCGCATGTTCGCGCTGTCGCTGCTCGCGACGCTGGCGGCGCTGGCGGTAGCGGGGGTCGTGATCGGCGGCGTGCTCGAACGCTTCGTGACGGGCGGGATCGACGCGCGGCTGGGTGATCGGCTGATCGCGCTGGAAAGCGCGGTGCGCGCCGACGGAACGCTCGACCGGGCAAGACTGTCGCGATTGGTGGCGCGGCTACCGGTGGGCGAGCCGTGGCGGATCGAGACGGCGCGCGAAGTGCTGGGCGGCAACGGCGATCTGGTGCCGATCGACCGTCAGCCGCGACGTCCGCTGCCGCCCCCGAACGCGCGCCCCCCGAATGCGCCGCGACCCGACGTGTCGCCACCGAACGGGCGCCCGCCGCCGCTTGGCCCCGCCGCCTCACCATTTCCGGATGGCGGCGGTACACCGTTCGATGGCGTCCTGCGCGACGGGATGCAGGTGCATGGCCTGGTCGCCAGCATCGCGACCGCGCGGGACGAGGTGCGCATCGCCGTCGCCGTTCCCCGCGACCAGATCGATCGGCCGGTGCGCGCCGCGCTCGTGCCGCTTGCCGTGTCGCTGGCGGTGCTCGGATTGGCGCTCGGCAGCGCGGCATTGCTGCAGCTGCGGATCGGGCTGCGTCCGCTGACCGCGCTGCGCGCCGCGGTGGAGGCGATCAGGCGCGGCGAAACGACGCGCGTGGCCGACGACATGCCCGACGAACTCGCGCCCCTCGCGCACGAATTGAACGCGCTCGCTGCCGACAATGCGGCAGCGCTCGGCAACGCGCGGGCGGCGGCGGCCAATCTTGCGCACGCGCTCAAGACGCCGGTAGCGACGCTGGCCCTGCATTTCGGCGCCGATCCGATCGCACGGTCGCAGATCGATCGGATCGACGCAACGTTGCGCCATCACCTCGGCCGCGCGCGGGCCGGGGCCGTCGACCGACGTTCGGTGACCGCGATCGCGCCGGCGCTGGCGGGCATCGTGACCGCCGTCGGGACCATCCATCGGGGGCGGGTCCGGCTGGACGTCGACGCCGCAGATGGAATTTCCGCTGCCGTCGATCCACAGGATTTCGATGAGATCGCCGGCAATCTGATCGACAATGCCGCCCGCCACGCCGCCGGGGCAGTGACGATCGCGGTATCGACCGCGGGCCGGTCGCTCGTGCTCGCCGTCGCAGACGACGGCGCAGGAATAGCGCCGGCCGATCGCGACCGCGCGACGGCGCCGGGCGTTCGGCTCGACGAGCGGACCGATGGCCATGGATTCGGCCTGTCGATCGTGCGCGAGCTGGCGGAGCTTTACGGTGGCGCCCTGACGCTTGGTGTTGCCGACGGCGGCGGGCTGCTCGCGACGGTGACGCTGCCGTTGGCCCGCCCGGCGTAGTCGAACGCGCTACGATCGATCATCGTGTCGGCTGCGTCGGGCCGCGCTGGTGAGGGGGCGTCGCTATTTCCTGCTCAGTTGCTTTAGCGCGCCCAATAGGGGCGGCTGGGAATGGTGTTCCGCGAAATGTTGCCCGACCGCTATTTGCCCATCGGATCAGGCTGTCGGCGGACGAAGATAGCCGAGCATGTGCGCGGCGTAATCCGCCTTGCCGAGTTCGATCCCTTCGGCGCGCAGGATCGCATAGGCCGTTACGACGTGGAAGTAGAATTGCGGCAGCGCCCAGTCGCGCGCGTAGCCCTGTGCCGTAACGTCCAGCACCATGCCGATCGGCAGCGCGTGCTCGATACGGCTTGCCGGATCGATCGCGATGCCTTTCCGGGCGGCCGTATCGATCACGGCTAGCGTCTCCGCGATCCGCGCCTGCGCATCGGCGATCGTGCCCGGTGCCTCGGCGCCGTTGCGGCCTTCGTCCAGCAGCGCGTCGAGCGCAGGCGGAAAGTCGCGGCGTTGCAGCCGGAACACGCCTTCCTGTGCCTGACGGCAGGCGAAGCGGACCTGCGTGGCAAGCGGGAACATGTCGGCTGCGAGACGAGCGGCGAGCAACGCGTCCGCCGTGTCCGGCCGTTGCGCCCTGGCCTTGTCGAGCCACGACGACATCGTGCCGAGCATCTGGGTGTAGGTGGGCAGGAGCATATCGGGCAGCATCACGCGGTCCGTCTTTCCGCTCCCGCCACATCCGTCAAGTCGAACGCGCCCTGGCCGTGTTGCAAACGGCGATCTTGTTGTGGGAGGTGCGGGGCAATCGCCAACGGCCTCGAGACCGCTCGTTCCGGAGCGATCAGCCTCAACGCATCGCGCTCGCGGAAGCGACGAGGCGCGACGTTCGCGGCCATGCGATCCGGCAGGCTTCGTTCACCGCATCGGCAGTTGTGCCGGCGCTACCACGTCGTTCGGCGCGGCAGTTCGTTCAGTCCGACCCGAAGAGGTCGCGGGTGAAGACCTTGTCGGCGACGTCGGCGAGTTCGTCGGTGTTGCGGTTGGCGATGATGACGTCGGCTTCGCGCTTGAACGCGTCGAGGTCGCGGATGACGCGCGAGCCGAAGAACTCGTCGTCGGCCATTGCGGGCTCGAAGATCACCACCTGGATCCCCTTCGCCTTGATCCGCTTCATGATGCCCTGGATCGACGATTGGCGGAAATTGTCCGATCCTGCCTTCATCACGAGGCGGAACACGCCAACCGTGCGCGGGTGCAGCGCGATGATGCGATCGGCGAGGAAATCCTTGCGCGTGCGATTGGCGTCGACGATCGCGCGGATCAAATTCTGCGGCACCTCGGAATAATTGGCGAGCAGCTGCTTGGTGTCCTTGGGCAGGCAGTAGCCGCCGTAGCCGAAGCTGGGATTGTTGTAGTGCGTGCCGATCCGCGGATCGAGGCCGATGCCGTCGATGATCTGGCGCGAATCCATGCCGCCGGCGATCGCGTAGCTGTCGAGTTCGTTGAAGAAGGCGACGCGCATCGCGAGGTAGGTGTTGGCGAACAGCTTGATCGCCTCGGCCTCGCGCGCGTCGGTGAACAGGATCTCGACGTCCTTCTTCACCGCGCCGCCGAGCAGCAGGTCGGCAAAGACGCGCGCGCGTTCGGACCGCTCGCCGACGATGATGCGCGAGGGATGGAGGTTGTCGTGCAGCGCGCGGCCCTCGCGCAGGAACTCGGGGCTGAAGATCACCTGATCGGTGCCGAGCCGCGCGCGCACGTCGTCGACGAAGCCGACGGGGATGGTCGACTTGACGACGATCGTCGCGGTCCGGTTGTGTGCGATCGCGGTGGCGATCACCGCCTCGACCGACGAGGTGTCGAACTTGTTGGTGTCGACGTCGTAGTTGGTCGGCGTCGCAACGATGACATAGTCGGCGCCGGCGAGCGCTTCGACGGGATCGAGCGTCGCGGTGAGATTGAGCGGCTTCTCCGCGAGGAACGCCGCGAGCTCGTGATCGACGATCGGCGAGCGGCGCGCGTTGAGCATCTCGACGCGTTCGGGCGTGATGTCCACCGCGGCGACCTCGTTATGCTGCGCCAGCAGCACCGCATTCGACAGGCCGACATAGCCAAGCCCGAAAACCGCTATCTTCATCGTCCGTCGCCCGCCCTGTCCGATCGCTGCCCCGCGCGCGGCGCGATGATGCGGCGCCGGAGCTCGCTTCCCCTGTGCGAGCGCGCTAATCCGCAATGGTTAGCGGCCGGTCAATAGCAGGCTTTCGCCAGCAACACTCACTCGCCCGTGACGCCGCACTCGATCAGGGGCGCGACGCTACCTTATCGACGCGGCGGTGACGAAGGCGAGCGTCGCACCCGTTATCGCCCGACGCTTAAACCGCGATGCGGTGAAGCGTGGCAACGAGTTCCGCTTCGCGACGGCAGCCAGCCTTGGCGTACATGATCTTCAACTGACCGCGCAGCGTCTCGACCGTGACGCTACGGTGGCGTGCAATGTCGTTTCGGTTGCGACCCTCCGCGAGCAGCTGCGCGATCGCCGTCTCGGCGGGGGTGAAGGAGAAGCGATCAAGCTGCTTTTGCCGCTGATAGGCTGCGCGGCTTGCGGCATCGATCACCAGCATGAAGGCGGGCTCGAATCCGAACGACCAGTCGCGTCGCTTCAGCCGGTGGAGATCGACGCGGATGATGTCGGCTGCGCCTGCACCGACACGCAGGTTCACGCTTATCTGCGCTTGCGCCGCCGGGTCCTTCATGATTGCCCGCGCGCTGTCGAGCTGTGCAACGCTTTGCGGATCGCGCACGGTCAGCCGACGGTCCACGATCGACACGTGATCGAACGAGGCAATCGCCGCCTCGGCCGCGGGCGTGATCGCACGCACCAGGCCGGCGCCGTCAAACACGATGCACGCGGCGGACAGGCGTTCGACCGCGCCGTGGATCAGCGAGCTGCCCTGCTGCTCGAGCGCGATCTGCAATCGGGCGGCAGAACGGACGTGGCGTGCCGCGCGGCGAAAGGTCTCGCGGTGCGCATCGGTGGTGCGGCCGTCCTTGCGACTGCGCAGCAGCGCGAGCCCGAGCGCGCCGCGTGCATCGTTCTCGAGCATCGTCTGACAGCCATAGGGCATCGCCGTCTGCTCGCAGCATTCGATATAATCCGTCGGGCCGGTGGCCAGGCGGGCATGATCGTAATGGCGCTCAAAGCTGATCTGATCGTTCGTCGCTTGCTCGGCACGCAGCCGGAAGTTGGTCGCGGGATTATGCCCGTCGATACTGTCGAACAACGCCATGTCGGCGTCGCTGAGGTTCGTTACCCAGTTGAACGGCAGCCACTGGTCACTGCCGAAGGCTATGAGCTGGCACCGCTTGGACCCGGTCACCGTCGCGAGGTGACCGAGCGCCGTATCCCACGAGCCGGTCCCAAGCGCCGCATCTTCGAACATCCCCCAGTCGTCGTCGTTCATCGTCATCCCGCCCGCGCCGCCCATCCGGTCGATCGAGGCATCGCCGTCTGGAGTCGCGCCCCATCGCAACGCTGGACCCGCAGCAGCGATTCGGCCGCATCGGTAATGGTCGCGATGCGTCGCAAATCGTCGCAACGGGCTTTTTCGGCGTGGTATCGCGGCGTGGACTCTACCGATCGGAGCTCCTCTGCGTGCCGCGGCGCGTCGCGATTATCGCTTTGGCGATCGTGCCGGGCCCGCAACGTAAGACATTCGAAAAATGGCGAACCGCGCGGTGCTATCTTCCCCCGCCCCCTGTATTCGCGGCAGCCGCCGATCAACCGTCCCAATTCCGAACGCACCAATGGCTTTGGGCCGCGGCACACAATATTCGGACGGTGATCGTGGCGGGCAAAGCATTGTTTTGTTGCGTTGGTCGTCGTTAATTCGGTTAGATCGCTTTGGGGGGAAGCTGACCGAGAATGACGCAAAGTACGGATGGGCGGTTGGACGGATGGAAGTCCATCGCGCGCTACCTCGGCCGTGATCGTTCAACGGTTATCCGGTGGACAAACGACCGTGCATTACCGGTACATTCGCTGCCCGGTGGCAAGAGCCGGACGGTTTACGCGTTACAATCGGAACTCGACGCGTGGATGCGCGGAAAGGCCGAGAGCATCATCGCCGACCCGCCGACAGCGCCGCTGCCTGTATCGGAAGCGGCAGGGGATAGGCAGGCCAGCCCGCGCATCGATGCGGCAGAAGCGCCCGCGCCAATCGATCGCGATGCTACGGCGCAGGGAGGGTGGCGGCGAAGTTATCGCCGGTTCGGCGCCGCGGCGGCGGGGGTGTTATGCATCTTCATCATCGCAGCGGCCCTGCTGATCATGATGTTCGAGCGGGGCGGGTCAAAGAGCGATCCGGCGCTCCCGGCCCCGCTCGAGGCGCGACTGCTCGACGCGCGCGACGATATCGCCTCGCGCTCGGCGGTGCGGCTCGATCACGCGATCGCCGAACTGCGTCGCCTGACGGGCGAAGCGCCGCATCACGCCGGGGCCCATGCCGCGCTTGCCGAAGGTTATCTTCTCGCGCGGGAATTCGGCACGCTGCCCGATGCCCTCGCCCTGAAGCGCGCCCGCGACGAGGCCGATCTGGCATTGGCGCGGAATGCCGATTCTGCCGTGGCGCTGCGCGTCGTCGGTGTGATCCGGTACTGGAACGATCATCAACCGGATCCGGCCGGCGAGGCATTTCGCCGTGCGATCGCCGCCGATCCGCAAGACGCACTGGCGCATCATTGGTATGCCAATATCCTTGCCGACAACGGCGAATTTCCGGCGGCTTTTCGGGAATTTGCCTTGGCGCGGCAGTTGAGCCCCGGTGCCCCGCATCTACTGGCAGATTATGCCTGGGCCTTGTGGAGCGCCGGCCGCGCGGCACAGGCGGAGCAACTGCTGAACGACATCGCGCGCCGATCGCCGATGCTTGCCAGCGTCCACGACTGCCTGAGCGTTATCGCTTTCGCGCGCGGCAACCTGAAAGGTTATGCCGATCACCTGAGATTGCGCGCAGCGATCCGGCGGGCGCCCGAACTCATCAATTATGCCGCCTTGATCGATCAGGCAGGTACGAGTGACCCACGTGCCGTTCACGCGGTAATGGCGGCACGCGCAGCGGCACAGGCGGAGATGACGCCGAGCTCCGATCATTCCTGGCCGGCGTTCATTGCCAGCACGTTCGACGATCGCGGACGGCTGGAGGAATTGCTAAGGCGCGCCGGCGCGGACGGCGAGAAATGGGGCGCGGCGGGATATGTCCGCCGGATCGAGACCCGCTGGGCGGGTGATTCGACGATCACCACTCTTCTGAAGGCGCTCAAACAGCCCAAGATCGAACGCTGATTGCCGAGAATACCGGGTGTCAGCGTGAACGTCGACGAGCGCCTCGAGCCGTCGTTGCCGCGAACCTCAGTCGTGAAAGGTGACGAATGTGTCGACCGGCTCGCGCGGGGCCACGACGCCGTTGACCGGATGATCGGTGTCGGCATAGCCGAGTGCGATCCCCGCGATGATATATTCGTCCTCCGGCACGCCGAGCACGCGGCGCGTCGCCGTCCAGAACAGGTTCCACGCGCCCTGCGCGCAGGTATCGAGCCCGCGATCACGCGCGGCGAGCATGAACGTCTGCATGAACATGCCGACATCGGCATAGGACATGACGTCGAGATCCTTGTCGATCGTGAAGATCAGCCCGACCGGCGCATCGAAGAAGCTGTAGTTGCGACCCCATTGGCGCCAGCTCGCCGCCTCGTCACCGCGCGGGATGCCGATGCGGCCGTACATATCCTTGCCGAGCGCGCGCATACGCGAAAGGTACGGCTACTTGCGCTTGCCCATGCGCGGAAACTCGGCGACGCCGTCCGCCGGGCGTGTCTCGCGGTGGGCGAGCACTTCGCGTTCTAGCCGCTCGCGTGTCGCGCCCGACACGACGTGCACCTTCCACGGCTGGATGTTGGTGCCCGACGGTGCGCAGCGCGCGGTGTCGATGAGCGCTCGGATCGTCTCTTGCGACACCGGATCGGGACGAAAGGCGCGCACCGAGCGGCGCGAGCGGACGGCTTCCTCGAACTCCATGCGTGTTCCTTCCGGGATGCGACGCCAGGCGGGCAGGCGGCCGTAGCGTGACGATCAGCGGCGGGATAGCGCCTTTCTGGCCGGCGATTATGGCGCCGTCGCTGCGGGCAACGCGGCCGTCCGGCTCGACCCGCCGATTTATACTAGTGCTTTAGCATCATTTACATGCCGCGATCGCGCGATAAGCCGATCGGCATGGAGCAGGGGGGCGAGGACGCGGCGGACCGCGCACGGGATCATTCGCTCGCGGTAAACCGTTTCGATACCGACGCGTACAAACCGTCTGAACGGCACGAGGCGTGGGCCAATCGGCACTGGCCGGCGATCGGCATGCTGTTCCAATCCCGGCCGACGGCGGCGTTTTTCAATCATGCGATGACGTTTCGTCTGGGCGCGCTCGCGATCACGCGCTCGTATATGGCGGCGCAGCGCTATACCCGGCGCGCGATCGACATCCGGCGCGACGATTGCGACGGGTTGCTGATCCCGGTGACGCTGGCCGGCATGCAGAGCGGCGATACGCCCAAGCGCCCGATCGTGACCAGACGGGGCGAGATGTCGCTGATCGATCTGTCGCTTCCAGAGGCGCACGAATCGACGGCGAGCCATACCATCCTGCTGGCCGTGCCGCGCGCGCAGGCCGAACGCGCCGGGATCGATGTTCGCGCGCTGCACGGCGTTAGTGTCCCGGCGCCGGCGACGCGGATGTTTCGCCGACATCTTGTCGAGATATGTCGGCTTGCCCCACATTTGACGCGGGCACAGGCCGAGACGCTGGAGACGGCGACGATCGATCTCCTCGCCGTGGCGCTGGCGATGCATGGTACCGGCTGCGCGCTGACGCCGCGATCGATCGAGACGGCACAGAAGCTAGCCGTGCGCGATCTGATCGCACGCGACCTCGCCTCGCCCGATCTCGGCGTCGCCAAGATCATGAGCGCGATCGGCATGTCGCGTACCGCGCTCTACCGGCTGTTCGAAGAGGACGGTGGGGTACAGGCGCATATTCGCCAGCAGCGCCTCGCGCGCGTACGCGGCGAACTGGTGGCGGCCCATCCGCGCGAACGCATCGCCGATATCGCCGCACGCTGGGGTTTCGACGACCCGGCCTATCTCAGCCGCATCTTCCGGCAGCGCTACGGCATAAGCCCGAGCGATTACCGCCGGCAGGCGCGATAGTAAGCTGCGCACAGGCGTATCGCGAGCGATCACGCTTTGGTTGCCGACCGGAACTCGGCTCGCTGGTGGTCGACGGCGTCGACAATCGGGACCCACGACGTGGCCATCCTCCATCCGATGCCGCTAGGCGTATCGTTTGGACGTGGATCCAAAACGGCTGATCGTTTGTTGGTCACGCAACGATAAATATCGAGAGGGTCGAGCGTTGCATCAGTTCCCCCGTGTCGGTTCGCGACTTGCGATGCATGTAGCCGCACGGCCCATGCGACCCGCGGATGCAATCACGGCGCAGCGGCACGTCAAACCGGGCTTGGCAATCGTGGTCGGCGGATTGCTGATGGCGTGGGCAGGCATCGCCAGCGCGTTTGTGTAAAGGCGGCGGACGCACGAACAGTATGTTTGGTGCAGCCAGACTTTCTTAGGTTTGAAGCGAGGCGTTTGTGACAGACACCGACGGAATGCAAACGTGGCGGCGCGAGATCGCGACCGAACATTTGCTGTTCAAGCTGATCGAATATGTCGAGGCGCAGCACCCCGGCGCGTTGGACTTTCTTGAAGGCAGTCTCGACCATCTGGGCGATCCCGCGAGCGACGGCACCAAGGACGATGAAGCGGTTCGCGCGATCGCCCGCCGGATAATCGAGGGCGCTCGGCGGCAAGGCACCGCCTGACGGCCAGACCGCCGCGGCTTGATACGCTTGATCCGACATGTCGGTATTGGCGACTACAGATCGCTGCGTTTGCTCGCGAATACTTTCAAACTTGCTGACGCCAAGATCGAATCCGCGTATTTGCACCGGCGGTGATGCCGGCTGCATCTCGCGCAAAGTACGACCCGAGGCAGATAAGGCCCGCTCCGTACGTCGTAACCGGACAGACCCGCCCGACGCCGCTATCCTAGGTTCAGATTAGCGTTCGTTTCGTACCTGCGCGTGGGCAAGCAGGGCAAAAAGGCCGGTTCCGCCGATGATGTTGCCGAGCAGTGCGGGGAGGATAAATCCGCCCAGCGCCCAGCCTATCGTCGCATCGCCGTGCCACGCGAGGAGGAACGCTTCGGTCGCGCCGGCGATGACGTGCGCGAAGCCGCCCAGCGCGATGGCATAGGTGACCGCAAAGACGACCCAGAAGCCGCTTCCCTCCGTCGCGGAGCGGATCCAGGCGATCGAGGCGATCAGGAAGCCTGCCGGTATTCCTTGAAGCAACGTCTCTCCCGCCGACCGGTCGAGCAGCTTGAGCGAGACGTCGAGCATGCCGCGCAGAATATCGGGGGATTGGACCGCGACGAGTGCCGCTGCCGCGCTGACCGCCGCCGCACCGATTATATTAGCGCCGAGCACGATGCCCCACAGCCGCATCAGGCGCGCGAGAGCGGCCACGCCAGGCGCGCGGATCACGGGCAGCGCGGCGACCGCGGTATGTTCGGTAAACAATTGCAGCCGGCCCAGGATAACGATCAGGAAGCCGAAGGGATAGCCGAGCGCGACGACGGCATCGGTCCAGCGCGCGCGGGGCAGCATCACATGCAGTGCACCGCTGACCCAGAGCGAAGCCATGATGGCGATGCCAGCGGCAAAGGCCGACCAGAACAAGGAAGCGGCGGGGCGGGCGAGTTCGTCCGTGCCCTGTTCCGTCACGGCGGCATGGACGACGCGCGCTGGCGGCGCGCTGCGCTCCTCCGCCTCACGTTGCTCGTAGGCGGCATCCGCGTGCGTGTCGTTCATGCCTTGGGCTCCCGTGATCGACGGGAACGCACAAACGACGGGAAGTGACGCGACCTTATCGCAACCGACGCGTTTATTTCGCCGCGACAAGAGGAGACGATGATGGACCCGCTGCACCGTCCAGGGAACGAGCCCGATCCTGGCGATATGGCGCACGATCCCGCCATGCCACTGCCGAGTGACGTGCCCGGCGATCATGGCCTGCCCGACGACGAGGCGGACCGGATCGGTGATTTTGCCTGACGGGGTGGCGGTGACGGCCGCACCGTTCGACGTGTGAAACAGTCAGATCGCCCGGGCGTGGCGGATCGATATGGACGAACGGCGCAAAGTGCGAACGGGCGCGCCATAAGCGATGTAGTCTGCGTACCTCTATGAGAAGATAACGGCGCCTGACTAACTGGGCAGCGCGTCGTTTCGCACGAAGAACATGCGACGGTGGCTTTCGCCGATGCAACAATTCACCGTCTGCCTGCGTAACGTCCCGCATATGGATTGGCGTCGATCACCGGCCAGACGTGGTCCCTGATCGGCGGTGAAATATGGAGTGAACGCTTGCGCACCTTTGTCCTGATCCCCGCGGCTGCGGCGCTGTTTCTCTCGCCCGCCGCGGCTTCCGCGCAGACGACACGCTCGATATCGCAGATCGATCGGGCACAGGGCGCACAGGCCAGTCCGCAGCTCGTTGCCGAATATGGCGGGCGCTACGATGGCCCGCAGGCGGCGTTCGTCGAACGCGTCGGCAAGCGCGTCGCGCTGCAATCGGGCCTGTCGAACGCGCAGGGCGACTTCACCGTCCAGCTGCTCAACTCGCCGGTCGAGAACGCCTTCGCGATCCCCGGCGGGTATATCTATGTGACGCGGCAGCTGCTGGCGCTGATGAACAGCGAGGACGAACTGGCGTTCGTCATGGGGCACGAAGTGGGGCATGTCGCGGCGCGTCACTCGGCCGGGCGCCAGCGCACCTCGACGATCGGCGGGGTGCTCGCCGGGATCGTCGGCGCGGCGGTGGGCAATTCGGCGCTGGGACAACTGGTGGCGGGCGGTGCGCAGCGCGCCTCGCAGCTCTACGGACTGAAATACGGGCGCGACCAGGAATATCAGGCCGATGGTCTCGGCGTGCGCTATGTCGCCGGCGCGGGCTATGATCCCGCCGCGGCGCCGCTGATCCTCGGGCAGCTGGGCGCGAGCACGTCGCTGACCGCGCGCGCGTCGGGGGGCGATGCCAATGCCGTTCCAACGTGGCTGAGCACGCATCCCTCCAGCAACGATCGCGTCGCGCGGGCCCGCGCGCTTGCGCAGCAGGCGGGGCGCGGCGGGGCGGGGGCGGCGCAGGACACGGCGTTCCTGCGGATGCTCGATGGGCTGCGGTACGACGACGATCCGGCGCAGGGCGTGATCGACGGGCAGACGTTCCGCCATCCGGCGATGCGCATCAAGTTCATCGCGCCGCCGGGTTACAAAATCGCCAATTCGACGCAGGCGGTGACGGTGCAGGGGCCGCGCGGACAGGCGCAGCTGAGTGCAGCGCCCGCCGGCGCGCGCGATCCCGCCGCCGCCGTCGTCCAGCAATTCCAGAAGCTCGGCGCGCGCGTGTCGAGCGAGCAGGTCCAGCCTGTAACGATCGACGGCCGCCCCGCGTCGAGCGCTACCGTCTCCGCAACCGCCAACAACCAGCGCATCGATGCGACGGTGGTGGCGATGCCGCTGAACGGCGCGACATATCTGTGGACGATCGTGACGCCGGCAGGGAGCGGCGCTGCCGCGTTCGAGCCGCTGCTGGCGAGCTTCACGACGCTGACCACCCGCGAGGCCGAGGCGGTGCGCGGTAAGCGCATCCGCATCCACACCGTCCGCGCGGGCGACACGATCGACACGCTTGCCCGGCAGATGGCCTATGCCGATCTGCAGCGCGATCGCTTCCTGACGATCAACGGCCTTGCCCCCGACGCGCGGTTGGTGCCCGGCACGCTGGTGAAGCTGGTCGTCACAGGCTGAGCCGAACGATCGATCGGCGATGTCCCCCCTGCCGGCATTCATCGCCGGTTCGGCCCGGCCGTGCTTGGTGATCGCGAAATTGAGGAGGAATACCGATGCGCAAAGCAATTATGGCAATGGTCATGTCGATTGCCGGCGTGGCGACGGCGGGCCGCGCGCTCGCATCGAGCGATGCCGCATGGGCGCAGTTCAACACCCGCGTGACTAAAGCTTGCATCGCGGCGAGCGGCATGCGCGGCGCGCGCGTTTCATCGATCGTCGGCTTCGACGATCGCGTCGGCATGGTGGCGATGCTGGTGAACGGCCAGGGGCGTAAACCGGCAATGCTGTGCCTTTATAACAAGCGTACCCGCACCGCCTACGTCGACGAGGCTTCGGGTTGGCGCGCGCCACCGGCACGAGCGGGGCGCTGATCGGCTTTCCATTGATTGCCGCTTGCCATGCCGATGACGGCGCGTTCGTCGTGAGGCGCGATCCGAAGCAGCACATATGGCGGTGGCCTGGGCGGTAAGCTGAACGCGTGGCCATTCGGCTTCGCGGCGGCGGGTTAGAGACAACCATTCGCATGCCGTGCCTTTGGACGGATCGTGCCCGGGAGGCCCTGGGGTTGACGATCTGATCCACTACGCACCTAAATTTGGGACGCCTATCCAACGACGGCGCGTGTCGGGGGCGCTATTTGAGCGCGCAACGAGGAAACTCGTTGAATGCGACGACTGGCCACACGGGCTTCGGGGGAAGCGCGTGTGGCCTTTTTTTACGATCGGCGTGCCGGATCGCGCAGCCGCGGCGCAGGACAATTGCCGGCGCCAGGCCTGGTGCAAGCCCATGTGACCGCCTCGATACACCGGCCAACCGTCGAATGTTGCAAGCAAACCCCCGGTCGACGTGCCGGGGAGCGTGTCACGGTGTCTCGCGTCGATGCTCGCGCTGAGGGCCGGGCCGTGATCGGGGGTCTGCGGTGGCGGTGGCATTTTCTCCCCCCGGCACAAGGGGTGGGCTTCGATGCGCGCAGATTGCTTTACCGCCGATGCGATTTCGGCGAGAGGCGGGCGAGTGCAGCTGCGTATCGGGACGCTTGCGGGCGAGCGTTGAAGGAACCATGCCGCCGATGATCATGAACGGTACGCACGACAGTTACCTGGTGATCCTTTCCCTCGCGGTTGCAGCCTTTGCGTCGTTCACCGCGCTCAGTCTCGCTGGTCGGATCCGGGCATCGCAGGGGCAGTGGCGGCGGGTGTGGCTGGCCGCTGCGGCGGTCACGCTGGGCGGCGGCATCTGGTCGATGCACTTCGTGGCGATGCTTGCTTTCTCGATGCCGGGCATGACGATGAGCTACGACCCGGGGCTGACGGTCGGTTCGCTCGCTCTGGCGATCGGCTTCACCGCCGCCGGGCTGGCGACGATCGACTGGCAGCACGCGGCCTCGCGACGGACCGGCGCCGCCGGTCTGCTGATCGCCACGGGTGTCGTCGCGATGCACTATGTCGGCATGGCGGCGATGCGGATGCCCGCGACGGTGCGCTACGACCCGCGCTGGGTCACGCTCTCGGTTGCGATCGCGGTGGTCGCGGCGACCGCCGCCGTTTGGCTCGCGTCGCGCGAGCAGGGCTTGCGCGGGCGGGTACTTGCCGCCGGCGTGATGGGCGCGGCGATCGCGGGGATGCATTACGCCGGCATGTACGCCGCGACCTTCACGGCGTCGGCGCAAATCGACGCGGCGACAGGCGTCGCGAGTGTCGGCCAAGCCTATCTCGCCGTCGCGATCAGCATCGTCACGATACTGATCCTGCTGTTGTCGCTCGGCGCGGCGCGCGTGGAGCGGGCATTCCAGGGCGCTCGGCGGCGCGAGGCACGTAGCGCCCTTCGCCTCGAAGTCGCCGATATTCTGCGCGGCGACGATGCTGAGGTGGCGCTGTCGCGGGTCGCGGAGCTGCTGGGTACGCATTTCCGCGTGGCGCGCGCCGGTTTCGGGGACCTCGATCCGGAAGCCGACGTATTCGATTATCGCCTGTGCTGGACCGACGGATCGGTGCCGCGATTAACCGGGCGGTTCCCGGCCGCAGCCTTCGGCCGCCGGATCGCGCAGGCGCTGGGCAACGGCGAGACCGTTGTCATCGACGATATCTTCAGCGCCGCCTTGAGCGACGAGCAGGGTGCGCACGATACCGCGCGGCTGGGCGATACTCGCGCGATCCTGGTCGTGCCGTTCGTGCGCGACGGACGGCTGCGAACGATCGTGTACCTCAACAGCCGTCAGCCGCGCGCCTGGCGGTCGGACGAGGTGACCTTCATGGAGGAGATCGCCGACCGCATTCGTCTGGTCATCGAACGCGTGCGCGCAGAGGCGCAGCTGCGCGAGCTCAACGCCACGCTGGAGGCGCGGGTGGACGCGCGGACGCGCGAGCTGCGGCTCGCGGAACAGGCACGGCGCGAGACCGACGAGCTGTACCGCGCCTATTTCGAGAACGCCCCCGATCCGTTGTTCGTCATCGGTGTGGCGGCAGACGGCGGCTTCGTCGTCGAACAGGTGAACCCGGCGCACGAGCGGGGCGTCGGCTATCCGCTCGAGCAGATACGTGGCAAGCGAATCGACGACATCCTGCCCCGCCGAGCGGCCGAACGCGTCATCGGCACCTATCATCACGTCGTCGCGACGCGCGCGATCCATCGTTATCGCGAAGTCGTGACGCTGGGCGGTGTGCCGCAGCATTGGGATACGACGCTGGTGCCGCTGCAAGGCCCGGATGGCGCGATCGTCAAGGTAATCGGATCAAGCCGTGACATCACCGCGCAGGTTTCGGCGGAAGATGCGCTGCGCCAGTCGCAGAAGATGGAAGCGATGGGGCAGCTGACCGGCGGCGTGGCGCACGATTTCAACAATCTGCTGACGCCGATCATGGGTGTGCTCGACCGGCTGCATCGCAAGGGCATGGGTGACGAGCGTGACCGGCGCCTGATTGGCGGCGCGCTGCAATCGGCGGAGCGCGCGCGCGTTCTCGTCCAGCGGCTGTTGTCGTTCGCGCGGCGCCAGCCGTTGCAGCCGGTACCGGTCGACGTCGCGGCGCTCGTCACCGGCATCGTCGAGCTCGTCGCGAGCGCGATCGGGCCGACGGTGCGGATCGAGGTGGCGGCGCCGGACGGGCTGCCCGCCGCGCTGGCGGATGCGAACCAGCTGGAGATGGCGTTGCTCAACCTCAGCGTGAATGCGCGCGATGCGATGCCGGACGGCGGGACGCTGCGCATCGCGGTCGATCAGGTGGCGGTCACGCCGGACAGCGGCGATCGTGCTGACCCGGGTGGGCCGCCGGCGGGCCAATATGTGTGCCTCACCGTTACCGATACCGGGGTGGGGATGGACGATGAAACGCGCCTGCGCGCGATCGAACCCTTTTTCTCGACCAAGGGCGTCGGGCGCGGGACCGGGCTCGGCCTATCGATGGCGCATGGTCTGGCCGCGCAGCTGGGCGGCGCACTGACGATCGAAAGCCGGCCGAACCAGGGCACGACGATCGCCTTGTGGCTACCGCAGAGTGCGCAGGTCGCGATCGCAGCGCCGCCATTGTACGATGTCACCGCCCCCGAGCGCGGCGGCAGCGCGCTGCTGGTCGACGACGAGGATGCAGTGCGCGAATCCGCTGCGCAGATGCTGGCCGATCTGGGCTTCGCGGTGACAAGCGCCGCGTCTGCGGAGGAAGCCTGGGGGCTGATCGAACGCGGGTTCGCGCCCGACCTGCTGGTGACCGACCATGTCATGCCGGGAATGACGGGGGGCGAGCTCGCCGCGGCGGTGCGCGACCGAACCACCGCGACCAAGGTGCTCATCATTTCGGGCTATGCCGAGGAGGGGGGGATCCCGGCGACGCTTTCCCGCCTGACGAAGCCGTTCGTGCAGGCCGATCTCGCCGCCGCGCTGCGCCGATTGTAGGCGATCGGCCGCGGCGGTTCGCTCGACCGCGCCGGAAACCGCGCCGCGCGCCGGAGCGCGACGCGGCGATCGTTTACGCGCGGGCGGCGATCCAGGCGTCGACCTGGCGCTCGAGGATCGACAGCGGGAGCGAGCCCGAGCCGATCAGCAGATCGTGGAACGACTTGATGTCGAACTTGGGGCCGAGCGCCCGTTCCGCCTTGCGGCGCAGCTCGACGATCTTGAGCATGCCGATCTTGTAGCCCGTCGCCTGGCCCGGCAGCGTGATGTAGCGGCGCACCTCGGAGCGGGCCTGATCGGGCGAGGCGCGGCCGGTGGTGACCATATAATCGACCGCCTTGTCCTCGCTCCAGCCCTTGGCGTGGATGCCGGTATCGGCCACCAGACGGGCGGCGCGGAACAACTCCGCCTCCAATCGCATGAAGTCGCTCGCGAGATCGGGGAAGGCGCCCATTTCCTTGCACAACGCCTCGGCATAGAGCGCCCAGCCCTCGCCGAACGCGACGTAGCGCGCGGTCTGGCGGAAGCGCGGGCCGGCCTTCTGGCGCACCTGGATATCGCCCTGCATCACGTGGCCGGGGACGCCCTCGTGGCACATCAGGTCGACGATCGCGTCGGGCGACGGATCGCTCGTATTGCCGAGCAGGTGGACGTAGACGCGCCCGGGCCGCGCGCCGTCGGGGCTCGGCCCCGCGGCGTGCGCGGCGCCGCCCGCCACTTCGCTGAACGACGGCTCGCGCACCACTTCCATGCGATGCTCCGGCAGCAGCCCGAAGAATTTGGGCAGCAGCGTGCGGTTGCGTGCGATCGCGGCATTGGCATCGCGCAGGTAATCGGCGCGCAGCGCGTCGGTCCACGGCACTGGCGGGTTGCGGCGCTCGCGGTCGGCATAATAGGCGACGCGATCGGCGAACCCCGCCTGCTTGGCGAGCGCGTCCTGCTCCGCCTCGATCCGCGTCACTTCCTTCAGGCCGAGCTGGTGGATCTGCTCGGCGGTGAGATCGGTCGTCGTGTTGAGCTGCAACGCGGCGGCGTACCACGCTGCGCCGCCCGGCAGCGAGCCTGCGCCGACCGTGCCGCTCGGCGCGGTCGGGAGCGCCGCCTGTGCCCAGGCGATCACACGGCCGTAGGCTGGCTTCAGCGCGAGCAGCGCGGTGCGAGTGTCGGCGAGCAGCGCATCGGCCTCGGCCGGCGTCACCTTGTTCGCGGCGCGCAGCTTGGCGACCTTCGCCTGCGCGTCGGCAAGCAGCGGCGAGGGGGCCGCGCCGTCGAACGGCGCGCCGCTGGTGATCGCACGGCTGCCCGTGATGATCCGTTCGACCTGGAACTTGGGCGCGCGGACGCCGGCGGCGTCCGAGCGCCGCGTCTGCGCGATTGCCTCGTCGAGCACCGCGGGGATGCCGCGCAGCCGCGCGACGTAGGCACGCATGTCGGCGACATCCTGCACGGTGTGCGTGTTGATCATGAAATCGGGCAGCCGCGCGTGCGCCGAGTAGAGGAAGGAGTAGAAGGGGGGCGTGTACTGGCGGAAACGATAGCCGAGCTCCGCGCGGTCGAGTTCGAGCGCCCAGATGTCGTAATTGGTCTGCGCGGCGGGGGAGAGTTTCGCGCGATCGAACTGTGCCTTCATCGCCGCGACGCTGCGGCGGCGCCATTCGAGTTGCTGGAGCGCGGCGGCATCGCTGATGTCGTCGAGCCGGTCCTGCCCCTCCTTCATGCCGAGCCGCGTCGCGAGTTGCGGCTGCTGGCGCAGCTGTTCGGCGAACTGCTGGTCGAGGAAGGCGTAGAGGCGGGCGTCCTCAGCCGGTACCGCGGGGGTCGCCCGGTCGGGACGCGGCTGGACGGGCGATGGGGCCGGGGCGGGCGATTGGGCCGGGGCCGGTCCCTGTACCTGCGCCGTGGCCGGGAACGATGCGGAGAGGAGGAGCGCGCACGCCAGTCGCGGCCAGGTTGCAGTGCTCATCGTGTTCAACTCCCTCATATTTTCCCCGCCTTAGTCAGCCGGCGGGCGGCGGTGAAGCTGCAAACGTCACGCCGCGCTGGTGGCCAATTTGGTGGCACCGGTTGCCCAAACAGCGCTCCCTTGGTATGTAACAACATATCATATATCGATGAGGGGCGGGGTTGTTGCGGTCGTGGTTGTACGGGTCTGCCGGTGGCGGATCGATGGGAATGCGCCGGCTTGCGGCGGCACTCGGACTATTCGGCGCCGTGCCCGCGACGGCGCAGGACGCGGCCGACGCGGCGGCGCCGCGCGACGATATCGTCGTGCTCGGTACGCGCAGCACGCGTGACGCGACGCTGTCGTCGGATCGTGCAACCGAATTGATGTCGCAATCGAGCCGGTCGCTCGAGCAGGATATATTGCGCGCCGCGGGCACCTATCGCCTCAGCGACGCGCTCGAACTGGTCAGTGCGAGCAGCCAGCAGAACAACCGTGGCGGCTTTGCCGACAATTTCGCGATCCGCGGCTTTCTCAGCACGGCGGACGGCGGCGGCGAATATTACGTCGATGGGTTCATCTCCAACCGCGGCAGCGCGCCGGCACGTGATCCCGCGACGATCGAGCGGATCGAAATCCTGAAGGGTCCGGCAGGCGCCGTGTTCGGCGACATCGACCCCGCCGGCCGCGTCAACATGGTGAGCAAGACGCCGCGCTTCGCCCCCGCGGCGTCGGCGAGCGTGCAATACGGCTCGTTCGACACGCGGCGGATCGAGCTCGACGCGACGGGGCCGCTGAGTGGCACGCTAGCCGCGCGGATCGTCGTCGCGGCGGAGGACAGCGACGGCTATCGCGATTTCGTCGGGCTTCGAAGGCGCGTCGTCTCGCCGTCGCTCACCTGGCGGCCATCGGACACGGTGCGGCTGACCTATCTGGCGCAGCATATCGCCTATGATGCGCCGTTCGACCGCGGCGTGGTGGCGATCGGCGGCGATCCGCTCGCCCTGCCGCCGTCGCGCTTCCTGGGGGAGCCGTCGAACGGCGACACGCGTGCGCGCGATACGCGGCATCAGCTCACCGGCGAGGCGCGGCTGACCGATCGCTGGTCGGTCGTCGGCGGCATCGCCTATCGAGAAGGAACGCTGCGCGGCTTCTCGGCGGATCAATCGCGCCTGGTCGACGGTCGGACGCTGTGGCGGCAGCGGCGCGCGCGCGGTTACGAGGTCGAGGATCTGTCGGCGCGGTTCGAACTGCGCGGCGAGATCGCGGCACTCGGCACGCATCGCGCAAGCATCGGCGTGAAGGCGTACCGGCTCGACTATCTCGAACTCCTCGACCGCCGCAATCCGAGCGCGGCGGCGCCTTATGCGATCGATATCTTCCAACCCGTCTACGGCGTCGCGCAGGCGCTGCCGCTGCTGCCGAGCATCGACCAGCGCGAGACGCGGCACGTGCTGTCATTCTACGCGCAGGACGCCTGGTCGGTCACCGACAGGCTCGATGTCGTCGGTGGGATCCGCCTCGACGCCTATCGCCAGCGGCTAGATCGCAACCTGGTCGACGCGGCGACCGTGTCGCGCGCGCAGCCCGTCAACTTCCGGTTGGGGGCGCGCTACGCGCTCGACGACGCGATCTCGTTCCACGCCAATTGGGGCGAATCGTTTCAGCTCAATTCGGGCAGCGGGGCGGGCGGCGCGGCGTTCGCGCCCGAGCGTGGGCGCGGCTTTGAAGTGGGCGCGGCGGGGCGGTGGCGCGGGTTCGATGTCGGCATCACCTATTTCGACATCCGCAAGAACAACGTGCTGACCACCGATCCCGCCGACGCCAATTTTCTTGCGCCCGTCGGATCGCTGACCAGCCGGGGGGTGGAGTTCGATGCGTCGCTGCGCGTCGCGCGGCGCTGGCAGGCGGTGGTCAACTACGCCTGGACGCGTGCGCGCAACGACGACCGATCGTTCGCGACGCCGCTCGCACTCAACGTGCCCGATCATTCGGGAACGGCGCTTGTGGTGCATCGGTTCGACGGCGGTACCGGCGGGGACTGGCTGTTGAGCGGCGGCGTCGCCTATGTCGGCAAGCGATCGGGCGCGACCGACGCCAGCGGGCTGATCCTCCCCGCCTACGTCAAGGCGAAGGCGGCGGTGGAGGTGCCGCTGTCGACCACGCTGACGCTGCGCGGCGAAGTCGATAACCTGTTCGACAAGCGCTACGCACAGAGCTCGTACAATTCGTTCTGGATCTATCCCGGCGCGCCGCGCACGCTGCGCGCCACGCTGCGGGGAGCATTCTGATGGCGCCGCGTCTCGACCATCACCCCGTCGCAGTCGGCGTCGCTGGCGCGAAGCGGGTCCGGTTGGCGAGCATCGACGCACTGCGCGGGCTCGTCATGGTGCTGATGCTGCTCGACCACCTGCGCGAGACGTGGTTCCTTCACGTTGCGATGCCCGATCCGGTCGATGCGCGCACCGTGCTGCCCGCGCTCGGCTTCGCGCGGTTCGCCGCGAGCTTCTGCGCACCGATCTTCGTCGCGCTGACGGGGCTTGCGGCCTATCTCTACGGCGCCAGCCATACGCCGCGCGAGACTGCGGACTTTCTCGTCAAGCGCGGGCTGCTGCTGATCGCGATCGAGCTCGTCTATCTCTCGCCGCTCTACTGGGGCGTCGCGCCACAGCCGACCTTCTGGCTGCAAGTGATCTGGTGCCTGGGCGTGTGCATGATCGCGCTCGCCGCGCTGATCCGGCTGCCGCACACGGCGCTGATCGCGATCGGCGCGATCATCGTCGCGGGGCACAATCTGCTCGATCCGATCCGCCTGCCGCCGGGCGACACGCTGTTCCCGCTATGGGCGCTGCTGCATCAGCGCGACGTGATCGCCTTGCCGTTCGGGTTCCTCGCCAAGACGACCTACCCCGTGCTGCCGTGGCTGGGGGTGATGCTGCTCGGCTACGGCATCGGTCCGTGGTTCGGCGCTGGGATCGAGCGGGCGACGCGCGCGCGGCGGCTGATCGGGCTGGGCGCGGCGATGATTTCGGCGTTCGTGCTGCTGCGCCTCGTCAACGGCTATGGCGATGCGCCATGGTACGTCGTTGAAGGAAGCGCGACGCGGACGGTGCTGAGCTTCGTGTCGATGACGAAATACCCGCCATCGCTGCTGTTCCTGCTGCCGACGCTGGGGGCGGGCGCGCTGCTGCTCGCCGCGTTCGAGCGACGCGATCGGTCGCCGATCGTCGCTGCGCTCGCGGTGTTCGGCGGCGCGCCGATGTTCTTCTATTTCCTGCACCTCACCGTGCTGCGGCTGCTCTACCACGGCGCGCTCGCACTGTTCGGCCCGAACGACGGCACATTGTTCGTCGTCGACGATTACGGGACGGTACTGCTGTGGTATGCTGCGCTGATCGTGCCGCTCTATCTGCCGACCGCGTGGTTCGCGCGGCTCAAGCAGCGGCGGCGGGACATCGGCTGGCTGCGGTTCTTCTGAGCCCGTCGCGCCGGGACGGCTATTCGTTCTTCGTCAGCGACGTCTTGCGTGGTTCCTTCTCGGTCGATGTCTGGCCCTTGTCGAGCGTATCGGACGGGCGCAGCGCGTCGCCTTCCTTCTGATGCTCGGTCGAGAGGTTGGGGCGCTTCGTCTCTTCGGTCATGATCGGCCTCCTTGCTGGTAAAGGAAGTCGATCGGGCGGGGCGAAGTTCCATTTTGCGCGTGCCTTTTCAGGCGGTGGCGGGCAGACCGCCGCGCGATCGGTCGCGCCACCGGCGCGCGGGCGCGAGCAGGGAGAGAGACATGCAGACGATGGCCGCGGTTGCGCGCGTTCCCGAAGGCGATTTCTCGGTCGAGGAGATCGAGGTCGGCACGCCGCGCGCGGGCGAGGTGCTGGTGCGGATCGCCGGCGTCGGCGTATGCCACACCGACCTCATCTTCCGCGACCAGTTCGCGCCCTATCCGCTGCCCGCCGTGCTCGGACACGAGGGCGCGGGGACGATCGCCGCCATCGGCGAAGGGGTCGAGGGCCTCGCGGTCGGCGACAAAGTGGTGCTCGGCTTCTCGAGCTGCGGCCACTGCCCGCGCTGCGACGAGGGGCTGCCGAGCTACTGCCGCACCTTTCCGCCGCTCAACTATGCCGGGATGCGGCTGGAGGATGGATCGAAGGCATTCGCGAAGGACGGCGAGGACATATCGTCGCACTTTTTCGGACAATCCTCGTTCGCGGGCCACACGATCACGCGTGCGCGCAACGTTGTGAAGGTGGAGACCGACGCGCCGGTCGAGCTGCTTGGGCCGCTGGGCTGCGGCTTCCAGACCGGCGCAGGCGGGGTGATGCGCTCACTCGCCGCGGCCGCAGGATCGTCGATCGCAATCATCGGCGGCGGGCCGGTCGGGCTCGCCGCGGTGATGGGCGCGGTGATCCAGCAATGCGCGACGATCGTGCTGGTCGAGCCGATCGCAGCGCGGCGTGAGATCGCACAGCGGCTGGGCGCGACGCACGTCGTCGATCCTAATGACGGCGCGCTGGCCGAAGCGCTGCGCGCGATCGCGCCCGATGGGCTCGACTATGTGTTCGACACCAGCGGCAACGTCGGCGCGATCGAGGCCGGGCTGGCATCGCTCGGCAGCCACGGGGCGATCGGGCTGGTCGGCGTGCCCAAGCGTGCAGACGCGGCGATCAGCGTCAACATCTCGGCGCTGATGACGCCGGGGCACCGCATCATCGGCATCATCGAAGGGGACAGCGATCCGCAGACGTTCATCCCCGAACTGCTGCGGCATCACGCCGCCGGCCGCTTTCCGTTCGACACGCTGATCGAGACGTTCCCGCTGGCGGAGATCAACGCCGCGATCGCAGCGCAGGCGCGCGGCGAGTTCGTGAAGGCGGTGCTGCTGCCGTAGCCGCGACGCGGGCGCGCGCGATCAGCGCAGCAGGCCGCTGCCCGACAGGATCGAGGCGATCAGCGGATCGCCCGCAGTCGACGGCGCGGCGCGGATCGCGGCTTCCTCGCGCCCGATCGCGCGCCACAGCCCGCGTGCGGCCTGTCGCGTCACAACGCGCTGGATGCCGGGTACGTCGATCCCCGTCGCGGCGCCGAGCACCGGGCCGAGGATCGAATTGCCGTCGAACTGGCGCAGCGCGCCGCCGATCTCGGGGAACATCGCGTCGATGATGCGATCGCCGATCGCGCGTTCGAGATAGGTCGTCGCCGCGGTCGGCCCGCCGCGGACGAGGCCGAGCGCATCGGTGAAGGTGAGCGAGCGGATCGAATCGAGGATCAGCGGCGCGGCACGATCGGCCGCGTCGCCCGCCGCGCGGTTGATCGTGAGCATCAGCTGGCGCTGGACGGGGGCGGAACGCAGCAGCGCGCCGAGCATCGCGCCCGAGCGTCCTTCCTGCATGCCCGGCAGCGTGATGCGCGCGTCGGGATCATTGAAATAGCCGTTGTCGGCGACGAGGCGCGTCAGCGCGCGCTGGCTCGACAGCGTGAGCAGCCGCCGCAGCCCATCGACGATCGGATCCCCACCGAGCGTGGTGGCACAGCCGGGCAGCAGCACCAGTGGCAGCGCGAGCCCCGCGCCGGCCAGGATCGCTCTACGACTGGGGTGGTTCATCGTTCATCGCCTCCGTTGCGCGCTGCCGCTGGCAGCCGCCGGCGTAACCGCGGCTGAACGAGGGTGAGGCAGGGCGCTTGCTTCTCGCCCGCCGCGGGCCGGTACCCGCGGCGGTCAGAAATCGGGCAGCACCTGATCCGCGACGCCCCAGCCCGCGAGCGCGCGGCTGGTGGCGCGGCCGATTAGCTCGTCCGCGTCGGTGACGTGCCAGCGCGCGGCGGTATCGAGATCGCGCAGCTCGCTCCACGAGACAGGCGTCGCGACCGGCGCCCCGGCGCGGGCGCGCGCGGCATAGGGCATGATCGCGGTGGCGCCGCGCTGGTTGCGCAGCCAGTCGATGAAGATCCGCCCGGTGCGCTTGGCCTTGGACATCGTCGCCACGAACCGATCGGGCTCGGCCTGCGCCAGCGCGCGCGCGAAGCGATCGGCGAAGCTCTTCACCGCCGGCCATTCGGCCTGCGGCGTCAGGGGTACGACGACGTGGATGCCCTTGCCGCCCGACAGCAAAGGGAAACTTGTGAGGCCGAGTTCGGCAAGCTGGTTCTTGAGGTGCTCGGCGGCCTTTTTGGTGTCGCCGAAATCGAGCCCCTCGTCGGGATCGAGATCGAAGATCAGGCGATCGGGCTTCTCCAGCGCGTCGATGCGCGATCCCCAGCCGTGGAATTCGATCGTGCCCATCTGCACGCACGCGACAAGTCCGTCGGCATCGTCGACATAGAGGTAGTTCTCGGTCGAACCGTCCTTCTCCAGGATCGGCACCTGATGGACGTGATCGCCGAACGAGCCCGCGTCGTGCTTCTGGAAGAAGCATTTCTTGCCGCGCCCCTGCGGGCAGCGCACGAGGCTGATCGGGCGGCGCGCCGACCACGGCAGCATGATCGCGGCGACGGCGGCGTAATAGTCGGCGAGATCGCCCTTGGTGACGGTCGAATCGGGGAAAATCAGGCGATCGCGGCTGCTGACCTTGACGCGGCTGGTCGGCGCAGCGGCTGCGGGTGTCGCGGCGAGCGGCTGGGGCGTTTCGAGGACGACGTCCTTCGCCGCCTTGTCGCCGCGCAGCCCAAGGAAGCTCGAATGGCGCAGGACGCCGTCGGGCGTCGTTTCGGCAAAGGCGATCTCGGCAACGAGCTTGGGCGAAACCCAGTGCGCGCCGCGCACCGCGCTGCGCAGGTTCTTCGGCACGTCGACGGTGGGCGTCTTGCGTTCGAGCCTGGCGAGGCGGCGCTCGAGATCGGCCATCGTCTCGGCCGAGAAGCCGGTGCCGACCTTGCCGGCGTAGCGCAGGCTGCCGCCGTCGTGCGCGCCGAGCAGCAACGAGCGAAAGCCACGCGCCTTGTCCGACGCGGTCCAGCCGATGACGACGAATTCCTGCCGGCGCGTGCACTTTACCTTGAGCCACGCCCTGGTCCGCGCGCCGCGATACGGCGCCTCGGCGAGCTTGGAGACGATACCCTCCAGCCCCCCGTCGCACATCTGCCCGAACAGCTGCTCGCCCGATCCGACGACATGCTCGCTGAACTGGATGCGGTCCCCGCCGGGGACGATCGCGCGCAGCCGCTCCTTGCGCGTGAGGTTGGGCAGTGCGCGCAGATCCTCGCCGTTCAGATCGAGAAGGTCGAAGGCGAAGAAGGTCATGTCGCCGCCGGCCGAGATCGCATCCTTCAGCGTCGAGAAATCGGGGCGGCCGTCCTTGAAGGCGACGATCTCGCCGTCGATCAGCGCGCTGTCGACGTCGAGCGCGGCGGCAGCCTCGGCGATCGCTGCGAACTTGTCGGTCCAGTCGAGCCCGCTGCGGGTGTAGACCTTTGCCGTGCCGCCGCCGATCGCGATCAGCGCGCGATAGCCGTCGTACTTCACCTCGTGCAGCCACGCGCTGCCGGTAGGAACGGCATCGACCAGCGTGCACAATTGCGGTTCGGTGAAGGCGGGCGGGCGGGGCGCGGCGCGCTTGCCCGCGGCTCTCGCCGATTTGTGCTTCGCGGCGCTCGGCTTCGCGGCAGGCGCGCGCGCCTTCCCGGCTGCGCGCTTGGGCTTGGCCGCGGGCGTCTTGCCCTCCGCGATCTCCAGCATCGTGCGCCCGGTATCGACACTGGTAAGCGCGGTCTCGACCAACGTGTCGGTACCCCCTGCGTACGCGTCGTCGATCTTGCGCAGCAGCCAGTTCTCGCGCTTCTCCTTGCCGCGTGGCTTCAGACGGATCAGCAGCCATTCGCCCTTCATCCGCTCGCCATCGAGGACGAAGTGGAGATGGCCCTTTTCCAGATCCTTCGGCGACTTGCCCTTGATGACGGACCAGGTACCGCGATCCCACAGCATCACCGTGCCGCCGCCATACTCACCCGCCGGAATCGTGCCCTCGAAGCTGGCATAGCTCAGCGGGTGATCTTCCGTCCGCACCGCAAGGCGCTTCTCGTTGGGATCGAGGCTCGGCCCGCGCGTGACGGCCCAGCTCTTCAGGACGCCGTCGAGCTCCAATCGGAAATCCCAGTGTAGGCGCGTCGCGTCGTGCTTCTGGACGATGAAGCTGTTGCCGTGGCCCGGCGCGAGCGTGCCGGCGGGCTCCGCCGTCTTGGTGAAATCGCGCTTGGCGTTGTACGGGGCGAGCGGATCGGTGGACATGCCGGTGTGCGATCAGGCGCGTTTGCGCGCGGCGGGCTTCGCCGCGGGTTTTTTCGCACTCGCCGCGCGCGGCTTTGCGGCGGCAGCTTTCTTCGCCGCGGGCTTCTTCGCCGGGGCGGCCTTGGCCGGCGCGCTGCCGCCGCTCTTCTCCATCGATTTCTTGAGTGCGGCCATCAGATCGACGACGTTCGATCCCGAACGGCCGCCGCCGTCGTCTTTCTCGTCGATGATCTTGCGGTTCGACTTTTGCTTGCGCTTGCGCTCGATCAGATCCTTCAGCGCGTCGACGTAGCGATCGTGGAATTCCTGCGGATCGAACGCCGCGCTCTTCTTCTCGATTAGCGCCTCGGCAAGCTCGAGCAGATCGTCGTCGGGCTTCGCATCGGGGATCTCGCGGAAATAGCTCTGCGCGCGGTTGACCTCGTCGGCGTAGCGCAGCGTCTCGAGCACCATGCCGCGCCCGCACGGCTTCAGGCTGACGACATATTCGCGCCCGCGCATCGCGAGCTGGCCGAGCCCGACCTTCTTGGTGCGCCGCAATGCCTCGCGCAGGACGATGAACGCTTCTTCCGCGAGATCGTCCGCCGGCACGACGAAATAGGGCTTCTCGTAGTAGAGCACGTCGATCTCGTGCGCGTCGACGAACTGGGTGAGTTCGAGTGTCTTCTTCGATTCGAGCTTCACCGAATCGATCTCGTCCTGTTCGAGGAGGACATATTCGCCCTTCTCGATCTGGAAGCCCTTCATGATATCCTCGGGATCGACCGGGCCGACACCGTCGGCGACCTTCTCGTAGTGGATCGGCTGGCCGGTCGGCTCGTGGATCTGGCGGAACGAGACCGCAGCGCCCGATTTGGTCGCCGAGTAGATTTCCACCGGGATTGATACCAGCGCCAGCCGGATCTGGCCTTGCCAATAAGCGCGCGCGGGCATGGGCGGGGACCTTCGTCGTTGCGGAGCCGATTCAATACCTCGCCGCGGGAGTCGTTCCGCGGCTTAACCCCTGCTAAGGCGATGCGATGGCCGACGATCCCTTTTCCCTGTTCGACACCTGGTTCGCCGAGGCGCGCGAGTGCGAGCCCAACGATCCCAATGCGATGGCGCTGGCGACCGTCGACGGCGATGGACGTCCGTCGGTGCGCATGGTGCTGCTGAAGGGGCACGGGCCCGACGGCTTCGTGTTCTACACCAACCGCGAGAGCCGCAAGGCGCAGGACCTGCGCGCCAACGCCAACGTCGCGCTTCTCTTTCACTGGAAATCGCAGCGCCGGCAGATCCGCATCGAAGGGGCAGTGTCGCGGGTCAGCGATGCGGAGAGCGACGCCTATTTCGCGACCCGCGGGCGCGACTCGCAGCTGGGCGCCTGGGCGTCCGAACAATCGCGACCGCTCGCCGCGCGATCGATCTTTGAGGGGCGGTTCGAGGCGATGAAATTCCGTTTCGAGGGCGGCGACGTGCCGCGCCCGCCGCACTGGGGCGGCTATCGCGTGACGCCGCGGCAGATCGAGTTTTGGCAGGATCGCGCGCATCGCCTACATGAGCGGCGCCTGTTCGTTCGCGCAGACGCGGTGGACGGTGGCTGGACCGAGGAATTGTTGTACCCATGACGCGCGAGGAACACCGCCGGATCATCCCGCTTGCGATGCGCGCGGCGCTCGCCAGCGTTGCGATGGCGACCTTTCTGCTGGGGCTGAAGGGCTTTGCCGCGTGGCACACCGGATCGGTCGCGATGCTTGGATCGCTCGCCGATACCGGGCTCGACCTGCTCGCCAGCCTCGTCACGCTCTACGGCGTCAAGCTCGCCGCCGAGCCGGCGGACCACGATCATCGCTTCGGCCACGGCAAGGCGGAGGCGCTGGCGGCGCTGTTCCAGGTGGTGCTGATCACCGCGTCGGCGATCGGCATCGCGTGGCGCGCGGTGGAGCGGTTCTCGAGCCCGCAGGTCAACGAGGATGCGTCGCTCGGCATCGGCGTGTCGCTGGTGGCGATCGTCGCAACCTTCGGCCTGCTCGCCTATCAACGCAGTATCATCCGCCAGACGGGATCGGTCGCAATCCTTGCCGACAACGTCCATTACCAGTCCGACGTCTTGCTCAACTGCGCGGTGATCGCGGCGCTGGTACTCGACCAGATGGCGGGGCTGTCGGGCGCCGATCCGGTGTTCGGCATCGCCATCGCACTGTGGCTCGCGTGGGGCGCGTTCAGCGCGTCGAGCCAGGCGATCGACATGCTGATGGACAAGGAGTGGCCCGAAGATCAGCGCGCCGCCTTCATCGAGATCGCCGCGCGCCAGCCGGGCATCCGCGGCATCCACGATTTCCGTACGCGGCGCGCAGGGAGTCACGAGTTCGCGCAATTCCACATGGAGGTCGACCGTCAGCTGACGGTGGGCGCGGCGCACGACATCGTCGAGAGCGTTGAGCGGCGGCTGCGCGACGTGTTCCCGCGCGTCGAGGTGCTGATCCACCTCGATCCCGAAGGGCACGTCGATACCGACAACCCGCTGGTGGAAGCCGACGTGACGCCGCATTGGTTTGGTAAGCGCGTGTAACGCGCCTGGGGGTTCGGCAAGCGCGTGTAACGCCCCGGGGGTTCGGCAAGCGCGTGTAACGCCCCGGGGGTCGGGAAGCGCGTGTGACGCGAAAAGGGGCAAGAGCAGCGACCATGAGAATACCGTTCGCGCAGATCGATGCGTTCGCCGACGCCGCCTTTACCGGCAATCCGGCAGCGGTGATGCCGCTGTCGCAGTGGCTCGACGATGCGACGCTGCAGAAGATCGCGCAGGAGAACAACCTGTCGGAAACCGCGTTCATCGTGCCCGCGACGGGCGGCACGGCGGATTTCGACCTGCGCTGGTTCACCCCGGCGGCGGAGGTGGCGCTGTGCGGGCATGCGACGCTGGCGAGCGGACATTTCGTGTTGTCGTCGGACACGACGCGCGAGATGGTGCGCTTCGCGACGCGGCAGGCGGGGGTGCTAGAGGTCGCACGGCACGGCGCGGGGTACGAGATGGCACTGCCGGCGTGGCGGCCCCATCCCAAGCCGCTCGGCGCGATCGTCGCGGCGCTGGGTGTCGAGGCGCGCCAGACCCTGTGGCACGACAAGGGCTATGCGCTAGTGATCGTCGACGACGAGGCGGCGGTGCGGGCGGCGGTGCCCGACGGCCGCGCGGTAAAGGCACTGGGGCCGTACGTGCTGATCGTCGCGGCGCGTGGCGAGACGGCGGACATCGTCAGCCGCGTCTTCACCGACTATTTCGACATTCCCGAGGATCCGGTGACGGGCTCGGCGCACGCGGTGATGGTGCCCTATTGGGCTGAAGTGCTGGGGCGCGACAAATTCTCCGCCTATCAGGCGAGCGCGCGCGGCGGCCGTGTCGGCTGCCGGCTCGACGGCGAGCGGGTGATGCTGACGGGATCGTGCGTGACGGTGATCGAGGGGACGTTCCTACTGCCGTGAGGCGGCGCTGGCCGGACGGCGCGGCGCGGTGTGCAGTCTAGTCGCCGGGGCGGTTGTTGCGGCCGCGTGTCATCGGATCGGGCTTGCGCGGCTTGATCCAGCCATCGGGCGGAGTGACGCGCGCCTGGCTGGTGCCGAGCCCCATCGCGCCGGGCTGCTGGCGCGACAGGCCGGCGACGTCGCCCGGATCCTCGCCGGTCTGGCGCAGGATCGCGAGCCGATCGCGCAGCTTCCCCGCCGCCTCGAAGTCGAGCGCCGCGGCGGCGGCGTCCATCGCGGCCTGCAGTTCCTCGGCGGTCATGCCGCAGCCAGCGCGGGCTCGGTCGCGGCGATCCAGCCACCACCGAGCACGCGATCGCCGTCGTAGAGCACCGCCGCCTGCCCCGGTGACACGCCATATTCGGGCGCATCGAAGACCAGCCGATCGCCGTCGAAGCGCGCAGGGACGGGCTTCGCCATCGAGCGCACCTTGGCGCTGAGCGGGCGATCGAGCGGACCAAGCACGTTCATGTCAGAGAGCGTCGCGGCGCCGACCGCGAGCGCGGCGCGCGGGCCGACGACGACGCGGCGTGCTTCGGGCTCGAGCCGGACGACATAGAGCGGCTCGGGCTGGCCGCCGATCTCGAGCCCGCGGCGCTGGCCGACGGTGTAGTGGATGATCCCGGCGTGCTGCCCGAGCGTTCGGCCCGCGAGATCGACGATGTCGCCGCCCGCCCCCGCCTCGGGCCGCAGCTTCTTGACCAGCCCGGCATAGTCGCCGTTGGGGACGAAGCAGATGTCCTGGCTGTCGGGCTTGGCGGCGATGCCGAGCCCTGCCTCCGCCGCGAGCTCGCGCACGCGCGCCTTGGGCAGCGCACCGAGCGGAAAGCGCAGGAAATCGAGCTGCGCGGCGGTAGTGGCAAAGAGGAAGTAGCTCTGGTCGCGCGCGGGATCGATCGCGCGGTGCAGCTCGGGACCGGCGGCGCCGACAAGGCGGCGGACATAATGGCCGGTGGCGAGGCAATCGGCGCCGAGATCGCGCGCGAGCGCGAAAAGATCGGTGAACTTGGGCCCCATGTTGCACTGGACACAGGGAATCGGCGTGCGCCCGGCGAGATATTCGTCGGCGAAGCGATCGACCACCTGGGTGCGGAAGCTCGATTCGTGATCGAACACATAGTGCGCGATGCCGAGCCGGTCGCACACCGCGCGCGCGTCCCGGATGTCGCGCCCGGCACAGCATGCGCCCGGCCGCGCCGTCGCCTCGCCGTGATCATAGAGCTGGAGCGTGACGCCGATCGTTTCCGCGCCGCTCGCCGCGGCGAGCGCGGCGACGACCGAACTGTCGACCCCGCCCGACATGGCGACGACGATGCGGCGCGGGCGCTGGCCGCCCGCAAGCTGGAAATCACCCGGTTCGATCACGGGCGTTTATCTAGGGCGGGCTATCCCTCGGGGCTAGTGAGGGAACGGCGCCGTGCGGCGTGTGATCTTCATCAAGCAAGCGCGAGCCCCGGCTTTACCGCGCGTTCACCTCGCCCGCCCTAGACGGGAGATCGCCGTGGAATTGCACAGGAAATCAGCGTCGCGTGGATCTGAGCTTTTTTCGTTTCGACCGCACGACGCCGCTCGTCACGCTGCCGACGGACCTTGCGGTGCTGATGGTGGAGATGACGGCGCGGCAGGCGGCATCGCCGACCGCGACGATCTACGCCCGGTCGGCGCGCGTGCGGCTCGATTCGGCGCTTTTCGCGCCCGTCGACGGGGCGTTCAACGGTCCGGTGGCGGCGGCGATGGTACGATGGAAGGACGAATGAACGCGCTGTTTACCCATACCCTTTAGCGAGCCTTCAAGCGCCCGGATTACAGAAGGCTCACGTGTTGGCGAAGGGGCCCCCGCCCCGAACCGAGGTTTAGGAATGATCGAGAACCAGAAAATCCGTCCGGCACGTGTCATCGGCCCGCTCGGCGAGCCGTTGACGCTGGATAGCCTGCCGCCGCCGTCGACGACGCGCTGGGTGGTGCGGCGCAAGGCCGAGGTGGTCGCCGCGGTGAACGGCGGGCTCTTGACGGTGGACGAGGTGTGCCAGCGCTACGGACTGACCGTCGAGGAGTTCGCCGGGTGGCAGCGCGCGATCGATCGATCGGGCATGCCGGGGCTGCGCGTGACACGCATCCAGCACTATAAGTCCTTGTACGAGCGACAGCAGAAGTTCTGATCCGCATTACGCGAGCGGAACAACTTTGGCGTCCATGAGTCTTCTCCCCAGCGCCCCACCGTGCGGGCGGTTAACGTAGGGGAATTAGTTATGGGTATCATTCTCTGGTTGATTGTCGGCGGTGTGATCGGCTGGCTGGCGAGCATCATCATGCGCACCGACGCGCAGCAGGGCATCTTCCTGAACATCGTCGTCGGCGTGATCGGCGCCTTCATCGGTGGCCTGGTCATGTCGGGTGGTTCGATCAACAACGCGCCGCTGACGCTGACCTCGTTCCTCGTCTCGCTGCTCGGCGCGGTCGTCCTGCTCGGGATCGTCAACCTGTTCCGTCGTGGCAGCGTGCGCTAAAGCGCACCGCCATTTCGGCTTGATGAACGGCCGCCCGAGCGATCGGGCGGCCGTTCTCGATTCTAGCGCAGGATGAAGCGCATGCGAACGGTGGCGCTGATCTCCGTCTCGCCCGGCATCACCCGCGTCGCCGCGTCGCTCGCCATTTCCGCACGTGCAAATTGCAGCACCGGCGGGCGCGGACTGTCACCACGGTTCTCGCCCGCCTCGTCGATCGCAGCGATCCGGTCGACGCGCAGCCCGGCGGCCTGGGCGTAGAGTTCGGCGCGGGCGCGGGCGCGCTTCACCGCATCAGCGCGTGCCGCGTCGAGCGCCGCCTCAGGCTGGTCGACTGCCATCTGCGGCCCGTCGATCTGGTTCGCCCCCGCCTTGACCAGTGCGTCGAGCGCCGCGCCGCTCTTAGCTACGTCACGAAACTTGACCGCCACGGTGTTGGTCGCCTGATAGCCGGTGATCACCGGCGGCTGATTGTCGGTATAGCGATATTGTGGCTGCAGCCCGACGTTGGCGGTGGCGATGTCGCGCGCGGCGATTCCGGCCGCGCGCAGCGCCGCGATTACCCGGTCCATGCGCTGCGCGTTCTCCGCCAGCGCGGCGGCGGCGGTCGGCGACTGCGTCACCACGCCGGCGCGCAGCGTCGCGATGTCGGGCGTGCGCATCGTCCGACCCGTCGCCACGACGTCGAGCACCGTCGCGTCGGGCAGAATCGGCGTCGTGTCGAGCGACTGCGCCGCGGCCGGGACCGCAGCCGAAGCCAGCGCAAGCAGGGCGGCTGTGGCGAATTGGTAACGCATGCAATCAATCTCCCGTTTTGGTCGGTACGCCCGCTGTGGCGGCATGGCGTCGAACGCAAGCTGAACGGAAGGAATATTGAGGCGAACCGTTTTTTCTGTCATCGCGCCGCGAGCAAAATCCGGTGCTTGAGCCGGGTGATATATTTCGATAATACAGCTGGCGTGGCTACTTTAGCCGGCGTGACTGGCGGACGATCCGCGATGGCGGATCGAAACGGGATGTGAGGGGCATGAATTACGAAGCCGGCAACCTTGAGGGCGAGACACTGATGCTCGAGGGGCCGGAGTCGAGCGCCGCGCGGCGGCGCCGGCGGTGGCTGATCGGCGCGCTGGTGGCCGTGCTCGTCGTCGCGGCGACGGCGTGGTTCTTCTCGCGCGGGGACGCGCCGGCGCCCAAGGGATCGGCAGCGGATCAGGCGCCGAGCGTTACCGTGGTTGTGCCGGGTCGCGCCGCGGTGGACCGGGCAATCAGCGCCAACGGCACGCTCGCCGCGCGCCGCGAAATGCCGGTCGGCGTCGCGGGCGAGGGCGGCATGGTGACGCGCGTGCTGGTCGAGCCGGGCCAGTGGGTCGGCGCGGGCCAGGTGCTCGCCACGGTCGATCGGTCGGTGCAGACGCAGACTGCGGCGAGCCTCGCCGCGCAGGTCAACGTCGCGCGCGCCGATCTGACGCTGGCGCAGTCCGAGCTCGATCGCGCGCAGCAGCTCGTCGGGCGCGGCTTCATCAGCCAGGCCGACGTGCAGCGGCGTATCGCGACACGGGATGCGGCGGCGGCGCGCGTCAAGGTGGCCACGGCGACAGCGTCCGAGCAGCGCGCGCGCAACGGCCGGCTCGACATTCGTGCGCCGGCCGCGGGGCTGGTGCTGACGCGGCAGGTGGAGCCGGGACAGATCATCAGCTCGGCATCGGGCACGCTGTTCCGCATGGCCAAGGGCGGCGAGATGGAGCTGCGCGCGCAGCTCGCCGAGAGCGATCTGGTGACGCTGCGGCCCGGCGTGCGCGCCAAGGTGACGCCGGTCGGCGATACGCGATCGTTCGACGGCCAGGTGTGGCAGGTGTCGCCGGTGATCGATCCCGCGACGCGCCAGGGCATCGCGCGCATCGCGCTCGGCTACGATCCCGCGCTGCGGCCGGGCGGCTTCGCCTCGGCGGTGATCGTCGGCGGGACGGCCAACGTCCCCGAACTGCCGCAGTCGGCGATCATGAGCGACGACAAGGGCAATTTCGTCTATGTCGCCGACCAGGACAATGTCGTGCGGCGGCGCGGAGTGCGGCTTGGCACGGTGAACGACACGTCGGTGGCGATCGCCGACGGGCTGGACGGCAGCGAGCGCGTGGTCGTTTCGGCCGGCGCGTTCCTCAACCCCGGGCAGAAGATCGCGCCGGTGCTGGTCAAGCGCCAGCCGATGACCAACAGCGGAGTGTGACGCGATGGATTTCCGCAACATCTCGGCCTGGTCGATCCGCAATCCGGTGCCGTCGATCGTCCTGTTCGTCATCCTGACGGTTGCGGGGATCATCAGCTTCGTCCGCATGGACATCAACCGCGAGCCGGACATCGATTTCCCGGCGGTCGCGGTCGAGATCTCGCAGCCGGGCGCCGCGCCGAGCGAGCTCGAGACACAGGTGACGCAGCGCGTCGAGGCGGCGGTGCGCACGATCGAGGGCGTCGACGAGATCCAGTCGTTCGTCAGCGAGGGCAGTTCCGAGACGCTGATCCAGCTCGACATCGGCACGCCGGTCGACCGCGCGGTGAACGAGGTGCGCGACGCGGTGACGCAGATCCGCTCGAACCTGCCCGAGGGCATTCTCGAGCCGCAGATCAGCCGCGTGAAGATCAACGACGGCGATCTCGGCAGCTATTCTGTGATCGGCACCGACATGACGATCGAGCAGCTGAGCTGGTACATCGACAATACGGTGACCAAAGAGCTGCTGTCGGTCGAGGGCATGGGCTCGGTGGAGCGCAACGGCGGGGTCGATCGCGAGATCCGCGTGATCCTCGATCCGGCGAAGCTTGCCGCGTACGGCCTCACCGCGACGCAGATCAACACGCAGCTGCGCCAGGTAAACCTCAACGCGGCGGGCGGGCGCGCGGAGATCGCGGGCGCCGAACAGTCGGTCCGCGTGCTGGGCAATGCGCGCAACGCGTACGATCTAGGGCAGACGCAGATCGCGATCGGAAACGGACGCACGGTGAAGCTGAGCGACGTTGCGACGGTGCGCGATCTCTACGCCGAGCAGCGCACGGCGGCGGGCGTCAACGGGCTGCCGGTGCTGAGCTTCGACTTCAAGCGCGCCAAGGGCTATTCCGAAGTCACCGTCTTCAAGGAAGCGGCGAAGAAGCTCGAGGAGCTCGAGAAGCGCAACCCCAAGGTGCGCTTCCAGCTGCGCATCAACGGCTCCGAATATGCGATGGAGCAGTATAAGAGCGCGATCCACGCGATGATCGAGGGCGCGGTGCTCGCCGTGTTCATCGTGTTCCTGTTCCTGCGCGACTGGCGCGCGACGATCATCTCCGCGCTCGCGATCCCGCTGTCGGCGATCCCGGCATTCTTCTTCATGGACATGATGGGCTTCTCGCTCAACAGCATGACGCTGCTGGCGCTCAGCCTCGTCGCGGGCGTGCTGGTCGACGACGCGATCGTCGAGATCGAGAATATCGTGCGCCACATGCGGATGGGCAAATCGGCCTATCAGGCATCGATCGACGCCGCCGACGAGATCGGCCTAGCGGTGCTTGCGACGACGATGGCGATCGTCGCGGTGTTCCTGCCGGTCGGCCTGATGCCGGGCGTGTCGGGGCAGTTCTTCAAGAACTTCGGCCTGACCGTCGTCGTCGCGGTGCTCATGAGCCTTGCCGTCGCGCGTCTCATCACGCCGATGATCGCGGCCTATTTCCTGAAATCCGCGGGTCCCGAATCGCATGGCGAGGGGCGGCTGATGGACATCTACATGGCGGTGCTGCGCTGGACGCTCGAGCCCGGCCGGTCGATGGCGATCCGTGCCAAGGGCGGCATCCATCGCCTGACGGGCTATCTGCGCGATCACCGCATCTGGACGATGGGGATCGGCGGCATCGCCTTCGTGCTGACGGTGCTCGGCTTCGCGAGCCTGCCGATGCAGTTCCAGCCGTCAACCGACCAGGAACGCTCCACCGTCACGATCACGATGGCGCCGGGGACGACGCTGGCGCAAACGCAGGCGACGGTGGATCGCGTGTACGAGCTGCTGCGCAAGCAGCCCGAATCGGAAACGGTCTATACCCGCGCCGGCGTCGGCAACGGGCGCGTCACGGTGCAGTTCAAGGACAAGCCGTCGTTCGGCAGCCGCATCGCCGCGTTCTTCAGTGGCGACGGCGAGGGCAGTGCGCGTGCCAAGACGTCGACCGAGTTCGAGCGTGCGCTGGCGCCCGAGCTCGCCAAGATTCCCGACGCGCGCGTCAACTTCCAGTCGCAGTTCGGCTGGGGCGACAACAACCGCGACGTGTCGGTGACGCTGGGCGGCGACGATCCCGTGCTGCTGCGCCAGACCGCCGACAAGATCGTCGCCGACATGGCAAAGATCCCCGGCTTCCTCGCGCCGCGCATCGCGGGCGACCTCAACCGGCCCGAGATCGTCATCAAGCCGCGGCTCGACCTTGCCGCCGACCTCGGCGTGACGACGAGCGCGCTGTCGAGCGCGATCCGCATCGCGACGCTGGGCGATATCGACCAGAACAGTGCGCGCTTCTCGCTCAACGATCGCCAGATCCCGATCCGCGTGGCGCTCGAACAGGCATCGCGATCGCGCATGGCGACGATCCGCAACCTGCCGGTGCAGACGCAGAACGGCGGATCGGTACCGCTGTCGGTCGTCGCCGACATCGGCTTCGGCTCGGGCCCGACCAAGATCAACCGGCTCAATCAGCAGCGCCAGCTGACGATCGGTGCGGATCTCGCGCCCGGCCTCGTCCTGTCGAATGCGATGCAGCAGGTGAACGCGCTGCCGATCATGAAGGACCTGCCGATCGGCGTGCAGAAGATGAGCGTCGGTCAGGCGAAGTGGCAGATGGAGATGCTGATCAACTTCGTCTTCGCGGTGATCGCGGGCGTGTTTCTCGTCTTCTCGGTGCTGGTGCTGCTGTATCGCCGGCTGCTGCCGCCGCTCGTCAACATGGGCTCGCTGCTGCTGGCGCCGCTGGGCGGCGTGATTGCGCTGATGATCACCGGCAATCCGCTGTCGATGCCAGTGTTCATCGGACTGCTGATGCTGCTCGGTATCGTCGCCAAGAACTCGATCCTGCTGATCGACTTCGCGCTGGAGGAGATCAACAGCGGCGTGCCGATCTACGAGGCGATCGTCGACGCCGGGCACAAGCGCGCGCAGCCGATCGTGATGACGACGGTGGCGATGGTCGCGGGGATGGTGCCGACCGCGCTGGCGCTGACCGGCGACGGCGCATGGCGCGCGCCGATGGGTATCGTGGTGATCGGCGGGCTGATCGTGTCGACGGTGCTGACGCTCGTCATCGTCCCCGCATCGTTCAGCCTCGCGATCGGCACCGAGCGGCGGATCGGCCCGTGGCTCGGCCGCAAGCTGCTGACCTATCGCCCCGGCGACGACGGGAAACCGGTGATCGATCACAAGCCGGGCGGCGGGCCGCTGCCCGCGCCGCACGGCCGGATCGGCTATCACGAGGGCGAGGCGCCGGCGGAGTGAGCCAGCGCCTCCCTGCCGGCAGGTGAACCATCGCGCGCGTCGCGGATTGATGCGCGCATGATGCCGCCCGCGCTACGGCGCCCTTCGTCGACACGTCCGCCCGCCGGGCTGGTGCGCATGCGGCTCGTCGCGACCGGCATGCTTGTCGCGATGGCGGTGACGTTCCTCGTCGCGCGCGGTCTCCAGCCGCTGCATCCGGCATGGGGCTTCGTGCGCGCCTTCGCCGAGGCGGCGATGGTGGGCGGGCTGGCGGACTGGTTCGCGGTGACCGCGCTATTCCGCCATCCGATGGGACTGCCGATCCCGCACACCGCGATCATCCCGCGCAACAAGGACCGGATCGGCGACCAGCTGGCGCAATTCCTGCGTGACTATTTTCTGATCCCCGTCGTCGTCGCGCGGCGCATGCGGCGGATGGATCTTGCCAGCGCCGTCGGCCGCTGGCTCGCCAACCCCACCGCAGGCAGCAAGCGCGTAACGCGTGGCGCGTCGCGCCTGTCGGTCGAGGTGCTCCAGGCGCTCGACCAGGAGCGGCTGGGCGGCATGGTGCGCGGCGCGATGGTGACGCAGGTGCGGACGATCGAACTGTCGCCGCTGCTCGGACGCGCGCTCGAGGCGGCGATGACGGAGAACCGCCACCAGCCGGTGATCGGCGGTGCACTGCGCTGGGCGCGCACCGTGCTTGAATCGAACGATTCGATCGTGCGCGCGATGGTGCACGATCGCGCCGGTGCGATCCTGCGCTGGACCGGGCTCGACGAGACGCTGGCCAACAAGATCATCGACGGGCTCGACAAGATGCTCGCCGAGGTTGCCGAGCAGCCGGCACATCCGATGCGCGCCAAAGTGGAGGAGGCGCTGGCGACCCTGGCGCACGATCTGCAGCACAACCCCGAGATGCGCGCGCGCGTCGAGACGCTGAAGCTGTCGCTGCTCGAGAACCCGGCGATGCAGCAGTGGATCAACGGGCTGTGGGAACAGGCGCGCCACGCGATGCTGCGTGCCGCGCGCGATCCCGAACGGCTGCTCGCGGGGAAGCTCGGCGAGATGCTGCGCCAGCTGGGCCAGACGCTGGAGCGCGACGCGCGGCTGCGCACCACGATCAACCGCTTCGCACGCCGCGTCGCGGTGGGCGCGGCGGCGGATTACGGTGATGTGATCGTCGGCCTTGTCTCCGAGACGGTGCGCGGGTGGGACGCGCAGACGATTACGCAGCGGCTGGAACACGCGGTGGGCAAGGACCTGCAGTTCATCCGCATCAACGGCACGCTCGTCGGCGGCCTCGTCGGGCTTGGCATCCATAGCGTCGACGTCGTCCTGTAACGGCACGCTGGCGTACGATCGCCGGACGGGCGTGCAACAACCCGTCGCACCGCACGTTCATCTTGTCGGCTGGCGGTACTTCCCGCTAGAGGCGGGGGAATGGGCGCATTGGCCGACTTCAGCGATGACGGGGGACGGTTGCGCTTTACCGGCGACCTGTCGTTGGCGCAGATCGGCGATTTGCCCAATCGGCTCGACGCGCATGGTGGCAGCGTATCGGCGATCGACCTGTCGGGGATCGACCGGATCGACACGATCGGTGCGTGGATCGTGCATCGCTTCGCCAAGCGTACCAACGCCGCGATCGAGGGGCTGAAGCCCGAGCAGCAGCATCTGCTGGAACAGGTGCAGCGCGCCGATCAGGCCGCGCCGATGCGCAAAGCCCCGATCAGCCCGTTCACGCGCGTGCTGGGCGAGATCGGCGAGGCGGTGGCGATCGCCGGGCGGACGCTGCTCGGGCTGCTCGGTTTCCTCGGCGCGACGGTGATCGCGTTCTTCAACGTCATCCGCCACCCGCACCGCTTCCGCTTCAACGCGACGGTGCAGCGGTTCGAGGTCGTCGGCGTCTCGGCGCTCGGCATCGTCGGGTTGATGAGCTTCCTGATCGGCATCGTCATCGCGCAGCAGGGCGCGGTACAGCTGCGCCAGTTCGGCGCGGAGGTGTTCACGATCAACCTCATCGGGCGGATCACGCTGCGCGAACTAGGCGTGCTGATGACCGCGATCATGGTCGCCGGCCGATCGGGATCGTCGTTCGCGGCGCAGCTCGGCACGATGAAGCTGACCGAGGAGATCGATGCGATGCGCACGATCGGCGTCTCTCCGATGGAGGCGCTGGTGCTGCCGCGCACGATCGCCGCCGTCGTGCTGATGCCGCTGCTAGGCTTCTATTCTTCGCTGATCGCGATTATCGGCGGCGGGCTGTTGTGCTGGTGGCAGCTCGAGATCCCGCCCGTCACCTATATCGCGCGGCTGCGGGAGGTGGTGCCGATCACCGATCTCTATGTCGGGCTGATCAAGGCGCCGGTGTTCGGCGCGATCATCGCGGTCGCCGGCTGCTTCCAGGGGATGCAGGTGGAGGGCGATGCCGAACAGGTCGGCACGCGGACGACGTCGGCCGTGGTGCAGGCGATCTTCCTCGTCATCGTCCTCGACGCGATCTTCGCCGTATTCTTCGAGCGGATCGGGTGGATCTGATGCCGGCGGCGACACGCGACAACATCATCGAAGTGCGCGGGCTCAAGAACGCGTTCGGCGACCAGGTGGTGCACGAGAATCTCGACCTCGACGTGCGGCGCGGCGAGATCTTGGGCGTCGTCGGCGGCTCGGGCACGGGCAAGTCGGTGCTGATGCGCTCGATCATCGGGTTGCAGAGCCCCGTCGCCGGCGAGGTGACAGTGTTCGGCGAGCCGACGCTGGGCCGCGAGGAGACCGACGCGGTCGAGATCCGCAAGCGCTGGGGCGTGCTGTTCCAGGGCGGTGCCTTGTTCTCGACGCTGACAGTGGCGGAGAACGTGCAGGTGCCGCTGCGCGAATTCTATCCGCAGCTCGATCTCGCGTTGCTCGACGAGATCGCGTCGTACAAGGTGACGATGACCGGCCTGCCGGCGGACGCGGGGCCGAAATACCCTGCCGAGCTGTCGGGCGGGATGAAGAAGCGCGCCGGTCTCGCGCGCGCACTCGCGCTCGATCCCGAACTACTGTTCCTCGACGAGCCGACCGCCGGACTTGATCCGATCGGCGCGGCGGCGTTCGACGATCTCACCAAGTCGCTGCAGAAGACGCTGGGGCTCACGGTGTTCCTGATCACGCACGATCTCGACACGCTGTACGCGATCTGCGACCGGGTGGCGGTGCTGGCCGACAAGCGCGTGATCGCGGTGGGCACGATCGACGAGCTGCTTGCGCTCGACCATCCCTGGATCCAGGAATATTTCCGCGGCCCGCGCGGGCGCGCCGCGGTGGCGACGCAGGAAGCGCAGGAGCAGGCGCACGCACACGAGCACGCGTCCGCACAACAGACCACGCAGGCCGGTGTGCCGGGCGCGCGCACCGACGACACTCGCCAGATCTCAGGGGCAGATTGATGGAAACCCGTTCCAACCACGTCCTTGTCGGGGCCGTCGTGCTGATCCTGCTGGCTGTGCTGGCGCTGTTCACGGTGTGGATCGCGCGGCTCGGCGGGACGACCGAGAAGGAATATGACATCTTCTTCAAACAGTCGGTCGACGGTTTGGCGAAGGGTTCGTCGGTGACCTATTCGGGCGTGCCTTCAGGCCAGGTCAAATCGATTCAGCTGTGGCGCAACGATCCGCAGTTCGTGCGCGTGCGCATCAGCGTCAACAATGAGACGCCGATCCTGCAGGGAACGGCGGCGACGGTGCAGGGCAGCTTCACCGGCACGAGCACGATCAGCCTTGACGGTGCGCGCAAGGGCGCGCCGCCGATCGTGTGCCCGGAAAACGACATGGCGAGCCAGTGCCCGTACGGCGTGCCGGTAATCCCGACCAAGACGGGCGGCATCGGTGCGATCCTCAATTCCGCGCCGCAGCTGCTCGAGCGGCTGTCGACGCTGACCGAACGGCTGACCGGGCTGCTGACCGACCGTAACCAGGCGTCGATCGCCGGGATCCTGGAGAACACCGACCGGCTGACCAACGCGCTGGCCGATCGCGGGCCGGAGATCGCCGCGACGCTGGCGCAGACTCGGGTCGCGATCCAGCAGGCGGGCACCGCGGCGGAGCAGATCGGCGCGCTGGCGGCGACGACCAACGGCGTCCTCGCCGAAGACGTGAAGCCGGCGATGGCCAACCTCAACGAGACGATCCGCTCGGCCAAGCAGAGCGCCGACACGCTGAACGGCGCGATCGCGGACGCACGGCCGGGCTTGCAGACCTTCTCCAAGCGCACCGTACCCGAAATCAACCAGCTGGTGCTCGACCTGCGTCAGATGTCGCAATCGCTCGCGTCGGTCGCGGAGAAGGTCGACCGTCAGGGGGCGAGTTCGCTGATCGGCCAGCAGAAGCTGCCGGACTATAAGGGCAAGTGATATGAAGAAGCTTCTGATCGGCCTTGCCGCTCTGCCGCTCGCCGGCTGCCTGAGCTTTGGCGGGAAGACGCCCGACACGCTGCTGAGCTTGACGGCAGCGCAGCAGGTGCCCGTCGGCCAGGCGCAGTCCTCGGCCGGTGCGCGCACGATCACCGTTCAGGTGCCCAGCGTGCCGCAGGCGCTCGCCAACAACCGCGTGCCGGTGCAGGCGACGGCGACCGACATCGCCTACGTCAAGGATGCCCAGTGGATCGAGCCGCCCGCACGGCAGTTCGCGCGCGTCCTGTCGGACACGGTGGCGGCGCGGACCGGGCGGGTGGTGCTGTCGGGCGCGCAATCGCTCGCCGATCCGGGCGCGCGGTTGGCGGGCGAATTGCGCATGTTCGGCGTCGATGCCGCGGCGTCGAGCGCGGTGGTGACCTACGACGCCGCGCTGGTGCGCGACGAGGGTGGCGCGTTGGAGAAGCGCCGCTTCGAAGCGCGTGTGCCGGTGTCCGCGATCGAGGCGGGGCCGGTCGGCGTCGCGCTCAATCAGGCGGCGAACCAAGTAGCCGGCGAGGTCGCCGACTGGGTCGGCCGTTGAGGCAGTGACGGCGCGCGCCGGGCCCCGCCCGACGCGCGCACCCAATCAGAAGGTATAGGCGACGCCGACCGCGCCGAGCCACTGCGTGCGCGATCCGGCGATGCGGACGAGCGGACTGTCGGCGACGTCGTTGATCATGCGGCGATAGGTTCCGCCGGCCACCAGCTTGAAGCCGCGCAGCAGGTTGCCGGTCAGCGAGTAGGTGCCGAGCGCGCCGACCGTCCAGTTCTTCCACCCGCCGCGGCCGGTCGTGTAGGTCGGCAGCCCGCTGATCGCCGACTGGCCGGCGGGGACGTAGAAATAGGTCTGGACGTACTTGGTCTCCACCCGCTCAGCCGAGGCGAACAGCGCGAGTGCCGACTTCTCGCTCAATGGCGTGAAGTAATTGATTGTCGGCTGCCAGATGCCGCTGCGATGCACGCCGCTGACGTCGTGGCGATAGCTGACCGAGACCGACAATTTGTCATACTGGCTGGTGATGACGCCGGTCTTGCCGATGCCGGCATAGCCGCCGAGCTCGATCGAGGTATCGCGCTCGCCCAGCCGGCGGACACGCGCGTCCTCGATGCTCTGGCGGTTGCTGCGCATGAAATTGATCGCGGCAACGGGGCCGAGCTGGATATCCCACGACGGGCCGCCGGGGCTAGGAATGAGATCGGCACTGGCGCGGCTGCCGAGCACCGAGAAGCTGATCCCGCCGATCGTGCCGATCGCCGCCGGCCCGGGCGCGAAGCGATAGTCGTTCGAGCCTTCGTAATCGGGCAGATAGGCAAGGCCGAGCCCGAGCGTGATCGTATCACGGCCGAAATCTGCCATCGCGTTGGGCGCATCACTGGGTGCGGGCGCCGATACGGCCTCGGCGGGTGGCGCGTCCTGAGCGACGGCGGCGGTCGGCAGCGCGGCGGCGACGGCCGCGCCGATGAGCAGGTTCCTGGCGATCACGAGAAATTGTCCCCTTCTTACAAGGGACGCAAACCCGCCTGATCTGCTTTAGCTCCGACCAGTGCCGCTCACAGCATGTAGCGCATTTTGATCTGTTGCCTTTCGGCATCACCTTCGACCGCGAAGCGCGCGGCGGCGAATCGCGGCGGGCCGAAGCGGATCGGCGGATTGCGCGAGAAGCCGAAGCCTTCGCGCGGGATACCGGCAAAGGTATCGAGCTTCTTGTTGCCGTTCTCATCGTGGATCACCGCGATCGCGTAGGTACCGCGCGGCAGCCCGTCGAAGCGCAGCGCGTCGCTGCCCGCCGGAACGGAGCGGCGCGTGGCATTGTGATCGTCGACGCAGGTCGGGAAGTTTTCGGGATCGGCGGTCAGGCAGACGCGCAGCACACCCTTGGCTGAGCGCACCGCATCGAACGCGACGTCAAGCCGGGCGACCGGCGCCGCGCCGATCAGCGTGCTCGCCGCGAGCGCCAGCAGCAGTGCCTGCGCGGGCCTGCGCGCGGGCGCGATCACGCGTGAAATCGCCGAGCCCGTCGTCGGTGCCGCACAGGCGATCCCAGAACCGGAAATATAGCCCATAATTGCACCCGTACCGCTCGTGATGACGCTGATGATGGCTCGCCGTTATGAGCCATGCCCCCAATGGCCCGCGCCACATGAACCGGGGGAAAACCTCCCAACCCATGTGATTGGTGACGCCCATAACCGTCATGATCGTCAGCACCAATCCGAGCGCAGCGACGTGGATGGGAATGATGAACACCAGTAGCGGAATTACCACAGCACCGGTCAGCGCCTCGATCGGGTGGAACGCCATCGCCGCCCAGGCGGTGGGCGGGCGGCTGGCGTGGTGGACGGCATGCGCGAGGCGGAAGGGCCGCGGCCGGTGCATCCAGCGATGCGTCCAATAGAACCACGTATCGTGCGCCGTGAGGTACAGCAGCACCGACAGCGGCAAATACCACAGCGGAAAGGCATCCACGTCGCGATAGACCCGCGTCCAGCCGCGGTTCTCCCATCCCCAGGCGATGACGCCGGCGGGGATGCCGTAGATCGCGGCGGAAACGAGGCTCCAGCCGATCTCGCGCCGGATCTGCGGATCGAGCCCGGTGTAGAGGCCGGGATGCCGGAGCCGCGTAGCGAGCGCGAACCCGCCGCTCGCGGCGAGATAGCGCACGCCGACGATCGCGGTCATCGCGGCGGCGGACAGGATGATGGCCAGGACGACGGTCACGCCCCTGCCTTACGCGCTGTAACGCCGGCAGAAAAGGCGCGGGAGCGAAACGGCCCGGCTCGGCGCCCGTGAATGGCGGACGGCGGACATGCCCGGGGGTGGGACAATATGTCCGCCAATCGCCGCTTTCGCCGTCTCGACCGATCCGCTAGGCGTGACGGATGCCGGAAACCCACCATTGCGACCTGGCGATCGTCGGCGGCGGGCTGGCGGGCGGGCTGATCGCGCTGGCGGTGGCGCAGCGCCGCCCCGAGCTGATCGTGCGCATCGTCGATGCGGGGGAGAGCCTGGGCGGCAACCACGTCTGGTCGTTCTTCGATGCCGATGTGGCGAAGGAGGATCGCTGGCTGCTGACGCCGCTCGTCTGCCACGCATGGCCGGCGTATGACGTGCGCTTTCCGGCGCACGCGCGAACGATCAACCAGCCCTATTATTCGATCGAATCGGAGCGGTTCGACGCAGTGGTGCGCAAGGCGCTGCCGGCCGAGGCGATCATGCCGGGGCGCAAGGTGCTGGCGTGCAGTCCGACCGCGGTGGTGCTGGCGGACGGCGACCGGATCGAGGCGAAGGGCGTGATCGACGCGCGCGGCGCGGGCGACTTGTCGACGCTGGAGGTGGGCTGGCAGAAGTTCGTCGGTCGCACGCTCGACATTCCTGCCGGCCACGGCATTACGCGCCCGACGGTGATGGACGCGACGGTGACGCAGCACGACGGCTATCGCTTCGTCTACCTTCTCCCCTTCTCGCCGACGCGGTTGTTCGTCGAGGACACCTATTACAGCGACACGCCCTCGCTCAACGTCGGCGCGCTCAACCGGCGGATCGACGTCTATGCCGCCGCGCGCGGCTGGGAAGTCGCCGCCGGCGCGAACGACGCGCGCGAGGAGAAGGGCGCGCTGCCGGTGGTGATCAACGGCGATTTCGAGGGCTATTGGCGGTGGGGCGGGGCGAAGGTCGCGAAGGCGGGCGCGCGTGCCGGGCTGTTCCACCCGACGACGGGCTATTCACTGCCCGATGCGGTGCGGCTTGCGGTACTGATTGCCGACGCCAAGGATTTGAGCGGCGACGCATTGCTTACATTGACCCACGATTATGCCCGCGCGCGCTGGGACGAGCGCCGCTTCTACCGGATGCTTGACGCCATGTTGTTCCGTGCTGCCGACCCCGATGCGCGCTATCGCGTATTGGAACGCTTCTATCGCCTGCGCTCCGGGCTGATCGGGCGCTTCTATGCCGCGCGGTCGACGCGGGCGGACAAGCTGCGCGTGCTGGCGGGGCGCCCGCCGGTGCCGGTGACGCGCGCGGTGCGCGCGCTGCGGGGCATCAAGTGAGCCGCGCGATCGTCATCGGATCGGGGTTCGGCGGGCTGGCGCTCGCGATCCGGCTGCAATCCGCCGGGATCGACACGACGATTCTCGAGGCGCGCGACAAGCCGGGCGGGCGCGCTTATTATTGGGAGCGCGACGGTTTCACCTTCGATGCCGGTCCGACCGTCATCACCGATCCCGCCTGCCTGCAGGAATTGTGGGCCTTGTCGGGCAGCGACATGGCGGCCGACGTCCTGCTCGAACCGGTGCAGCCTTTCTACCGGCTCAACTGGCCCGACGGCACCAATTTCGACTATACCAACGACGACAGCGTGCTGATGGCGGAAATCGCCAAGCTCGATCCCGCCGACGTCGCGGGGTACAAGCGCTTCCTCGACTATTCGGCCGGCGTCTATCACGAGGGCTATGAGAAGCTCGGCCATGTCGCGTTCCTCGACTTCGCGTCGATGATCAAGGCCGCGCCCGCGCTGGCCAAATATCAGGCGTGGCGATCGGTCTATTCGATGGTGTCCTCGTTCGTGAAGAGCGAGAAGCTGCGCGAGGCGCTGTCGTTCCACACGCTGCTGGTGGGCGGCAACCCGATGACGACGAGCGCGATCTACGCGCTGATCCACAAGCTGGAACGCGACGGCGGCGTGTGGTTCGCGCGCGGCGGTACCAACCGGCTGGTGGCGGGGATGGTGAAGCTGTTCGAGCGGCTCGGCGGCACGATCCGGCTGGGCGACGCGGTGACGCAGATCGAGACGCTGGGCGACCGCGTGACGGCGGTGCGCACCGCCAGCGGCTGGCGGCAGGAGTGCGACACCGTCGCGGCGAACGGCGACATCGTCCACACCTATCGCGACCTTCTGTCGGGATCGAACAGCGCGCGGCGCAGCGCGGCAAAGCTCGAGCGCAAGAAATTCTCGCCGTCGCTGTTCGTCGTCCATTTCGGCATCAAGGGTACCTGGCCGGGCATCCCGCACCACATGATCCTGTTCGGGCCGCGCTATAAGGGGCTGCTCGCCGACATTTACGACAATGGCGTGGTGAGCGAGGACTTCTCGCTCTATCTCCATCACCCGACCGTCACCGATCCGAGCCTCGCGCCTGAGGGGTGCTCGACCTTCTACGCGCTGGCGCCGGTGCCGCACCAGGGCAAGTTCCCCGAGGATTGGGAGCGGGTGAAGCCGATCCTGGAGAAGCGCATCCTCGACGAGGTAGGACGGCGGCTGATCCCCGACATCCACGACCGCATCGTCACCAAGTTCAGCTACTCGCCGGCCGATTTCTCGCGTGATCTCAACGCGCATCTCGGCAGCGCGTTCAGCCTCGAGCCGGTGTTGACGCAGAGCGCGTGGTTCCGCGTGCACAATCGCGACGACGCGATCCCCAACCTCTATTTCGTCGGCGCGGGCACGCATCCGGGCGCGGGCATCCCCGGCGTCGTCGGCAGCGCGAAGGCGACCGCGGCGCTGATGCTGGAGGATGCGCGGCGGTGAAGCGACTGGCGGTCTATTGTGGGTCGGCGACGCCGCGCGATCCGGTGTATATGGAATTGGCGCATACCGTCGGCCGGACGCTGGCCGAACGCGGCATCGGGCTCGTCTACGGCGGCGGGCGGCTGGGGCTGATGGGCGCGATCGCCGACAGCGCGCTGGCGGCGGGCGGCGAAGTGATCGGCGTCATCCCGCAGGCGCTGGTCGACGCAGAGGTGGCGCATCGTGGCCTCACCGAGCTTCACGTCGTCGAGGGCATGCACGATCGCAAACGGCGCTTCACCGATCTTGCCGACGGCTTCGTCACCATCCCCGGCGGGACGGGCACGATGGACGAATTGTGGGAGGCGTTGAGCTGGGCGCAGCTCGGCTATCACGCCGATCCCGTCGGGCTTCTCAACACCGCAGGTTATTACGATCACCTCGTCGCCTTCTGGGAGAAGATGGGTGAGGTCGGCTTCCTGCGCCCGCAGCACCGCGATCTGCTGATCGTCGCCGACACGCTCGATACGCTGCTCGACCGGATGGCCGCGCATGTGCCGACGCAGCCGATCGTGCGGATGAGCGCGGCCGATCTTTGATCGAGCAAAGGCTCACCTCCCGTTTGTCCTGAGGAGGTGCCGAGCGTAAGCGAGGGGCCGTCTCGAAGGGCATGGGCCGCAACGTTGCTTCGAGACGGCGCTTCGCCAACGGCTCAGTACCTCCTCAGCACGAACGGAGGCTTTGGAGAACGTGACGCAGTGATGGTGCAACACCAGTCTGACCCAAGCGAACGCGCCGCGCTGGTCATCGCCGCGCGCGACTCAATCGTTCGCGGATCGCGTAGTTTCGCCACGGCGAGCAAGCTGTTCGACGCGGCGACGCGCGAGCGCGCCTGGCTGCTCTACGCCTGGTGCCGGGCGTGCGACGACATCGTCGATGGGCAGGACCACGGCCACGGCGCGAGCCACGTCGCCGACGCCGAGACGCGCGTCGCGATCATCCGCGAGAGAACCGCGGCGGCGCTGGCGGGGCGCGTCGTCGGCGACATGCCGTTCGACGCCCTGCGCGTCGTCGCGGCGGAGACGCGCCTGCCGCCGCGTTTCGCGCACGATCTGATCGACGGGTTTGAGCTCGATGCGGCCGAGTGGCGGCCGCGGAGCGCGAACGACCTCTACCGCTATTGCTACCATGTCGCCGGCGCGGTGGGATGCATGATGGCGGTGATCATGGGCGTCGATCCTGCCGACGACGACACGCTCGACCGTGCGTGCGATCTCGGCATCGCGTTCCAGCTCGCCAATATCGCGCGCGACATCGAGGAGGATGACCGCGTCGGGCGCTGCTACGTCCCCGAGGAATGGCTGGTCGAGATGGACATCCCGCCGGGCCAGCACATGAAGCCGCCGTTCCGCGACCGGCTGGTGGTGCTCGCGCGGCGGATGGCGGCGAGCGCGGCGCGGCACGAGGCGAGCGCGCGCGTCGGCGCGGCGCGGCTGCCCGGCCGGGCGCGCTGGGCGGTGCTGGCGGCGGCGGGTATCTATGGCGACATCGCGCGCGAGGTGGCGGCGCGCGGCGCGCATGCGTGGGACCATCGTGTGACGACATCCAAGTCGGCGAAGCTGGGCTGGGTGGCGAAGGCGGGGGTGGCGGCGCTTCGACCGGTGTCGGCGACGCCGCGCGACTCAAGGCTGTGGACACGCCCGCGCTGACGGCAGGCCGCGGACCGGTCGAGCGCGGCGCGCCGATCTGCTAGAGGCAGGTCATCGATGGTTGCGAAGGCGATGCGGATGACGGGATCACGAAGCCGGAACCTGCTGATCGGTGCATCGACGATCGCGCTCGTCGCGGCGGGGGCGGGGCTGTACGTCGCGCCGCTGATGGCCGATCCGATCGGCCCAAAGGATTGCGCCACCGTCCTCCCGCCGCTGCCGCCGGTGCGCGACCGCGCCGCGCCGGTCGCCGAGCCGCGCTGGGCGCAGCGCGGCGGGACGGTGAACGACGCGAGCTGCCTCAGCCGCACGGCGGTGGCGGGCGTTGTGCGGCCGCGCGATGAGCGCGAGGTCGCCGCCGCGCTCGGCTATGCGCGCGCGCACGGCCTGCCGGTATCGGCGGCGGGCGTGAAGCATTCGATGGGCGGGCATGCGTTCCGCGCCGGCGGCGTCGTCCTCGACATGCGCGGAATGAACGCGATCCGGCTCGACCGCGCGACGCGGACGGTGACGGTCGGCGCGGGGGCGACGTGGCACGCGATCCAGCAGGCGATCCACCCCGATTTCGCGGTAAAGGCGATGCAGTCGACCGACATTTTCTCGGTCGGCGGATCGATCTCGGTCAACGCGCACGGCATGGATCATCAGGCGGGCGCGGTGATGGGGTCGCTGCGCAGCGTGCGGTTGATGCTCGCCGACGGGCGGATCGTCACTGCCTCGCGCACCGAGAATGCCGATCTGTTCCGCCACGTCGTCGGCGGATACGGTTTGTTCGGCGTGATCCTGTCGGCGACGCTCGACGTGGTACCCAACGCGATCTACCGCTCCGAACGCGCGATGATCGACTATCGCCAATTCCCGGCCACCTTCGCGCGTATCGCTGCCGATCCGAGCGTCGGGCTCGCCTACGTCCACCTGTCAACCGCGCCGGGCACGCTGCTGCGCGAGGCGCTGGTCTATCAATATCGCCAGTTCCCCGAGGATCAGGCGCTGACGCGCGCGCCTTTGGGCGAGGTGCCGTCGACCAAGCTGCGTCGCCTCACCGTCAACCTTGCGAAGAAGAACGACGCATTCAAATCACTGAAATGGTGGAGCGAGAAGAACCTCGAGCATCGGCTGGAGGCGTGCACGATCACGCGTGCGCAGGCGCAGGGATCGGGTGAGGCGTGCCTCGTCGCGCGCAACGATCCGATGCACGATTCGGTCGCCTATCTGTTCAACGATCTGCCCGCCGAGACCGACATCCTGCATGAGTATTTCGTGCCGCGTGATCGCATCGTGCCGTTCATCGACGGGATGCGCGCGATCTTCGAGGATCAGCACGCGAACCTCGTCAACGCGTCGATCCGCGCGGTGGGGCAGGAGGACAATGCGCTGAGCTACGCGCCCGCGCCGGCCTTCTCGGTGGTGCTGTACCTCAACCAGCCGACCGACGCGGCGGGCACGGCGGCGATGCGTCGACTGACTCAGGACCTCATCGACCTGACGCTGGCGCACCGCGGGCGCTTCTTCCTGCCGTATCAGCTGCATTATTCTTCCGAGCAGCTCGCGCGGTCCTATCCAGAGATCGGCGCGTTCTTCGCCGCCAAGCGGCAGTGGGATCCGGACGGGGTGTTCAGCAACACCTGGTATGCGCGCTATGCACCCGCCTTCGCGAAGCAACCCGCGGCGATGCGGCCCTCGATCACCAGCGGCGCGCCCGCGGCGTAGAGCGCACGGACGAAGCCGAGGGAGGCGGATCGCGCGATCGTCGCGCCGCGTCGCACCTCGACGACGCGCCCGCCCGCCGCCGTGATCGCGCGGATTGCTCGCGGCGCCGCGCCGACGACCGCGACCTGCCGCCCGGCAGGGCCGACGAACGGCAGCGCGGCCATCGCCAGCGCCCACAGCCCGAGCGCGAGCGCCGCTTGTGCGATCAGCTTGGTCGCCCCCCTAATAGTCATAGACGTGCTCGATCGCGCCGCCGCCCGCGCGCACCGCCGCGGCGAGCGCGCCCAGTGCCGGGACCTTCACCGACGTGCCGACGCGGCGCCACCCGTCGCGCTCGATCGGCTGGCCGAGCAGGATCGTGCCGGGGACGCGCGCGCCGTTGCGCGCGAGGACGGTGACGAAGATGTCGTCGTTGCCGGCGATCTCGACCAGCCCGATCCCGGCGGTGGCGAGCTTGCCGACGAGATCGGTGAACTGCGCGTAGCGCGGCGCTTCGACCACTGTCAGCGCGCCGACCTGGCGGACCGGGCGAAGCCGCGGGTCGACCGCGGCGATTACCTTCGGCTGAGCCGCGGCGACGAAGCGCAGCGTCAGCGCGTCGGGCGTGTTGACCGATGCATTGGCGCCGCCGATCGCGCGAGCATAGCCGGCCTTGACGCCATATTCCGCGGTGAGCGCGGCGCGCCGCTCGACGTGGCGGACGATCGATCCGTCGTCACGGCGCGTCTGCCACGCGCCGCGCAGTGCCGCGCCGAACGGAAAGCGATACCACGGCACCTCGTGCATGAAGGCGCCGTAGCGCGTCTGCACCGCGGCGGCGTAACGATCGTCGCTGCTGCGCCAGCCGCCGACCCATTCGGTGAAGCGGCCGATCGTGCGCTCGTACGCGGCCTTGATTGCCATCTCGAGCGTGAAGCTGATGCCGATCGTGTAGATCATCACCTTCGCTTCGCCCGCGCCGGGCTGGCCGCGCGCGACGCTGTTGATCCGGCACAGGCCGTGCCAGAAACCGGCGATGTCGCTGCCATAGGGATAGCCGCTGGGCGGGCGGCCGGCGGTGAGCCAGCGGCCAAGGCTCTCCGCCGAATAAACGATGTGCCATTCGGGATAGGTGAGCCACGTGCGCGCTTCCGGCCGGCGCTCGGCGAGGATCGCGCGGTACGGTGCGTGCGGCGCGAAGCCGGCGATCGGCGCGCGGCAGCCGAGCTCGACCCCGGCGATCGGCACGGCGATCAGCGCCGTTACCGCACCCGCCGCCGCGAGCGCGACCCGCCAGCGTCGCCTCACGTCGCGGGCGCGCGGCGGGCGAGGCGATATCCCACCCAGATCGCGATGCCGCCGATCAGGAGGTGCGGCAGATTGGCGAAGACGTGCGCGTAGACCGACAGCCGGACCGGACCATAGAGGAAGATCCCGCCGTCGAGATAGCCGCTGCCGAGGAACAGCCCCATCACGCCATCGGCGAAGTAGAGCGGTCCGAACAGGCGGAAATAGGTACGTGCCGCGCCGTACGACCACCAGGCGGCAACGCCTGCCCAGACGCCGGACAGGAAGTGCAGGCTGTCATCGTACAGGTCGAGCTTGAACAGCCCGAACAGATTGCCGTCGGCATCGTGGAACGCTGGAACATAGCCGATCGCGACGACGGCCATGAAGCCGAGGAAATAGATCCAGCCGAACCTGCGCACGCGATCCATCGTCTTCTCCCTGGCCGGGGAACGTGCCACCGCAGGCCGGACGTGACAACGGGCGCGCGGAAGGAGAGCGGCATGGGGAACGGCGAAGGCAGTGGCGGATCGCCGGATCGGCCGGCGGGGGCGACGGCGATCGGCTGCATCTGGCAGTTCGTGTTCCTGCAGATCGAGCTGATCGTCTTCATCGTGATTGCTGCGTTGGTGGCGGAGCAAGTCGCGCCGGGGCTGCGCGCACGCGGCTACAACACCGATATCGGCGCTGGCTTCCTGATCGCCGCTGGGCTTGGTTGCGTAATGGCGATCTACCCGACGCTTTGGCTGCATCGCTGGGCGCGACGGCTGTGGCGCCGTCGCTAGCCCTTAGTCGAGCAGGCAGCCCGACAGGATCGTCGTGCCGCCGAGCGAGCGCGTCGTATCACAATTGACCGTGATGAACTGGCCTTTGGACAAGGGCGCCAGACGCTCACGATAGCCGGCGGGGAAATTGACGACCATGAAGTTGAAGCGGGTGCGGCCTTCCATCGACAGCGACGGCGTCGCGCCCGGCTGCACCATCGAGGCGATCGTGCCCGACACGCGAATCGGCCCAGCGTAGCGGGCCGCGGCGCCGGCAGGATTGCTGTTGAAGGCCGAATCGAGCACGGCCGCCGATACCGTTTCGCCGCCGCGCGCCGCACTGCCGGCAGCGACGCCTTCGCTCGTGCCGGTCTCGACCGGTTCCGCATCGTTGGTGGCCGATCCGCCCGTACGCCCATCCTGCGCCCCGGCGACGGTTGCCGCACCGCGATCATCCGCTGCCCTGGGGTTGGCGGGCGCCCAGATCAGATAGGCGATGACGATCGCGGCGAGTGCGGCCAGCGCGGGCAGGATCCAGCCGATGCCGCCGCTGGCCGGCGCGACGACGGCGCGGTGGTGCGTCGCCGCGTGTCCGATCGGTGGCGTACTAGACGACGGAGCATAGGGCGGCGGAGCGTAGGACGCGGGCTCTGCCGCAACGGTCGGCGCGGGACGATCGTGGCTTGCGATCGGCGCTGCACCGTCGGGGGCGGTTGCAGTGCCGGCCACTGGCGCGCCGCAGTTGGTGCAGAATTTCGCCCCGTCCGAAAGCTTCGTGCCGCACTGGTGGCAGAATGACATGCCGGCTCTCCCAATAGCTTGCCGTGACGACGTCCGACCGGCGGCATCGTTCCCGCTGCGTATCGAACTACCACGGCAAACCGAAGCACAGATAAAATGAACAGCGTTCATTTACCATTAATTGAGCGGTGATTAATTACTGAGTTGCGGCCGGGGATGGCTGCGAGACGATCCTTTCCGGGATCGCTACGAAGGAGAACGACCATGAAGCGCATGACCCTGATCGCCGCCGCGATCGTCGCAGCGGCCGGTGTCGCCAGCCAGCCCGCCGCCGCCTATCAGATCGCCACCACCGGCCGAACGCTCGCCAGCCCGCGCCTCGCCGCGGACGTGCTGACCACGATCGGAAACTATTCGAAGGCAACGGGCGGCTGCCGCTTCATCTACTCGGCCGACATGCGCGTCGTTCCTGGCAGCGCCACTGCGCGGGGCGGGCATGCCGAGATCTGGACGCTCAACGCGTGCGCCGCGAAGCAGCGTTTCCGGGTGACGATGTGGCCGTCGCCGCGCGGCGGCAGCGACTTCGCCGTCCAGCCGCTCACCGGTCGCCTGCCGCTGCACGCGATGTGAGGCCGATTTCCACCAACCACGTTTCAGACACACACGCGAGAGGAGATTCCCCATGGCAAACTGGTTCACCACCGCGATGCTCGGCATCACCGGCGCGCTGGCCGCGCTTCCCGCCTCAGCCGCGCCGCTGCCCACCTGGTACGGCACCTATGTGTGGGAGGAATCGCTCGGCCGCGTCGGCGGGGAGGGGCGAGACGGCGTCGCGATCTTCGTCACCCGCACGCTGACGCTGGGGCCGAGCGCGGGCTCGACCGGATGCCGGCTGAGCGCCGAGGGCTATCAGACGTTCGAGGAGCTGAAGTGCACCGCGACGCCCGAGATGGAATCGGTCATCATCAAACTGTACAAGTTCCGCCCGACCGATGCCGGCCGCGGCCCATCGGGCACGCGCCTGTTCCGGATCGTGCGGACCGAGAACGGGCTGATGACGCGGCTCGAATCGTATGATGCGACGAGCGATGCGACACCGCGCAGCGGGCGGCTGTTCCGCCGCGTCGGCTGACCTGCCATCGTGCCGAAGCGGCCGCCGCCCCCCGCGGCGGCCGACCGGCTGATTCCTTCAACGAAAGCCACGCCGCCAGATGGGCCGACGATCCGACCACAGCCGTGACGAACTGACCAAGTTGTTGGTCGATGCGGGCACCGCCGTGATGGCGGAGAAGGGCTTCGCGGCCTTTTCCGCGCGCGAGGTCACCAAGCGTGTCGGCTATACGATCGGCACGATCCACAACGTCTTTGGCAACGTCGACGGGTTGGTGACGGCGGTGAACACCGCCAGCTTCGTCGAATGGTCGCGGACGCTGGTGGACTACCTCGACGCCGCGGGCGAGGATCGGATCGCGGCGCTGGTGGCGGGTTATTTCGCCTTTGCGCGCGACAATCCGCATCGCTGGGCCGCGATCTACGATCACCGCCCGGCGCGCGAGACGCTGTCGCCCGAGCAGCAGGAGATGCGCGGGCGGCTGATGCGCATCGTCGCCGCCGAGGTCGCCACCGCGCTCGACCGTCCCGTCGACGAGGCACTCGGCACCTTTGCGCGCTCACTCGTCGCGACGGTGCACGGTCATTGCAGCTTCGCGATCACCGGATCGTGGGCGGCGATGGGGCAGCACGATCCCGAAGCGGTCGCGCTCGCCCGCGTGCGCGAGAGCCTCGCCGCCGCGCGCTAGAGCCGTTCCGACAGGGGAGAGCATCATGACGACCGCATCCCGATCCCATCGCCTCCACCGCCGTGCCGGTATCGACCGCGTCGCGGCGCTGCCGCCGCAGTTCGAACGCGTCGGCGACACCTGGTTCTTCCGGCGCCGCGGCCATGGCCCCGCGATCCGCGTGTCCGACGACGAGTACGCGGGCTTCATGCGTACCGGGCTGCGCGCGGTAATGCTGCACGTCGTCGCGCTGCCGATCTTCGCCACGCTCGGCTGGCTGCTGTTGGCGCGGGTGCTGCCCGACATCGGCGGCACGGGGCGGGCGGCGCTCTTCGGTGTCGTGCTGTCGCTGATCGCACTCGCGCTGTTCGGATCGCTTCGCCACTATGCCGATGCGCCGGCGCGGTTGCTGGCGCATCGCCCGCCGGAACGGCCGGCGCGCGATCCTGACGCGTCGATGCAGCCGAGCTACGGCACGATCGTCGGCGTGACGCTGGTGCTGCTGTTCCTCGCCGCGGTCGGCACGCGCCAGCCGCCCGGCTTCTACGTCACCTTCGCCAGCGTGTCGGTGATGTTCGGGCTCATCCTCTTCGTCCGCCGGCTGCGCTTCGACGGGTCGCTGACGGCGCCGCAGCGCGAACGGCTGCAGCAGCAGGCGCGCGCCGCGCGCGCCGCGCGCGCCGCGGAGCGCGCCAGAGCGACGAAGGGCGCGTCGCTGTGGCAAGGGCTGCTGCTTCTCGTGTTCGTCGGGCTCGAGCTCGCGTTCCTGGCGCTCGGTGTCGTGATCGGCGTCGGCGTTGCCCAGGCAATCTTCGGCCAATCGGGTGAGGGACTGAGCTTCGGCATCTTCATGTTCGGCTTCTTTCCCGGCCTCGCGCTCGGCCTGCTGCTGTTCTGGCCGCTGGAAAAGCTGTGCAAGCGCTGGACAGGGTCGTCGGCGATCCACGCGTTCGACTGGATACCGCCGGGCTGGTGAAGCCGGCACAATAACTGATTCAGATCAGCATCATATTTTACCGGCGCGGAGAAACCACGCGCAAGGGATCTTCGTTGAGGAAGCGAATCGAAGTGGCTGGCATTTCGACGTCTTGGGGGCCGCGCCGCTGCTTATCCTCTCCATCGCGCTCGGTGGCTGCCTGAAGGGGCCGCCGGTCGAGTTCGGACTGACGGCCGATACCGGCGGCCACATCACCTACGCGCTCGGCGCGGCGCAGGCGCTCGCCTTGCGTGACGACGTCACCGGGGTCGAGATCATCACGCGGCTGATCGACGATCCGGCCCTGGGGGCGGCCTATGCGGTGCCGTACGAACCGATCGACGCCAAGCTGGCGGTGCGGCGCATCGCGACCGCCAATCGCGCCTACCTGTCGAAGGAAGCCAATGCCGCCGACCGCGGCGCATTCGCCGAGGCGCTGATCGCGCATCTTGCGAGCGTGCCGCGTCTGCCCGACGTGATCCACGCGCATTTCGCCGACGCGGCGGAGGTCGCGCGCAAGGTGCGTGACCGCTTCGGCATCCCCTTCGTCTACACCGCGCACTCGCTCGGTATCGACAAGCTGCACAGCGGGATCGACGATCCGGGTATGACGTGCCGCCTGGCTGAGGAAGCCGACGCAATCGGCGCGGCGGACCTGATCGTCGCATCATCGCGCGACGAGGCGGAGCGGCAGCTGATGCTCTATCCGACGGCGTGTCCGACGCGGATCCACTGCCTGCCGCCGGGGGCCGGGATCGCGGAGACCTCGCCAACCGATCTCGACGGGACGCGTCGCCTCATCGCGCCGTTCCTGCGCGATCCGGAAAAGCCGATGATCCTCGCGATCGCGCGCGCGGTGGCGAAGAAGAACCTCGCCGGGCTGGTCGACCTGTACGGCGCCGACACCGATCTGCGCGCACGTGCGAACCTGGTGATCGTTGCGGGCTTGCGCGACGGGCCCGACAGCGGCGAGCCCGAACAGCGCGCGGTGATCTCCTCGCTGCTCGCGCGGATGGACACGCACGACCTCTACGGCAGCATGGCACTGCCCAAGCGGCACAGCCGCGCGGATATCGCCGCGCTCTACGCACTGGCGCGCGCTTCAGGCGGGGTGTTCGTCAATCCCGCGCTGGTCGAGCCCTATGGGCTGACGCTGACCGAGGCGGCGTTGCACGGCGTGCCGGTGGTCGCAACCTGCCACGGCGGGCCGGCCGATATCGTCGCGACGCTGCATCACGGCCGGATCGCCGACCCGCGCGACCCGCAGGCCTTTGCCAATGCGATCCGCGCGCTGCTCGACGACGAGATCGAATGGGCACGCTGCTCGGCGGAAGGGGCGATCCGCAGCAAGACGCTCGATTGGCACGGCTATGCCGCGCGCTTCGTCGAGGTCGTACGGTCGCTTCGCTCGGTGCCGGCGGCAGTGACCGCGCCGACAAGGCTGCTGTTGTGCGATATCGACAACACGCTGACGGGGTGCACCGCCGGGGCGGCGGACGTCGCGCCGTTCCTCGCTTCGCAGCCGACGCTCGCGTTCGGGGTCGCGACGGGGCGCTCGCTGCAGGAGGCGGAGCGGCTGCTGCGCGAATGGCGCCAGCCGACGCCGCGCGTGCTGATCACCTCGGTCGGCAGCGAGATCTACTGGCGCGACGGCGCGCGGCTGCGGCCCGACACGGCCTATGCCGAGTGGATCGACGAGGGCTGGAACCCGGACGCATTCGACGCGGCGGTCGGCGCGCTTGCCGGGGTCGAGCGCCAGCCGGCGGTAGAGCAGCGCCGCTACAAGCGCAGCTATTTCGTCGAGGCGCGCGGCGCGATCGCGGCGGTGCGCGATGCCGTTGCCCACCTGCCGGTGCGCGTGATCCACAGCCACGGGCGTCTGCTCGATATCCTGCCGGCGCGGGCGGGCAAGGGCGCGGCGATGAAATGGGTGGCCAAGGCGCTCGGCATCGCGGCGGAGCACGTCTATGCCGCCGGTGACAGCGGCAACGATCTCGACATGCTGAGCCAGGTGCGTAACGGTATCCTCGTCGCCAATCACAGCGCCGAGCTGAAGCCGCTGATCGGCCGTCCGACGATCTACGTCTCGCGCCGGCCGCATGCCGGCGGCGTCGTCGAGGGAATGCGTGCGTTCGCCGGTCAGGCTGCGGCATGACGCGCCCGATCGGCTATTTCGTCCACCATCAGGGGCGCGGCCACGCCGAGCGCGCGGCGGCGATCGTCAATGCGATGCCGCAGCGGCCGGTGACGCTGTTCTGTGCGCGCGACGACATCTTTCCGCCGCTCGGCACGCATGTCCGCGTTCAAACGATTCCATCGCTGTTCGAGGCGCCCGCCGATGCCGCGCCCGCGCTCGCCAACGTACGCACGCCGACAACGCTGCACTGCGCGCCGCTTGGCTGGGGCAGCATCACGCGCGCGATTGCGACGATCACGCAGTGGTTCGACACCGCACGCCCGGCGCTGTTCGTCACCGACGTGTCCGCCGAACTCGCGCAGCTCGCACGGATCGCGTCAATCCCATGCGTTAGTGTGCTGCAGCACGGCGACCGCGACGACGCGGGGCATATGGCGGCATATGAGGCGGCGCTCGGCATCCTTGCGCCCTATGCACCCACGCTGGAGCAGCCCGGCAGGCCCGCCTGGATGCTGGCGAAGACGCATTATGCGGCGGGCGTTGGCATCGATGCCGCCACGATCGGCGCGCCGATCGAGAAGGCGGCGGCGCGCGCGGCGCTCGGCCTGCCGGCTTCGGGCGAAATCGTCCTGGTGATCGCGGGCGGCGGCGGCAGCGGCACCCCCGCGACGCCGCTGACGCTTGGCGCGCGCGCGATGCCCGACGCGATGTGGCTGACGATCGGCGCGGTCGAGCGCGAATGGCACGAGACGATGCCGGGAAACCTCCATCATCTCGGCTGGGTCGATTGCCCGGCGACCTATATCGCGGCGGCGGACCGGATCGTCTCGTCCGCCGGCAACACGACGGTGCACATGATCGCGGCCGCCGGGCGGCCGTGGATCGTAGTGCCGGAATGGCGCTATTTCGACGAACAATTGTGGAAGGCGCGGATGCTCGACGCCGCGGGCGCGGCGGTGATGCTCGATCACTGGCCGGCGCATGGCGGTGCGTGGGCCGCGGCGTGGGCACGCGCCGACGCGCTCGATCTGACGCGCCAGCGCGCGCTGGTGAACCGCGATGCCGCGACCGACGCTGCTTCCTGGCTGTGCACGCTGGCCGATGCCGCCTGGGCCGCGCCCGACGTCGAAATCCTCTCCCTCCTGCCGGAACAACACGCATGATTTCCGTTTGCACGCTTGCCGGTGGCCGCGCCGGGCACCTGCACAACATCGTCTTGGGGCTCGATGCGCAGCTGGTGCCGCCCGACGAACTCGTCATCGCGGTGATGCAGGACGAACCTTATGTGCTGCCCGAAACGCGCTTTCCGGTACGCCAGCTGATGATCGGCGGCGGCGGCATCCCGCTCGCCGCAGCGCGCAACGCCGCCGCGCGCGCGGCCGAGGGCGAGACGCTGATCTTCCTCGACGTCGATTGCATTCCCGATCCGGCGTTCGTCGGCGACTATGCCCGGCTGCTTGGCGAGATGGACGCGGTGCTGATGGGCGAGGTGCTGTACTTGCCCGCCGGCGCGACCGACACCGGGATCGACATCGATCGGTTCGCGCGGATCGGCGTCAAGCATTCGGAACGCGCGGGGCCGCCGGTCGAGGCGACCGGCGCGTGCAGCGACTATCGCTGCTTCTGGTCGCTCAACTTCGCGATGCGCCGCGCGACGTTCCTCGCACTCGGCGGGTTCGACGAGCGCTACGTCGGCTACGGCGGCGAGGATACCGACTTCGGGCGGATGGTGGTGGAGGCAGGCATTCCGATCCACTGGTGCCGCGGCGCGCGCGTCTATCACCAGCACCATACACACCACATGCCGCCGGTCCACCATGTCGACAGCGTGATCGCCAATGCCGCGCGCTTCCGCGACAAATGGGGGCATTTCACGATGGAGCACTGGCTGCGCGCGTTCACGCTGATGGGCCTGGTGCGCCTGGAGAAGGGTGAGCACGTCCGGCTACGCGACGTCAACGAGGCGGATCTGGCGTTGACGCGGCAGCAGGCGGACCAGCCCTATGCCAGCACGGCGACCGTCCTCGCGCTGCTCGAGGCGCGGATGGCAGCGGCATAAGCCGCCTCGTAGCCGTCGATCATCGCGGCGACCGAGAAAGCGCGCTCGATCCAGGCGCGGCAATCGGGCCGCGGCACCGCCATCGCGGCGCGGATCGCGCGGGCGAGATCGGCCGGATCGTCCGAGGCGAAGGCACCCGCTGCGCCCACCACTTCGCGCATCGCGCCGCGATCGATCGCCGCGACGGGCACGCCGCACGCCAGCGCCTCGGCGGCGACCAGCCCGAACGGCTCGTCCCACATCGGCGTCGAGACGAGCACCGAGGCGGCGCCGATCGCGTCGACCAGCGCGTTGCCGCCGAGATGGCCGTGGTAGACGCAGGTCTCGCCAAGTAGCGGCGCGACGTGATCACCGAAGTAATCCATGCAGTCGATCGGGCCGTAGAGGTCGATCGGTATCTGCGCGATCGCCGCCGCCGCCGCCGCCACCGCGGTTCCCTTGTTCGGCGTGATCCGTCCGCACCAGATCGCGCGGCCGTTGCCGTGCGCCGAGAAGCGCCAGCGCGCGGTGTCGATCCCGTTGTGGACAACAGAGGCGGTGGCAGGCACCTCCGCCCACCAGCTGCGCGCGTGACTCCGTGACGTCACCGTCTGTCGCAGCCACGGTGCGGCGCACTCCGCGATCGTCTTTGCCAGCCCTGCAAACGGCGGGACGTGGAGCGACGTGACCATCGGCTGGTGATCGCGCAGCGCCCAGCGGTGCAGCGCGGGGTGCATCGCATTGTTATGCACCACGTCGAAGCCGCCGTGCGCGATCGCCGCCCAGGCGCGCCCGAACGCCGCGTCTTGGAACGCGGTGAGCTCGTCGGTGCCGTGCCACAACGCCCACGGCAGCACCGCCTCGTAATGCTGCGGGGTGACGCCGTGCAGCGGCAGCGCAGCGTCGCTGTCCGCGCTGGCGAACAGCGTCACGTCGTGCCCGCGCGCGACGAGCGCATCGGCGAGCTGGTGGCAATGCGCCTCCATCCCGCCCATGAAGGGCGGCGCGATGGGATGGCGCAAATGCGCCACCACCGCGATGCGCAGCGGCCGGTCATCTTCGGGCAGATCGATCATCGTGGCGTCACTCGGGCTTGGTGATGCTCGGCCACTTGACGCCGAGCTGCTCGAGATAGCTGCTGTACTTCTTGGGGTTGTAATAGGTCGGGCGCATGCGATCGCGGAATTGCGCCATGATGTCGGCGTTCATCTCGATATAGGGCTTCTCGTTGGTCAAAATCGGCTGGTATTTCACCGTCTTGGTCTGCACGTCGGTGAAATAGCTCTTTGCCGCGGTGACGAGTTCCGGGCGGGTCAGCAGATCGAGCAGCGTCATCGCCATCACCTTGCCGCCGGCGACCGCGCCCTTGTGCGCGATCGGCGTCGCCATCGCGATCGCGTTCGACCAATTGTGCCCCGGCAGCTCCGGGATGTTCGAGGGGTAGCGGATGGTGATCGTCGGCTTGGTCCACGACACGTCACCGATATCGTCCGATCCGCCGCTCTTGGGCTCGGCCTCGGGGGGCTTCATCGGCTCGAGCGCGGTGTCGAGCCCCTTCTGCTCGCCGCCGACCAGCTTCTGCACCGCCTTGGCGAACTGCTGTTCCTCCGCGGTCCAGATCGGCAGGCCGACCTTCTTGATATTCTCGTACGCCGCCTCCGCCATCGGGCGGTTCATGTGCTGCGGGGCGGCGGTGCCGATGATGCGGTGGGAAACGGTCGTATCGGTCATCATCGCCGCGGCGGTCGCGATCTTGCTACCGATCTCGTAATTCTTGCGGATCGCGTCGAACGACTGTTCGCGGAAATAATACCAGACGGTGGCGGTCGAGGGCACGACGTTGGGAAAGTCGCCGCCGTCCTTGATGACATAGTGCGAGCGCTGCTCGGGGCGCAGATGCTCGCGGCGGAAGTTCCAGCCCGCGTCCATCAGCTCGACCGCGTCGAGCGCGCTGCGCCCGCGCCACGGCGCGCCGGCCGAATGCGCGCTCTCGCCATTGAACGTGTAGAGCACCGACACGCCGCCGGTGCCCGAGGGCTGCCCCCAATTGGTCTGCAGGTTCGAGCTGACGTGGGTGAACAGCACCGCGTCGACATCCTTGAACAGGCCGTCGCGCACGAAGAACGCCTTTGCCGCGACCGGTTCCTCAGCGACGCCGGGCCACAGCAGCAGCGTGCCGGGGATCTTCTCGCGGATCATGATGTCCTTCACCGCCAGCGCCGCGGCGATATTCACCGCTTGGCCGCTGTTGTGCCCCTCGCCATGGCCGGGCGCGCCGGCGATCATCGGTTCGCGCCACGCGACGCCGGGCTTCTGGCTCGCCTTGGGAATGCCGTCGAGATCGGAGCCGACCGCCATCGTCGGCCCGCCGGACCCTTGCGTCCATGTCGCCGACCACGCGGTGGGGATGCCGGCGATGCCGCGCGTGACGGTGAAACCGTTCTTCTCGAGGATCTCGGTGATGTAGCGCGAGGTCTCGATCTCCTGCATCCCGAGCTCGCCGAAGCTGAAGATCGAATCGATCATCTCCTGCACCAGCTTGGCGCGCTTCTCGACCCCGGCGGCGGCCTCGGTCTTTAGCGCGTCGAGCCGCTGCGGCGCGACCTGCGCGGGGGCGGGCGCGGCCAGCAGCAGGGCAGCGGCGCCGCCCGTCGTCATCCACGCCATTCGGCTCATCGCTAACCCCCTTCGTGTTTCGCGCACCATGGCGGCACCGCGCCGATCGGGATAGCCGCAACCACGGGCGATCATGCGTTTTCGTGAACCGCGCCGCCGCGTGGCTCACTGATAGCGCGACAGCCGGTCGAATCCCTCGTTTGCCTTAGTCATCTTGGCAAGCTTGCGCAGAAAGGCGCGGACGTGGCGATCGAAGCGATCGTCGTCGTGCACGCCGCGCCAGTGATAGTCGTCGCGGTCGAGCAGCGCGCGCACTGCGGCGGCGAACGTCGCCTGATCGCGGGTGGTGTCGGTCGCGGTCAGCAGCGTTGCGATCATTTCTTCCGCCGATGCCTTGTCGCTGTCGTCCGCCTCGCGCCGCCCGCCACGCGCGGCGACCGCCTGCTCGGCACGCGCCGCGACGATGCGTCGGTCGAGCCATGCCGCACCGCGGCCGCATCCCACGGCGCGGGGGCGTTCGCGGATGCCGTCTTCGTCGTCATTTCCCTGCGCTCCCGCCGCCGCCCGCCGTCCGCCCGTTTCCCGATAGTCGCCGGCGGCGTATAGGTGGGCGCGATGAAGACCTTAGTCGATCCCGACCGTGCGCTCGTCAACGGGCTGGCGGCGATCCGCCGCGAATTCCAGGTGCCGGCGTCGTTTCCGCCAACCGTGCTCGCCGCCGCCGAGGTTGCGGTACGCCGCCCGCCGATCGAACACGTCGATCGGCTCGACGTGCCGTTCGTCACGCTCGATCCCGCGACGTCGACCGATCTCGACCAGGCGTTCTGGATCGAGCCGAGAGGCGGCGATCTGCTGCTGCGCTACGCCATCGCAGATGTCGCGTGGTTCGTAACGCCGGGCGATGCGATCGACGCCGAAGCGTGGCAGCGCGGCGAGACGATGTATCTGCCGGACGGCAAGGCCGGGCTCTACCCGCCGATCATCGGCGAGCGTGCCGCAAGCCTGTTGCCGGGCGATCCGCGACCCGCGGTGGTGTTCGTGGTCCGCGTCGCGCCCGACGGCGCGGCGGCCCTCGACGGTGTCGAGCGTGCGATCATCCGCAGCCGTGCCAAGCTCGCCTATGCGACGGTGCAGCCGGGCGATCTGCCGCCGGCGTTCGAGGAACTTGCGCGCCGTATCGCGGCGGCCGAGGCGCGGCGCGGCGCCTCGCGCGTCGATCCGCCCGAGCAACAGGTCGCGGCGGATGCGGACGGCGGGTTCACGCTGTCGTTCCGCCCGCGGCTTGAGTCCGAGGATCGCAACGCCGCGCTGTCGCTCGCGACCAATCTCGCCGTAGCAGACTTGCTGCTCGCGCACCGCACCGGGCTGTTCCGCACGATGCCCGAGCCCGATGCGGGCGCCGTCATCAGGCTGCGCGCGATCGCGGCGGCGACCGGGGTCGACTGGCCCGCCGATCTGCCGCTGCGCGCGTTCGAGCGTAGGCTCTCGCCCGCCAATGCGCCCGACGCGGCGATGATGACCGCGATCCGCCGTGCGGGGTCGGGCGCGAGCTACACGCCGTTCCGTACCGGCGAGACGCCGTGGCACGCGGCGATGGGCGCGACGTACGCGCATGCGACGGCGCCACTGCGACGGCTTGCCGATCGCTACGTGGTGATGGCCGCGCTCGCGCTCGCCAACGGCCGGCCTGTGCCCGAGCCGATCGCGGCGGCGTTCGAGACGCTGCCGCCCGTCATGGCGCGTGCGGGTGCGCGGCAGGGGCAGATCGACCGCGCGGTGCTCGATCTCGCCGAAGCGGCGATGCTGCGCAGCCGGATCGGCGAGACGTTCCGCGCGGCCGTCATCGACGCCGATCGCGGCCGCGCGCGCATCCAGCTATGCGATCTCCCGGTGCTCGCCCGCGTTGCCGCCGACGGCGCTGCCGCGGGTGATCGGATCATGGTTCGCCTTACGCAGGCCGATCCCGAGACGCGCCGGATCGATTTCGAACGGGCGCCGCATGCTTGACAGGGCATGTCATTCATTCCGACGCCGCCCTGCGCGGATAAGTTTTGACACTGCGCCGCGCCAACCATTATCCCCGCCGGCAAGCGCGGCGAATGGCCGGCGGTGCGGGGATCGCGCCTTGGGCCAAGTGCGGTAGCGCACGCGGCGCGGGCGGGCAGGCGCGCATTGCCGCCTCGGTCACGCGCGATCGACGATCCCGGTGGATAGATGACCGATATGGATACGCCCGCGGCGCCCGAAGCCTTTCGTCTGGCGCGCGTGTCGCGCGCGCGCACCGTTCACCGCGACAAGCGCCCGCGCTGGGCTGAGCTCGCGTCGCAGGCGGCGTTCGTGGTGCTGATGATCCTGTGCATGTCCGCTCCGTGGGTAACGGACGAGGTGGATTCCGCGCTCAAACAGTTCCGGCAGATCGGCTATCTGACGGTTCTCCTAACTGCGATCGTATCACTTCGACCGTGGCGCAATCCGCAGGCGTTGCTTGTCGTGCCGTGGCCGCTGTTGCTCGCGCTCGGCTGGTGCTGGTTCAGTCTTACCTGGGCGCTCTATCCGGCCGCCGGTCTGCGGCGGCTCGTGCTTACGACGATCGTTGCCTGGTCGTTGCTTGCGCTGGTGCGCGAGATCGCGGTCAATCGGATGATCAACATCCTCCACGTTCTACTCGCGGCGCTGCTTGCAACCAACTACCTTGCGGTATTCCTGTTTCCAGCGATCGGGCTCGATCCGAACAATTATGACGGCGTTACGAATTTGTGGCGCGGGGTGATGGGGCAGAAGAACTTCGTCGGTTTCGCCTGTGCGATCACGGCGATCATGTTCAGCCTTGGTGCCGGCTTTCCCGCGTGGAATTCGTCCGCAGGGCGCCGGCTGCTGATCGTCCGCGTGTTCGTCGTCGTTGCGGCAGTGATCTTCCTGCTACAGAGCGAATCGAAGACATCGATAGGGATCGGCGTGTTCGCGATCCTGATCGGCGCGCTCTTCACCTACCTGGCGACGGTGAAGGGGCAGCGGCGGCTTGCCGCGCCGGGATGGGCGTGGATCGCGATTGTCCCCTTCGCGATCGTCTGCGTCGGCATGGCGATCGACGCGACGCCGTATCTCGACATGATCAGCGATCCCGCCGCCTTCACCGGGCGCACGCAGATCTGGACGGGGCTGATCAAGGCCTATGTCGAACAACCGCTGCTTGGCGTCGGCTACGGATCGCTTTGGGATGTCGGCCCCGACGGCCCCATGACGCTTTACGCGAAGAATTGGGCGAGCCGGGTGTCGCAGGGGCATAACGGCTATCTCGACATGCTTGTCCAGGTCGGCGCGATCGGCCTGCTGCTGATCCTGTTCGCGGTGCTCGTCTGGCCGCTGCAGCGCCTGCTGCGTGGTGGCGACCATCCCGCTCGTGTGCTCGGTGCGGCGATGCTGTTCTTCAGCCTCGGCCATAATTTCACCGAATCCTCGCTGTTCGATCGCGATGGACAGGGGCAGGTGTTCCTGATGATCGCCATTGCGCTGCTGTGGAAGACGACGGCGGCAGTCGCCACTGTCGAAGGATCGCGGCGCCCGGCCTAATATCCTGAAGCCCGCCCCCGCCGCGGCGTTGATTGCCTTACCCGATATTGACGTACGGAGGGCGGGAACATCGGTCTCGACGCGACCAAAGCGCCGCGCCCCTCTCAGCGCCGTGTATAGGGATCATCAAGATTAGGAATCCACCCGACCTTCGGCCCCTCTCGCACTGGCATGTTCCGCCGCGTCCGCGGTGCGATCGCCGCCTTTGCACGCGCCGCTTCGAGATCGATCTGTTCGGCGAACTGGAGTCCGGCGGTGCCGTCGCGAACCCAGCTCACCGTGGCGCCGACCGCGGCGAGTGCGCCGACCGAGACGAGCACCGTCGCGCCGGGGCTAAGATCCTCCGCCTGATCGATCCGCGCACCACCGCTCGACAAATCGCGGATGCGATGCTGCGTCGCCGGCCCGCCGCCGAACCGCTCGATCACCGCGTTCAGCATCACGCGCTGGCGCGGTGCGCGCGGCATGCGGCCGGCATCGGCAGGCGGAACAGGATCGTCGCGGTCGATCATCGGGATCGTATCTGGGTGGCCGGCGAAAGGCGGGCAAGGGTGGCCGACCGGTCAGAAGCGGCGCGCGATGCCGACGTAGATCTCCGCGTCCGGCGCGTCGGCGTCGAGCGCGACATTTGCGCCAACATCGAGCTGCAGATCGTCGGTGGGTTTCCAGTCGAACGACAGGGCGCCGAGCCACTGTGTCGCGCGCTGTGTCGGATCGCGGTCACGCAGGCCCTGAACCTCGATCGTCGTTTCGACCGCTTCGCCCAACACGACGTCGAGCCCGACCGTGCCGCTGTAGGCGGCGTGCCGGCCGTGCCCGTCGGCGTCGGGCACGACGTTCGCCTCGCCGGTGAACTCGAGCTTCAGCGCATCGCTGACGTCGTAGCTGACGGGCACGAGGATGCCGGCGCCCCAGTCGCCGACGCCGAGCGGCGCGCCTCCGATCGGCACGGTAACGAACGGCTGCACCGCGATCGAGAAGCCGCTGCCGTCCGGGTTGGCGAGATTGGCCTGGAGGCCGAGATAGACATCGCCGACGCCGCTTTCGCGCGTCACGCCCCCCGATGCGGCATTCCGCGTGCGCTGGCGGCCGAACGGCGCCCAGCCGATCACCGCCTCGCTCGTCTCGGTCAGCCCGATGCGAAGCTGCGTCTCGGCGAGGGTGACGAGATCGTCGCGCACATCGCCGCTATCGTCGCGCTGCCAGTCGGCGATGGCGATCTCGACCGAGACACGGCCGGGCGCCATGGTGCACGCCGGCGTGCCGAGGCCCGGGCGCGCCGCGCAATAATCGCGCTCCTGCGCGCGTGCCGGCGCCGCGGCGCACCACGCCAGCAGCATCGCGAGCGCGCCGCCTGCGATCGACCGTCGGTTCGTCACGGCGTATAGCTCCGGCGTCAGCCGGCGAGCGCCATCGCGCGTGCGAGATGATCGTCGCTCGTTCCGAGCATCCCCTCGATCACCGTCGCGCGCTTGAAGTAATGCCCGACGGCGAGTTCCTCGGTCATCCCCATGCCGCCGTGCAGCTGCACCCCGTTCTGGCCGACGAAGCGGCAGGCGTCGCCTACCAGTACCTTGGCGCCGGACACCGCGCGCGCGCGCTCGGCCGCAGGCGCGTCGAGCAGCATCGTCGCGCGGTAGGTGGCGGACGTCGCCATCTCGATCTTCATGAACATGTCGACCATACGGTGCTGCACCGCTTGGAAGTCGCCGATCGGCTGGCCGAACTGCCGCCGCTCACGCGTATAGGCGATCGTATCGTCGAGGATACGGCGCATCACGCCGAGCGCCTCGGCGCACGCTGCGGCGATCGTCGCGTCGGCGGCGACCTCGATGGCGGGAAGCGCGCCGCCCTCGTCGCCGAGCAGCGCGCCGCCAGGTACGCGCACGCCGTCGAACCGCAGATCGGCGGCGCGGCGTCCGTCGATCGTGCGATAGGCGTGGATCGACAGCCCGGCGGCATCGGGGTCGATCGCGAACAGCGACGGCCCGGCGGGGGTCGACGCGCTGACCAGCAACGTGGTGGCCCAGGGCGCGGCGACGATCGCCGCCTTCGCGCCGGTGAGCCGCCAGCCGTCGCCGTCGCGCGTGGCGGTCGTCGCACGCGGCGCGCTGGCCAGCCGCATGCCGGCCTCGTGGCCCGCAAAGACGACGATCCGCGTGCCGTCGGCGATCCCGTCGAGCAGCTCGTGCGCGCGTTCACCGCCGGCCGCGCGAAGCAGCGAGGCGGCGGTCACCGCCGTCTCGGCGAACGGCTCACCGACCAGCGCCACGCCCAGTTCGTGCATCACGACGAACACGTCGAAGGGGTCGGGCGCGTCGCGCCCACCGAGGCTGAGCACGCCGAGCCGCTCGGCCAGATCGCGCCACAGCGCGAGATCACGTCCCGCCTCGCTCGCGACCGCCGCCTGCCGCGCGGCGAAACCATGTCGATCGCGCAGATAGCTGCCGAGCGAGGCGCGCAGCTGCTCCTGCTCGGCGGTGAAGGTGAAATCCATGGCGCCGCGCCCCCCTTGTCGCGTGTGATGTAGTTGGCTGAGTCGAGCGGAACGGATCAGACGATACGGTGCTCGTTCACCCAGAAGAGCGGTGAATTGGCGAGATCGATGAAACGCGCCTCGTCCTCGAGCAGCCGCCGCCCCGCCTCACGCGCCTCGGCGCTCGCGCCGGTCGCGACGATATCCTCGACGCTGTCGAAATGCAGTTCGGCGACGCCGTCGTACGGCGGCACGACGCACGCGCGGGCATCTGCGGTGGCGGCGAGGCGTGCATCTTCGAAACTGTGGCTCTGCACATAGCCGCGGATCCGCAGCACCTCGGCAAAGGATGCGACGAGCGGCGCGTGATGGTCGCGCCAATAGGCCTGGAACTCGGCGCGGGGCATGCCCTCGCGCCGGCGCAGGCAGAAGATCAGCTTGATCATCGCATTCCCCCTCGGATGCCGTTCATTGCGACAGCGCGGCATTGGCGCGATCGAGCGCGCGCCATACGATCGTCTTCTGGATCTCGGTCGCGCCGCCGTAGATCGTCTGCGCGCGCTCGAAGAGGTAGGAGGCTGTGCGTGGCACGGCGAACGGCGCCGCCTCGGGAACGGTGTCGCGCCAGCCCGGCTGCGATCGGTCCGCCACCGCGATGCGATCGCCGCCGGCGAGCTCGACCCACAATTCAGTAATCTCCTGCGCAAGCTCGGTACACGCGATCTTGAGCGCAGAGACCGCAGCGGGCGCCGCCTCACCGCACAGCACGCGCAGCACCGACAGCTCGACCGCGTCGAGCCGCAGTTCCGCCAGCGCGACGCGGCGCGCGAACAGCGGCTCGTCCGCCATCGTACCGGCAAACGCGCCGGGCAGCGTCGCGGCGACGCGGCGCAGCTCGGCCAAGTCCGCGCGCTTGCGGCCGACATGTGCGTAGGACACGCGCTCGGCGGACAGCAGAACGTTGGCATAGTGCCAGCCCTTGCCCGGCTCGCCGATCATGTTCTTCGCCGGCACGCGCACCTGATCGAACTCGACGCGGTTTAGCTCGTGCGAGCCGTCGATGGTGATGATCGGATGGACGGTGATCCCGGGCGTGCGCATGTCGGCGCAGATCATCGAGATGCCGTCCTGCTTGCGCGGGCATTTCTCGGTGCGCACCAGGCAGAAGATCCAGTCCGCCCAATGCGCGCCCGACGTCCAGATCTTAGTGCCGTCGAGGATGTAATCGTCGCCATCGCGCACCGCGCTCATCCGCAACGAAGCGAGGTCGGAGCCGGACTCGGGTTCCGAATAGCCCTGTGCCCACATCGCGCGCGATTCGAGGATGTCGGGCAGCCAGTGCGCCTGCTGCTCGGGTGTGCCGAACGCGCAGATGATCGGGCCGATGTATACGACAGCCATCGGAATGATCGACGGTGCGCCGGCGAGCTCCAGCTCCTGCTCGAACAGGTAGCGCTGCACCGGCGTCCACCCCGGCCCGCCATGTTCGGCCGGCCAGCCGACCCCAAGCCAGCCCTTGGCGTTCAATGCCTGCTGCGAACGGACGTGGTCTGCACGCGACAGCTTCCGCCCGTCGCGCAGCAGCGCCAGGATGTCCTGCGGATATTCCTCGGCGAAGAAGCGGCGGACTTCGGCGGCGAACGCCTGTTCTTCGGGGGATAGCGTCATGTCCATGATCGTTCGTCCCCCGCGCCTGCCGCTACGTCAACCGTCACATCCGATACCGTCACCATGCCGGCCCTAACCGCCGGGGATCGAATCGCGGCCGGCACCGCGGACGAAGATCAGCCCGATCTGCCCGATCACCAGCAGCAGGATGATGCTGGCGAACCCGCCCTGCTGGCTCTGCGTCACGCGGGTGCCGATGTTGACCAGCGCCGGCGCGAGCCACGCGGTGGCGACGCCCGACAAGGCGTAGACGCCGAAGAACGCGCCCGTCTGGCTCGGCGGGGCGAGCCGCGTCAGCGCGGTGCGGCTGGAGGCATATTGCGCGGTGATGAAGATCGCGTTGTTGAACCCGATCAGCAGGTAGATGAGCGACGGCCAAGTGCGATAGACCGGCCCGTCCCACAGTGGCGGATGTGCCGCGGCGTCGTATGCCCAGAAATAGAGAATGCGATCGGGCGCCATGCCGAGCAGCGCGACGAGGCCGACGATCGTCATCGCGATCTCCACGCGCAGCGCGTTGCGCGGCCCCATCCGTTCGTCGAGGATCCGCCCGACGAATCCGCCCGCCACCGCGACGATGCTGAGGATGATGCCGGTGATGAGCAGGTCGAGCGCGCCCCAGCCCATCACGCCCGCGGCGAGCACGCCGAAGAAGAACAGCACGCCGTTCATCCCGTCGAAGAAGAACATCCGCGCGCCGAGGAAGATCGCGGCGTCGCGGTAATTGCCCACCGTGCGCACCATCGCGACGAGATCGCGCACGCCCTCACGCAATGCACGCAGCACCGGCACACCCGTGCGTGGCGCATCGGGGGTGAGGAGGAACAGCGGCAGTGCGCCGACCGCCAGCAGCGCCGCGGCGAGCAGCGCGACGACCCGCTCGGGCTCGTGCAGCGCCGGGTCCATGCCGAGCAGTGGCGTCGCCGGCACCCACCACCAGTCGACCTTGCCCGGCAGCGCGAACGCCCAGGCGGTGAAGCCTAATGCGAGCACTGATGCCGCATTGCCCAGCGACAGCGCGAGGCCAGAGGCGGCGTGCGCGCTACGCAGCCCCGCGGCACGGATCAGCATCGAATTGTGCAGCACCTCGGACCAGGCGAACAGCACGTTGACGGCGAGTGCGATCGTCATCGTCGCCGCGACCGTCAGCCCGACGCTGCCCGGCGCGGCGAACCACAAGGCGGCGATCAGCGGGACCATCAGCACCACGCTTGCCGCCAGCCACGGTTTGCGCGGACCGATCTTGTCGATCGACGCGCCCAGGATCGGCGCCGTCGCCATGACGATCCAGCCGGCATATTGCTGAAAGCGCGAGATCAGTTCCTGCCCGCGCACCGGATCGCCGACCATCGTCGCCGAGATGTAGGGCATGAAGATGTAGATTGTGATCAGGATCACATAGGGATCGCGCCCGCCCTCGAAGATCGACCAGGCGACGCCGCCGCGATTAAGCCGCGCGTCGCCCGCTTCGGTCGCCGCAATCGGCGGCGCAACGACGGAAGCGGGGCCGAGGACGTCGACGGGTGTCGGTACGGTCAAGCGCGTGATCCTCTCGTGCACGCGCGGCCTCCTGCCGGGCCGCGTCGCGGCGCCATCGTGGCGCAGTCCGCGGGCGAGCGCCAGCACATGAATGTCGCGCCGGCAATCGCGCGGCATGGAAAGGCGGCGCAAACCGCACTTCCGGGAAAGCGACAGCATGGTTACCCCTTGTTTACGCGGTATCTTCTACGCAGCTCGTCATGTTTCGCGCGACACAAGATTGGGCCAGGCCGGACGCCGACGAGCGTCCCGATCCGTCTGTCGCCGCTTCCGCCCGCCGCCCCGCCGGCCGTCCGCTCGCGTTTGCGCTGCTCGGCCTTGCCGTATTCGCCGCGAGCATGCTCGGGCTTGCGTCGCGGCATGCCTTTTCCGTCTCGTTCTGGCCAGCCAATGCCGTGCTCGTCGGGTTGGCGCTGCGCGACCGCCGGCTGTTCCGTCTGCCGGGTTATGCGGCGGCCGCAGCGGGTTTCATTGCGGCGGACCTCATCTTCGGCCGGCCACTGTCGCTCGCCGCCTTCTTCGCTGCGACCAACGTCGTCAGCGCGTTTGTCGTCACCTTGCTGCTCGCACGCCTCCCGGCCGGCGATCTCAGCCTCCGCCGCTCGCACGCCGTGCTGCGGATCCTCGCCTGCCTGCTGCCGGGCAGCATCGCCGCCGGCCTGTGCGGTGCGCTGCTCGTCACGATCGAGTTCGGCGGTTCGGCGATCCAGGCGCTGCAGACATGGCCGGCGAGCGAACTCGTCAATTACATGGTCGTCCTGCCGGCACTGTTGACCGTTCGGCCCGGTTGGATCGCCCGTGCGCGTCTGTCGCGGGCCCGTGACCTATGCCCCGCGTTGCTGCTCGCCGCCTCATGCGTCGCCGCCGTGCTATTCGACGGGCCGGGCAGTATCGTCTTCCCCGTTCCCGCGCTGCTGTGGTGCGCGCTGACCTATTCGGTGCCCGTCACCGCGGTGATGACGATGGCGTTCGGCACCTTCTACCTGACGGTGATCGGGCTGGGGCTGCTCAACATCGGGCAGGACATGGCGGTGCCGCACATGGTGGTGTCGGTGCGCGTCACGGTTGCGTTCCTGGTGCTGATACCGCTGACGATCAGTAGTGCGGTGGCGGTGCGCGACGATCTGATGCGCCAGCTGCGCCATGCCGCCGATCACGACGGGCTGACGGGGCTGCTCAACCGGCGCGCGTTCGAGATTGACCTGCAGGCGCGGCTCGCCGTGGCGCGCGAAGGTGGCACGGGGCTCGCGATCCTGTGGCTCGACGTCGATCGGTTCAAGGCGATCAACGATCGTTTCGGGCATCTCGCGGGAGACGCGGTGCTGCGCGGTTTCGCGACGACGCTGCGTAGCTGCTTTCCGCTGGACGCGGTAATCGGCCGGCTGGGCGGCGAGGAATTCGGTCTGGTGATCGACGTCGCGGATTCCCGCGCCGCGGAGGACGCGGCGGAGCGATTGCGCGGCGCGATTGCCGATCGTCCTGCGATATGGGGCGGGGCGCCGATCTCTGCAACGGCGAGCATCGGCGCCTGTTATCTACCCGCCGGCCGCCGCGTCGCGGCCGATCTGCTGCACCGGCTCGATCAGGCGCTGTACCGGGCAAAGGATCAGGGGCGCGACCGGATCGAATGGTGCATCGCCAGCGATCGTCCCGGCGCGGCCGCGGGCGCTCCACCGGCCGGGCGGCGGGCGCTCGCCGCGTGACGCGCGATCAGGCCGCCTTCGGTTCGACGAAGCCCGCCCAGTTGCGCATGTAATCGACGAACAGCGGGCTCAGCCCCTCGTCGAGCAGATGCTGCGCGCTGACGGGCGTCGGTGGCGAGGTGTAGGCCGGATCGGCGGCGACACGCTTGGGAAAATCGTGGCGCAGGATCGCGGCACGGCCGATGACGACGAAGTCGCAGCCGGCGTCGATCGCCGCCGCCGCGTCCGCCGCGCTCATGATCTTGCCGGCCGCGCCGAGCCGCACGTCGCCGCGCGGCAGATCGGTGAAGAAGCTCATCAGCGACCGGCCCTTGTGCTCGTCCTCGTGCGGTTCCTTCGCCGCGTCCCACAGCGACATGTCTAGGAAGTCGATCTTGCCATCCGACAGCAGCCGCCCGGCGACGTCGCGGATCTCGAGCAGCTTCAACCCGAAGCGCTCGGGCGACAGGCGCACGCCGATCTGGAAATCGGGGCGGCACGTCGCGCGGATGCCGTCGACGATCTCGAACACAATCCGCGCGCGGTTCTCCAGGCTGCCGCCATAGCGATCGTCGCGCCGATTAATCTCGGGCGAGAGGAATTGCGCGAGGATATAGCCGTGCGCGCCGTGCACCTCGACGCCGTCGAACCCGGCCCGGTCCGCGCGCTGCGCCGCGGCGACGAAATCGTCGCGCACCTGCTCGACTTCGGCGAGCGTCAGCCCGCGCGCACCCGTTTCGGGATCGTCCGACGGGCAGACCGGCGTGCCGACCAGCTCGGCGGGCGAGCGATTGCCGGCGTGGTGCAGTTGCAACGACGAGATCGATCCTTCGGCGCGGATCGTGTCGGCGAGCCGCGTCAGCCCGGCGAGATGCTCGTCGCCGAACGCGCCGATCTGCCCGGCGAAGCCCTGTCCCACCGCCTGCACGTGCGCCGCGGCGGTCATCGTCACCGCGAAGCCGCCGGTCGCGCGCATCGTCAGCCAGCGATGCTCCTCGTCCGACAGCCGCCCGTCGGGGTGGCTCTGCTGGTTGGTCAGCGGCGCCAGCATGAAGCGGTTCTTCATCGCGGGGCCGCGCTTCAGCGCGAGCGGCTGGAACAGCGTGTCGACGGGCATGAGTGTCTCCGGATCGTCGTTGAAGAAAGGCAGCGCTGCGGCGGTTACTTCGCCTGCCGCAGCGCCGTGCCGAGTTCGGCCGATTTGGCGTCGCGCAGCGCGCCGCACAGCCGGATATTCTCCAGCGTCCGCTCGTAATCGAGCACGCCGTTGCCGTCGGCGCGGATGCGCGCGCCGATCGCCGCGTCGATCTGCGCCGCGCGGTCGACGCCGCACTGCGTCGCGAAGGTGCGGGCGACGCGCCCGGCGAAGATCCCGTTCGCGCTGCCCAGCACCTTGTCGATATTGGCGATGAACCAATCGCCCGTCATCGTTGCCGTGCCCGGCGTCACCGCGAGCCGCTGGATGAGGTTCGCGCGATCGAGCGTACGCAGTCGCGCATCGTTGAGCGCGAGCGCCCAGGTTGCGATCGCCGGCTGGCCGCTGTCCGCCACCGCGGCGAAGGCGGCGTCGCGCACCACCGGCTCCTCGCTGGCGAGCCCAGCCTCCATGATCCGCTTCGCCGCGGGCAGGCCGCCCTGTTGCACCACCGCGCCGAAGCCGTCGCCGAGATAGGTTGCATCCAGTGCGGCCTTGTCGCCGCCGAGGTAGCGTTCCGCCGCCGCGGCGAGCTTCGCCAGCAGCGCCTTGTCCTCCGCCTCGCTCGCCAGCAGCGCGACGGTGTCGGCGCGCAGCTTCTGCCGGTCAGGATCGTCGCCGGCATGGGCGCCCGCCGCCGGATCGAAGCCGAGCGCGGCGAGCCGCGGCGCGTAGGTGCGATCGAGGAAGGCGCGATACGACGGCAGCGCGGCAGCGGGGATCAGCCCGCGGCTGTGCATCCCGGCGAGCCGCTGCCCGCCGTCGAGCGCGGCGTTCGAATCGGCGTTGCCCGCCATCGCCACCGTGCCCGCGAGTACGCGCGCGGCATCGGTGCGACCGGCGCGGAACGAGGCCCACAGGCTGTCGCTCGCTGCGATTGCCTCTGCCCCCGGCAGCTGCGCGAAGCCGGCGATCAGCCGGTCCCAGTCCGCTGCCGGCATGTCGAACCGGTAATAACCGTTGCCGCCCGCATTGGGCATCAGCGCGGCATTGCCTGTCGGCACGTCGATCGTCGCCGATGCGCCGTCGATCAGCTGGCAGCTGCGCGCCTCGCCGACGCGGTAGCAGAACGGCACCGTCCAGCGCGTCGGCTGCGGCGCCTGGCCGATAAAGGTGTAGCGTGATTGCGTCGCGACCATCCTGCCGCCCTGCCGGGTGAGCGAGATCAGCGGCACGCCCTGCTGGTCGACGAAGCTCTGCATCGCCGTCACCACGCGCGGGTCCTGCGCTGCATCGGCGAGGCTCTTGAAGAAGTCCGCCGTCGCCGCGCTGCCATAGGCGTGGCGCTTGAGGTGCAGGCGCACGCCGTCGCGGAACTTCTCGTCGCCAAGATACGCCGCGATCATCGCAATGACATGCCCGCCCTTGCCGTAGGTGATACCGTCGAACGCCGAATCGATCTTCGCATTCTCGCGGATCGGCTCGTGGATCGGCCGCCCGACGGTGAGCGAATCGGTGTTCATCGCCGAGAAGCCCTCTTCGAGCCCGCCGACGCCGATGTTGAGCTCGGGCCGCCACTCGCCGCCGATGCGAAAGCCCATCCAGTTGGCGAAACTCTCGTTCAGCCACAGATCGTCCCACCACACGGGCGAGACGAGATCGCCGAACCACTGGTGCGCGAGCTCATGCGCGACGACCATGCCGAACAGCTTCTTCTGCGACACCGGCGCATCGGGCGCGAGCGCGATGATCCCGTCGCCGTAGATGTCGGCGCCGGCATTCTCCATCGCGCCGGGCATGATCGGCGAGCCGATCTGATCAAGCTTCGGGAAGGGGAAGGGCGCGCCGAAATACTTTTCCAGCAGGCTGACGATGTGCGGCGTCTCCGCCATCACATAACCGGTCTTGTCCTTCTGCGCCTGTGTCAGCACCGCGCCAAGCGGCAGCGGCTGGGCGCGCTCGGGCGTCGGCGGGACGGTGCCGGTCGCGTGGACGAACGGTCCCGTCACCAGCGCGACGAGATACGTCGGCAGCGGGCGGGTGGCGGCGAACTGGTGCTTCTCGAGCGCGCCGGCGCGCGTCACGCCGGTTTCGGGCGCATTGCTCACCGCCTTGCTACCGCGATCGGTGGTGATCGAGACGGTGAACGGCGTCTTGAAGCCAGGCTCGTCGAAGCTCGGGAAGGCGGCACGCGCGTCGATCGATTCGAACTGCGTCCAGCTATACCATTGCTCGCCCACTTTGACGCGGTAGAGCCCCGACGCGCTGTCGCCGAAGCTGCCGGTCCAGTCGAATACCAGCGTCACCGCACCGGCGGGCAGCTCCTGCGCGAAATCGAGCCGCGCGGTGCCCGTCTTGTCGACCTGCGTGAAGGTGGCCGGGATCGTCCGGCCGCCGACGCGCGCCGACGCCTTCACCGCCAGATCGCGGCCGTGGAGGTACAGCCGGCGCGTCGCGGCCTTCAGCGCGACGTCGATCTCGCCATGGCCGGAAAAGCCGGTCTTCGCCGGTTGGATCGTGAAGTCGAGCCGATACGCCTCGGGCATCGCGGCGTCTGACAGCCGGCCCTTGGGCGCAGCGGGGTCAGCGACGACGGCGATCTTGCGCGGGGCGGGGGCATTCTGCGCGCCGGCGGCGGTGCCGACGAAGGAAAGGGCGGTCGCAAGCAGGAAGGCGCGCATGGAAGCTCCGTGATCGTACGGTCGCAGGGGTTAGGCCTGCGCGCGCGCAGCGACAAGCGTCGCGCGTGGCCTGCCGTTATCCCGCCGGCCGCAGCGGCGTCGCCGCCCCGTCGCCGACCACCGTCGCCCAGGGCATGACGCGCCAACCGGTGACGATGCCGCTGGTGACATAGGGATCGGCCGCCGCGAACGCTGCGGCGCTCGCCGCATCGTCGAACAATAGCAGCGCGTGCGACACCGGATCGCCGACCGCGCCGCCCAGGATCAGCCGCCCCGCCACGGCCGCCTCCCATGCGAGCGCGAGATGCGCGTCGCGAAAGGCGCCGCGCCGCGCGAGATAGTCGGGCGCTAGATCGTAGTGGAGCAGGAAGTGGGCCATACCGCGCTATTCCCTGGCCATGCCGCCGGGCCTCATGCCTTGGGCGCGCGGGCAACCACTGCCTGCGCGGTGCGCAGCCGCGCCTTCCACGTCTTCACGGAGGGGTGGCCCGCCGCGATGTCGGCCAGCTTGCTCTCGATCTGGGCGATCTCGCGCCGCGCGGCGTCGAGTTCGGCCGGGGTCGGTGGCGGCTGGATGTTGGCGCGCGCATGTGCGCCGGTGCGGCCCTTGCTCTTGCTCATCGCGCGTCCTCGTGCGCCGGGAAGCCGGGGCGGTCAACGCTGCAGGCGATGGTTGCCCCGTTCGGCATTTGCGCCCAGCATGGCGCGAAAAGAGACGGTAGGAGCGGCAATGCAGGATTATTCGTCGCACGACGCGCTCGGGCTCGCGCAGCTGGTGCGGACTCGCGCCGTCTCACCCGCCGAATTGGTCGAGGCGGCGATCGCACGGATCGAGGCGGTCGACGGTACGATCAACGCGGTCGTTCATCGCGATTTCGACGGCGCGCGAGCGGCTGCTGCGGGGCCGCTGCCCGACGGGCCGTTCGCGGGCGTACCGTTCCTGGTCAAGGACTTCGGCATCGGCGTTGCAGGCTGGCGCAACACCAGCGGTAGCCGCTTCTGCGCCGACATGATCGATGCCGAGGATAGCGGCCTCACGCGGCGCTACCGCGACACGGGCGTCGTCCTGCTTGGCCGCGGCGCGTCGTCTGAATATGGCATCATCGGCAACGTCGAGACGTCGCTGTTCGGGCCGACGCGCAATCCGTGGGATCCAGGGCATATCGCGGGCGGCTCGTCGGGCGGGTCGGCGGCGGCGGTCGCGGCGGGGATCGTGCCGATGGCGCACGCCTCGGACGGGCTCGGCTCGATCCGCATCCCCGCCGCATGCTGCGGCCTCGTCGGCATGAAGCCAACGCGCGACCGCGTGCCCAACCTGCCCGACGGGTTCGATTATGCGATGGGCTTCTGCGTCGACCACGTGGTGACGCGCAGCGTGCGCGACAGCGCGGCGATGCTCGACGCGACCGGCATCCCCGAGCCCGGATCGCCCTATGCCCTCCCGGCGAAGGACGGCAGCTATCTCGACGACGTCGCACGCAGCCCGGGGCGGCTGCGGATCGGCTGGTCGCCCGAAACGCCCACCGGCAATCCGATCGACCCGGAGGTCGCCGCGGTGCTCGCGCATACCGCCGAGACACTCGCTGCGCTTGGCCACGACGTGCGCGAGGAGAGCCTGGGCGTCGATCACCGCGCGATCGCGCGGGCGCGGGCGCCCGTTTCCGCCGCGAACTTCGCCGCCGGCATGCGGCGCGTGATCGATCGCGTCGGCCGCGAGCCGCGCGAGGACGAACTCGAGCCGATGACCTGGGCCGCGCTGCAGGGCGCACGCCAGGTGACGGGCGAGCAGGCGTTCTGGGGCTATCAGGAACTGCGCAAGCTGACGCGCGGGGTGCTGCAGCGCTTCGCGCCCTATGACGTGTATCTGACGCCGGTGATGAGCATGCCGCCGCCGCCGATCGGCTTCAGCGATCCCGCGACGGTTAGCCCGCGCGAGATCGGCAAGCGGCAGATCGCGCTCTATCCCTTCGCCGCCCTGTTCAATTTCACCGGTCAGCCGTCGCTCTCGCTGCCGTTGGGGATGAGTGCGGGCGGGTTGCCGATCGGCATGATGTTCACTGCGCGCTACGCCGACGAGGGAACGCTGTACCGCCTCGCCGGGCAGCTCGAGAAGGAAATGCCCTGGGCGCAGCGCCGGCCCAAGGTGTGGGCATGAGCGAATGGCGCAACTGGTCGGGCAGCGTCGTCGCGCATCCCGCTGCGATCGTTCGCCCGCGCGACGAGGCCGAGCTGTCGGCGATCGTGCGTGACGCGCGCCAGGTGCGCGTGACAGGGGCGGGGCATTCGTTCATGCCGCTGTGCGAGACGAGCGGCACGTTGGTGTCGCTCGACGACATGGACGGCGAGCTGATCGTCGCGCCCGATCGCCGGACGGTCGACGCGCCGGCGGGCTGGAGCCTCAAGCGGCTGACCGAGGCGCTGTGGGAGCAAGGCCTGTCGTTGCCTAATCAGGGGGACGTCAATCCGCAGTCGCTCGGCGGCGCACTGGCCACCGGCACGCACGGCACGGGGCGCGATCTCGGTTCGCTCGCGACGCTGGCGCAGGCGTTTCGCCTCGTGCTGGCGGACGGCAGCATCGTCGATTGCGACGCGGCGAGCGCGCCCGATCTGTTCCAGGCGCAGCGCCTGTCGCTAGGGCTGCTCGGCATCGCGACGCGTGTGCGGATGGCGGTGCTGCCCGCGCTGCACCTCGAGGAGCGGATCGAGCGTCGCCCGCTCGCCGAGGTGCTCGATCGGATCGCCGATCTCGCGCTGGCGACGCGGCACATGGAATTCTTCCTCTTTCCCTATGCCGACAGCGTCACCTTCAAGACGCTGCATCCCACCACCCCCGCCGATCTGTCGCAGGAGGAGGGCAGCGATCGCGTGTTCCAGGCGTGCTGCGATCTCGCCGCCGCCGCGCCGCGCACCGTGCCGATGATCCAGCGCGTGATATCGCGCATCGGCGGCCCGACGCAGCGCGTCGGCCCGGCGTGGTGCATCTTTCCCTCGGATCGCAACGTGCGGTTCGAGGAGATGGAATATGAGCTGCCCGTCGCCAACGCGGTCGCTGCGCTGCGCGAGGCGCTGGCGCTGCTTCGCCGCCGCCGGATGCCGCTGATCTTCCCCTTCGAATTCCGCATGGTCGCGGGCGACGACATCTGGCTGTCGCCGTTCCACGCCGGCCCGTGCGCATCAATCTCGGTCCACCAATATGCGCCGATGGAATGGCGGCCGCATTTCGCCGAGCTCGAGGCGGTGTTCCGCGCGCACGGCGGGCGGCCGCACTGGGCGAAACGCCACACGCTGACGAGCGCCGACGTGCGCCGGCTGTATCCCAAGGCAGAGGCCTTCGGGGCGGTGCGCAAACAGGCCGATCCGGAGGCGAAGTTCATGAACGATCACCTGCGTCAGCTGTTCGATTTCTCGCTGTGACGATGACGTACAGCGAGGGTCTGCACGGCGCGCTGATCGGCCAGCCGGGATCGCGCGACCGGCTCAACACGCCGGCGCTGATCCTCGATCGCGACGCGTTCGACCGCAACGTCGATCGCATGGCGCGGTTCGCGCGGACGCACGGACTAGCGCTGCGGCCGCACGCCAAGTCGCACAAGAGCGCCGACATCGCGCGCGCGCAGCTCGCGGCGGGGGCGGTGGGGCTGTGCTGCGCCAAGCTGGGCGAGGCAGAGGCACTCGCCGACGAGAGGATCGACGGCCTCCATCTGACCTCGCCCGTCGTCACCGCGCCGGCGATCGCACGGCTCGCGGCACTGGCCCGGCGCACTGCGTCGCTCAGCGTCGTGGCGGATCATCCCGATCCGGTCGACGCGCTGGCGGTCGCCGCGGCGGGCGGAGCGCCGGTCACCGTGCTTGTCGATATCGATCCGGGCATCCACCGCACCGGCGTCGCCTCGCCCGAGGCGGCGGTCGCGCTGGCGCAGCGGATCGTCGACCGGCCGTCGCTGCGCTACGGCGGCGTGCAATTCTACTGCGGCGCGCAACAGCATGTAGTGGGCTTCGCCGACCGACGCGCCGCAATCGCCGAGCGTACCGCCTATCTCACCACCTGCCTTGACGCGCTGGCGGCGGCCGGCCTGTCGCCGCCGGTAGTGACGGGCGGGGGCACGGGGAGCCATGCGATCGACGCCGAACTCGGCGTGCTCACCGAACTCCAGGTCGGCTCGTACATCTTCATGGATCGCGAATATGCCGACTGCGACCTCGACGGCAGCGGCACGCCGCCGTTCGAGACCGCGCTGATGGTCGACGCGCGCGTCATCAGCGCCAACGCGGCCGGAATGGTGACGATCGATGCCGGACTGAAAGCGTTCGCAACCGAGGCGGGCGCCCCGCCGGTGATCGCCGGGGCGGAGGCGCGCTACCGCTTCATGGGCGACGAGCAGGGCGCGCTGATCGGCACTGAATTGCCAGAGCTGGGTGGCCGCGTGACGTTGGCGACGCCGCACTGCGATCCCACCGTCAACCTCTACGACGCCTATCACGTGGTCAGCAGAGACACGCTTGTCGCGATCTGGTCGGTGACGGCGCGGGGGCGCTCGGCGTAGGTCCGGTCGACGTAGGTCGGCTCGGCGTAAGGCGGCGGGCGATCAGTGGCGGAAGCGCTCCTTGCGCTGCGCCATCTGGTCCGCACCGATGCTGTCGACGACCTGCTCGTACTGCGCGTCGGTGAAGCCGGCGGCGCGGAAGCGCTCCACTTCGCGGCCCTCGACGACATAGCCGTGATGCCAGCTCAGCACCGCGATCCGACGTAGCGCCTCGAGCCGCTCGTCCGCGAGCCACGGGTTGGGGCGCATGCCAAAGACGGTGCCGAGCGCGGTCGAGAGTCGGCCGGGCGTACGCAGCGAGGACAGCCGGTCGTGCTTCGCCAGCGCCACCACCAGCCATTCGAGCGAAGTCAGCGTGGCCGGGACGGTTGGCACGGCCGGCGCGATCGTAAGAGCGACTTGGCCGCCGACGGCGTCCCCTTCGGCAAAGGCGAGATAGGCCATGCGGATACCCTTTCATTCGGCGGCCATCGCGCCGCGCAGCGGCATTCGACCGGGGTGGCGGCGTACGCGACCACGCCCGCATCGCCCGCCAAAGCAGCGGTCGGCGCGGCGTCTCGCGCGACGCTGCGTTGAGCTTGCCGCGCGTTACCGGGCGACAGGTGACGAAACGAAGATGCCGACTTCCTGTCCGGCCATCTTCTATACCAAGCGGTATAGAAGCGGCTGCCGAGACGGTCAATCGCTATTTGTACCAAGCGGTATTTATTTCACTGCGGCTGGCCCATCACCTCAGCGGCTCGGCCAGACTGCCATGCTGGTGTCGATCAGCCGCTCAAGATCCGCGCGCGAGGCGCCCGATCCCGCCTGGATCGCCATGCCCTGCAGCAGCGCATAGAGATAGCTCGTCAGCCCCGCCGGATCGACGTGCGCGGGCAGATCGCCGTCGCGGCGCGCCTGTTCGAAGCGCTCGACCAACAGCGCCTGCGACGAGGCGCGCCGCGCGATCACGTCAGCGCGAATCGACTCGGCCTCGGCGCCGCACGCCACCGAATTAATGATCCCCATGCAGCCCTTCGGATCGCACGTGCTGGTCTGCGCCTCGAGCGCGCCGCGCATGTAATATTCCGCCACCGCGCGCGCCGTCGGCTGCAGCAGTGCCTCGCGCGTATAATCGAGCTTCTCCGCCTCGTAGAGGTCCAACGCCTTGTGAAACAACGCTTCTTTGTTGCCGAATGCGGCGTACAGGCTCGGCTTGGTAATGCCCATCGCTTCCGTCAGATCGGCGAGCGACGTCCCCTCATATCCCTTGCTCCAGAAGACGCGCAGCGCAGCGGCGAGCGCCATCTGCGTGCAGAATTCACGCGGACGGCCCTTGGGCGCGGACAGGACGGCAGTTTCCATAACGAACGGTATATATATCTGCTGTCGCCGTTATCCAACCCGTGGACATGCGGCGCACGGCATCAGCGCGACGGCAGCGCGGCAGGTTCGGCGTTGGCGGCGGGGCGGCGCGGCCGCGTGCGGCGTCGCGTCGCACCGCGCGCGTCGCACGTCTCACGCAGGCCGCCCGCGACGAACGCGATCAGCCGCTCCTTCGCGTCCGCCATGTCGTAGGCGGCGCAATCCCCGCCCGCCACCGGCACCGCCCGCCGGGTGCCGCACAGCGTGATCATCAGCGCGCCCGACAGGAAGTGGCAGCCCCACAGAATGTCCTCATTGTGACAGCCGGGCAGCGCCTTCTTCAGCAACCGCATCAGGCGCAGCATGACGGGATCGAAGTGCGTGTCGATCAGCGCCTCGCCGGGCGACCGCGGCTCGCTCATCCGCGCGCCCAGCGCCCCGAAGTGGCGCCAGCCGCGGTCACTGCACGGCGAGCGGTCGGCGTCGGTATCGAGATAGGCGTGGAGAATGCCCTCGAGCGTGACGTCGCCCGCATGGTCACGTTCATAGGCGAGAAGCGCGTCCATCCGCCGTTCGCTGGTCATCGGCGTGCGCTGCGCGATGACGGCGTCGAACAGGTCCTGCTTGTCGCGGAAGTAATAGCGCATCAGCGAATTGTGCACGCCGACGTGCTCGGCGACGTCCTTAAGCATGACGTGCTCGATCCCGCGCTGCGAGAAGAGCTCCTCCGCCGCATCGAGGATGCGGTCCATCGTCGCGGTGTGATGCTTCGCCTTGGGATCGTGCGGCAAGGCTTTGTGTTCGGTCTTGGTCATGTCGGCCCCGCTCACGCTGGAGAAGGATAGCTGTCGTTGACATGCCAGAAGGGCGTCGGGATGCGCGTCGCGGGCGGATCGATGGTGCGGCGCCAGGTCGCCGGCATGGTTCGGGCGATCCCCGCGCCGCGATCGGACACAGGGTGCCACGTACCTGTCGGAGGCCCGAACAGTCCTCCTGCTGAAGGCTGCCGGCCGGTCCGTCGAAACGGGCCGGCCGGCAAGCGATCAGAACTTGAAGCCGGCGGCGATGCCGTAGCGGCGCGGCTCCAGCGTGAAGATGTTGGTGAACAGGCCGGACGACTGGTCGGTGAGGTACAGGCCGGTCGTGGCGTTGTTGTCGAACACGTTCTGGATGAAGCCGCGGACGAACCAGCGCTCGTCCATGCCATTGAGCTGGATCTGCGCGTTGACCTGCTCGTAGCCCTGGATGCGGTTGATCCGGCCGTTGAAGATGTTGCCGAAGCTCTCGCCGGTGTAGGTCAGGTCGGCACGGGGGACGAGGCTCATCCCGTTGGCGAAGTCGAACGTCTTCTGCACGCCGGCGGAGAATTTCACCACCGGTGCTTGCGGCAGTTCGTTGCCCTTCAGGCTGACACCGATGCCCTCGAGCACGCTGATCGCGCCCGCGGTGCCGGCCGACGCGCCGGTCAGCACCGAGCAGAGGCCGAACGCGCCCGTCGCGGCGCCGGTGTTCGAGTCCACCGGGAAGGCTGCCGGCCCGCGCAGCCCGAGCGCCGCGTTGACGCCGGCGACGAACGCCTGCGCCGTCGCCGCGCCGCCGGTGTTGGCGCGAACGACGCAGTTCGAACCGTTGCCGATATCCTTGATGATGACGGTGTTGGGGTTGCCACCCGACACGTCACGCTGGTTGATGAACGGGGCGTCGGAGCTGACTTCGGTGTTGAGGTAGCTCGCGCCGAAGTTGACGACCCAGCCCGGACCCGGCCGCACGACCGATTCGAGCTCGACGCCCCAGATGTTGGCATCGATGTTGTCGTTGATCGATGTGCGTGCGACGATGCGGCTGAGCTGCAGCCCCTTGTACTTGTAGTAGAAGCCGGTGAGATTGAGCGTCAGCTTGCCGTCGGCGAAGGTATTTTTCGATCCGATTTCGAAGGCGTTGATGATTTCCGGCTGGAACGCGTCGGGCACCGTCAATCCGGGCACTTGCACCGGCGGGTTGAAGCCGCCCGACTTGTAGCCGCGCGAGTAGGACGCGTAGAGCAGATTGTCGTCGGTGATCTTGAAGTCGAGCACCGCGCGGCCAGTGATCTCGTCGAACGTCTTGTTGCGCACGGCGTAGGGCTGGATACCGGCAATGACGGGGTCGGCATCGTACAGCGCGGCGCGCGGCGCGTCGAACGCGCTGCCCGTCTGCGTGTACGGCACGGCGAAGCTCGCCAGCGTCGAGCGCGAGCGGACGAACTTCTTGTCGTTGTTGTAACGCGCGCCGAGCGTCAGCTTGAGCGTGTCGGTGAAGTCGAAATAGGCCTCGCCGAAGATGCCGTAGGATTTTAGGCGGAACAGATCGGTGTTGCTGCGGAAGAACGGTGTTGCGGAGAATTCCGGCGCGCGGCCGGCACCCAGCGCCCCGACCGAGCCGAGGATGCCGGCGACATAGTCGATCGCGAAGGCGTTGACGTAATAGTCGCCGTCGCGAACCTTGGCATCGACGTAGATGCCGCCGAGCAGGAAGTTGAACAGGCCGTCGAAATCCGACGAGACGATCGCTTCGGCCGACCAGTCACGCGTCCGTTGCACAGACCGGTCATAGGCGTTGGGGATCGGGCCGCAGCGGCTGAACCCGCCGTAGACGCCAAGGCCCGACTTCTCCGGCAGCGACGTGCACAGATCGCCCTGCGGCCCGTTGGGGATCAGCGCGCGTGCGATCGGCTGGAAATACGCCGCCGGCAGTCCGGGCACTGCGCCCGCCGCGGCTGCCGCCAGCGTGTTGAGCGTCGGCTGGATCAGCGACCGGTTGCTGACGCCGAGGTTGTAGTCCTGCGACGAGTCGACCGTGGTTTCGTGGTAGAAGCCGGTTAGCTGCGCCTTGATCGGCCCGAAATTATGCTCGAGCCGGCCCTGAACGGTGAGCTCGTCGGTCTCGTATGTCGGGTTGAATGCGGTGAACACCTCGCGCGGATCGTTGAGGATCGGGTTCCCGGCGTAGCCGTCCTGGCCGTACAGGCTGCCCAGCCCGAGCGCATTGCCCAGCGCGGGGCTGCCGAAGGCGATCGACAGGAACTCGCGGCTGCCCAGCGTGCCGGTGAAGGTCGAGTTGGTATTGGTACGCCCGCCGTCGCGGCGATTGTTGAGGCAGCCGAGGACGCCGGTCGGATCGGTCTGGCACAGCTGCTTCTGGATACGCAGGCGGTCGTCGTCTTCCTTGAAGTACGACACGAGCACGTCGACCGTCGTGTCGACCGACGGTTCCCAGCGGATCGATCCGCGCACCGAATACATGTCGCGGCCGTCGATGCGCGTGTCGTTGAAGGTGTTGAGCGTGTAGCCGTTGCGATTGAGGTAGAAGCCCGCGACGCGCACCGCGAGCGTTTCGCCCAGCGGCACGTTGATCATCGCCTTGGCACGGATCGAATCGAAGTTGCCGTACTCCGCCTCGCCGGACGCCGCGAACTTGTCGGTGCGCGGCTTCGCGCTGATGAAGTTGACGACGCCCGACGATGCCGATCGGCCGAACAGCGTGCCCTGCGGGCCGCGCAGCACCTCGACGCGCTCGAGATCGAAATATTCGGTCTCGAAGATGCGGGTGGCGAGCAGCGGCGAGCCGTTGAGGTGGATCGCGGTCGCGGCGTCGCACGAGATACCGACGCACAGGTCGCCGATGCCGCGGATGGTGAAGCTCGCGCCCGAGAAATTGCCTTTGGAGAAGGTGACGTTGGGCAGCGTCAGCTGCAGGTCGGACGCGTTGTCGATCTGCTGCGCCTCGAGTGCGGCGGCGGAGAAGGCGCTGACCGCGATGGGCACTTCCTGCAGCGTCTGCGCCTGGCGCTGCGCGGTGACGACGATGTCTGCGCCGTAGCCGGTGCTCGACGCGTCGCTGCCCGTCCCTCCCTTCGCACCCGTGCCCTGCGCGGGCGCCGCACCCTGTGTCACCGCTGCGTCGGCCGGCGCGTTCTGTGCCAGCGCCGCCCCCGGCAGCAGCGCGACCAACGCCATGGCGGTCGCGCCGAACAATTCGATCTTACGCATCGACATCCTCCCTCAAGGCCCGCGCCGGCTTGAGCCGGTCTACGGTTCGTTATGCCAATTAAAGCTGCGCCTGAAAATTTCGTGCGTCAAGTTGTCCACGCAACGATGTTTCAACTGGAAAACGACGCGTTTCCCAAACGATAGTTGATCGGCATGGTCTTGTGCGCTGCGGTAGAAATGAAATTAAATTGGCAATTGAAAATAAGTGAATATGTGAGCGAACATTCCCCCTCAAGCGTGATCACCCATCAAAGATTGTTACGACAGCAACGTTGACCCACGAGCGCGTCGATCCGAGCCGTATCGAGCCCGGCTCGCGCGCGTTCTGGCCAAGTAAAGCATCGTGGCTGTCGGATCGTCCCGCGCGCACGACGGCTTTTTACCGATCGTCGCTGCCGATCGGCATGCCGGGCGGGATATCGGGCGTGGCATCGTCACGCGCGAGTTCGGCGCGCAGGGCGTCCTGATCGAGCAGCAGCCGCGCCGTCGCGGCGGCCCACGCATCGTCCTTGCTGCGCCGCACCTGCGCCTGCGCCCAATCGGTGACCGCTGCGTCGATCATTCCTGCGGCGAGCGGCCCCGTCGCCGCATCGCGCGCGCTCCTTGCGAGGCTTATCAGGATACGTCTGCCGACCACCTGCCGTACCGCATCGGTGCGCGGTGTCGCGGCGCGATTCGACGCGATGGCGATCAGTCGTGCGGCAAGCTCGGCGGGGCCGGGCACGCGCGAATCGCGCCGGTGCTGATCGGCGATGCGGGCGAGCCGCGCGGGAGCGAGGAGCGCCTCCAGCGTCACCTGCGCGGCGACATCGGCGGCGACGAGTGGGGCGAACACCGTGCCCCCCGCGGTGCGCATCACCTCGATATCGAACTGGCGATCGCTGTCGCCCGACCAGCCCGCTGACAATGCGGGGATCAGCACCTCGGGCACGTCAAGCGTGGCAGGATCGAGCGTCGCGAGCAGCGCGTCGAGCGCCGCGGCCTGCGCCAGTCCAGGCACCGCCGCCGCCACTCCGTGCCCGTCGCCGGCCATCGCATATTCGGACTGCACCCCGCCGACGAGCTTCGCCGCCGCCTCCACCTGATAGCGATGCAGCAGCCATATCGGCACGAACTTGCGCCGGAGGTTCGCCGCCGGCTCGTCCGCGGCGAGCGCACCCGGCCCGAACCGCGCGACCGCGGCGCGGCGCACCTCCATCATCCGCGTGAGTTCGGCGACCGGGTCGGCGCCGTCGTCCCACAGGCTGCCCCATGGCTGTGCGCTCGATGCGGCGCGCGCGTTCTCGTCCGCGACGAAACGCAGCCCGCGAGCCTGCGCGGCGGCGGCCTTGGTGCGCGCCGCAGCGTCGGAATCAGCGCCCGCCGGATCGCCGTACAGCCAGTCGATCGCATAATCGTCCCACGCGCCGAGCCCTGCGCCGTACGCGTCCGACAGGTCGGGCGCGCCGTCGACCAGCCCGATGCGCGGGGCGGGATAATCCATCACCGACGCGCGATCCTGCGTGCTGCCTGCAAAATTGTGGAGGAGGCCGAGCGCGTGGCCCACTTCATGCGCGGCGAGCTGGCGGATGCGCGCCAGCGCGACCTGCGCGGGATCGTTCGGCCCGCCGCTACCGGTCTTCGCCGCGCCGACCAGTCCCTCGTAGATCAGCATGTCCTGCCGCACGCGCAGCGAGCCGAGCAGCACCGCGCCCTTCAGGGTCTCGCCGGTGCGCGGATCGGTGACGGCATAACCGTACGACCAGCCGCGCGTCGCGCGATTGACCCAGTTGACGACGTTGTAGCGCAGGTCGAGCGGGTCGGCGCCGTCGGGCAGGATCTCGACGCGATAGGCATCGATATAGCCTGCGGCGTCGAACGCCTGCTTCCACCATGACGCGCCTTCGCGCAGCGCGGTACGGATCGGCTCGGGCGCGGCATTGTCGATATAGAAGACGATCGGGTTCTTTACGCGCGATCGCTCGGCCGCGGGATCGGTTTTCTCCAGCCGGAAGCGGTTGGCGAGGTTGCGGACGATCTGCCGCCCGAGCGGCGCGCCGAAATCGAGGATCTGCGTCGAGAAGCTGCCCCCGCGCGGATCGAACGTGCGCGGCACGTAGCCGGCGGCGGGAAGGGCGACGAAGCTGTGCCGCACCACCAGCGTGAACTGACGCGGATCGGGCGCGATGTTGCGCACCTCCGCGCCGGGCGTGTCGCTGGCAAAGGTCTGCCGCGCCTCGAACTCGAGGTTGAGCGGAAACGCCTTCACCGCGTTGACGTCCGCCGCGCTCAGCTCGCCGACGAGTTTCCATCCCTTCTCGCCGCCGGCCTTGAGCTGATCGGCGATGCCTTTGGTATCGCGCGCGAGGAAGGGTGCGATGTCGACCAGCAGGCGGCCGTCCGCGGCGGGAATCGCATCGCCCAGCCACAGCGTCGAGGTGGCGAAGGCGTCGCTCGCCGCCGCGGCCTCGGCGGCCGACGCGCCCGTCGCGCGGAAGCGCGGGTTCTCCAGCTCGAACGCGACCTTCTTGCCCAGTCGGCGGACCAGCAGCATCTGCGCCGGCCCTGGCTGCGCGCGATCGAGCCCGATCGGTGCCGAGCCGAGCCCGGTGCGCAGCGCGGTGGTGTAGAGCATCCGCGTCACCACGCCGTCCTTGCCCGCTGGCGGCAGCGACAGGAGGATGCGCCCGTCGGCGCGATCGACGTGTACCGGCACCAGCCCGTCGAGCCGCTCAGTTCCCGCGAGCGGATCCTTCGTCGCTTGCGCGGTCGCGACCGGCGCGATGGCCAGCGCCACCCCGAGCAGCAGCGTCGATCGGATCATCATGGCGTCGTTCCCCCAAGAAGTGCGGGCGACCGTAGAAACGTGTGCCGCGCTTGCAAATGGCCTTTGCATGAGGCGGCGGGGGGCTGCGGCGGAGGGGGGCTAGGCCTGTTCGCGCTCCGCCAGCAGTGCGCTCGCCGGGCGCTGGCGCAGCGCCACTACCAGAACGCCGGCGAGCGCGAGTACCGCGCCCGCCACCATCCGCGCGTCGAGCCGATCGCCCGTCAGCATCACGCCGAACGCGATGGTGAAGATCGGCGTCATCAGCGTCAGCGGCGCGAGCAGATTGGCCTCGTAGCGCTGGATCAGCCCGTAGTAGCTCGTGTGCCCCAGCACCGAGACGACGAGCGCGGCGAACAGCACCGCGCCGACGAATGGCCAGCCGACCGCCGCCGCGCTTCCCCACTGGTTATGTTCGAACGCGGCGGAAGCCAGCGCGAGCGGCACGAACGAGACCAGCCCGACCCACGCCTGGAAACGCAGCGGCTTCACGTCCTCCACCTGCTTCATCAGCACGGCGCCGAGCGATCCGGTGAACGCCGCACCGACGACGAACCACAGCCCGGTCGACAGCGCGATGCCGTCGGGGTTCCACACCACCAGCAGCACGCCCGCCAGCGTCAGCGCGATGCCAAGCGCGCGGCGCCAGTGGATTCGCTCGCCCAGCACCACGATCGACAGCAGGGTCGTAAACGGCACGCCGATCTGAATCACCACCGCCGCCGCCGACGGGCTGGCGCTCTGCAATCCGATGAACAGCAGTGCGAAGTTTCCCGCGCCCATCAGGATGCCGATTGCGACGATGCGCCAGCGCGGGCGCGGCATCGGCAGCAGCCACGGCAGCGTCGCCGCGATGACGATCGCGAAGCGGATCGCGGCGAAGAACAGCGGCGGCACGGCCCACTGGCCGACGACGATCTTGCTCAGCACGTTGCTATAGCCCCATACGAGGCACACCAGCACCAAGAGCAGGAAATCGCGGAGCTTCATCGTGGGGGCGCCGTGGCAGAGACGAGCGCGGGACGCCACCCATGGCCAGAAAGAAGCGGTATCTGACGGCGACGATGCCCGACGGCTATACCAAGACGATCGGGCCGACCGCGGCGCCGCTGACGCATTACTGGCGGATCGTCGCCGAGTTGGCGAACGGGCGGACGGAGGTGTTCTGGGGGCATGAGAAATCGCTGAAGGACGCGCAGGCGAAGGACGCGGCGACACGCGACGCCGCCCGCCAGCGCGGCTGGACGCGCTACGCGTTCGAGATCGCGCCGCTGGTCGAGACTGCGGCATGAGCCGCGGCCGCGATCCCGTCCCGATCGGTTATTACGCGTGGGTCTTGCTGTTCGCGCTGTGGTGGCTGGTCGGCTACGTGATGGGCGAGCGTGGCGGCTGACGATCAGGACGCTGATCAGCCCGCAGCGACGAACTTGCCCTTGCGCCGGCTGGTGAGGTGAAAGTGTCCACACCGATCGCAGCGATAGGTTCGCAAGCTGCCGTCCCACGTCGCCGCCGCCAGCGCGGCGTCAACACTCGGGTAGCGCGCCTTGCGCCGGCACGTGCTCAGCTTGCTGCGCATCGCCTAGGCGCGCGCCGCAACGAGAGAAGGTGGCGTGGTCATGCAACCGTCCGCCGCCCCCCGCTGTTCTCGCCTGCGTATCGGGAGACGCACGTGGGCAACATCAAGGGCATCGAACATATCGGCATCACCGTGCCGCAGATCGAACAGGCGGAGGAATTCTTCAAGGCGGCGTTCGGCGCCGAGACGCTGTACGCGCTGATCGAGAAGGGCGGCAAGCCGCAGGTCGGCGAGGAGATGCACGGAAAGAACGGGCTCGAGCCCGGCGCGCGGATCATCGCGATGCGAATGATGCGCATCGCCGACGGCGCGAACGTCGAGCTGTTCGAGGTCGACGGTGTCCACGGTTCCACCCCTGACGGGCCGACGCGCATGGGGCTGCACCATTTCGCCCTCTACGTCGACGATCTCGACGCGGCGGCAGACCGTTTTCGCCAGGCGGGCGGCACGATGCTCGACGGGCCGATCGATCTCGGCGGCAAGGAGAAGGGACCTGGCAATCAATGCTGGTTCGGCAACACGCCGTGGGGGCTGCACGTCGAATTCGTTCATCTGCCCGCCCCGATCGCGCTCGACGATCCCGAACGCACGGGTCCGCGCTGGATGCCCGCGGGCGTCTGACAGGCCGGTACGGCGCTGAATGGCGGCGGGTGGACAGGCCGGGCGACGCGCTCTATCGGGCGCGGCGTCGCGTGCGCCTCTTACGGGTTTCCGGCCGCCGCATTTCCGCTAGAGCCCGCAAGATCAGGAGCCAGGCCATATGGCATGGGTCATCCTCGGCGTTGCCGTCGTCACCGAAATCATCTGGGCGCTGAGCCTCAAATGGGCCGCGATGCAAGGGACGTTGCTCGCCTCGGCGGTGCCGATCACGCTCAGCTTCGTCAACATGGGGCTGCTCGCGCTCGCGATGCGCGGGCTGTCGGCCGGCACCGCTTATGCGGTGTGGACCGGGCTCGGCGCGGTCGGCGTCACCATCTTCGGCGCGGTGATCTTCGGCGAGCGGCTGGCGCCGATCCAGATCGGCTTCATAGCGCTGATCATCGTCGGCGTCGTCGGCACCAAGTTCTTCGCGCCCGCCTGACCGCTCAGTCGATCCTCGCCCAGGCGGCCTTGCCGATCGCGTCGTAGCGCCGCATCGCTTCAATCATCGCCGCGCGCCGATCGGTGTCGATCATCGCGGTGGGCAGCAGCGGATCGCGGTTGATCGCGCGGATCACCGCCTGGCCGAGCAGCAGCGTCTCGCGCGCCGCCGCCTCCAACGACATTGCAGGAAGCCGCGCCTCGCTCACCGCCATCTCGGCGACCCAGTGGTGATAGCTGCGCTCGATCGCGGCGGCCGGCCACAGGCCGCGCCACGCCGCATCGTCCGCCGCCGCGGCCCTCGCGTTGCCGAGGATTGTCGCCCCGTCGTCGAGCCCAAGCGCCACCAGCCGCGCAGCGGTCTCGTCGCCCGATGCGGCGAGATTGTCGGGCCGCACCCACGCGCCCCAGTCGGTCCGCGCCAGCCCCAGCAACGCAAGCGCGCGCTCGCGCTGTCGCAGTCGGCGCTTGTCGGTACGCCCGAGATGATCGGTCGCCACCACCAGCCAGTTGCCGTGCCAGTCGCGCACCCGGCTCTCCGCCGTGCGCCAGCCGCGCGCGAGATCGTTGAGTGCGACGCCCGCCGTACCGATCGCGTAGACGCCGCGCTCGATCTGCCGGACGCGCCCCTCGCGCACCAGCCGGGCCAGCGCCATGCGCACCGCCGCGGCGTCCGCGCCGACGATCCCCGCGCGCCGCACCAGCGCGCCGACGCGCATCGTCGCCCCGCCGCTGGTAGACAGAAAGGCAAGAACCAGCGCGCGCGCGGTCGGCAACTCATGCCAATCTTGTAACTCAAATTGACTCAGGGTGGCGCTCACTGTTACATATCGTTCGAACCGAGGGCCTATAGCATGACAGCCGCACGCTTCACCGATGTCTTGTCGCGCGACGAGATCGCCGCGCTGACGCGTATGTCTGACTGGCGCGGCGCTTGGACGGTAGCGGTCAACTGGGCGCTGATCGCGGGCGCCTTCGCGCTCGCGGCGGCGTGGCCCAACCCGCTGACGATCGTCCTTGCGATCCTGGTGCTGGCGGGGCGGCAACTCGGGCTCGGCATCATCGTCCACGATTGCGCGCACCACGCGCTGTTCCGCTCGCGCCGTCTCAACGAGCGTGTCGGCCAGTGGCTTGCGGGGGTGCCGATGAACACCTCGCTCGCGAAGTATCGCAGCTACCACCTCAAGCACCATCAATATGCCGGGACGCCGCGCGATCCCGACATCGGCTTCGTCAAGAGCTATCCCGTCGAGCGACTGTCGCTGCGGCGCAAGTTCGTCCGTGACCTGACGGGGCGTACCGGCATCCGCGACCTGCGCCAGTTGCTCGCGCGGTTCAGCTGGGGTGAGCAGGGGCCGTGGGTCGTCTTTCACCTCGCGCTGTTCGGCGCGCTCGCCGCCGCAGGCGCGACGTGGACCTATGCCTTGTGGTGGGTCGCCTATCTGTTCGTCTATCCCGCGATCGTCCGGCTGCGGCAGATCGGCGAGCACGGTGTCGCGGCGGACCGCGGCGAGCTCGACCCGCGGCGCAACACCTCGACGACGCTGGCGCGCTGGTGGGAGCGGCTGTTCGTCGCGCCCAACCACGTCCACTACCATCTCGAGCATCACATGGCGGCGACGGTACCGCCTTACCGCCTCGCCGCGATGCACCGCCTGCTAAAGGCGCGCGGCTTCTACGACGGGCACGATTGCGTGCGGCGGGGCTATGGCGACGTGCTGCGCCGCGCGGTGCGCGCCTGACGGGAGGGTGCGCCTGACTTGAGAGGGGCCTAGTCGGCGCGCCCGCCCGGCCGCCGCGTGATCTTCTTGATCACGCCAGAGAAGCTCATCACCGCTTCGCCCGCGTCATCGATCGTGCCACGTACGAAGATCAGGCTGCGCCCCGCTTTGGTCACCTCGCCACGCGCCGTCAGCAGCTGGTCGGGGCGGGCGGCGCCGACGAATTCGGCATTCAGCGTCGCCGTCACGCCGTGAAACTCGGGCAGCGCGGCAGATGCGATCATGAACAGCGAGAAATCGGCAAAGGTCAGCAGCGCGCCGCCGTGGACGTTGCCGCCGCCGTTGCGATTCTTCGCTTCCGGGCGAAAGCCGCACTCGATCGTCCCGTCTGCCGTGTAACGCGCGAAGAACGGCCCGGTATGATCCTCGAACGGGTCGGTGCCCGGCCAGCGCAGCCAGCCTTGCCACGGTCCTTGCGTCACCGGCACCAGCCGGACGCCCGGCGTCGTCGTCGTATCCAAGAGCTTCCCCCCTTTTTCCGTCTAGCGCGCGGGCGAGCCGACATGCGGCAGCGTCGCCTCGTCGGCGCGCGGCATGCGGCCGAACAGCGCGCGATCCTCCGGCCCGAACGCCCAGCGCCACAGGATGAAGAGGTACGTGGCCGCGATCGCCGGAATGCCGATCACGATCTCTGCCCATTCGAGGCTGCGGGGCAGGGCGGTGAATGCCGCGCCGACCGCTAGCGCCGCCAGCGTTGCCCACAGCAGCGGCCAGCGCAGCGGCGAGACGGGGGTGGCCAGAATTCGCTTCAGCAGCCACACCTTGATCATCGACGTCAGCCCGGCGCTTACCATCAGCGCCACGGCCGGCCCCGCTGCCTGGAACGCGGGCGGCCAGCCGAGGCCGCGCATCGCGCCGATCAGCGCGAAGCTCAGCACCACCTGGAAACCCAGCATCACCGCCGAGATCATCAGGTTGCGGTGCCGCGCGGTATAGACCAGCGCGGTCTCGCACACCGCGCCGGTCGACGCGAGCACCTCAGCTGTCAGCAGGAAGACGAGCGCGGCGGTACCGGCGACGAATTGCGGGCCGACGATCCCCATCACCGCCTCGCCCGGGATCGATCCCATAAGCGTCAGGCAGCCCTGCGCGGCGACGATCCAGAAGGCGACCTGCCGCACCTGCCGCGCGATCGCAGGCAGGTCGTTCGCGGCAAGGCTCTGCGTGATGACGGGGCCGAGGATCGGATCGAACGACGTCTTCAATTTCTGCGGCAAGCTCGCGACCTGCTGCGCCATGTAATAGATACCGACCACCTTGGGCTCGAACATCACGCCCAGGATGAAGCGGTCGACGTTGCGCGTCCCCCATTCGAGCGCATCGGCACCGGCGAGCGGCACGTTGTCGCGGATCAGCGTCAGCAATTCGGTGAAATGCGGCTGCCAGCCGCGCGGCACGCCGTAGCTGCGCACCAGCGGCACGATCGACGCGATCAGCGCCGCGATCATCGAGACGACGTAGCTCAGCACCAGCCCGTCGCGCGTGGTAAAGAAGGAGAAGATCCATGCCGCGATCGAGATCGTCCACGGCTCGACCACCGCGCGCGCCGTCACCGCCGCCTTCACATTGTGGCGATAGGCGAGCGCGGCGAGGCTGACGTCGGACCAGGCAACCGCGAGGATGATCAGCGGCAGCCAGCGGTCGAGCCCGACGGTCGGCGTGTTAGGATACATCACCTGCGGGAACAGCCACAGCACCGCGCTGGCGATCAGCGACAGGATCGCCGCCACCATCAGCGCGTCGCACACGACATGCGCGTGCGGCCGCTCGGTGCGGCTCAGCGCCTGCGCCAACCCGCGCTTCAGCCCCAGCGTCGCGACCAGCGCGGCGAGCTCCACCACCACCACCGCGATCGCGAACCGTCCGACGAGATCGGGGCCGTAGAGCCGCCCGGCGATGAACAGGAACGGGATGCGCGCCGCCAGCCGCAGGATGAAGCCTGCAACGTTCGTCCGCCCCCCCTTGGCGAGCTGCGCGATATCCTGTGACGTCTCGGTCACCGAAGCGGCCCCCCGGCCACGGCGGTGACGAGTATCGTCCGCGTGCGCCCGCGCACTAGTGCGCCGCGCCCCAGCTCGCACCCGTGCCGATCTCGACCGCGAGTGGCACGTCGAGCGTCACATAGGGTTCGGCCGCGGTCGCCATCACGCGCTCGATCACCGGCTTCGCCGCTTCGACCTCGGCGTCGGGCACCTCGAAGACGAGTTCGTCGTGCACCTGCAGCAGCATCCGCGTGCCGGTGAGCCCGGCCTCCGCCAAAGCCGGCTCGATCCGTGCCATCGCGCGCTTGATGATGTCCGCGCTCGTCCCCTGGATCGGCGCGTTGATCGCGGCGCGCTCGGCGCCCTGCCGCTCGTGCTGCACCTTGCTCTTGATCCGCGAGAAATGCGTCTTTCGGCCGAACAGCGTCTTGGTGAACCCCTGTTCCCGCACCGATTGCAGCGTCTCGGCGATGTAGCGGTTGATGCCGGGGAAGCGCTCGAAATAGCGGTCGATCATCGCCTGCGCCTCGTCCGCGCTGACATCCAGCCGCCCGGCCAGCCCCCAGCGGCTGATGCCGTAGAGGATCGCGAAGTTGATCGTCTTGGCACGCCCGCGCGTGTCGCGATCGACCGTCCCGAAAAGCTCCTGCGCAGTGAGCGAGTGAATGTCGTCGCCGCGCGCGAAGGCCTCCTTCAGCGCAGGCACATCGGCCATGTGCGCCGCCAGTCGAAGCTCGATCTGCGAATAGTCCGCCGCGAGGATGACGTGCCCCGGTTCGGCAACGAAGGCGTCGCGGATCTGCCGCCCGGTCTCGGTGCGGATCGGAATGTTCTGGAGGTTGGGGTCGGTCGACGACAGCCGCCCGGTCTGCGCGCCCGTCAGCGAGTAGCTGGTGTGGACGCGGCCGGTGGTGGGGTGGATCTGCTCCTGCAGGCTGTCGGTATAGGTCGATTTCAGCTTCGAAAGCTGGCGCCATTCGAGCACCTTGGCGGCGATCTCGGCGCCCGGGCCGTCCTTGTCCGCCGCGATCCGCTCGAGCTCGTTGACGTCGGTCGAATAGACGCCGCTCTTGCCCTTGCGCCCGCCCTTGATGCCCATCTTCTCGAACAGGACGTCGCCCAATTGCTTGGGGCTGCCGATCGTGAACGGCGCGCCGGCGATACCGTGAATCACGCCTTCCAGCTGCGCCATCTGCGTCGCGAACTCGCCCGACAGCTGCGCCAGCCGCGCGCGATCGACCTTGATCCCGTGCCGCTCCATCCGCGCGATGACGGCGACGAGCGGCCGGTCGACCATTTCGTACACCCGCGTCGCGCGCTCGATCGGCAGGCGGGCGCGAAAACGCCGCCACAGCCGCAGCGTCACGTCGGCATCCTCCGCGGCGTAGCGCGTCGCCGCCTTCAGATCGACCTGGTGGAAGCCGATCGCCTTCTTGCCGCTACCGGTCACGTCCTTGTACGCGATGCAACTGTGCGACAGGTGCGTCGCCGCGAGCTCGTCCATCCCGTGGCCGTGTAGCCCGGCGTCGAGATCGAAGCTCATCACGATCGTGTCGTCGTACGGCGCGACAGCGATGCCGAGCCGGTCGAGCACGATCATGTCGTATTTGAGATTGTGCCCGATCTTGAGCACCGCCGGATCCTCGAGCAGCGGCTTGAGCTTCGCCAGCGCCGCGTCGCGATCGAGCTGCACCGGCCGGTCGGCGAACATGTCGGCGCCGCCCGCCTCGCTCTCGTGGCCGAGCGGGACGTAGCAGGCCCGATTGGGGGCGAGCGCGAGTGATACGCCGACCAGTTCGGCGAGCATCGGGTCCTTCGCCGTCGTCTCGGTATCGATCGCCAGCCACCCCTGGTGGCGCGCTGCCGCGATCCATTCGTCGAGCGCCGCCTCGTCGACGATGGTTTCATAGCCGTCGTGGTTGCACGGCGGCTCTTCTTCGTGCGGCACGCCGCTCGGCTCTGGCGGCGTCGGATCGACGCCCTCGTTCTGGTCCGCCAGCAGCTTGGCAAGCAGCGACTTGAAGCCGTGATGCTCGAGGAACGCGCGGAGCGGCGCCTCCGGAATACCGTCGAGCGCCATTTCCTCGAGCGGCTGCGGTAGCGGCACGTCGCACGCGAGCTCGACCAGCTTGCGCGACAGGCGCGCCATCTCGGCGTGCTCGATCAGATTGTCGCGCAGCTTGCCCTTTTTCATCTCGGGCGCCGCGGCCAGCACGCCTTCGACACTGCCGTGTTCCAGGATCAACTTCGCCGCGGTCTTGGGGCCGACGCCGGGCACACCGGGCACGTTGTCGACACTGTCGCCCATCAGCGCCAGCACCTCGCCCAGCTTGTCGGGGAGGACGCCGAACTTCTCCTCCACCTCCGCCGGCCCGAAGCGCTTGTCCTTCATCGTATCGAGCATATCGATGCCGGGCTCGGTCAGGAGCTGCATCAGATCCTTGTCGGAACTGACGATGGTCACCTGCCAGCCCTGCGCCAGCGCGGCCTTGCTGTACGAGGCGATAAGGTCGTCCGCCTCCCAGCCCTGCTCCTCGATACACGGCAGCGAAAAGGCGCGCGTCGCATCGCGGATCATCGGGAATTGCGGTTTCAGATCCTCCGGCGCTGGCGGGCGATGCGCCTTGTACTGATCGTACATCTCGTTGCGGAACGTGCTCTCCGACTTGTCGAGGATCACCGCGAGGTGGCTTGGCCCCTCCGCCTTGTGGAGGTCGTTGGCGAGCTTCCACAGCATCGTCGTATAGCCGTAAACCGCGCCCGCCGGCTCGCCGTGCTTGTTGGTGAGCTTCGGCAGCACGTGATAGGCGCGGAAGATGAAGCTCGATCCGTCGACGAGGTAGAGGTGCGGCATGCCGCGCGGCTTAGCGGATCGGCGCGCGCGGAACAAACGGTGAGGGCAGGGGATCGCGGGCGGCCGCTCAGCCTTCCGGGTCGTCGCCCTCACGTGTCGCGATCGTCGCCGCTCCGCGATAGCCCGTTACCGTCGCCGCGACCGCCTGGATCAGCTGCTGGCGCACGCGCATCGGCTGCGTCGTGTCGCCGATCATCACCGCGACCGCGTAGCGCCGCCCGTCGGGCGAGGTGATGACGCCGACGTCGTTGAACCCGGCATTGCGGCCGCCGAGCTCCTGGCCGGTGCCGGTCTTGTGCGCGAGCGTCCAGCCCGGCGCGATCCCGGCCTTGAGCCGCGCGCGCCCGGTACGGCTCGATTCCATCGTGCTGACGATCAGGCGCGTTGAGGTTTCCGACAGCAGTTCGCCGCGGAACAGCCGCGCCAGCGCATCGGCGATCGCCAGCGGCGCCGCGCCGTCGGGCGGATCGCCGATATAACGCCGCATTGCCGCCTGCCGCGTCTCGGGCGACAGGCGCGCGCGCATGATCTCGAACGTGTTGCCGACGCTCATCGCCTGGTTCCACGTCAGCCCGGCGGTGCCTGCCTGCAGCAGCCGCTCGCCCGGGCCGAAGCGGATATCGCCGAGCTGCTTGCGCTCGATGAACTCGCGCACCGCCGAAGGCCCGCCGACCAGCGTCAGCAGCCGATCGTTGGCGGTATTGTCACTCTGCGTCAGCGCGCGAAATAGGAGGTTGCCCACCGTCGTCTGGTAGCTGCCGCCCTTCACCAGATTGGCGATCGGCTGGTGGAACAGCGTGAGATCCGCCGGCGTCAGTGTGATCGGATCGTCGAGCCGCAGCCGCCCCTGATCGCGCTGGTCGAGCAACGTCATCGCGACCCACAATTTGCTGACGCTCTGCTGCGGCAGCTTGAGCCGTCCATTGCTCTGCACCGTCCAGCCCTCATCGACCGCGCGGATGGCAACGCCGGCGGTGCCGGGAAACTCGCGCACCAGCTGCTGGATCGACGCGGTCAGCTGACGCGGGGCATTGTCGGTCGGCAGCCGGCGCGGCGTGGGGACGGGGATAGCGACGACGTAAGCGGGGGCGTCATACGCCGGCTGCGCGGGCGCTCTGGCAGACTGCGCGGGCCGCGGCTCGACACATCCTGCCAGCGTCGCCGTCATCGACAGGATCGCCGCCGCGGCGGCCAAACGTCCTAACATCTTCTTGTGCTTGCCCCGCCCTGACCCAGGCATGCACGCTACCGGCAAATGGCTCATTGAACATGAGGCGCTACGCGATCTGCGATGAACGGGGCCTGACATACGCCAGGTCGTCGCCGTGTCACGGAACGAGCACCGTATCCACCGGCTGCGGCAGCGTCTCGGGCCAGTCGAGCGTGAAATGCAGGCCGCGGCTCTCGTGCCGGTGCAGCGCCGATCGTACGATCAGCTCGGCGGTCTGTAGCAGGTTTCTGAGCTCGATAAGGTCGGGCGTCACGCGGAAATGGCCGTAATAATCCTCGACCTCGCTGGTCAGCAGCTTGATGCGGTGCTGCGCGCGCTGGAGCCGCTTGGTCGTGCGCACGATGCCGACGTAATTCCACATGAAGCGACGGATCTCGGTCCAGTTCTGCTTGATCACCACTTCCTCGTCGGAGTCGGTGACGCGGCTCTCGTCCCACGGGCGGATCGCCGGCACCGAGGGCAGAGCGTCCCAATTGGCCGCGATGTGCTTCGCCGCCGCCTCGCCGAACACGAAGCATTCAAGCAGCGAGTTCGACGCCAGTCGGTTCGCGCCGTGCAACCCGCTCTCGGTACATTCGCCCGCAGCGTACAAATGCGGCAGATCGGTGCGCCCGTCGCGATCGACGACGATCCCGCCGCACGTGTAATGCTGCGCGGGCACGACGGGGATCGGCTGCACCGTCATGTCGATGCCGAGCCCCTTCAGCTTCTCGTAGATGTTGGGGAAGTGCCCGCGCACGAAATCGGCGGGCTGGTGACTGATGTCGAGGTGGACGTAATCCAGCCCGTAGCGCTTGATCTCGGCGTCGATCGCGCGCGCCACCACGTCGCGCGGGGCGAGCTCGAGCCGCTCCGGATCGTAATAGGTCATGAAGCGCTTGCCGGTCTGCGGGTTGATCAGCCGTCCGCCCTCGCCGCGCACCGCCTCGGTGATGAGGAAATTCTTGACCTCGAGATTGTAGAGGCAGGTCGGGTGGAACTGCATCATCTCCATGTTGGAGACGCGCGCGCCGGCGCGCCACGCCATCGCGATCCCGTCGCCGGTCGCCCCGCGCGGTGCAGTGGAGAATAGGTACGTCCGCCCCGCGCCGCCGGTCGCGAGGATCGTCGCGCGCGCGGTGTAGAGGTTCACCCGTCCGGTCTGGCGATCGACCGCGTAGACACCCCAAACATTGCCCGAGCCCGAATAGCGCTCTTCGTGCCGCCCGGTGGCGAGATCGATCGCGACCTGATCGGGCGCCAAGGTGATGTTGGGATGCGCCTCGGCCGCGCGTTGCAGCGCCTCCTGCACCGCCCAGCCGGTGGCGTCGTCGACGTGGACGATGCGGCGGTGCGAATGCCCACCCTCGCGCGTCAGGTGCAAAGCATTGCCGTCCTGCGCGAACGGCACGCCGAGCTTCTGCAGCCGCTCGATCGCGGCCGGTGCGTTCTCCACCACGAACTCGACAATCTCGCGATCGTTGAGCCCGGCGCCGGCGACCATCGTGTCCTCGACATGGTTCTCGAACGTGTCGCCCGGTTCGAGCACCGCGGCGATCCCGCCCTGCGCCCAGGCGGTCGACCCTTCGTTGAGCGCGCCCTTGGCGAGTACGGTGACCTGGAAGCGATCGGCGAGGTTGAGCGCGGCGGTGAGCCCGGCGGCGCCCGATCCGATGATGAGGACGTCGGCGTTCATGCGCGGGGCGGGGGAGAGGCGAGCATCCGCGCTGCATGGCACGAAGCGCGTGCATCTGCCATATCGGGGCGGTAACGAACCTGCCCCGCCCGCCGCCGGCGAGAGGGGCGGGTGGCCGATCGAGGAGCCCCATGTCCACCTACACCGACCGCCTTGCCGCCCTGCGCGACCAGCTCGCCCGCCAGCAGCTCGACGGCTTCGTCGTGCCGCTGACCGACGAGCATATGAGCGAATATGTCGGCGCCTATGCGCAGCGCCTCGCCTGGCTCACCGGCTTCCAGGGGTCGGCCGGCACCGCGGTGGTGCTGCCCGCGGAAGCGGCGATTTTCATCGACGGGCGCTACACGCTGCAGGTGCGCCAGCAGGTGTCGGCGGACGACTGGCAGTTTGTCGGCGTGCCGGAGACGAGCGTGTCGGGGTGGCTTGCCGGGCATGTGAAGCAGGACGCGCGGATCGGCTATGATCCATGGCTCCACACGAGCGCCTGGGTCGACGAGGCATCGAAGGCGCTCGCCGCCGTCGGCGCGACACTCATCCCGGTCGATACCAATCCGGTCGACGCGATCTGGCCCGATCAGCCGCAGCGTTCGGACGCGAAGTTGGCGGTGCACGATGATCGCCATGCCGGGCGCTCGTCCGCCGAGAAGCGCGCTGCGGTCGCCGATTGGCTCGGCGAGCAGAAGGCCGACGCCGTTGTTCTCGCCGCACTCGAATCGATTGCCTGGGTGTTCAACGTGCGCGGCGGCGACGTCTCCCGCACCCCGGTCGCGCTGTCCTACGCGATCGTCAACGCCGACGGCACAGCGGACCTCTTCGTCGCGCCCGAGAAGATGACGGAGGCGGTCGCGCAGCATCTCGGCAATGCGGTGCGGGTCCACGATCGCGCGGCGTTCGCCGGGGCGCTCGGCGGTTTTTCGGGCAAACGCGTCGCGGTTGATCCCGCGCTGTCGGTCGCCGCGATCCCGCTCGCGATCGAGGCGGCGGGCGGCCGCGTTCTCGCGCTGCGCGACCCCACCGTCATCCCGCGTGCGGTGAAGAACCCGGTCGAGCAGGCGGGGCACCGCGCCGCCAGCACCCGCGACGGCGCGGCGCTGACCCGCTTCCTGCGGTGGATCTCGATCGAAGGCCCCAAGGGCGGGCAGACGGAGCTATCCGCCGCGGCGCGGCTAGAGGCGTTCCGGCGCGAAACCGGCGTGCTGCGCGACCTGTCGTTCGACGCAATCTCCGCGACCGGCCCCAATGGCGCGATCCCGCACTATCACGTCACCGAGGAATCGAGCCTGCCGATCGAGCCGGGGCAGCTCTACCTGATCGATTCGGGCGGCCAATATGACGACGGCACGACCGACGTGACGCGCGTCGTCCCGATCGGTGCGCCGACCACCGAGATGCGCGACCGCTACACCCGCGTGCTCAAGGGGCATATCGCGCTCGCCACCGCGGTCTTCCCGCGCGGCACGGTGGGTTCGCAGCTCGATATCCTCGCCCGGCTCCCGCTGTGGCAGGCGGGGCTCGATTTCGCGCACGGCACGGGGCACGGCGTAGGCAGCTACCTCTCGGTCCACGAAGGGCCGGCGCGGATCGCCAAGCCGAGCTATCCCGGCGGCGGCCCGTCCGAACCGCTGCTGCCGGGCATGATCCTCTCCAACGAGCCCGGCTATTACAAGGCGGGGGATTACGGCATCCGCATCGAGAATCTGTTGCTAGTGGAGGAGCGTCGGATCGACGGCGGCGAAGACGTGATGCTCGGCTTCGACACGCTGACGTTAGTGCCGATCGAGCGTGACCTGATCGATCCGTCATTGCTGACGGCGTACGAGCTGGCGTGGCTCAACGCCTATCACGTGCGCGTCGCAGCTGCACTTGGCGGAGTGCTCGATGGCGCGGACCGGGCGTGGCTCGAGGAGAAGTGCGCGCCGATCGTCGCCGGCTGAGCGCCCTAAGGCACCGCAGGCGCGCTGGGCGGCTCAGGCGCCCGGTGCTTCTTCGTTGGGGTCCGGCGCTGCCGTCGCCGGATCGCCGTCGGGCGCCGACGGCTCGCGTGCGTCGGTCGTGCCGGCGAGGCCGCGTGCCTGCTCCTTGCGGCGGCGCAGGTTGGCGCGCAGCGCCGCGGCGCGGCGGGCCGCGCGATCCTCGTTGCTGTCCATCGCGGTTGCTATTGCGCGCCGTCAGCGCCTTGACAATCGGGTCCCGCTCGTCTCTAGGGCGCCCTCGCTTGCAGCCGATCGGCGCGCGGGCAGTGCTGCCGTAGCTCAGTGGTAGAGCGCATCCTTGGTAAGGCTGAGGTCGTGAGTTCAATCCTCACCGGCAGCACCATTTCTTTCCGCTGTTAGCGCCTATCGCCCCGCCTGGCCTTGTCGGCCGGGCGGGGCGGCGGGCATCACAGGACGAAGCGGCTGAGGTCGGTGTTGCGCGCGACGCTGGCGAGCTGCTTGTCGACATAGGCGGCATCGACCGTCAGCGCGGTGCCGCCGCGGTCCTCCGCGTCGAAGCTCACTTCCTCGAGCAGTTTCTCCATCACCGTCTGCAGCCGGCGCGCGCCGATATTCTCGATCTCACCGTTCACCTCCGCCGCGATCCGCGCGACGGCGCGGATGCCGTCGTCGGTAAAGGTCACGTCGACGCCCTCGGTGCCGATCAGCGCCTTGTACTGCGCCGGCAGCGAGGCCTTGGTGTCCGACAGGATCGCGACGAAATCGTCCTCGGTCAGCCCCTTCAGCTCGACGCGGATCGGCAGGCGGCCCTGAAGCTCGGGCAGCAGGTCGCTCGGCTTCGCGACGTGAAACGCGCCGCTGGCGATGAACAGGATGTGATCGGTTTTCATCGGGCCGTATTTGGTCGACACGGTGGTGCCCTCGATCAGCGGCAGCAGATCGCGCTGGACGCCCTCGCGGCTCACCGATCCGCCGCGCACGTCGCTCACCGCGATCTTGTCGATCTCGTCGAGGAAGACGATCCCGTTCGCTTCCGCGTCAGCGAGTGCGATCCGGCTCACCTCGTCCTGGTCCAGCCGCTTGTCGGCCTCCTCCTCGACCAGCTTTTCCCACGCCGATGGCACCAGGAGCTTGCGCCGCTTGGTCTGCCCGCCGCCGAGCTTGCCGAACATCTCGCCGAGGTTGATCATCCCCATTTGCGCGCCGCCCGGCAGCTCGAACGGCATCTGCGGCGCGGCCTGCAGCTCGAGCTCGATCTCGGTCTGGTCGAGATGCCCGTCGCGGAAGCGCTGGCGGAAGCTCTCGCGTGTCGCCTGGCTCGAATCCTTGCCGACCAGCGCATCGAGCAGCCGCGCCATCGCGGCTTCCTCCGCCTTGTCCTTCACCGCGGCGCGCCGGCGCTCCTTCTCCAGCCGGATCGCCTCCTCGACGAGGTCGCGCGCGATCTGCTCGACGTCGCGGCCGACGTAGCCGACCTCGGTGAACTTGGTCGCTTCCACCTTCACGAACGGCGCATCGGCGAGCTTCGCGAGGCGGCGGCTGATCTCGGTCTTGCCGCAGCCGGTCGGCCCGATCATCAGAATGTTCTTGGGCGTCACCTCATCGCGCAGATCAGGGCTCAGTTGCTGCCGCCGCCACCGGTTGCGCAGCGCAACCGCGACCGCGCGCTTGGCGTCCCGTTGTCCGATGATATGTGCGTCGAGAGCGGCGACGATCGCCTTGGGCGTAAGATTGTCCTTCATCGCCGCGGCATATCGGGGTGCGGCGACGAGGGATCAAGCAGGGCGGGGCGCCGATCGGGGTGCCGGACGCTGCGCCTTCAGTCCTCGCGTACGATCGCCTTCAGCCGGTACAATTGATCGAGCGCCTCGCGCGGGGAGAGCGTATCGACGTCGAGCCCTTCCACTGCTTCACGCAGCGGATCGCGCGCCTCCTCGCTCTGCGCCGCCGCGGCGGCCGCGAACAGCGGCAGATCGTCGAGCCCCGCGGCGAGCCCGCCGGTCTTGGCGCGGCCCGCCTCCAGCTTCGCCAGCACCGCCTTGGCACGCGCGACCGTTGCCGGCGGCATCCCGGCGAGCCGCGCGACGGCGAGCCCGTAGCTGCGATCCGCCGGCCCGTCGGCGAGTTCGTGGAGCAGCACCAGCTCGCCCTTCCACTCGCGCGCGCGAACGTGGTGGAGGCTCAGCGCGTCGCAGCGCTCGGCGAGCCGCGTTAGCTCGTGGTAATGCGTTGCGAACAGGCAGCGGCAGCGATTGTCCTCGTGGATCGCCTCAACCACCGCCCAGGCGATCGCAAGCCCGTCATAGGTCGACGTGCCACGCCCCACCTCGTCGAGAATCACGAAGCTTGCCGGCGTCGCTTGCGCCAGGATCGCCGCGGTCTCGACCATCTCGACCATGAAGGTCGAGCGTCCGCGTGCGAGATTGTCCGATGCGCCGACGCGGCTGAACAGCCGGTCGACCAGCCCCAATGTCGCGCTGGTCGCGGGCACATAGCTTCCGGCTTGCGCGAGCACGGCGATCAGCGCGTTCTGCCGCAGGAAGGTCGACTTGCCGCCCATGTTCGGGCCGGTCACCAGCCATAGGCGTGAGCTTTCCGACAGCGAGCAGTCGTTGGCGACGAAGCGGTCACCCGATTTCGCCACCGCCGCCTCGACCACCGGGTGCCGCCCGCCGACGACGTCGAAGCAGGCGTGATCGACCAATGCGGGCCGCGCCCAGCCGCCCTCGGCGGCGCGCTCGGCGAGCCCCGCCGCCACATCGAGCCGGGCTAGCGCGTCGGCGGTCGCCGCGATCGGCTCGGCACAGGCGAGCGCAGCGGCGATCAGATCCTCGAGATGTGCCGCCTCCGCTGCGATCGCATGCGCCCCCGCCTGCGTCACGCGGCTCGCCACCTCGTGCAGCTCGGGGGCGTTGAAGCGCACGACGCCGGCGAGCGTCTGGCGGTGCGTGAATCCCGACTCCGGTTTCATCAGCGGGTCGGCGCTGCGCGCGGCGACCTCGACGTGATAGCCAAGTACGTTGTTGTGCCGGATCTTGAGCGCGGCGATGCCCGTCTCGTCGCGGTAGCGCGCCTCCAAAGCGGCGATCGCGCGGCGCCCGCCGCTGCCCGCATCGCGCAGATCGTCGAGCGCGGCGTCGTAACCCTCGGCGATGAACCCACCGGCCGCCGCGTCGATCGGCGGGGCGGGGACGAGCGCGCGCTTGAGCAGGTCGATCAGTTCGCCGTGTCCGCGCAGCCGCGGCGCGAGCTGCGCGAGAAGGTCGCTGCCGCCGTTCTCGACCAGCCCGGGCAGCGAGCTGCCGAGCGTCTCGCCGAGCAGCCACGCGCCGTCGAGCCCGTCGCGTAATTGTCCGAGATCGCGCGGGCTGCCGCGCCCTGCGGCGAGCCGGCCGAGCGCGCGCCCGATGTCGGGCAGCGCGCGTAGCCGATCGCGCAGCCGCGCGCGCGCGTCGCTGTCGTCGTGGAAGAAGGCGACCAGCGCCAGCCGTGCCTCGATCGCGGTCTTGTCCATCAGCGGCGCGCCGATATCGGCGGCGAGCAGCCGTGCGCCAGCGCCCGTCACCGTGCGGTCGACCGCGTCGAGCAAGCTGCCCTTGCGCACGCCGCCTGCGCTGCACGTCAGTTCCAGGCTCTCGCGCGTCGCCGCGTCGATCGCCATCGCCTCCGCGCTGCGGCGGATCACCGGCGGGCGCAGCAGCGGCAGGGTGCCTTTGCCGTTATGTTCCAGATACGCGACCAGCCCACCCGCGGCGGCGAGCATCGCGCGGTCGAACTGGCCGAAGCCGTCGAGCGTCGCGACGCCGTGCAGCCGGCGGAGCCGCTCCTCGCCGCGCGCGCTGTCGAAATCGCCGCGCGGCCGCCACACCGTCGCGGGCGCGTCGCTCCCCTCCGCGGCGATCACCTCCGCCGCGCCGAGGCGCGCGAGTTCAGCCCCCAGCGCCTGCGCGCTGCACGCGATCACCTCGAACCGGCCGGTAGAGATGTCCGCCGCCGCGACGCCGACGCCGCCCGCCGCTTCGCCCACCGCGACGCACCAGTTCGCGGCGCGCGCATCGAGCAGCGCTTCCTCGGTCAGCGTACCTGCGGTGACGAAGCGGACGATCGCGCGATTGACCAGTGCCTTCGATCCGCGCGCCTTGCGCGCCGCCTCCGGACTCTCAGTCTGCTCGGCGATCGCGACGCGGTGCCCCGCCTTGATCAGCCGCTGGAGATAGGCCGTCGCGGCGTGAACGGGGACGCCGCACATTGGAATCTTGCTGCCCTCATGCTCGCCGCGCGCCGTCAGCGCGATGTCGAGCACCCCGCTGGCGATCCGCGCATCGTCGAAGAACAGCTCGAAGAAATCGCCCATGCGATAGAACAGCAGGCAGTCACCCGCCTCTTCCTTGAGCGCGAGATATTGCGCCATCATCGGCGTCGGGGCGGGGGCGTCGGTCATGGCTTTTATAAAATCGATCGGGCGCGGGACTGCGGAAAGGCGCGGCTTACCCAGCGCATGCCCGCTTGGCGAGCGTGGGTTTGACCGCAAGCGACGGGATGCCGGCGCGCACAGCACACGTTAGGAGACGTCCATGACCTATGCCGCGACCGTCATCGCCTCGCCGACCGGCGACCTCACGCTCGTCGCCAGCGACCGCGGGCTCGCGGCCGTGCTGTGGAACGACGATGCTTCCATGCAGCGGCGCTACGCCCCGCGAACCGTTGGACGCGATCACCCGGTGCTCGTCGCCGCGACGCGACAGCTGGCGGAGTATTTCGCAGGGACGCGCACCGCGTTCGATCTGCCGCTCGATCCGATCGGTACCGATTTCCAGCTGGCGGTGTGGGCAGCGCTGCTCGCCATCCCCTACGGCGAGACGCGCAGCTACCGCGACATCGCGGTGGCGGTCGGCCGGCCGACCGCGACGCGCGCGGTGGGGGCGGCGAACGGGCGCAATCCGCTGTCAATCGTCACGCCGTGCCACCGCGTGATCGGCGCGGGCGGCGCGCTGACCGGGTTCGGCGGCGGTTTGCCCAACAAGCAGCTGCTGCTCGCGCTCGAGCGCCGCGTCGCGGGTGCCGCGCTCGATCAGCCCGATCTCTTTGTCGCCCACGCGGTTGCATCGTGACCATGCGCCCGTAAAGGTCGCGGGCGAACCTCTCCCCCGGGTGCCCGCATGACCGATCAGACCAAGACCAACGTCCAGTTTTCCGAGCGCGAGGCGCTGCTGTTCCATTCCGAAGGGCGGCCCGGCAAGATCGAGATCGTCGCTTCGAAACCGATGGCGACGCAGCGCGATCTCGCGCTCGCCTATTCTCCCGGCGTCGCCGTGCCGGTGCAGGCGATCGCCGACGATCCTGCGACCGCCTACGATTACACCACCAAGGGCAATCTCGTCGCCGTCATCTCGAATGGCACCGCGATCCTCGGCATGGGCAATCTCGGCGCGCTTGCCTCCAAGCCGGTGATGGAAGGCAAGGCGGTGCTGTTCAAGCGCTTCGCCGACGTCGATTCGATCGATCTCGAAGTCGCGACCGAGGACGTCGATGCCTTCATCAACTGCGTCGCGCTGCTCGAGCCGTCGTTCGGCGGGATCAACCTTGAGGACATCAAGGCGCCCGAGTGCTTCATCATCGAGCAGACGCTGCGCGAGCGGATGAACATCCCCGTCTTCCACGACGACCAGCACGGCACCGCGATCATTACCGCGGCGGGGCTGATCAACGCCTGCCTGCTGACCGGCCGGCGGCTGGGCGACATCAAGGTCGTCGTCAACGGCGCGGGCGCGGCGGCGATCGCCTGCACCGAACTGATCAAGGCGATGGGCGTCGGCGGCGACAACGTCATCCTGTGCGATCGCAAGGGCGTGATACATCAGGGTCGCGAGAGCGTTAATCAGTGGCAGTCGGCGCATGCCGTGCCGACCGAGGCGCGCACGCTGACCGAGGCGCTGGTCGGCGCCGACGTGTTCCTCGGCCTCTCCGCCGCCGGCGCGCTGAAGCCTGAGATGGTCAAGGATATGGCGCCCGCCCCGATCATCTTCGCGATGGCCAATCCCGAGCCCGAGATCCGGCCCGAACTCGCCAAGGCGGCGCGGCCCGATGCGATCATCGCCACCGGCCGGTCAGATTATCCTAATCAGGTCAACAACGTGCTCGGCTTCCCGTTCATCTTCCGCGGTGCCCTCGACGTGCGTGCGACGGGGATCAACGAGGAGATGAAGATCGCCGCAGCGCAGGCGATCGCCGAGCTCGCGCGTGAGCGCGTGCCGGAGGAAGTCGCCGCCGCCTACGGCGTGCAGCACGTCTTCGGCGCGGACTATATCATTCCCGCGCCGTTCGATCCGCGGCTGATGGAGATCGTGCCCGCCGCCGTCGCCAAGGCGGCGATGGATTCGGGCGTTGCGACGCGCCCGATCCTCGACATGGAGGGCTATCGCCAGCGCCTGCGCGCGCGGCTCAACCCGACGACGTCGGTGCTCAGCCTCGCCTACGAGGGCGCGCGTGCGCATCCCAAGCGCGTGCTGTTCGCCGAGGGCGAGGAAGAAGTGGTGCTGCGCGCGGCGGTCGCCTTCAAGGAGGGGGGCTACGGCGTGCCGGTGCTGGTGGGCCGCGACGACGTGCCCGATCGGCTCCGCGCGCTCGGCATCAGCAACCCGGAGGAGTATGAACTGCACAACAGCCGCATCTCGCCGCTGGTGCCCGAGATGGTCGACTTCCTGTACAAGCGGCTCCAGCGCCGCGGCTATCTGCGCCGCGACTGCGAGCGGATGATCAATCAGGATCGCAACACGTTCGGCGCGGTGCTGCTGCAGATGGGGCATGCCGACGCGATGATCACCGGTGTCACGCGGACCTGGGCGCAATCGATGCGCGAGGTACGCCGCGTGATCGATCCGGCGCCCGGCCGCACGCCGTTCGGCATTCACCTGATGGTCGGGCAGAGCCACACGGTGTTCATCGCCGACACGACGGTGAACGAGCGTCCGACGCCCGAGCAGCTCGCCGACATCGCCGAGCAGACCGCCGCCGTCGCGCGCCGCATGGGGCACGAGCCGCGCGTCGCCTTCCTCAGCTACTCAACCTTCGGCAATCCGAAGGGCACCTTCCTCGACAACGTGCGCGAGGCGATCACCGTGCTTGATGGGCGCAACGTCGGGTTCGAATATGAGGGGGAGATGACGCCCGACGTCGCGCTCAACCCGGCGCAGCTCGCCAATTATCCCTTTGCGCGCCTGTCCGGCCCGGCGAACGTCCTGATCATGCCTGGCCTCCAGTCGGCGCACATTTCGGCCAAGCTGCTGCGCGAACTTGGCGGGGACAGCGTGATCGGGCCGATGCTGGTGGGCATGGAGAAGCCCGTACAGATCGCGCCGATGACCTCGTCGGCGAGCGATCTGATGACGCTGGCGGTGCTCGCCGCGGGCGGGATCGCCCGCTGACGCGCGGCACCGTCGCGGGCGGGCAAAAGTACCGCCGTGACGCTGATCCGGCGCAACCAAGTGCCGCATCGACGATTACGTCTTCACCCAGACAACAGGAGAAGACGATGCGGAGTGTTGCGTTGGCCGCGATCGGTGCGGCGGTGATGGTGACGGGTTGCGTCGGTGACCGCTACGGCGGCGGCCCGGGCTATGTCGACAGCGGCTACAGCCGCTACGATTACAACAGCCCCGATCCGGCCTATGGCGGCTACGAGGCCGACCGCTATTATCGCGACGATGCGCGCTATCGCGAGCGCCGCTTGTCCGACAACGATCGTGTCTATGCGGGCCGGGACGGGCGCTATTACTGCCGCCGTTCGGATGGCACGACCGGTCTGATCGTCGGCGGCATCGCGGGCGGCGTGCTCGGTTCGGCGATTTCGCCCGGCGGGTCGGGCCTGCTCGGCGCGCTGCTCGGCGGCGCGGGTGGCGCGGCGCTCGGCAAGTCGGTCGACCGCAACAACGTACGCTGCCGCTGACGGAACGACGGGTGTCGGCACTGCCGGCACCCGTTTTCGGCACGATCTAACGCAACCGACTTAAACCCTCTTCCATCGCTCCGCCGGACACGGCATCTTGCACGTCGAGCGGAGCAAAACCGCCGATGGAGAGCGTGATGAGCAAGCGGGTTGCGGTGATCGGTGCGGGCATGGGCGGGCTGTGCGCCGCGATCAAGGCGCGCGAGGCCGGCCACGACGTCACCGTTTTCGAGCACGCCGATTCCGTCGGCGGCACCTGGCGCGCGAACCGCTATCCCGGCGTCGCGTGCGACGTACCCGCGATCCTCTATCAGTTCAGCTTCGCGCCCAACCCGAACTGGAGCCACAATTACGCGCGCGGGGCGCAGATCCACGACTACACCAAGGGTCTCGTCGAACAATTCGGCCTGAGCGAAGTGTTGCGCCTCAACGAAGGCGTGACGAGCGCGACATGGGACGAGGCGGCGGGCGAATGGAACGTCGAGACCGAGCGCGGCACAAGCGAGCGGTTCGACGCGATCGTTCCCGCGCTCGGCCAGCTCAGCCGTCCGTGCTTTCCCGACATCCCCGGCGTCGAGAATTTTGCCGGGCCGAAATGGCATGCGGCGGCGTGGGACGACAGCGTCGATCTCACTGGCAAGCGCGTCGGTGTGATCGGATCGGCCGCCAGTGCGGTGCAGTTCATTCCCGAGATCGCGAAGCAGGCGGGGCATCTCGTCGTCTTCCAGCGTACGCCCAACTGGGTCGTGCCACGCAACGACCAGCATGTGACCGACGAGACGAAGGCGCTGATGGCGACCAACGTCGACGTCGCGATGAAGCTCGGCGCCGCGCAGCGCGCGATGATCTTCGACAATGCCGATAATTTCTTCTGGCAAGCGTTCAAATGGACGCCCGAGGGCCGCGCCGCTTACACCCGCACCGCGCTCGACCATCTCGAGGCGCAGGTGCCCGATCTCGAGCTGCGCGCGAAGCTGACCCCCGATTACCCGATCGGGTGCAAGCGCATCCTCATCACCGACGATTTCTACCCCGCGCTGATGCGCGACAACGTCACGCTCGAAACCGCCGGGATCACGGGCATCGAAGCGAACGGCGTGCGCTCCGCCGATGGCTTCCACGAGCTCGACGTGCTGATCTTCGCCACCGGCTTCGAAACCACGCAATGGGACTGGTCGATGTCGGTCACCGGCGAGGGCGGGCGCACGCTGAAGGACACGTGGCGCGAGGGACCGGAGGCGTATCTCGGCATCATGGTCGCGGGCTTCCCCAACATGTTCATCCTCTACGGGCCGAACACCAACCTCGGGCACAATTCGATCAGCTTCATGATCGAGCAGCAGGTCGGCTACATGCTCAGGACGCTGGAACTGGTCGAGGACAGCCAGGCGAAGGCGGCGGCGGTGAGCGAGGACGGGCAACGGCGCTTCAACGAGCGGATCCAGCAATTGCTGTCGAACACCGTATGGGCCGATCCGCACTGTCGCAGCTGGTACAAAGCGGCGAATGGCCGCGTGTACCAGAATTGGGCCGGCGACTGCGCGAGCTACGCCGAGATGACGGCAACGGTCGATCGCGAGGCCGTGCTGGTGCGGTAGGCGGCTGCGTCAGGCAGCCCGCGTCAGGCAGGGGAAGCGCTGGCGGGGCTGCCGGGCGGGTTCGCGAGCGAAGCGCGGCTTATCCGTCGCTGACGCGCTCGATATCGGCGCCGACCGCCGACAGCTTCTCCTCAAGCCGCTCATAGCCGCGATCGAGGTGATAGACGCGCGCGACCGACGTCTCGCCCTCCGCCGCGAGGCCGGCGAGAATGAGGCTCATCGACGCGCGCAGATCGGTCGCCATGACCGGTGCTCCGGCGAGCCGCTCGACCCCGCGCACCACCGCGGTGCGTCCGCTCACCGTGATGTCCGCGCCCATCCGCGCGAGCTCGGGCACGTGCATGTAGCGGTTCTCGAAGATCGTCTCGGTCAGCACGCTCGCGCCTTTCGCCATGCACAGCATCGCCATGAACTGCGCCTGCATGTCGGTGGCGAAGCCGGGGAAGGGCGCGGTGGTCAGCGTCAGCGGCTGCAGTGGGCCCTGCGCCATCACTGTCACCGAATTCTTCTTCTGCGCGATCAGCACGCCCGCGTCGGCAAGCGCCGACAATGTCGCCCCCATGCTCTCGGCGTCGATATTGACCAGCTCGAGGCGGCCCCCGGTGATCGCCGCGGCGCAGGCGTAGCTGCCCGCCTCGATCCGATCGGGCATCACCGCATAGGTCGCGCCGTGCAGCCGGTCGACGCCCTCGATCTCGAGCGTCTCGGTGCCGATCCCCTCGATCTGCGCGCCCATCGCGACGAGGCATCGGCACAGGTCGACGATCTCGGGCTCGCGCGCGGCATTCTCGATCCGCGACGATCCCCTCGCCGTCACCGCTGCCATCACGACATTCTCGGTCGCACCGACTGAGACGACGGGGAAGCGATACCGGCCGCCCGGCAGGCGTCCGCCGGGCGCGCGCGCGGTGACGTAGCCCGCGCTCATCTCAAGCTCGGCACCGATCGCCTCCAGCGCCTTCAGATGCAGGTCGATCGGGCGGTTGCCGATCGCGCATCCGCCTGGCAGCGAGACGCGCGCCTCGCCGGCGCGCGCAAGGATCGGGCCGAGCACCAGGATCGACGCGCGCATCTTGCGCACGATGTCGTATGGCGCCTCGGTCGAGGTCAGCTGGCCGGTGCGGATCGTCATCACGCGGCCGAACTCGTCCGGCCGCGTGCCCTCAATCGCGGTCGATGCGCCGAGCTGGTTGAGCAGGTGGCCGAAGCCGTCGACGTCGGCCAACCGCGGCAGGTTGCGCAGCGTCAGCGGCTGGTCGGTCAGCAGCGCGCACGGCATCAGCGTCAACGCGGCATTCTTCGCGCCCGAAATCGGCAACTTGCCCGACAGCCGACGGCCGCCGCGAATGAGAATACGGTCCATTGGCCGCATCTACCTGCCTGCCGCGCGCTCGCCAAGCGACGCCTGCGTAACGATGTTGATCGACTTTAATGCGGCCTGCGTGGTCGTGCGCTTAGCTCCCGGGTGGAAAAGGGGATCGTCACCGAGTGCCAAGCAACTCTTTCGCCGATCGGCTCGGCGAGCATGTGGTTCTAACAGAGGGAGAAAGGACGGCGCTGCAGCTGCTGGACGATCGCGAACGCGCGGTGCGGCGTGGCGGTGCGCTGTGCCGGGAAAACGATGCGGTAGCCGATTTCTTCATTCTGAAACGCGGGATGCTGATGAGCTTCGTCATTCTGAACGACGGCAGTCGTCAGATCCTGCGCTTCATCCTGCCGGGCGATATCGTCAGCCTGTCGACCCTCGCCTATGCCCGCGCGACGGAGACGATATCGGCGCTCGCCGACAGCGTCGTCGGCATGTTCGACCGGTCCGCCATGGCGCGGGTCTTGCGCGATCATCCGCGATTGTATGCCGCGATGATGGCGCTCGATCAGGTGACGCGCGCGGCGCTGAGCGATCGCGTCGCTAGCCTCGGCCGTACGTCCGCGCGCGCGCGCGTCGCCTCCGTGCTGCTCGAGATCCGCGATCGGATGCGCCGGCTCGACCCGGCGTTTCCGACCAGCTTCGCACTGGGACTGACGCAGGAAGAGATCGGCGATGCGACCGGGCTGACGGCGGTGCACGTCAATCGCATGCTGCGCCAGCTGGAGGACGAGCGGCTGATCGCGCGGGCTGGGGGCTGCGTTACCCTGATCGACGAGGCGCGGCTGGTGCGCGCGGCGCATTACGTCGATCGGATGACCGGCGTCGATCTGTCGTGGTTGTCTTCACCGAGCTAGTGATTGCCGACGGCACGTGCCGATCAGCGCAGCCGCTCGACGAAACCGATCACATGTTCGTAGGCGGCGCGATCCTCGTGGCCGAAGCGCGCCGTCAGCGCAGCGGCATCGCCCCCTACGGTGCGCGAGCGCCACAGGGCGACCTGATACGCCTTGCGTTCGGCGCCGCACGCCTGCTCGGTCTGCAATGCGATCGTCGCGGTGGTGCCGGTGCTCGCCATCGCGACCTGCGCGTAATCCTCCAGGCAGGCATACCAGGCCGCGCGCTCGGGCTCGGCCGGCGCGCTCGGAGTCGCCGCATTCGCGGCGAGCGCGATCATCAGGGGCGCGAGCAAAAGCACGATGATCCGGCGGTCAGGCCTTTTCCAGCGTGCATTGCAGCGGATGCTGGTTCTGCCGCGCGAAATCCATCACTTGGCTGACCTTGGTCTCGGCGACTTCGTAGCTGAACACGCCGCATACGCCGACACCCTTCTGATGAACGTGCAGCATCACGCGCGTCGCCTCTTCGGACGTCATGCGGAAGAAGCGCTGCAGGCACAGCACGACGAATTCCATCGGCGTGTAGTCGTCGTTGAGCATCAGAACGCGATATGGCGTCGGCTGCTTCGTCTTGGCGCGGGTACGCGTCGCGATGCCGACGCCGGTTCCCTCACCGCCATCGTCGCGCCGCTCGGCCATGGTGATCGGAAGGCTGGTCATGGTCACGCCGCAAAATATGGCAAGCGGGCGGGCGAGGGCAAGGGCCCGTCGGCCGAAGACGCCGCACATCGAAACGAAAACGGGCGGCCGCTGCGAAGCGACCGCCCGGTTACGCGGGTACTGAAGGACGACGCGGGTTACGCGGCGACCTTGATCTTCTCGGCAGCGAGCGCGACTCGGTTTGAGATCGGCTGGGCGATCTCGCCGGCGAGCTTCAGCGCCGCTTCGGTCGAGCGTGAGGCTTCGGCGACGAACGCGTCGAACGAGCTGCGCGCATAGTCGCTCTGCAGCTTGAACAATTCGGTCGGCGACTTCACCGTCGTCATCGACTTGAACGCGCTCGATGCGTGGTCGAACGAGGTCTTGGCGTAGGCGGCGGCGTTCTGGCCCATCTGCTCCATGCCCTTGGCGGCGATCTTCGACGATTCGACGATCGCCTCGATGTTGCCCTTGTTGAAGGCGGCGACGTCCTCGAGCGCGCGCGCGCCCTTCTCCATCGAAGCCTTGGCGCGCTCGTTCACGTCGGCGAACGCGGTCTTCGTCTTGTCGGTCATCATCTCGATCGTCTCGACCATCTTGAATTCCTTCATCCTGCGGACCGCCGGAGCGGCTGACTGATTGGGTTCGGCAACGGGCTGCGCGTCTGCGGCGATCTCGGGCGCGGGCGCGGCAGTCTTGGCTAGGGCCGGCTTCTTGGTGGCCGGCTTCGCGGTCGGCGCCTTGAGCACCGGCGGCACCGGGCTGGGCCCGTCTTCGGCATTCGGCACGACGATCTCATCGAGGCTGATCGGCGTCGGGATATCGGTCATGCGCGAAAGCTCCATCATGCTGCACTGCACAAATAGGGGCTTGCTTACATCGATGCAAGCGCGATTTTGTGCGGCGCAGCAAATGATGGCAGGGATCAGCGCGTGCGGACGTAGCTCCCGGGTGCGGGCTCGATCGCGGGCAACGATCCCTGCCCGGGTTGGCGTGCCCCATCCGCGGGAACGCGCGTGGCGTCATGCGCTGCCAGCCAGTCGAACCAGTATGCCCACCAGCTGCCCTTGGTTTCGGTGGCGCCGGCGACGAATGCGTCCAGCGTGTCGGCGGACGCGTCGTTGATCCAATATTGGTATTTCTGTGCCGACGGCGGGTTGACCACGCCCGCGATATGCCCCGATCCGGCGAGCAGGAAGCGCACGGGCCCACGGAAATGACGGGTGATTTCCCACACGCTTTCCGCCGGCGCGATATGATCCTCGCGCCCCGCCTGGACGAAGGTCGGCGTCGCGACGCGCGTCAGATCGATTGGCGTGCCGTCGATCGACAGCGCGCCGGGCTTCACCAGCAGATTGTCGCGGTACAAATCGGTCAGGTAGCTCTGGTGCCACTTCGCCGGCAGATTGGTGGTGTCGCCGTTCCAGTGCAGCAGATCGAACGGCGCATAGTCGTTGCCGAGCAGGTAATTGTTGGTGACGTAGTTCCAGATCAGGTCGCGTCCGCGCAGCAGATTGAACGTTGCTGCCATGTAGCGCCCGTCGAGATAGCCCTCGCCCGACAGCGACCGCACCATCGCCAGCTGTTCGTCGTCGACGAAATGCTGCAGTTCGCCCGCTTGCGCGAAATCGACCTGCGCGGTGAAGAAGGTGGCGCTGTGCACTTTGGCCGCCTCGCCGCGCGCGGCGAGCAGCGCGAGCGTCGCGGCGAGCGTCGTCCCCGCGACGCAATAGCCGATAGCGTGCACCGCCGGCACGTCGAGCAGCGCGCGGATCGTGTCGATCGCATCGATCTGCGCGGCGACGTAATCGTCCCACACCACGTCCTTCATCGTCGCGTCGGCGGACTTCCACGACACCATGAACACGGTGATCCCGCGCTCGACGCACCAGCGGATGAAGCTTTTTTCGGGCGTGAGATCGAGAATGTAGAAGCGGTTGATCCACGGCGGAAAGATGACCAGCGGCGTGGCGAGCACGTCGGGCGTCGCCGGCGCATATTGGATGAGTTCGTAGAGCGGGGTGCGGTGGATTACCTGGCCGGGGGTGACCGCCAGGTTGCGGCCGATCTCGAACGCACCGTCGGGCGTATGCGTCAGCTGCCCGCGGCCCATGTCGGCGAGCATGTGCTGCAGGCCCTTGAGCAAATTCTCGCCGCGCGTCTCGATCGTCTTGGCGATCACCTCGGGATTGGTCAGCGCGAAGTTCGACGGGCTCATCGCGTCGACGAAACCGCGCGTCGCGAAGCGCAGCTGTTCCCTCTGCCGCTCGTCGACGCCATCGAGCGCGTCGATCCCGCGCAGCATATGGTCCGAGATCAAGAAGTACGACTGGCGGATCCAGTCGAACATCGGATTGTCGCGCCACGCATCGGCCTTGAAGCGCTTGTCGCGCGATTGCGCGGCGGGCTCTTCCGGCTTTGGCTGCGCGGGATCGAGGAAGCGCTGCCACAGCGACAGGCTGTCGGCCCAGAAATCGCGCACCTGCGCGGCGAGCGGGTTGGCGGCGGGCGTCGCGTCGAGCGTCGCTAGCCCCTGCTCGAGCATCATCTGCTGCGCCCGCCCCATCACCCATGTCCAATGCTGAAGATCGGCGAGGCTGGGGACGGAAGCGGCGGCGACGGCTTCCGGCGGCGCGTCGGGCGCACCGCCTGCAGCGGCGCCGGTAGCGGAATGGGGTCGATCGGTCATGCAATCCTCTTCCACCCATCAGCATAGCGCGGCTTCGCGACGGCGAAACCCCGGCTGCCTTCCGCTCGCCCGATGCAGCCGCTATGCCCGGTGCTCCCGCAACGAGGGTACGCCCATGTCCGACGAATTCTACCGCATCAAGCGCTTGCCGCCCTATGTCATCGCCGAAGTGAATGCGATGCGGGCCGCGGCGCGTGCGGGCGGCGAGGACATCATCGATCTCGGCATGGGCAACCCCGATCTGCCGCCGCCGCCGCACGTCATCGACAAGCTCGTCGAGGTGGCGAAGAAGCCCGACGCGCATGGCTATTCGGCGTCGAAGGGCATCCCAGGGCTGCGCCGCGCGCAGGCCAATTACTACGGCCGCCGCTTCGGCGTCGACATCGATCCCGAGACCGAGGTCGTGGTGACGATGGGATCGAAGGAGGGGCTCGCCAGCCTCGCCACCGCGATCACCGCGCCGGGCGACGTCGTGCTCGCGCCCAATCCGAGCTACCCGATCCACACCTTCGGATTCATCATCGCCGGCGCGACGATCCGCGCGGTGCCCACGACGCCCGACGAGCGCTATTTCGAGAGCCTCGAGCGCGCGATGGCCTTTACCGTGCCGCGGCCGAGCATCCTCGTCGTCAACTACCCGTCGAACCCGACGGCGGAGGCGGTCGATCTCGCCTTCTACGAGCGGCTGGTCGCCTGGGCGCGCGAGAACCAAGTGTGGATCATCTCGGACCTCGCCTATTCGGAGCTTTATTACGACGGCAATCCGACGCCCTCGATCATGCAGGTGAAGGGCGCCAAGGACGTCGCGATCGAGTTCACCTCACTCAGCAAGACCTATTCGATGGCCGGCTGGCGGATCGGCTTCGCGGTCGGCAACAAGACGCTGATCGCGGCGATGACGCGCGTCAAATCGTATCTCGATTACGGCGCCTTCACGCCGATCCAGGCGGCGGCCTGCGCGGCATTGAACGGCCCGCAGGACATCGTCGAGCAGAACCGCCGCCTCTACCACAAGCGCCGCGACGTGATGGTTGAGAGCTTCGGCCGCGCCGGTTGGGACATTCCGAGCCCGCGCGCCTCGATGTTCGCCTGGGCGCCGCTGCCGCCGGCACTCGCGCACCTCGGCAGCCTCGAATTCTCCAAGCAGATGCTTACCCACGCCAAGGTCGCGGTCGCGCCGGGCGTCGGCTACGGCGAGAACGGCGAGGGGTTCGTGCGTATCGCGATGGTCGAGAACGAGCAGCGGCTGCGCCAGGCGGCGCGCAACGTGAAGAAGTATCTCGCCAGCATGGGCGTCAACACGCCTGCGCGGAACGCGGGTTGAGCCACCCGTTCGTGCGGCGGCAGCGGCGCGAACGCTGCATCGCGTTTCGTCGCGGCGAGGCTCGGGGATCGCCGTTCGAATGGGGCGTCGCTACGTGATTGCCGCCTACAACCCGCTCTACTCGCTCGCCGGCGTCCTCGTGGGGATGCTTGTCGGGCTGACCGGCGTCGGCGGCGGATCGCTGATGACGCCGCTGCTCGTGCTCGCCTTCGGCTTCCATCCGGCCACCGCAGTCGGCACCGATCTGCTCTACGCCTCGGCGACCAAGACCGTCGGCGGCGCGGTGCACGGGCTGCGCGGCACGGTTGACTGGGTGATCGTCCGCCGGCTGGCGATCGGCAGCGTGCCCGCCGCGGCGCTGACGCTGCTGGTGCTTAGCCGAGTGAACGCGCACACCAGCGGGACGGGCACGACGATCGCGGCGGTGCTGGGGATCGCGCTGATCCTGACCGCGCTGGCCACGTTCTTCCGCACGCGGATCGTCGCACGTATCGGGCCGCGCTTCCGCGGCATGAGTGCGCGGCGGCTGGCCGCGCTAACGATGCTGCTCGGCGCGCTGCTCGGCGTGCTCGTCTCGCTCACCTCGGTCGGGGCGGGCGCGCTCGGCATGACGGCGCTGCTGATCCTCTACCCGACGACGCCGATCAATCGGCTGGTCGGTTCGGACATCGCGCACGCCGTGCCGCTCACGCTGATCGCGGGGATCGGGCATTGGTGGCTCGGCTCGGTCGACGCGGCGCTGCTCGTCTCGCTGCTGGCGGGTTCGATCCCGGGCATCGTGCTGGGCAGCGTGATCGCCACGCGCGTCACCGACCGCGTGCTGACGCCGATTCTTGCGACGACGCTCGCCGTCGTCGGGCTCAAGCTGATCCTGTAGCAGCGCGTTCACGCAGCGACGCGACAGGGACACTGCCGGCGCCCACGCCCCACACAGACACAGGTATCAGGATCATCGCATGACCCGTCCCGGCTTCGCCTTCTCGACCGCGCTCAAGGTGCGCTACGCCGAGATCGACGGCCAGCGCGTCGTCTTCAACTCGCGCTACCTCGAATATGCCGACGTCGCGGTCACCGAATATTGGGCGTGGACCGGGATCGCCGACGCGCTGGGCGAGACGTGGCGCGAGATGGAGTTCCACGTCCGCCGCGCCACCGTCGATTATCTCAAGCCGCTGTTGCTCGGCGACACCGTCGAAGTATCGGTGCGGATCGACCGCGTCGGCACGTCGAGCATCACCAAGCGCTTCGAACTCGCCAACCAGCACGGCGATCTGTGCAACGTGATCGAGATCGTCAGCGTCAACGTTCACCTGCCCACCGGTCGCCCGGTGGCGATCGACGGTGACGTGCGCCGCTTCATCGACGCGCTGGTGGTAGCGCAGCCCGATCGGGTGGCGTAAGGGCGCCGCGATGCTCGAGATGCGCCCCGATTGCGAACGCTGCGGAACCGATCTGCCCGCCGACGAGGGCGGCGCCTTCATCTGCTCGTTTGAATGCACCTTCTGCGCCGACTGTGCCGATGCGATGGACGAACGCTGCCCCAATTGCGGCGGCGAACTGCTCGACCGCCCGGCGCGCGTCGGCGCGGCGCTGAAGAAGCATCCGGCCGCGACGACGCGGTTCCACAAGGGGTGAGCCGGGCGGTTTGCTCGCTGCCGGTCTGCCGATCGAGAGGCGCGCCGCGAGGTCGTCGATGACGGCGCGGATCCTCATCGTCGCCGGTTCCGATTCGGGGGGCGGGGCGGGCATCCAAGCCGATATCCGCACCGTCACGATGCTCGGCGGCCACGCGATGACCGCGGTGACCGCGATCACCGCGCAGAACACGCTGGGCGTCCACGGCGTCCATCCGATCCCGCCCGCGATGGTGGTGCAGCAGATGCGCGCCTGCCTCGACGATATCGGCGCCGACGCGGTGAAGATCGGCATGATCGGATCGGCCGAAACGGTGCACGCCGTCGCCGACGTGCTCGAAGGATTGTGCGGTGTGCCGATCGTGTTCGATCCGGTGATGATCGCGACGTCGGGATCGGTGCTCGCCGACGACGCGACGATTGCCGCGTTCGATCGGCTGATGCACGGCGCGACGCTCGTCACCCCCAACCTGCCCGAACTCGCCGCGCTGGGCGGCGAGGCGGCGGTACTCGCGACCGGCGCGGCGCTGCTCGCCAAGGGTGGGCATGCCGAGGGGGAAGTGATCACCGACCGGTTGATCGCACGTGACGGTGAGGTCGCGCGCTGGTCCGCGCCGCGGATCAATACGCCGCACACGCACGGCACCGGCTGCACGCTGGCGAGCGCGATCGCGGAAGGATTGGGCCGCGGCCTGCCGCTGCCCGTCGCGATCGACCGCGCGCGACGCTTCGTGCGCATCGCGCTCAAGGAGGCGCCTGGGCTCGGCGGCGGGCACGGCCCGATGGGGCATCACAAGGTGCGGCTCGACTGCGATCTCGGGGGCGCGACGATCAATCAGGTGACGCTTCCCGCGACCGACCACGCAGCAAGCTTCGCCTTCTATCGCGCGCTCGGCCTCGTCCCGATCGTCGACAGCGGCGGCCGCTACGCGCGCTTCGAGAGCGCGGGCGGCACCACGCTATCGATCGAGGCGACCGCGGAGGTCGGCGGACGGGCGGTCGTTTTTCTGGAAGTCGGCGATCTCGATGCCGCCGTCGCTGCGGCGCGCGCGCACGGGATTGCGGTCGGCGATCCGGTCGATCAGCCGTGGGGTTGGCGCGAGGCGGCACTCGTCGATCCCGCGGGCAATCCGCTTCGTCTCTACACCGCTGGCGAGAACCGCCGCTTCCCGCCATGGCGGGTCGCATCATGCCCGGATTGAAGCACGAACGCCTGTATCTCGCCCCCGTCGCCGGCGTCGACGAAGCGGGGAGGGGGCCGCTCGCGGGGCCGGTCGTCGCCGCCGCGGTGATCCTGCCCGAGCGCGGCGTGCCGCGCGGGATCGACGATTCGAAAAAGCTCGTCGCCGCAGAACGGGCGCGGCTGTGTGCACGGATCACCGATTGCGCGATCGTCGGCATCGGCATCGTCGAAGCGGACGAGATCGATACGCTCAACATCTACTGGGCGACGATGAAGGCGATGACGCTGGCGGTCGATCAGCTCGCCGCCACGCTCGGCTGCGCGCCGGGGCACGTTCTGGTCGACGGCAACCGTCTGCCACGCTGGGGCTATGCCGCGACGCCGATCGTCGGCGGCGACGCGCTGAGCCGCTCGATCGCCGCCGCTTCGATCGTCGCCAAGCATACGCGCGACACGATCATGCTTACGCATCACGAATCATATCCGCACTACGACTGGGCGTCGAACAAGGGCTATGGCGCGCCCGCGCACCGCCGCGCGCTGGCCAAGCACGGGCCGTGCCCGCTGCACCGGCGCAGCTTCGCGCCCGTCGCCCAGACGGTTCTGCCGCTCTAGAGTCTTTTGCGCCACACCCCACAGCTTGAGTCAAATCGTGCCGGCGGACTCAATATCTGGGAGGGGCCGCGCAATGTTCCGCCGTGTTAACGAATTCGCAACCGCGATCGTTAACCAATGTACGCTTGACGACGAGTCCACCGCGCGGCGACCATCGCGTGCGAACAGGGGGAATCAATGGGGGTCATCGAGAAGACGCGCGTCCGCCGCGTGAAGGCAGCGCCGTCGGCGCCGGCCGCGGCCGCGCCGGCAGTCCTCCCGCTGGACGAGATCCTGATGGGCGACTGCATCGCGCACATGCGCGCGCTGCCGGCGAAGTCGATCGACATGATCTTCGCCGATCCGCCGTACAATCTGCAGCTCGGCGGCGAACTGTTCCGGCCCGACGGCAGCCACGTCGATGCGGTGACCGACGATTGGGACAAGTTCGACAGCCTGAAGCATTACGACGCCTTCACCCGCGCGTGGCTGGCCGAGGCGCACCGCATCCTGAAGGACGACGGCACGATTTGGGTGATCGGCAGCTATCACAACATCTTCCGCGTCGGCGTGGCGGTGCAGGATCTGGGCTATTGGATCCTCAACGACATCGTCTGGCGCAAGAACAACCCGATGCCCAATTTCCGCGGCACGCGCTTCACCAACGCGCACGAGACGCTGATCTGGGCGTCGAAGGGCGAAAAGGCGAAATACACCTTCAACTACCGCTCGATGAAGACGCTCAACGACGAGTTGCAGATGCGCTCCGACTGGGAATTCCCGATCTGCGGCGGGCAGGAGCGGCTGAAGGACGCCGAGGGGCACAAGGTGCACCCGACGCAGAAGCCCGAGGCTTTGTTGTACCGCATCCTCCTCGCCTGCACGAAGCCGGGCGACGTGGTGCTCGATCCGTTCTTCGGCACCGGCACGACCGGGGCGGTCGCCAAGCGGCTCGGGCGGCGCTGGATCGGCGTCGAGCGCGAGACCGACTATATCGCGGCGGCGCGCGCGCGCATCGCCGCGGCGCTGCCGCTCGACGAATCGGCGCTGACGACGATGCAGAGCCCGCGCCAGCAGCCCAAAGTGGCGTTCGGCGCTTTGGTCGAAAACGCGTACCTCCCCGCCGGCAGCATCGTGACCGACGCCAAGCGCCGCTGGCGTGCCACGGTGCGCGCCGACGGGAGCCTGGCAAGCGAGTGCGGCGCGATCGGATCGATCCATAAGCTCGGCGCGACGCTGCAGAACGCGCCGGCGTGCAACGGCTGGACCTTCTGGCATTACGACGCGGGCGGTACGCTGGCGCCGATCGACACACTGCGCCAGACGTATCTGCTCGCCACGCAGGTGTGACGGCCTGACCGCGGTGATCGGGGCGCGGACGGCGGCGGCGGGCTTGTCCCTCACCGCTCCACGTCGCAGAGCCGCGGCGCATTCTGAAAGGCTGTCATGCACCTTCGCCCGGTCCACTTCCTCGATGCGCCGTTCGCCTATCCCGATGGCGCGGCGGTGCGGCTGGCGGGCGGCATGCAATGGTTTGCCGCCTATGAGGTGATCGAGCGGGGGGCGAAGCGCATCGTGCCCGTCGCCGATATCGGCACGCTCGGGCCACGTGCGGCCGAGCTCCACGCGCGCATCATCGCGCCGCGCCCCCAGCTGACGCTCGGCGAACGGACACTGCGCTTCGACCAGCCGGTCGTCGCCGGCATCCTCAACCTGACGCCAGACAGTTTCTCCGACGGCGGCGTGCACCGCGACGATGTCACTGCCGCGACCGCGGCGGGCATGGCGATGGCGGGCAGCGGCGCCGCGATTGTCGATCTCGGCGGCGAATCGACGCGTCCCGGCGCGGCACTGGTGTGGGAGGGGGACGAGGCGGCGCGCGTCGTGCCGGTAATCGAGCGGCTTGCTGCGGCAGGCGCGCTCGTCTCGATCGACACGCGCAAGGCGCTGGTGATGGAGCGCGCGCTCGCGGCCGGCGCGGCGATCGTCAACGACGTGTCCGCGCTGCTGTGGGACAAGCGCGCGGCCGAGGTCGTCGCGCGCGCCGGCTGCCCGGTGATCGTTATGCACTCGCCCGATCCCGCCAAGGGGCCGCACGGCGGCAGCGGCTATCGCGATGTCGTGACCGAGGTGTTCGATTGGCTCGACGCGCGCGTCGCGGCGATCGTTGCGGCAGGTATCGATCGATCGCGCGTCATCGTCGATCCCGGCATCGGCTTCGGCAAGTCGCTGCAGGACAATCTGGCGCTGCTCAATGCGCTGGCGATGTTCCACGGGCTCGGTTGCCCCCTCATGCTGGGCGCGAGCCGCAAGCGGCTGATCGGCGCGCTGTCGAACGAGGCGCCGGTCGGTGAGCGGCTCGGCGGATCGGTGGCGCTGGCGCTTACCGGCGCGGCGGCGGGGGTGCAGCTGCTGCGCGTCCACGATGTGGCCGAGACGGTGCAGGCGCTGCGCGTGTGGCGCGGGCTGCGCGACCGGGCGTTCGTTGGATGATACGTCGCACGACGGAGCGCTGCTGATGTGCGTCGTCGCGCTGGCGATCGACGCCGATCCGCGCTGGCCGCTGATCGTCGTCGGCAACCGCGACGAGTTCCACAGCCGGGCGTCGGCGCCGCTGGCGTGGTGGGACGATGCGCCTGGGATGCTCGCCGGCCGCGATCTGGTATCGGGCGGCACGTGGATGGGTGTCTCCTCGGCCGGGCGGTTCGCGGTTGTCACCAACGTGGCAGGTTACCCGCGCGGTGCCGATGCGCCCTCGCGCGGCGCGCTGGTGGCGGATTATCTTCGTGACGGGTCGCTGCCGCGCGACGAGACGCTGGCGGCGTTCGGTGGGTTCAGCCTGATCACCGTTGGCGGGGCGGCGACGTTCCGTACCAACCAGCCGGCGACACGGATTCAGCCGCTGGCGCCCGGCCTGCACGGCATCGCCAACGGTCCGCTCGATCCACCTTCACCGCGCACGCGGCTGTTGCGGGCGTCGCTCGGCGGTTGGCTGGCGGCGGCGGGGCCGGTCGAGACGCTGCTCGACCTGCTTGCGGACGAGACGCCCGCCGTTGGCGGCGAGCGGCCGGTGTTCATCCGCGACACCGTCTACGGCACGCGGTGCAGCACGATCGTCGCGGTCGATGCTGCCGGTTGCGGGATCATGATCGAGCGGCGCTTCGGACCCGGCGGCGCGGCGCAAGGCGACACCCGGCTGGCGTTCGACTGGCCCGAAGGTGCCGCGCGAGGTTAAGCCTGCGCCTTCCCCTCCAGGCTGTTGCGGCGGCCGTAGAGGAAATAGATTGCCAGCCCGATCACGTTCCAGATCACGAAACGGCCGATTGTCGCGGAGGGCAGGCTGAACAACAGGTAAACGCAGCCGGCGATCGCCAGCGTGCCGACGAGATAGGGTTGCGGGCAGCGGAACAGGCGATGCGCGTCGGGTGCGCGGCGGCGCAGCACCATCAGGCACGCCCCGACCGCGATAAAGGCAAGCAGCGTGCCCGCATTGGCGAGCTCGGCGATCTCGTCGAGGCGGAAGATGCCGGCGACGATCGCGATCGATACGCCGGTGACCAGCGTGATCAGCGTCGGCGCGCCGGTCCGCTCGCTCACCGTGGCGAGGCGGCGCGGCAACAGACCGTCGCGCGCCATGGTAAAGAACACGCGGCTTTGGCCGTACATCATCACGAGAATGACCGACGGCAGCGCGATGACCGCGGCGAGCGCAATCAGATAGGCGGCCTGCGGGTGATCGAGCGAGCGTAGCACGAGCGCGAGCGGCTCGGTCGAGTTGGCGAGGCTGGTGAACGGCAGCGCGCCGATCGCAGCGACCGCGACGAGCATGTAGATGAGCGTGCAGACCAGCATCGAGCCGACGATGCCGATCGTCAGGTCGCGGCCTGGGTTCTTCGCCTCCTCCGCCGATGTCGCCACAGCATCGAAGCCGTAGAAGGCGAAGAAGACGATCGCCGCCGCCGCCATCACGCCGCGCTTCTCGCCGCCGGTTTCGACCGAGCCGAAGCCGTAGGGCATGAACGGCTGCAGGTTGCCGCCGTCGAACGCAGGCAGGGCGAAGGCGATGAACACCGCGAGTGCGGTGAGCTTCACCACGACGAGGACGATGTTGAGCGTCGCGCTCTCGCGCGTGCCGGCGATCAGCAGACCCATGACGGCAAGCGCGACCGCGACGGCCGGCAGGTTGATCAGCCCGCCGGCGTGCGGGCCGGACAGGAGCAGTGGCGGCAGCGTGACGCCCGCCGCCTGGATCCAGCCGACGAGATAGCCCGACCAGCCGACCGCGACGGTCGCGCAGGCGAGCGAATATTCGAGGATCAGGCTCCACCCGACGATCCACGCCAGCGCCTCGCCCAGCGCGGCGTAGCTGAAGGTATAGGCGCTGCCCGCGGCGGGAATCATCGTCGCGAGTTCGGCATAGGCGAGCGCGGCGCAGGCACACACCGCGCCGGCGATGACGAAGGCGAGGATCACCGCCGGGCCGGCGCGCTCAGCGCCGACGCCGATCAGCGTATAGATGCCAGTGCCGACGATCGCGCCGACGCCGAGCGCGATGAGGTGCGGCCAGGACAATGTCTTGGCGAGCGCGTGGCGTGCGTCGTGCTGCGTCACCGATTCCAGCGACTTGCGTGGACCGAACATCTATTCCCCCGTGAACCTTTCCGGCGACCGTGACGTGTTAGCGGCTATCAGGCAACCGTCGCCGCGCATGGCATTGCGGTAGCCCCGGCGTGCGTGGCATGATGCCGCGTGCCTTCATTCGGGGACCAGCGCGATGTCGACCGCCGTACTGCCGATGCCCAGCCGTTTCTCGATCATCACGATTGCCGCGCCCGACGTGACGGCGCCGGCATGGCACGCGCGGCTGCGCTGGCCCAGCCACGGCGATGAGCATGTGACGCTCGACAGCGGCGCGCGACGCGGGATCTGGGCGGCGCAGCTCGACGCGGCGGTGATGCGCGCCGATCGCGCAGTGGTGCTCGTCGCCGAGGGTATCGGCTGCCATGCGGCGTCGTGGTGGGCGCGGCTGTCGCCGGCTGGCTATGTCGGCAAGGTCGCTGGCGCGCTGCTGTTCGATCCGCCGCGCGACGGCGCGGGGGCGAAGGACGCTTACGCCTCCCCCGCCATCGCGCTGCCCTTCCCCTCGCTGGTGCTGACCGACACGAGCGATGCGCCGCCGGCGGACGCGATCGAAGGCTGGGGAAGCCGGCTGATCGATGGGCATCGCCAGCGGCAGGGCGAGCTGCGGCCGTGGCGCAGCGCGCAGCGGCTGGTGGAGCGCGTGACGGCCAAGGTGATCGAGCGCGACGTCGAGCGGGTGTTCGCGCTCAATCCGCGCGCGCGCCGCTGATCGAGGCGGAAAGCCCCTTTTCACCCGCCGGATCGCGCGGCGCAGCTTCCGGTTGCCCTCGTTTCCCCGGCTCGCTAACCGCCGATCATGGCGCAGGTCGGCATCATCATGGGCTCGACGTCCGATTGGGAGACGATGCGGCACGCCGCGGAGACGCTCGACGCGCTCGCCGTTCCGCATGAGACGCGCGTCGTCTCGGCGCATCGCACGCCGCAGCGGCTCTACGATTACGCCACCGGCGCCGCCGATCGCGGCATCAAGGTGATCGTCGCGGGTGCGGGCGGCGCGGCGCACCTGCCGGGGATGGCAGCGGCGATGACGCACCTGCCGGTGCTCGGCGTGCCGGTCGAATCGAAGGCGCTCAACGGCATGGATAGCCTGTTGTCGATCGTGCAGATGCCGGGCGGCATCCCGGTCGGCACACTGGCGATCGGCAAGGCGGGCGCGATCAACGCCGGGCTGCTCGCCGCCGCGATCCTGGCGACGAACGACGCGGCGCTCGCCGAGCGGCTGAAGGCGTGGCGCGTGGCGCAGACCGAGGCGGTGGCGGAGCGCCCGGCATGACGCCGCTGCCGCCGGGATCGACGATCGGCATCCTGGGTGGCGGTCAATTGGGGCGGATGATCGCTTCGGCTGCAGCGCAGCTCGGCTATCGCACGCACGTCCTCGCGCCCGATCGCGAGAGCGTCGCGGCGCAGACCGCCTCCTCGCTGACGCGCGCGGATTACCACAACCGCATCGTGCTCGCCGATTTCGCCGCGCAGTGCGATGTCGTCACCTACGAATTCGAGAACATCGCTGCGGGGCCGGTCGAGTGGCTCGCCGAGCGCGTGCCGGTGCATCCCTCGCCCGCCAGCCTGCGCGTGGCGCAGGAACGGGTGGCAGAGAAGGAATTCGTCGCGGCACTGGGCGGCACCCCGGCGCGCTGGGCCGCGGTCGGCTCGCGCGCCGAGCTCGACACGGCGCTGGCGCAGATCGGCACGCCGTCGGTGCTCAAGACGACGCGCATGGGGTACGACGGCAAGGGCCAGGTGCGGCTGCATTCGGCGGACGATGCCGATGCGGCCTGGGCGGCGATCGACGGGCCCGCGGTGCTCGAGGCGTTCGTCGACTTCACGCACGAATTCTCGATCGTGCTGGTGCGCGATCATGCGGGCAACATGGTGAGCTATCCCCCGCCGTGGAACGAACATATCGACGCGATCCTCGCGCGCTCGACTGTTCCGGCGCCAGCGCAGATCGCCGCGCACTGGACCGAGGCGGCGGCGCTGACCGGCAGGATCGCCGACGCGCTGGGGCATGTCGGCGTGCTGACATGCGAGTATTTCGCGACGCCCGAGGGGCCGGTGTTCAACGAGATGGCGCCGCGCGTGCACAATTCGGGGCATTGGACGATCGAGGGCGCGGTTACCTCGCAATTCGAGAACCACGTGCGCGCGATCTGCGGGCTGCCGCTCGGCGATACCGGGCTGACCGGCAGCGAAGTGACGATGGAGAATCTGATCGGCGACGCGGCCGGGCGCTGGGGCGCGCTGCTCGCCGAGCCGGGCGCGCACCTCCACCTTTACGGCAAACGCGAGGAGCGCGCCGGCCGCAAGATGGGGCACGTCACCCGCGTTCGCCGCTAGAGCGCGAGCTCCTGTCGCATCAGCGCGGCATAGCGCTTGGCATGGTGATCGCCGGCGCCGAACTGCTGCTCGATCGCGGTCGCGCGGCGGAAATAGTGGCCGACCGCGAGCTCGTCGGTCATCCCCATCCCGCCGTGTAGCTGGACGGCGTTCTGTCCGACGAAGCGCACGGCATCGGCCACCGTCGCCTTCGCCGCCGCGATCGAGCGCGCGCGCGTCGCGGCATCCGCATCGAGATGGAGCGCGGCGAGATAGGCGGCGGAGGTCGCCTGCTCGACCGCGATGAACATGTCGACCATGCGGTGCTGCAGCGCCTGGAAGCTGGCGAGCGGCTGGCCGAATTGCTTGCGTTCCTTGGTGTAGGCGACGGTATCGCCGAGCAGCTTGCGCGTGAGCCCCGCGGCCTCGGCGCAGAGTGCGGCGATGCCCTCGTCGCGCGCCTGTTCGAGCAGCGGCAGCGCGGCGCCTTCCTCGCCGAGCAGCGCGTCTGCGGGCAGCGTCACGTCGCGCAGCGTCAGGTCGGAGGCGGGCAGGCCGTCGATCAGCGCGTAATCGTGGCGGCTGATGCCATGCGCGTCGGCGGGCACGAGGAACAGCGACACGCCGCGCACGTCGCGCGGCGCACCGTCGGTCCGCGCGGTGACGATCAGCCACTCGGCGCCCGGCGCGCCGGCGACGACGACTTTGTCGCCGTCGAGCGTCCAGCCGTTGCCACTGCGCCGCGCGCTGGTCGCGACCGCCTCGAGCGCCTGGCGGCTGTCCGCCTCGCCCGCGGCGAGCACCGCGCGCGTCTCACCCTCGGCGATCAGCGGCAGCAGCGCCGCCGCGCGTTCGCCGCCCGCGCGCTTGAGCAGGCCGGCGGCGACCACCGCGGTCTCGATATAAGGGACGCTCGCCAGCGCCTCGCCGAGCGCGTCGGCGACGACCATCGCCTCGACCGCGCCGCCGCCCAGTCCGCCGGCCTCGGTCGGCAGCGTCGCGCCGAGCACGCCGAGATCGCGGCCGAGCGCGTGCCACAGCGCCGCGGTGTCACGCGTGCGGTGCGGATCGAACGCGTGATGCTGCGCCAGATAGCGTTTCAGCGTGTCGCGGAGCATCGCCTGCTCGTCGCTGAGCGAAAGATCCATGGCCCTCTCCCGTCGTATTTGGAACGGGCAATGAATTGGCCGGCGCGCCGACGCAAGATCAGTCGGCGGCGACGGGCCCTGCGCCGTTCGCCGAAGGGCGGCGGCACAGCCAGACGAGGATCAGCAACGAGCCGCTGAGATAGGCCGACAGCCGGAACAGATCGGTCGAGGCGAGGAGATACGCCTGGCCGACCATCTGACGCGTGACCGCCGCCGCCGCTTGCGTCGCGTCGAGCCCGAGGCGCGTCAGGTTCTCGACCGCCATACGATACGGCACGCCGTTGCCGACCGCGTCGGAAAGCCGGCCCTGGTGCAGCGCCTCGCGCCGATCCCATGCGGTGGTGATGATCGACGCGGCGAAGGCGCCGGCGACGATGCGCGTGAAGTTCGACAGGCCCGTCGCCGAGGGCAGCCGCTCGGGCGGGATGCGATCGAGCGAGATCGTCAGCATCGACAGGAAGAAGGTCGACATCGCGACGCCCTGGACGAGCAGTGGGAAGACGAAATCCCAGAAGCCGGCATTGGTGGTGTAGCCCGAGCGCAGCCAGTAACTGATCGCAAAGGCGACGAACGCGACGCTGGCGAGGATGCGCGCGTCGATCTTGCCCGACAGCCGCGCGCTGAGCGGCGTCAGCAGCACCGCGACGACGCCGCTGGGCGCGGCGACGAGCCCCGCCCAGGTCGCGGTGTAGCCAAGCTGCGTCTGCAACCACAGCGGCAGCAGCAGGATGTTGGCGAAGAACACCGCATAGCCGAGGCAGAAGGCGATGTTGCCGATCGCGAAATTGCGGTTGGCGAACAGCGACAGGTCGACGATCGGATTGGCGTCGGTCAGCTCCCAGATCAGCCATGCGACGAAGCCGACCGCGGCGACGACGGTGAGCACCACGATCATCGGATCGTTGAACCAATCGGCGTTCTTGCCGAGATCGAGCATGATCTGGAGCGAGCCGACCCACAGCACCAGCAGCGCGAGCCCGATCGTGTCGATCGGCACCTTGGCGGTCGGCGTCTCGCGGCTGGCGAGGTTAGTCCAGCAGATCGCGACGGTGAAGATGCCGAAGGGCACGTTGATCAGAAAGATCCACGACCAGTGGTAATTGTCCGAGATATACCCGCCGAGGATCGGCCCCATGATCGGCGCGACCAGCGTCGTCATCGACCAGATGCCGAGCGCGGTCGAGCGCTTGTCGGGCGGGAAGACCGAGATGAGCAGCGCCTGGCTGCCCGGCATCATCGGTCCGGACACCGCGCCCTGGAGGACGCGGAACGCGATCAGCGACGGCAGATCCCACGCGACGCCGCACAGGAACGACGCGATGGTGAAGAGCGTGAGCGAGACGCAGAAGGTGCGCACGACGCCGAAGCGGCGCATCAGCCACCCGGTCAGCGGCACCGAGATGCCGTTGGCCACCGCGAAGGCGGTGACGATCCAAGTCGAATTGTCCGAACTGACGCCGAGATTGCCCGCGATCGTCGGCAGCGAGACGTTGGCGATGGTGGTGTCGAGCACCATCATGAACGTACCGAGCGCGAGCGCGAAGGCGACTAGCCCGAGCCGTGGCCCGGTTAGCGGCGCGGGTTGCGGCGGCGCGCTAGCCATGTTGCGTCGCTACCCGTCGCGGGGGCATAATCGTCGCGTGAGCCGGCGTACGCGTGTCGGCCCGTCGCATCTGCGGCGCGGTGACGGGCAATGTCATCGCCCTAGCGGTTCGCGGCGATGATCTGCGCGATCTTCGCCTCCACTGCGGGATCGGCCTCGGCGATCGCGCCGCGGTACGGCTGGCTCGCCGGCTGCGCGAGCCGTGCGCCGCGCACGTCCGCGGTGTCGACCGTTGCCATCACCGACAGGCCGACGCGCAGCGGGTTGGCGCGCAGCTCGCGCGGATCGAGCATGATGCGCACCGGCACGCGCTGGACGATCTTGATCCAATTGCCGCTCGCGTTCTGCGGCGGCAGCAGCGCGAAGGCGTTGCCGCTGCCCGCCGACAGTCCGACGACGCGGCCGTGATAGACGATGTCGTCGCCATAGGCGTCCGCGACGATCGTCGCGCGCTGGCCGATGCGCAGGTCCTTGAGCTGCGTCTCGCGGAAATTGGCGTCGACCCACAAGCGGTTGAGCGGCACGATCGCCATCAGCGGCGTGCCGGCGGCGATCTGCTGGCCGACCTGCGCGTTGCGCTGCGCGACGACGCCGTCGATCGGCGCGACGACATGCATGTGGCTGCGCACGATCGCGGCGCGGCGATAGCCCGCGATCGCGGCGAGCACCGCCGGGTTGGTGCCGACGGCGGTGCCCGCGACGGTGGTCTGCGCCTGCGCGCGGCGGCTGCGCGCGAGGTTGAGCGCGGCGGTCGCGACCTTCACCTGATCGGCGGCGTGGCCGAGCTCCTCGCCCGACACCGCGCCCTCGGCGGCGGCACCGCGGCGGCGCTGATAGTCGGCGCGCGCGGCGGCGAGCTGCGCGTCGGCCTGGACGACCGCGGCCTGCGTTTCGTTGACGCGCGAGAAATCGGAACGCGTGCCGCGCACCGCTCGCGCCAATTCTGCCTCCGCTGCGGCGAGGTTCACGTCGGCCGTCAGTGGATCAAGGTCGATCAGCGGCTGCCCCGCCTTAACCGCCTGCGTATTGTCGGCGTGCAGCGCGACGATCGTGCCGGGATCGCGCGCGGTGACCGCAACGACGTCGCCGGCGACATAGGCGTCGTCGGTCTCCTCCTCGGGCTTCGCCAGCAGGAAATGAAACACCGCCCAGATCGCGAGGCCGACGAGCACGACGACGGCGAGGATCAGCAACAGGCGCTTGCGCGTCGCGGGCTTGCCGCTCGGCGGGGACGCGGGCGAGGTGGCGGCAGTGTCGGTCATGGCTGGGCGGTCCGGGCGGGAAGGGTGGTGGCGGCGGGGGTGCGCGCGGGGTCGAAGCCGCCGCCCAGTGCCTGGACGAGGCGTGCGTGAGCGGCGAGGGCGTCGATGCCGAGCGTCGCTTGCGCGAGCTGCGCGTCGAGCAGGCGGATGTCGGTATCGATCCCGGTCAGCCGCGAATCGAGCCCCGCGGCGATGCGCACCGCGTTGAGGCGGTTGGTTTCGGCAAAGCCGCGCACGACGGCGCCCTGCGCCGCGGCCTCGCGCTCGGTCGCCTGGATCGTCGCGAGTGCGTCGGCGGCGTCACGTACCGCGCCGACCACAACGCCGTTATAGTCGGCGATCGCGAGATCGACCGCGGCGGTAGCCTCGGCGAGATCGGCGCGCAGCCGCCCGCCGTCGAAGATCGGCAGGTGCAGCGCCGCGCCCGCGCCAGCGGTAGCGGCTTCGGGATTGAAGAAATTGCCGATGCCGACCGCCTGGAGCCCGGCGAGCGCGATGAGGTTGACGTCCGGATAGAAAGCGCGGCGAGCGACCTGGCGGCCGGCGGCGGCGGCCTCGACCCGCGCAGTGGCGGCAGCGATGTCGGCGCGGCGCGCGAGCAGGTCCGCGGGGATCGTGGCAGGTAGCGGCAGCGCGGTTGGCGCGGCCAGCCGCGTCGGCCCGATGCCGGCCGTATAGTCGGCGCCGCGCCCGGCGAGCTGCGCGAGCGCGTTCGCCGCCAGCACGCGCGCGGCCTGCGCGCGAGTCAGCGCGACGCGCGCCTGCGCGAGCAGCGTGGTCGCGGCCTGCACGTCGAGCTTGCTCGCGAGGCGGTTCTCGACGCGGACGTTGACGAGGCGGACGGCGCGCTCGCGCGTCGCGATCGTGGCGCGGGCGATGCCCGCGATCCGCTCGGCGCGCGCGACCTCGGCATAGGTCGAAACGACCGCGCCGGCGAGCATCAGCCGCGCGGCCTCGACGTCGAGCGTGGCAGCGCCGGCGGACGCGCGCGCGCCGGCGATCGCGGCGCGCTGGCGGCCGAACAGGTCGAGGTTCCACGACAAGTTCGCCTGCGCCGTGCCGAGGAAGCGCACGCTGCCCGCGAAGGGCGGCGGGATCGTGTAGCGGCCGGATAGTCGCGCGACCTGTGCGTTGCCGTCCGCGGTGATCGACGGGGCGAGATCGGCGTCGCGGCGTGCCAGCACCGCCTCCGCCTGACGCACGCGGGCGAGCGCGGCATCGAGCGTCGGGCTGCCGGCGAGGGCGTCGGCGACGATCCGGTCGAGCTGCGGATCGCGATAGGCGGTCCACCATTGGGGATCGAGCACCGGCATCGGCGCGCCAGTGAGGCCGAGATCGACCGGCGCCTTCGGAGTGAGCTGCGGGCGCGTGTCGGGCGGCGAGCACGCGGCAAGGGCGAGGAGCGCGGCGCCGATGTTGGCGGGCACGCCGAACTTGAATCGTCCCGCGCCGATGCCCTTAGGACCGGCGGCGGCGCGGCCAGTGCGGATCGCCGGGCGGGACATGTTCAGGCGGCGCATGCGGCGCTTTCCTCCATCGTGCGGCGCAAGCGCTGCAGCGTCGCGATCAGATCGGCGACCTCCGCGTCGCTCCAGTCGGCGAGAAAGCCGTTCCAGCAGTCGATCACCTTGCGCTTGGCCGCTACCGCTGCCTCGCGCCCCGCGGTTGTAAGGCTCAGCCGCACGATGCGGCGATCGGCGTCGTCGCGCTGGCGCACCACCCACCCGGCCTGTTCCATCTGGTCGATCAGCCGCGTCATCGCGCCCTTGTCGTGCCCCAGCGTGCGCGCCAGCCCGGCACAGGTATCGGCATGGTCGAAATAGAGCGACACCAGCGTCATCCACTGCGTCGCGCTCATCGCGTCGTCAGCGAGCGTCCGGTCGATCGCGGCAACGCTCATCTGGTGGATCTGACGAACGAGATAGCCGGGCGACACGTCGGGGTAGAAGGTCGAGTCGGTAAACGGCATATCGTTGCTTAGGCAATGACTGCCGCGGCAGTCAATAAGCGTTACGAAATGTTGCCGGCTTCCGCGCGGGCCGATCGCGCGTTAGGCTCGCGCCACCTGTAGGAGTTCCCTATCTTGCGCCTGTCGAACAAGCTTGCCGCCGGCGTTGCGGCAATCGCTCTCGTTGCACCCGTCACCGCCTCCGCCCAGACCAACGTCCCGACCGGGCCCGCCGCCGCGAAACCGGCGCCGGTCGCCGATCTCGTCCGCGCGGTCGACATTCCGTACGAGCAGTTCACGCTGCCCAACGGGCTGCGGGTGGTGGTGCACACCGATCGCAAGGCACCGGTCGTCGCGGTATCGGTGTGGTACGACGTCGGATCGAAGCACGAGCCGGCGGGCAAGACCGGCTTCGCGCACCTCTTCGAGCATCTGATGTTCAACGGCAGCGAGAATGCGCCGGGCGACTTCTTCGAGCCGCTGAAGCAGGTCGGCGCGACCGACCTCAACGGCACGACCTATTTCGATCGTACCAACTATTTCGAGACGGTGCCGACCGCGGCGCTCGAGCAGGCGCTGTACCTAGAGAGCGACCGCATGGGCTATCTCACCGGCGCGATCTCGCAGGCGGTGCTCGACGAGCAGCGCGGCGTCGTCCAGAACGAGAAGCGCGAGGGCGATAACCAGCCTTACGGGCTCGTCAGCTACAAGCTGATCGAGGGCGTCTTCCCCGATGGGCACCCCTATGGCCACAGCACGATCGGATCGATGGCGGACCTCGACAAGGCGAGCCTCGGCGACGTCAAGACATGGTTTCGCGATCATTACGGCCCCAACAATGCCGTGCTGGTGCTTGCAGGCGACATCGACGTTGCGACGGCGAAGCGGCTGACGGCGAAATACTTCGGCGCGATCAAGCCAGGACCGAAGAGCGTTGCGCCCGCCGCTGCGGTGCCGACACTGGCCGCGCCCAAGGCCGAGGTGATGAAGGACCGTGTCGCCGCACCGCTGATCATCAAGAGCTGGCCGGTGCCCGGGTTGAACGATCCCGCCGCGCCCGCGCTGGAAGTGGCGGCCGCCGTGCTCGGCGGGCTGGCAAGCTCGCGCTTCGACAATGCGCTGGTGAAGGGCGACAAGACCGCGGTGCAGGTGAGCGCGAGCTACTCGGACTATGCACAGGTCGGCACCTTCACGATCAGCGCGGTGGTACGCCCCGACGTCGATCCGGCCACCGTATCCAAGCGGCTCGATGCGCTGGTTGCCGATTTCATCCGCACTGGCCCGACGGCAGACGAGGTACAGCGCACGCTGACGTCAACGATCGCGCGGCGGATCGGCGGGCTCGAAGCGGTCGGCGGGTTCGGCGGCAAGGCGGTCGCGCTCGCCGAGGGCGCGCTCTATTCGAACGATCCGGGCTTCTATAAGAAGCAGCTGGCGCGGCTCGCGGCGCAGACGCCGGCAAGCGTCAAGGCGGCGGCGCAGCAGTGGCTGACGCGGCCGGCCTACGCGCTGACCGTCGTGCCGGGCGACCGCGATGCCTATGCCGAAGCCGAAGTGCCGCCGGCGGTCGCGACCACCACCGCGCCCGAGACGCCGCCCAAGGGCACGCGCGCGCCGATGCCCGCGGTGGGCACTGTCGGCACGCTCGCCTTCCCGGCGATCGAGCGTGCGCGGCTCGCCAACGGGGTGGAGCTGATCTACGCCAACCGCACCACCGTGCCGGTGACGCAGATGGTGGCGAGCTTCGATGCGGGCGTCGCGGCGGACGTGCCCGACAAGCTCGGCACGCAGGCGATGATGCTGGCGATGATCGACGAGGGGACGCAGCGGCTCGATTCGATCAAGCTCGCCGAGGCGAAGGAGCGGCTGGGGCTCGACATCTACACCGGCTCGTCGCCCGATCGCACGACCGTGAGCTTCCGCGCGCCGAGCGCCAACCTCGCGCCCGCGGCCGGGCTGTGGGCCGAGCTGCTGCGCGCGCCGTCCTTCCCCGAAAGCGAGCTGCCGCGCGTACGCGGGCAGATGCTGACGCAGATCGCGCAGGAGCTGACCGATCCCGAGGGCATCGCGCAGCGCATCGTGCCGCCGATCCTCTACGGCACGGGCAGCCCCTATGCGAAGAGCCGCGGCAGCGGCGACGCGGCGGCGGTGAAGGCGCTGACCCGCCAGGATCTCGTCGGCTTCCACCAGGCGTGGATGCGGCCCGACAAGGCGAAGATCTTCGTCGTCAGCGACCGTCCGCTCGCCGAGATCAAGGCGACGCTCGACACCGCGCTCGCCGGCTGGACCGCGACCGGCGCGGCGGGCACGAAGGTCTTCCGCGAGGATCGCATGCTGCCCGCGCCGCGCATCCTGCTGGTCGATCGCCCCAATTCGCCGCAGTCGCGCATCACCGGCGGGCTGCGCACGTCGCTGAAGGGCACCGACGACCTGTTGCCGCTGATCACCGCGAACGATGCGCTGGGCGGCGATTTCCTCGGCCGCATCAACATGGACCTTCGCGAGGCGAAGCACTGGTCGTACGGCGCGTTCGGCAATTTCAACCGCAACGCCTTTGCCGCGCCCTATGTGATCGTGGCGCCGGTGCAGGCGGACAAGACCGGCGCGTCGATCGCGTCGCTGCGGCAGGAACTGGGCGCCTTCGTCGGCGCGAAGCCGCTGACGCAGGCCGAGTTCGACCGCACGATCACCGGTGCGACGCGCTCGCTCGCCGGCGATTTCGAGACGTCGGGTGCCGTACTCGGCGCGATGCAGGCGAACGACCTCTATCGCCGGCCCGACAATTATTATGCGACGATCACGCAGCGCTACCGCGCGATGACGCGCGACGAGCTCGATCGCGCGATCCGTAGCGTCATCGATCCGAACCGCTTCGTATGGGTGGTGATCGGCGACGCCAAGGTCGTCCGCCCGCAGCTTGACACGCTGGGACTGCCGGTCGAGGTGACGAGCGCTGCGTCCGTGACGGGCGCGTCTGAGGAGAGCAAGTGATGGCTGGTGTCGACGGTACGTACGACGTGGTGGTCAAGTCGCCGCTGGGCGATCAGAAGTCCACGCTGACGGTGAAGAGCGACGGCAACACCTTCACCGGCACCAACGCGGGCGCGATGGGCGCGAACGACGTGTCGGGCGAGGTGAACGGCAACACGCTGACCTGGAAGCAGCAGATGACGGTGCCGATGCCGATGACGCTCGACATGAGCGTGACGATCGACGGCGATACCGTCAACGGCACCGTCGGCGCCGGCGCGTTCGGCAGCTTCCCGCTGACGGGCACGCGCGCCGCTTGAATTAGTGGCGGGGGTTGGGACGTACTTCCACCCCCCGCCGTTCACCCTGAGGAGCTGCTGAGCCTTAGGCGAAGCGGCGTCTCGAAGGGTGTGTCGTCAACCCCGGTGCTTCGAGACGGTACCCTTCGACCACCTGCGAAGGCAGGCGCTCAGGATAGGCTTCGCCTTCGGCTCAGCACCTCCTCAGCGCGAACGGTTGAGGGGGTAGGGGTTCGATGGAGCGAGGAAACTAGCCCTCCAAACTCTTCGAGGCCTGTTCGAACAGGTCCTTCGACAGGCCGGGCGTCGCGACGATGCGTTCGAGTTCGGCGCGCATCAGCGCCGCGCGCGCGGGATCGAAGCGCCGCCAGCGGCCGAGCGGCGGGAGCAGCTTCGCCGCGGTCTGCGGGTTGAGCCGGTCGAGCGCGATCAGCTGATCGGCGAGGAAGCGATAGCCCGCGCCGTCGGCGGTGTTGAACGCGCGTTGGTTGACCGCGAAGGCACCGATCAGGCTGCGTGCGCGGTTGGGGTTCGACAGCGCGAAATCGGGATGTTCGGCGAGCGCGGCGACCGCGGCGGGCGTATCGTCGCGCGTCGACAGTGCCTGCGTCTGGAACCATTTGTCGAGCACGAGCGGATTGCCGGCGTAGCGATTGTAGAAGATGTCGAGCGCCGCCTCGCGCAGATCGCTCGTCCCGTTGGCGAGCGTGCCGAGCGCGCCGTGCCGATCGGTCATGTTGTCGGCGCGCTCGAACTGGCGGAAGGCGATCGCGTCGGCATCCGCCGCGCCGGAGGCGGCGATATAGCCGAGCGCGACATTGCGGATGCGGCGCGCGGCTTTGGCGGCCGGTGTGTATTCGAACGGCGCGTCGTGGCTGTTCGCCTCGTACACCGCGCGCCAACGATCGGCGAGTTCGAGGCCGAGATCGCGGCGCAGCGCCTCGCGTGCGCTATGGATCGCGTCGGGATCGACGGTGGCGAGCTGGTCGCCGACGAAGCTTTCGGACGGTAGCAGCACCGCCTCGGCGATGAAGGCTGCGTCGAGCGCGGGATTGTCGAGCGTGTCGGCGACCGCGTCGATCACCGCGCGGTGGCTGGCCCTGCCCTCCACCGCGCCGGCGACGAGCGTGTCGAGCATCAGCTGCTGCATCGCCTCGTAGCGCGCAAATGGATCGTCGTCGTGCCGCGCGAGGAAGGCGAGATCGGCGGCGGTGCGATCGCTCTCGATCGTGACCGGGGCGGAGAAGCCGCGGTTGATCGACAGGACGGGGCGCTCGGGCACGGTCTCGAACACGATCGTCTCGCTCGCATCCTGGAACAGGACGAGCCGTTCGGGGCCGAGCGGTTGGCCAGTCTTGGCGCCGAACAGGCGGATGCGCAGCGGTAGCACCATGGGCTGCTTGACCGGCTGGCCCGGTGTCGGCGGCACCTGCTGCGCGAGGCGCAGCGTCGCGCGACCGCCCTTATGTTCGAGGCTGGCGGAGACGCGCGGGGTGCCGGCCTGGCTGTACCACAGGCGGAAGCGCTTGAGGTCGATGTCGCCCGCTTCCTCCATGCACGCGACGAAATCCTCGCACGTTGCCGCGGTGCCGTCGAACCGATCGAAGTACAGGTCGCTTCCCATGCGGAAGCGCGCCGGGCCGAGGATCGTCGCCATCATGCGGATCAGCTCGGCGCCCTTGTTGTAGATCGTCGAGGTGTAGAAATTGGATATCTCGAGGTAGCTCTCGGGACGGACGGGATGCGCGAGCGGCCCCGAGTCCTCGGGAAACTGGCTGGCGCGCAGGCCGCGCACGTCCTCGATCCGCTTGACCGCGGCCGAGCCCTGGTTGGCGGAGAAGCCCTGGTCGCGGAAGACGGTGAAGCCTTCCTTGAGGCTCAGCTGGAACCAGTCGCGGCAGGTGACGCGGTTGCCCGACCAATTGTGGAAGTATTCGTGCGCGACGACGGTGGCGATCGCGTCGTAATCGTAATCCGTCGCGGTATCGGGATCGGCGAGGATGTAGCGGCTGTTGAAGATGTTCAGCCCCTTGTTTTCCATCGCGCCGAAGTTGAAATCGTCGACCGCGACGATGTTGAACACGTCGAGATCATATTCCCGGCCGTAGACGCGTTCGTCCCACGCCATCGCGGTCTTGAGTGCGTGGAGCGCATGGTCCGTTTTAGGCAAATCACCCGCGCGCACCCAGATGCCGAGTTCGACCTCGCGACCCGAGGCGGTGACGAAGGTGCCGCGATTGCACGCGAGATCGCCGGCGACGAGCGCGAACAGATACGACGGCTTGGGGAATGGATCGTGCCACTCGGCCCAGTGCGTCCCGTCGCCGTTGTCGCCGGAGGCGATCGGATCGCCGTTCGCCAGCAGGACGGGGTAGCGCGCCTTGTCCGCGGCCATTCGCACGCGATAGGTGGCGAGTACGTCGGGGCGATCGGGGAAGAAGGTGATGCGGCGGAAACCCTCCGCTTCGCACTGCGTGCACAGGTTGCCGCCCGATGCGTAGAGGCCCATCAGCTGCGTGTTGCGATCGGGCGCGATCTCCACCTCGGTCTCGATCACGTGCGCCTCGCCGGCGAGCGGCACGACGAGCGTGTCGCCGTCCATCTGCCAATCGTTGATCGCGACCCCATCGACGCTGACCGACAGCGGGACCAGCCCCTCGCCGTCGAGCCGCAGCGGCTCGCCGTTCGCAGCATTGCGCGCAACGTCGAGCCGCGCACGGACGCGCGTCGCGGCGGGATCGAGCGCGAAATCGAGTGCGACGCTCGGCACCAGCCACGCCGGCGGGGCATAATCCTCGCGGCGCTTGGCGGCGGGAACGGCGGGCGCGGTGAAGGCGTCGAGCATGAAGAGACTATAAACGGCGCGCGCAGTGGTTCCATCGAAACCTTGCGGCGGGCGGGGCGGGTGCTAGGGCGGTGGTATCAAGCCATACTTTCGCTCGTCCCGGGTCGCACTGCCGCCGCCGCGGGCATGCGCGCGGAACCCTGCTGGAAGCCACGATGCGCCGCCTTGCCCTGTCGCTCTGCGTCGCCACCCTGCCCTCAGCCGCCATCGCGCGGGACGCCGCACCCGTGCCGACCGCTCCCCCGGCTACGATGCCTCGCGCGACGCCGCTGTCCGCGGGGGCGGCGGCAATCAAGGGACACGTCATGTTCCTGGCATCCGATGCGATGCGCGGACGCGAGGCGGGCAGCGCGGAATATGACATCGCCGCGCAATATGTCGCGTCGCAGTTCTTCGCCGCGGGGCTGAAGCCGGGCGGTGACGCAGCGGCCGGCGCGCAGGGCTATCTGCAGCAGGTGCCGCTTGTCGCGTACAAGCCGGCGGGTAAGGGGACGGTGAGCATCACGCGCGCCGGCGGCGCCACGCAGTCGCTGATGTACGGTGTCGATTACGTGCCGTCGGCCGATCCGCGCGCGAAGGAGACGGCGGTGACCGCGCCGGTAGTGTTCGTCGGCTACGGGATCGTCGCGCCGGCCTATGGCCGCGACGATTACAGGGGCGTCGATGTGCGCGGCAAGATCGTCGCCTTCGTCAGCGGATCGCCAGCCAAGATGACCGGCGAGGAGCGCGCGTGGCTGGGGTCGGCGACGACCAAGGCGCGCTTCGCCGCCGAGCGCGGCGCGATCGGGACGATCACGCTGCAGACGCCGCGCGCGGAGAAGCAGCGCGCGTTCGCGCGGCTGGTCGAGGCGAGCACGCACACGCGGATGACGTGGGCGAACCCCGACGGCACCGGCAACGTCGAGGCGGGATCGATCCCAGCCCTCGCAACGCTGAGCGTGGCGGGCGCGACGAAGCTGTTCGCCGGCGCCCGGACGCCGTGGGCGAAGGTCGCGCGCGCCGCCGACAAGCCCGACGCAGTGTTCGTGGCCGAGCAGTTGCCTGCGACGCTTGCCGCCGCGACGCAGACGAGCTTCGCGCCGGCGCGCTCGTCGAACGTCGTCGGCGTGCTGCCCGGCAGCGATCCGGTCCTGTCGAAGGAGGTAGTGGTGCTGTCCGCGCACCTCGATCACGTCGGGGTCAGCGGCGAGGGCCCGGACACGATCCACAACGGCGCGCTCGACAACGCGATCGGCATCGCGAGCCTGATCGAAGAGGCCAAAAGGTTCCAGAAGGAAGGCGCGCCCAAGCGGACGATCGTGTTCCTGGCGGTGACCGCGGAGGAGAAGGGGCTGATCGGCAGCGATTATTTCGCCAATCACCCGACCGTGCCGCTGCAGTCGATCGTCGCGGACGTGAACCTCGACATGCCGATCCTGACCTATCGGTTCGAGGACATGGTGGCGTTCGGCGGCGACCGCTCGACACTCGGTCCGATCATCCGCCGCGCGGTGGAGGGGGCAGGGCTGGCGCTGTCGCCCGATCCGATGCCCGACGAGGGGATCTTCGTCCGCTCGGATCACTTCCGCTTCGTGCAGAAGGGCGTGCCTTCGGTGTTCCTGTGGCCGGGGCAGAAGGGGCCGGGCAAGGCCGCGGTCGAACAATTCATGTCGACCAACTACCACAAGCCGGGCGACGATCTGTCGCAGCCGATCGAGTGGGAGCAGGGCGTCCGCTTCGTCGACGTCAATTACCGCATCGCGCGCGAGATCGCCGACAGCGCGACACGCCCGGTGTGGAACAAGGGCGATTATTTCGGCACGCTGTTCAAGGGGCCGATAGCCGAGTGAGACGTCGGTGGGCGCTGCCAGTATGTGGCGCCTGAAGGGGGCCAGCGCGCCGATTGCTGCGTTATCTGGTCGCGGGTGTCGAGCATTGCCGACGCGCGGCTAGCGAAAGGGATTTCGATGCGGCTGTTCATCTTCGGGCTCGGCTATGCCGCCGGGGCGATCGCACGGGCGAGCGGCTGGCCGGTGCTGGCGACGACGCGCGACGGGCGCGACGGCACGATCCGCTTCGACGACGCGGCGGCAGTACGCGCCGGGCTGGCGAGCGCGACGCACGTCCTGTCTTCCGTGCCCGCCGACGAGGAAAGCGGCGATCCGGTGCTCGCGCGCTACGGCGACGCACTTGGCAGCCGTTGGCTCGGCTACCTCTCGTCGACCGGGGTTTATGGTGATGCAGGCGGCGGGTGGGTCGACGAGAGCGCCCCGATCCGTGGGCGCCGGGTGGGGCGCAATGCGGCGGATGCGGCGTGGCTGGCGCTGGGGGCGCGGGTGTTCCGCCTGCCCGGTATCTACGGCCCGGGCCGCTCGCCGATCGAGCGGCTGCGCGAAGGCAAGGCGCATCGCACCGGGCTGATCGATCAGGTGTTCAGCCGGGTCCATGTCGACGATATCGCGGCCGGCGTCGTCGCCGGGTTCGCCGGGCCGGCGGGGGCGTACAATCTCGCCGACGATCTGCCGGCGAGCCAGGACGCGGTAGTGGAGTATGCCGCGGCGCTGATTGGTATGGCGCCGCCGCCGATCGTGCCGCTCGACAGCCTGTCGCCGATGGCGCGCGCCTTCTATGCCGAGAACCGGCGGGTTGCGAATGGCATGGCGAAGCGGGTGCTCGGTTGGCGCCCGCTCTACCCCGATTACCGGTTGGGCCTGCGCGCGGTGAGCGCGACGATCAGCCCGACCCCGGCGAGCGCCGCGCCGCCTGCGGCGAGCGGCGTCCAGCGATAACCTTCGAACGCGGTCGACAGCGCCATCGCGATGACGGGGACGATGACGCTCGAATAGGCCGATTTGGCGGGGCCGATGATGCGGATCACGCCGAAATAGAGCGGAAAGGCGAGCGCCGAGGCGGCCAGCCCGAGATAGAGGATCCCGGCGATATAGCCGGCGCGCCACTCGATCACCGGGGGGCCGACGGTGGCATAGGCCCAGGCGGCATCGAAGGCGCCACCCAGCAGCATCGCGATCGCCGTCGTGCGCAGCATCGGATAGGCGCGCGCGGTGGCCGTTCCCTGCATCACGTTGGCGCTCGACGCCGAGAGGATCGCGCATAGCGTGAGCGCGATGCCCGTCAGCGAGGCGCCAGGCCCGTTCGGATCGCTGCGTACCTCGTGCAGGAAGAGCAGTGCGACGCCGGCCATCGCGATGGCGGACCCGACGATCAGCTGCCGCCCGAGCCGCTGACCGAGGAAGATCCGGCCGAACAGCGCATTGGGCACGAGCAGCAGCGCGAAGACCACCGCGACGAGCCCCGAGGTGATGAATTGTTCGGCGCGATAGACGAAGTTGAAGTTGAGCACGAACTGCGCGAGCCCGAGCGCCGCGGCGAAGCGCAGCCCGCGCGCGTCGATCCGCCCCCCCTCACGACGGATCGCCGACCAGGCGTAGAGCGCGATCCCGGCGACGAGGAAACGGTAGCTGACCGACCAAGACGGCGGCACGACGCCGAGCTGGTCGCGGATGACGAGCCAGGTCGAGCCCCAAATCAGCGTTACGATCGCGAAGGGCACGAGGACGCGGGCGCGGGTCGACTGCGGGGGCGGGGCGGTGGCCATGCGCGGGCGCTATATGCGTTTGCGGAACCGCGCCACTGTTTCGAAAAGCTCCGCCCGGCGGCGATCAGCCGAGCGCCGCGATCGCGTCTGCCAGCGGGCGGATGTCCTCGGCGCGCTGGTTCCAGGAGACGACGAGCCGCGCCTCGCCGGGCCCCCAATCGTAGAAGTCGAAGCCCTTGGCGCGCAGCGTCGCCGCCTCTTCTGCGGAAACGCGCAGAAACACTTCGTTCGCCTCGACCGCATGGACAAGGCGATCGCCCGCGGCGGCGGCGATCTGCGCGGCACCCGCATTCGCCGCGCGCGCATTGGCCAGCCAGCGGTCTTCGTCGAGCAGCGCGAGGATCTGCGCCGCGAGATAGCGGCCCTTGGACAGCAGCAACCCGGCGCGCTTGCGGCGATAGCGTGTCGCATCGACGAGGCCGGGCTTGAAGAACACCAGCGCCTCCGCGCTCATGCCCCCGTTCTTGACGAAGCCGAGGCTGAGCGCAGTGACTCCGGCGCGCCACGTCATGTCCGCCGCCGAGCAGCCGGCGGTGACGAGCGCGTTGGCGAAGCGCGCGCCGTCCATGTGCAGCGTAAGGCCGCGTTCGGCGGCAAGCGCGCCGATCGCGGCAACCTCGTGCGGCTGGTAGACGAGACCGTATTCGGTGGCGTTGGTGATCGAAATCGCGTGCGGCTGCACTTGGTGCACGTCGTCGCGGATCGTCGCGAGCAACGCGGCGATCGTCTCGGGCGTCAGCTTCGCGCCGTCGCCCTGCGCGAGCATGAGCTTCGCGCCATGGGTGTAGAATTCGGGCGCGCCGCACTCGTCGTTCTGGATGTGCGCGTCATGATGGCAGACCACCGCGCCGTGCGGCGGGCAGAGCGCGGCGAGCGCGAGGCAATTGGCGGCGGTGCCGCTCGGCACCCACAGCGCCTCGACCGCGGTCTCGAACAGGTCGGAGAGCCGCGCGTCGAGCGCCTTCGACCAGCGATCGCCGTCGTAGGCGGTGTCGAGCACGTCGGCCTCTGCCAGCGCGGCGAGCACGGCAGGATGGACCGGGGCGGCATTGTCCGAGAAGAAGCGCATGCCTGCCGCCTTCGCGCGGCGGATCGGCGCCGTCAATCGACGTGGGTTACGCCGCCGCCACTGGTCACGGGAATGGACGTGCAGTGGACGAAGCGATCAAAGCTTCCCGAACCGGTCCTCGTACGTCCTGATGTCGCCCGCGCTGAGCAGCTGCGCCTGTTCGAGCCAGCGATCGCGACCCATGCGGCCGGTGAAATTGCCGAGCCGCGCGTCGAGATCCTCCGCGGCGCGCTGATCGAGGGCGGCGAGATCGCCGACGGTGACGATGCCGTGCTCGGCAAGCATCGCCGCCACCTTGGGGCCAAGGCCTTTGATCGTCGTCACCGGCGCATCGCCGGCTGGACTTGCTTGCTGCGCGGGGGATGGCGCGTGCTCGGGCTCAGGTTGCGGCGCGACGGGGGCAGGCTCGGGCTGCGCCTCGGCGGCGGGGGAGGCGTCCTGCGGCGCGGCGGCGGCGATCGGCTCGTCGGCGAGCGGCGCCGTCGGCCGGGTCTCGCCATCGCTCGGACCAGCGGTGGGCGCGGCGGTCACCTCGGGCAGGTCGGCGAGCGGCGGCGGGGGCGGCGCGACGGGCGGCGCAGCGACGTTGGTCGGGACGGGGGCCGGCGTTGACGGGGATGGCGCGGGTGCAGCGTCGGCAACGGGCTGCGGATCGGCGCGGCGCACCGATTGCGGGCGCGGGCGCGCCTCGCGACGTTCGGCGGCGAGCCGTTCCTCCTCGAGCCGCTGCGCCTCGACCCGCGCGCGCTTCTTGCGCACACCGACGAGGATGCCGATCACCGTCAGCACGGCAAGAACGGCGATCACTGCCAGTAGGATGCCGGTCAACGTGCCGGTATCGGATATGCCTTGGTCCATGATACGCTCCGCTACGCCGAACGCTAAGCCTTAGGTAAGCGCCGCGGTTCCCGCAACGTTAGCGGAACGATCGCGTGCCTCGTCAGGCGATCGCGCGCCAGCCGATGTCGCGGCGGCAGAAGCCGGTCGGGAAATCGAGCGCGTCGACCGCACGGTATGCCGTGGCCTGCGCCTCGGCGACGCTGGCCCCCGTTGCCGTCACCGCGAGCACGCGCCCGCCGGCGGCGACGATCGCGTCATCCTGCGCGCGCGTGCCGGCCTGGAACACGATCGCGCCGGTCGCCTCGGCCGCATCGATCCCGCCGATCGTTCCGCCGGTGCGCGGCGTGCCGGGATAGCCTTCCGCCGCCATCACCACCGTCAGCGCAATGTCGGGGGTAAAGGCGGGGGCGGGCAGATCGGCGATACGGCCCTGCGCAACAGCAAGTAGCGTGTGGAGCAGATCACCGTCGAAGCGCGCCATCAGCACTTGGCATTCAGGATCGCCGAAACGCACGTTATATTCGATCAGCTTGGGGCCGTCCGCCGTCAGCATCAGCCCGGCGTAGAGCACGCCGACATAGGGCGTGCCGGCGGCGGCCAGCGCGTCGATCGTCGGGCGGACGATCTCGCCCAGCGCACGCTCCTCGAGCGCGGGCGTCAGGACGGCGGCCGGGGAGTAGGCGCCCATGCCGCCGGTATTGGGCCCGGTATCGCCGTCGCCGACGCGCTTGTGATCCTGCGCGCTGCCGAAGCTCGCGGTGGTCGTGCCGTCGGACAGGACGAACAGGCTCGCCTCCTCGCCCTCGAGGAATTCCTCGATCACCGCTTCGGCCGGCCCGTCGGCGAACAGCGCGGCAATCGCCGCTTCGGCCTCGGCGCGGCTCATCGCGACGACGACGCCCTTGCCGGCGGCGAGACCGTCCGCCTTGATCACGCAACGGCACGTCCCGTCGGCGACGAAATCGTCGAGGCACGCGAGCGCGCCGTCGCGCGAGGTGACACGGAAGTAGCGCGCGGTGGGGATGCCGACGCGCGCGCACAGATCCTTGGTGAACCCCTTCGATCCCTCGAGCTGCGCCGCCGCGCGGCCGGGGCCGAACACGGGCACGCCGATCGTGCGGATATTGTCGGCGAGGCCATCGACCAACGGCGCTTCGGGGCCGATCACGACGAGGCCGATCTGCTGCCGGCGGATGAAATCGATCACCGCGCGGTGATCCGCCACGTTGAGCTCGGCGATCGTCGCATGGCGCGCGATGCCGGGGTTGCCGGGGGCGGCATAGAGCGTATCTAACCCCTCAGACTGCGCGAGCTTCCAGGCGAGCGCGTGTTCGCGGCCCCCCGCGCCCACCAGCAGGACGTTCATGCCAGACCCCTTTCTCGATCTTCCCGCGCGGCTCGTAGCGGACCCGATCCCGGGGGACAACGCAGCGGCGATGTCGGTCGGCGAGCTGTCGAGCCGGCTGAAGCGCGTCGTGGAGGGCGAGTTCGGCCACGTGCGGCTGCGCGGCGAGATCTCGGGCTACAAGCGCGTCGCATCGGGCCACTGCTATCTGTGCCTGAAGGACGATGCCGCGGTGATCGACGGCGTGATCTGGAAGGGGCAGGCGGCGAGCCTCGCCTTCCGGCCCGAGGACGGGATCGAGGTGATCGCAACCGGACGGCTGACGACCTATCCCGGCCGCTCCAAATATCAGGTGATCATCGAGCGGATGGAACTTGCCGGCGCGGGCGCGCTGATGGCGCTGCTCGAGCGCAACAAGGCGCGGTTCGAGGCGGAGGGGCTGTTCGCCAAGTCGAAGGCGCGGCGCGTGCTGCCGTTCCTGCCGCGGCGGATCGGCGTCGTCACCTCACCGACCGGCGCGGTGATCCGCGACATCATCCACCGGCTGGAGGATCGCTGCCCAAGCCACCTCCTCGTCTGGCCGGTCAAGGTGCAGGGCGACGGCGCGGCGGCCGAGGTTGCCGCTGCGGTGCGTGGGTTCGACGCGCTGCCCGCCGACCTGCGCCCCGATCTCGTCATCGTCGCGCGCGGCGGCGGCTCGATCGAGGATCTGTGGGCGTTCAACGAGGAGGCGGTGGTGCGTGCGGTCGCAGAGTGCCGCATCCCGATCATCTCCGCCGTCGGGCACGAGACCGACACCACCTTGTGCGACTATGCCGCCGACCTGCGCGCGCCGACGCCGACCGCCGCCGCCGAGCTGGCGGTGCCGGTGCTCGCCGACGTCCGGCTGACGGTGGGCGCGCACGGCAAGCGGATCGAGCGCTGCGCGCGCCGGCATGTCGAGCGCGGGCGCGAGCGGCTGGGTGCGCTCGCCCGGCTGCTGCCGACGCGTGACCGGTTGCTCGGGCCGCAGCGCCAGCGGATCGACGACCTGGGCGGGCGGCTCGACCGCGGGCTCGAGCGGCACGTGGTGCGCGCGCGGGGCACGCTCGATCGGACGGGGGCGGTGCTGCGTCCGGCGCTGCTCGACCGGCGGGTGGAGAGCGCGCGGCAGCGGCTGGCCGATCTTGGTCGGCTGCTTGCCTCGGTCGATCCCGACGCGCCGCTCGCGCGCGGTTATGCCCGGGTGACGGGGCCGGACGGGACGACGCTGGCGACCGCCGCGGCGGCGCGTGCGGCGGGTGCGGTGACGCTGCACTTCCGCGACGCGACCGTCGATGCGGTGATCGACGGTGGACGGGCCGAGCGGGCTAGGGCCGAGGCCACGCCGCGCAAGGCGGCGGCGAAGATGGACCAGCCGACGTTGTTTTGAAGGTGGATTGCGCGGGCGGGCCAGAGGCCCGGCGCGTTACAGGATGAGTGAGAGGCATTCAGGGATGTTGATGTCAAATTCGGACCGGCCCGCGCGGCTGCACTATATGGCGAACGGGTTTCGCGTGCTGACCCCCGGCGATCACGTGGCGTGCGCGATTAGCGGCGCGCGGATCGCGATCGAGGACCTGCGCTACTGGGACGTCGCCTCGCAGCGCGCGTTCGCCAGCGCGACGCTGGCGGCGGAGGCGATGGCGCCGCGATGAGGCGATCGCTGGCCGTGGTCGCGATCGCATCGGCGGGCATCGCCGCCGCGACCGCGACGGTCGCGCAGCCGATGGCGGCGGCAGATGCACGGATCGCGATCGCCGGCAGTGCCAGCCAGGGTGGGTTGCTGGTCGGCACCGCGCCGCGCGGCACGATCGCGCTGGCGCTCGACGGCAAGCCGGTGGCGGTCGCCCCCGACGGCCGCTTCGTCATCGCCTTCGACCGCGATGCGGCGAGCTGCGCCACGCTCACCGCGACGCTCGCCGACCGGCGGGTGGTGACGCAGGAGATCGCCGTCGCGCCGCGCGCGTGGCGGATCGAGCGGCTCGACCGGGTGGCAAAGGTGCCGGTGCCGTCGGCCGACTTCCTGGCGCGCCGACCGGGCGAGCTGGCGCAGATCAACGCCGCGCGTGCCGGTACCGCGGACGTCGCGGGGTGGCGGCAGCGCTTCGTCTGGCCCGCGACGGGGCGCATCTCCGGGCTTTTCGGAGCGCAGCGCATCTATCGCGGCGAGCCCGGATCGTATCATTCGGGCGTCGACGTGGCGCGCCCCACCGGCACCCCTGTCGTCGCGCCGGCGGACGGCGTGGTCGTGCTCGCCGCGGCGGCGCCATTCACGCTGGAGGGCAACCTTCTGATGATCGATCACGGCATGGGGCTGAACAGCGCCTTCCTCCACCTGTCACGGATCGACGTGCGCGTCGGTGCGCGCGTGCGGCAGGGCGAACAGATCGGCGCGGTGGGCGCGACGGGCCGCGCATCCGGCCCGCACCTCCACTGGGCGATGAAGTGGCGGGACGCGCGGATCGATCCGCTGCTGGTCGCGGGGCCGATTCCCCCCGGCTGACGGAACGCGCCGATCGCTCGGCACCGATCGCACGGCGGGGGCGTCAGTGCCGAAGGAGCGCCGGAGCAGAAAGGTCCGTGATTGCGTCGCTCCCGCCTTCCCCGTCGCCTACCCGGCTAGCAAGGCTCTACCGGTCCCGAGGGAAACGATCCGACGTCAGAGCACGCGTTCCACGTAGCTCGGGGTGCCGTTGTTGATCGACAGGCGGAAGCCGCCGGTAGCGGTGGTGCGGATGCGCACCGTGCCGCCGACACGCGGCTCTACCTGCAAGCCGCCCAGTGTGCGCCACAGCTGGCCGTTCGCGAGGCGAATGTACCACATCCCGCGTCCGCTGGCCGGACGATAGGAGGCGACGGTGTCGTTGATCTCGCGCACCGTGTCGCGTTCCTGATCGGCGCGTTCGGCGCGGGTCGGGAGCGGACCGGTCTGCACCGGATCGCCGAGCCCGAGTCGGCGCGGCCGTTCCGGTTCCGTGCGCGGCAGCAGCGTACCGGCGGTCTGTGCGGCGTCGATCGCGTCGGCGGCCTTGTCGAAGCAGGCGAGGCGCGCGCCGGCATCGGAGATCGCGCGGCAGCGCGCAAGCTCGGCGAGCGGCGCGGGCACGGTCTGGCCGTTCGCCGAGGGCGCGAGCGCGATCGTCAGCATTCCGGCGGCGACGAAACCCAGTGCGCGGTTCCGGACAGCGGCGGGATCGATGTGTGGCTCTTTTGACACGCCCCGCGCAAGATCGTTGCTCAAGCTACTCTCCGTGATTGTGATTTGTTCGAACTACATTTTAATGACGGTCATGCCCGCCTGACAGCACAATAGGCTGCGGTGGGTCCGATACGAATAGGGGACACCTGTAATGAAATCCAACGTGCGCATGCGTCTGCTCGCATCGACGCTGATCGCGGGCATGACGGTCGCGGCTCCGGCGTTCGCCCAGACGAACGATGATCCGCAGTCCAACTCGGTCAGCTCGGTCCAAGATCCCACCGCCGGGGAGGGTACCGAATCGATCGTCGTGACCGGCACCCGCATCCGCCGTCCGGATCTGGTGTCCACCAGCCCGCTCGCGGTCGTCGACGACGAGGAATTCCAGCTTTCGGGTTCGGTCAACGCCGAGCAGGTGATCAACACCCTGCCGCAGGTCGTGCCGGGTTCCACCGCGTTCTCGAACAACCCGGGCGGCGGCGTCTCGACGCTCAACCTGCGCGGCATCGGCGCGACCCGCACGCTGGTGCTGGTCAACGGCCGTCGTTACGTTTCGTACGACACCAGCCAGGTCGTCGACATCAACACCATCCCGACGTTCCTGCTGTCGGGCGTTGACGTGATCACCGGCGGCGCCTCGGCCGTGTACGGTTCGGACGCGCTTGCAGGCGTCGTCAACTTCCGTCTGCGTGACGATCTGAACGGCATCACCGCCGGCGCGAACTACAACATCACCGAGCGTGGCGACGGCCGCCGTTATGGCGCGAACGTCGCGATCGGCACGCAGTTCGCCGACAACCGCGGTCACGTCACCGTGTTCGGCGAATACTACAAGCGCGATTCGCTTCTGCAGGGCGCACGCGGCTTCTCGAACCAGGCGCTGGGCGATGGCGCTACCGGCCTGATCCCGCTCGGTTCGGCGACCACCAATCGCGGCCGCATCGCGGCTGCCGGCTCGCAGGTCATTCCGGCAGGCAACGGCCTTGCCCAGATCACGCTGCCGCGCGGCGCGGGCAACTTCGGCACGGCGCTGGGTGCGAACTTCGGTAACCCGGGCGTGTCGACCGCGTACAACAGCACGACCGACGCCTATAACTACGCCGTCGACAACTATCTGATGGTGCCGCAGGAGCGTTACCTGCTGGGTGGTTATGGCTCGTACGAGATCAGCCCGGCGGTTACGGCCTATGCTGAGGTGACCTTCACCAACAACCGCGTCGCCAACGAACTGGCGCCGACCCCGGTTACCGGCTCGTTCAACGTCAATGTCGCGCAGCAGCAGCAGTTCCTGTCGGCGGCCGACTTTGCCGCTCTGCAGCAGATCGACATCAACGAGACGGCGATCAACGCAGCGCGCACGGCACGCGGCCTCGGCCCGCTGTTCACGGGCGCCAACGCGGCGTCGAACGCCGCGGGCGTCGTCAACCTCAGCATCAACCGCCGCGTCAACGAGACCGGTTCGCGCAACGCGCTCGACGAGCGTAGCGCCTTCCGCCTGCTGACCGGCATCAAGGGCCCGCTGTTCGGCGATTTCACGTACGACGCTTACTATTCGTACGCCCGTACGCGGAACGCCAACGTCCAGGCCGGCAACATCTCGCGCTCGGCCTTCCAGCGTGGGCTGGACGGCACGGATGCCGCGATCAACGTGTTCGGCCCGGGCACGCTGACCCCGGCGATGGTCGACCAGATCTCGATCCTGGCGCAGAACGGCGACGTTTCGGTACTGCAGGTGGCCTCGGCAGCCGGCACGCTCGGCAACCTGGGCATGGGCGCGGGTGACCTCGGCCTTGCGCTCGGTGTCGAATACCGCAAGGTGAGCAGCCAGTTCATCCCGGATACGGCGCTCTCGTCGGGCGACGTGATCGGCTTCAACGGCGGTCTGCCGACGTCGGGTTCGTACAACGTGAAGGAAGTGTTCGGCGAGCTCGACCTGCCGATCATTGCCGATCAGCCGTTCTTCTACCGCCTGAACATCAACGGCGCGGCGCGCTACTCCGACTATTCGCTCGGCGCGGTCGGCGGTGCGTTCACCTGGAAGGCGGGCGGCGAGTGGGCTCCGGTCCGCGACCTGACGATCCGCGGCAGCTACCAGCGCGCGATCCGCGCACCCAACGTGGGCGAGCTCTTCGGCGGTGCGTCGAACGGCTTCCCGGGTGCAACCGATCCGTGCTCGTCGCGCAACACCACCAACCAGACCGCTACCGTTCGCACGCTCTGCGAGCAGACGGGCGTTCCGGCTGCCCTGGTCTTCACGACCGGCATCCAGCCGAACGCGCAGATCGAGGGTCAGTTCGGCGGCAACCCTGCGCTGCAGGAAGAGAAGTCGGACTCGTGGACGGTCGGCGCTGTGATCCAGCCGTCGTTCATCCCGCGCCTGAATGTCACCGTCGACTATTTCAAGATCAAGGTTGACGACTACATCTCGACCTTCGGTGGTGGCCTGAACAACACGCTGAACCTGTGCTACAACCAGATCCAGAACATCAACTCGGTCTATTGCCAGGCGGTGGTGCGTGATCCTTCGACGGGTCAGATCGGTGGCGAGTTCCTGCCGCTGATCCTCAACGCCAACGTCGCGTCGATCAAGACCTCGGGTATCGACGTTCAGGTCGACTATGGTGTGCCGCTCGGCTTCGGCTTCCTCAATGAGACGTCGAACCTGAACTTCTTCTTCCTGGGTACCTGGACGGAGGAGAACACGTTCACCCCGGTGGTCGATCAGCCGGATATCCGGACCGATTGCGCCGGTCGCTTCGGCCAGTCGGTCTGCGGCAACCCGCAGCCGAAGTACAAGTGGACCAGCCGCCTGTCGTTCATCGACGGCCCGATGACCACCAGCGTCCGCTGGCGTCACCTGGGCAAGGTGCGTGACGACGACGACTCGACGGATTACATTGTCGAGCGTCTGGGCACGAAGGACTATATCGACCTGTCCTTCGCGCTGAACGTCACGGATCAGTTCACGCTGAGCGCAGGCGTCAACAACCTGTTCGACATCCAGCCGCAGCTGATCGGCGACAACCAGGAGCAGGCGAACACCTATCCGGGCGTTTATGATCCGCTCGGCCGTGACTACTTCGTGGCAGTGCGCTTCGCGTTCTGATCGACGATCACGGGTAACCAAGGGGGGCAGCGGAGCGATCCGCTGCCCCTTTTCGTCTGCCAAAGCGGCGTGCGACGATGCGGCCAAAGGCTCGCGCGACCGGTCGCCGGCGAGTGGTCGCGCCGTGAACGAAAGATGGGGTATCGCCGCCGCGGCGGCGGCGGCGCGGCGTTACGTGCCGACGGTGACGTCAAAGGCGACGGTCAGCCGCTCGCCGGCGGCGAACGGGCGGGTGCCGTGAAAGAAGTAGCTGGGGAACAGGGCTAGCCGGCCCGGCTGCGGCTTGACCACCGCCAGTGGCGGAAGATCGAGCCCAAGCTCCGCGGGCGGCGCGCCGAGTTCCAGCCAGCCATCGTGCGTCGCGGAGTTCGCAACGCCGTCGGGCAGGGCGATGTAGCATGCGGAGCTCAGCACGCCGTGCGGGTGAATGTGACTGACGTGGAAGCCGCTGTCGGCGAGCCGCACCGACCAGCTGCCCGCAAGTGCGACGGCGTTATCGCGATGACGCAGTAGCGGATGTGTCGGATCGGCGGGCGGCAGCGCATCCATATGTGCCGTCACCGCCGCGTGCAGTAGATCGCGCAAATGGCGCAGCGGCGGCTCCTGGCGGGCCAGCAGACGCCCGCGCGTCTGCGTGCCGCCACGTAGCGACTGGCCGATCGGATGCGCGCGCGTCCGGTGCAGCGCGCGGAGCAATACGGCAAGATCGTCGAGCTCTGCGGATGACAGTGGCAGATCGGCGGTGCCCCACAATCCCGCTTGGCCGCACAGCCATCCGGTGCGCGGATGATCGAGCAAGCGCCAGGCGAGCGACAAATGCGCCCAGGCGGTGACGTTGTCGGGCTGCACCGCGGTAACGGTCTCCAGCAGTTGCGCAGCTTCCGCGGGTCGCCCGGCGCGCAGGGCATGGCGACCGCGAGCGATGCGGACCTCGTCATCGGCGGTGAGGCCGGCGAAAAGCCGATCGGCGGTGGAGACATCGCCTGCCTCGCTGGTGCACATGGCGCGGATCAAGCCGGCGTGGGGCGTTTGCATCACCGATGGCGGTGCGGCGGCGATTGCGGCGGCCGCCTCGGTGAAGCGCTGAGCGCGCATCAGCGTGTGCCAGTAAGACAGGTGAAGCGGCAGATGGTCCGGCAGCTGATGCAGCGCCGCCTGATAGGCGGTGACAATTGCCGCGGGCCGGCCCGCTTCGGACTGCATACGGGCGAGCTGCTCATGCCCCTCGATCCATGCCGGGCGTTGCGCCAGCGCGCCCGCCAGCAGATCGATCGCCTCTTCGTCGCCATCCGCCTCCAGCGCCTGGGCGAGGCCGAGCTGGAGTTCCAGATTGTCCGGATTGCCGGCAAGACCGCGGCGATAGCGGTCGGCGGCGTCGGGTTCGCCGCGTTCGAGGGCCACCCGCGCGCGGCCGACAAGGGCGGTGGCGCGAGCGGGCTCCTGCGCAAGGACGGCGTCGAAAGTGGCAGCGGCCTCGTCCAGCCGGTTGAGGTCGCGCAGGAGCGATGCGCGAATCGTCAGGACGCGCGGGCTTGCCTGGAGATTGGCAGGAAGCCGATCCAGCGCCGCGAGCGCCGCTGCGGGGCGGGCGATACGCTGAAGGATCAGCGCCTTGTTGATATGGGCGTCGGCAAAATCGGGGCGTGCGGCGATGGATGCGTCGAGCTGCGCCAAGGCGCCCTCGGCATCGCCCATGTCGTCGAGCAGGTTCGCATAATTGCTGCGCGCTTGGACGTTGCCGGGCGCCAGCCGCAGGGTCGCCTCGAAGGCGGTGCGGGCGCGGTCGTTATTGCCCATGCGCCGATGGACCAGCGCAGTGAGGTGCAGCACGGGCGCGTGGGCCCCGAAACCGCGGGTGATGCGGTCGAGCGCGTCGAGTGCCGCGGGGTGATTGCCGGCGGCAAACTGCGCCTCTGCGGTGCGGAACAGCGCGTTGGGATCGCTCGCCACGATTACCGGTCGCGCAGCCAGCCCGTGATCGCGAAGCGCTGCGGCGGGGCGAAGGGTGGCACGAAGCTGACCGCATGCGGGGTCGGCACGGCGAAGAAGCTGAGCGTGTTGAAGCGCGGGCGGTAGCCGGCGATCACGTCACCCTCCTCGTCGAAGAAATGAAGATACCCGCCCCAATCGGGGCGCCATTCCACCGCACACAGGCTGAGCACATAGGCGATGCGCCAGCCTTCGCCGACGTGGCTGTCGTTGTGCAGCGCCAGGAACTGGCCGGGGCCGAACAACGTGGCCTGCGCATCCGCTTTGCACAGCTCGCGGATGCCGGTGACGTCGCGCATCAGATCGAGAAAGGGCCGGTCGTTGATATGTTCCAGCAGGATGTCGTGCGGCCCGTCCGGGTTCCACTTGGCGAGATAGGCGTCGAGGATCGGGTAGCGCGCGTAGGAGAAGGCGTAATCCTGCCCCTGCATGGCAGAGAAGATACCATGGCTGATCTCCTGCCGCTCGGCCGGGGGGAGCGCGGCCAGTTCGCGCGCGGTAAGCGCCTTCGGCCCGTCCTCGCCCGAGCGCCAACCGTGGCCCCATGGTGTCTGCCGCGCGATCACCTCGTGCAGCGCGCGGGCGGCGGCGGGGGTCAGCACGTCGCGGATTTGCGCGCGGCCGTCGGCGGCGAAGCGGCGAGCGATTGCCGCACGATCGATCGCGGGATTGAGTTCGAACAGGGAGATCGTCACAGAGGCCTTCCTCGCCGGGCGGCGGCTGGTTCGCGGCGATCCGGCGTGGCAAAGGATGGCCATGTCGACGCTTCCGCCTCTTTCCCTCAACCCCGCCCTCGATGCAACCGAGCTGGCGCGCCGCTTCGCCGTGAACGGGCGCGTGCAGATCGCCGATTTCCTGGCGGCGGGCGTCGCCGAGGCGTGGCATGCGATGCTGCGCGGGCGGCAGGACTGGTTGCAGATGATCAATTCGGGCGACAAGCTGTTCGAGCTGTCGCGCCCGGTCCGCGCGGAAATGGACGCGGCGCAGCGCGAGGCGCTGGAGCAGGCCGTCTATGCCGGCGCGCGCGACGGATTCCAGTTCCGTTACGAGGCCATACGGGTGCCGGACGAGCAGGCGGCGCGCGCGGCGAGCGACGATCCGCTGGCGACGCTGGCGACGTTCCTATCCACCGGCCCGGCGCGCGACCTGCTGCGCACGGTGACGGGGGCGGCGATCGACTTCGCCGACGCGCAGGCCACCGCCTTTGCGCCGGGCGATTTCCTCACCGGGCACGACGATGCGGTGGCGGGCAAGCGGCGCCATGCCGCTTACGTACTGGGCTTCACGCCGAAATGGCGCGCGGAATGGGGCGGGCTGCTGCTGTTCCACGACGATGCACGGGTGAGCGACGGCTATGTGCCCGCGCTCAACACGCTGAACCTGTTCCGCGTGCCGCAGCCGCACAGCGTGAGCGAAGTCACGCGTGCGGCTGCGTATCGGCGCTATTCCGTCACCGGCTGGCTGCGGTCACGCTGAGCGTTTAGGGTCAGCGTCGCCGCGGCGGCGTTCACGCCACCGCGAGCGCGAGCTTGCCGTCGCCCTCGTCGACCGCGATCGTGCTGCCGTCCTTCACCTCGCCGCGCAGGATGAGATCGGCGAGCGGATCCTGCAGGTAGCGCTGCACCGCGCGCTTGAGCGGGCGGGCGCCGTACACCGGATCGTAGCCGACACGGCCGAGCCACGCACGCGCGGCGTCGGTGAGGTCGAGCGTCACCTTGCGATCGGCGAGCAGCTTGCCGACGCGCGCCACCTGGATGTCGACGATCGGCCCCATGTGCGCCTGGCCGAGACGGTGGAAGAGGATGATCTCGTCCAGCCGGTTGAGGAATTCCGGGCGGAAGTGTGCGCGGACGATCTCCATCACCTGCGGCTCGACCGTCTCGACATCCTCGCCCTCGCCGAGATTGGCGAGATACTGGCTGCCGAGATTGCTGGTCAGGATGATCAGCGTGTTCGAGAAGTCGACTGTGCGGCCCTGGCCGTCGGTGAGACGGCCGTCGTCGAGCACCTGGAGGAGGACGTTGAACACGTCGCCATGCGCCTTCTCCACCTCGTCGAACAGCACGACCTGATAGGGCCGGCGCCGCACCGCCTCGGTCAGCACGCCGCCTTCCTCATAGCCGACATAGCCGGGCGGGGCGCCGATCAGCCGCGCGACCGCGTGCTTCTCCATGAACTCGCTCATGTCGATGCGCACCATCGCGTTGGGATCGTCGAACAGGAATTCGGCGAGCGCCTTGGTCAGCTCGGTCTTACCGACACCCGTCGGGCCGAGGAACAGGAACGAGCCCAGCGGGCGGTTCGGATCCTGTAGCCCGGCACGCGCGCGGCGGACGGCGGTGGAGACGGCGCGCACGGCATCGGCCTGGCCGATCACGCGCTTGCCGATCACTTCCTCCATCTTGAGGAGCTTGTCGCGCTCGCCCTCCATCATCCGCTCGACCGGGATGCCGGTCCAGCGGGCGACGACGCCGGCGATATCTTCCGCGGTAACTTCCTCGCGCAGCATGGCGTTCGCCGCGGCGCCTTCCGCCTCGGCGAGCTGCTTCTCGAGCGCGGGGATGCGGCCGTAGGAAAGTTCGCCCGCCTTGGCGAGATCGCCCTGGCGCTGCGCCTGCTCCAGCTCCAGCCGCGCGGCGTCGAGCTGTTCCTTGAGCTTCGCCTCGCCCGCCAGCTTGTCCTTCTCGGACTGCCAGCGCTGCGTCAGCTCGGCGGACTGCTGCTCGAGATTGGCGAGTTCCTCCTCGATCTTGTCGAGCCGGTCCTGTGAGGCTTCGTCGGTTTCGCGGCGCAGCCCCTCGCGCTCGATCTTGAGGCGAAGGATGCGGCGGTCGAGCGTCTCGATCTCCTCGGGCTTCGATTCCACCTCCATGCGGATGCGGCTCGCGGCCTCGTCCATCAGGTCGATCGCCTTGTCGGGCAGGAAGCGATCGGTGATGTAGCGGTTCGACAGCGTCGCGGCGGAAACCAGCGCGCCATCGGTGATGCGCACGCCGTGGTGAAGCTCGTACTTCTCCTTCAGCCCGCGCAGGATCGAGATCGTATCCTCGACCGTCGGCTCGCCGACGAAGACGGGCTGGAAGCGCCGCTGGAGCGCGGGATCCTTCTCGACGTACTTGCGATATTCGTCGAGCGTGGTCGCGCCGACGCAGTGCAGCTCGCCGCGGGCGAGCGCCGGCTTCAAGAGGTTGCCCGCGTCCATCGCGCCTTCGGATTTGCCGGCGCCGATCAGCTGGTGCATCTCGTCGATGAAGAGGATGATGTCGCCTTCGGCGGCCTTCACCTCGTCGATCACGCCCTTCAGCCGCTCCTCGAACTCGCCGCGATATTTCGCGCCCGCGATCAGCGCGCCCATGTCGAGCGCCATCAGCGTCTTGTTCTTGAGCGTGTCGGGCACGTCGCCATTGGCGATGCGCAGCGCCAGGCCCTCGGCGATCGCGGTCTTGCCGACGCCGGGTTCGCCGATCAGAACGGGATTGTTCTTGGTGCGGCGCGCGAGCACCTGGATCGTGCGGCGGATTTCCTCGTCGCGGCCGATCACCGGGTCGAGCTTGCCGGCGCGCGCCGCTTCGGTGAGGTCGCGGGCAAACTTCTTCAGCGCGTCGTAGCGATCCTCGGCCGTCGCGGTATCGGCGGTGCGGCCGCCGCGCAGGTCGTTGATCGCGCTGTTGAGCGCGTCGGCGCGCACGCCAGCCGCCTGAAGCGCCTTGCCCGCAGGGGTGTTGAGCGACAGCGCGAGCGCGACCAGCAGGCGTTCGACGGTGACGTAGCTGTCGCCGGCCTTCTGCGCGATTTGCTCCGCCTGGTCGAGCACGCGGACGGCGTCGTTGTTGAGCCCGGGCGTCGACTGCGCGCCCGAGCCGCTGACGGCGGGGACGCGGGCGAGGGCGGCGTCGGTCTCGGTCACCGCGCGGCGGGCGTCGCCACCGGCGGCTTGGATGAGGCCCGTGGCCATGCCCTGCTCGTCCTCCAGCAGCGCCTTCAACAGATGCTCGGGCGCGATCTGCTGGTGGCTCATGCGGATCGCGACGGTTTGCGCCGATTGGAGGAAGCCCTTGGCGCGGTCGGTGAATTTCTCGAGGTTCATGGGTGTCCCTGTTTCCTTCGAGCATCAGGTGGTGTTGCGGATATACAACACAAGAGGATGGTCGAAGGAAAGATGGCGATGCCCCTCGACGCCGTCCAGACCTTGACGCATGCCGCGCGTTCGGCTCCGCTAAGCCAAAGCACTTAGGAGCGGATCATGAAGGCACTGCGCTATTTCGGGGAGCGCGACATCCAGTACGGATCGACCGACGACGCCGCGCTGACCGACGACCGCGACGTCCTCGTTCGCGTCAAGCATTGTGCGATCTGCGGCAGCGACCTGCACATCTATCACGGCCACGGCTTCTCGCAGGACACCGGCTTCTGCGTCGGGCACGAGGCGGTCGGTGAGGTGATCGAAACGGGGCGGGCGGTGCGCACGCTGCGTTCGGGCGACCGGGTGATGATCTCGGCCGCAGTCGGGTGCGGCGCGTGCCCGGGATGCCTCGCCGGGCGGGTGCACGAATGCGAGAACAACGGCGCCGGCTGCTACGGCCTCTCCGCCGCGCTGCAGGGCAGCCAGGCAGAGGCGGTGCGGGTGCCGGCGGGCGACGTCAACGCGCGGCGCATCCCCGACGGGATCAGCGACGAGCAGGCGCTGATGCTGACCGACGCGCTGCCGACGAGCTGGATGGCGGTGCGCAACGCCGACATCAAGCCCGGCGCCACCGTGGCGGTGATCGGGCTCGGGCCGATCGGGTTGATGGCGGTGGAAGGCTGTTTCGCGATGGGGGCGGGGCGCGTCTACGCGATCGATCTGGTGCCCGAGCGGCGCGCGATCGCCGCGGGGCTGGGCGCGATCGGCGTCGATCCGTCGGCAGCGGTCGACACGATCCGCGAGGAGACCGGCGGGCGGCTGTGCAGCAGCGTCGTCGAGGCGGTGGGCGCCGATGCGACGATCGATCTCGCGCTGCGGCTGGTGGGGAAATGGGGCACCGTCTCGTGCCTCGGCGTCAATCAGACGCGGCGCTTCCCCTTCCCGATGGAGCGCGCGTTCGCGAGCGGCCTGACGTTCCGCACCGGCACCTGTTCGGTACCGCATTGGTGGCCCGAACTGGTGCCGATGGTGCAGCAAGGGCGGCTGCGACCGGAACGCTACATCTCGCACCGCCTGCCGCTGTCGCAGGGCGCAGAGGCCTATGCCGTGCTCGATCGGCGCGAGGCGCTGAAGGTGGTGATGACGCCGGATTGAACGTGCCGGGGACAAAAGGGGGAGGGGACGATGACGATCAATTTGGCGTTGGCGCTCGCCGTGGCAGTGCAGGCGGGCGGCGCGGCACCCGCGGCAGCGGTGCGTGCGCCGACCGGGCCGTGGAACGTGCTGTCCGAGCCGACGATGTGCACGCTGTCGCGCGATTATGACGGGGTGAGTTTCGCGATGTCGTCGATGCCCGTCGCAGGTGACGTCGAGATGGCGTTCGTCGGCAGTGACGTGACGCGCGAGCGGTTCGGCGACACGAACGTCTATTTCGGCGGGGCGCAGGTAAGCGCGGCAGCGCGCTATCGCGGCAACACGATGAAGGGCAATCGCAGCGCGGTGCTGTGGTTCCGCGTCAGCGACTCGACGCTTGCGGCGGCCGAGAAGGCCGATGCGCTGTGGGTCGATGGCGGCGGAGCGTCGGTGCCGCGCCTGCGCGTTACCTGGCTCGACCGCGCGTTGCGCGCGCTGCGTGACTGCGAGACATCGATCGCGGCGGGGCTGGGCATCGATCCGGCGGCAATGGCGAAGGTCGCGACGCCGGCGAAGGAGCTGATGAAGCCCGACTTCGTCCCGCCGCGCGACTATCCGCGGGATGCGCTCGACGCGAGCGCGACGGGCGAGGCGCGCGTGTTGTGGACCATCGGCGCCGATGGGACGGTGAGCGACTGCCGCGTGGTACGCAGCGCCGGCTTCCCCGCACTCGATCGTGCGACCTGCGCCGGCGTCGCGCAGCACGCGCGCTATGAGCCGGCGAAGGATGCCGACGGGCGACCGGTGCGATCGTGGCGCACCGCGCGGATCAAATGGGCGCTGCGGTAAGACCCTCGATTGCCCCGCGGTCGTCGAGGCCGTATTGTCGGCCGCAAATCGCTATCAGGAGAGCACGCCATGGCCACGCTGGCATCGGTCGACGACACCGCCCAATATGCCCCCGGCGAGTGGGAGGCACGGGTCGATCTCGCCGCCGCCTATCGCCTGGTTGCGCTGTACGGCTGGGACGATCTGATCTTCACGCACCTGTCGGCGCGCGTGCCGGGGGCCGAGCATCACTTCCTGATCAACCCGTACGACATGATGTTCGAAGAGATCACCGCGTCGAGCCTCGTCAAGATCGACGTCGAGGGTAACCCGGTGGGGCACAGCGACCATCCGGTGAACCCGGCGGGCTTCACCATCCACTCGGCGATCCACATGGCGCGCGAGGATGCCGCCGCGGTGATGCACCTCCACACGCCGCACGGCCAGGCGGTGAGCGCGATGGAGTTCGGGCTGCTGCCGCACACGCAGACGGCGATGATCGCCAAGCACAACGTCGCCTATCACGATTACGAGGGCGTCGCGACCGACCTCGACGAGCGCGAGCGGCTGGTGGCGGACATCGGCGACAAGCATGCGATGATCCTGCGCAACCACGGCACGCTCGCGGTGGGCAGCAGCGTCGGCGATTGCTTCCTGCGGCTCTACTATCTCGAGCGGGCGTGCGAGGCGCAGGTGCTGATGCTGTCCGCCGGACGCGAGAACCTCAACAACCCGCCGCAAGGCGTGGAGGAGAAGGTCGCCGGACAGACGCCGGCCGAGGGCATGAGCAAGCTCGCCGCGAAGCTCGCCTGGCCCGCGCTGCTGCGCAAGCTCGACCGGATCGATCCGAGCTACCGCAACTAGGCGGCGATCGTGGCAGTGCAGCGCGGCGCGGCGGGCCGTGGACGGCGCATCGGCCGTTCGATGGGTCTGCTCGCCGGCTCGGCCGCGGTGCTGACGCTGGGCGCTTGCGGTACGCGCGACTATCGCCCGGTGAGCGACTGGCCGGTCAAGATCGGCAAGCCGTACAGCGTGCGCGGGACGACCTACGTGCCTGCGGACGACGCATCGTTCGACGTTCTCGGCTATGCGAGCTGGTACGGCAGTGAGAGCGGCAACCGGGTCGCGCTGGGCGAGCGGTTTCGCGCCAAGTGGCTGACCGCGGCGCACACCACGCTGCCGCTGCCGAGCTACGTCGAGGTGACGTCGCTGGAGAGTGGGCGGACGATCCTGGTGCGCGTCAACGATCGTGGGCCGTTCGCGCGCGGCCGGATCCTCGACCTGTCGCGCGGCGCCGCCGATGCGCTGGGCATGCGCGCACAGGGGACAGCGCCGGTGCGGGTGCGGCGCGTCGATCCGCCCGAGGCCGATCGCGCGCGGCTGCGACAGGGCAAGCCGGCGGCGCGCCGGCTCAATGCAAGCGACACGGTACTCGCCAACTTGCGTGCACAATTGGCAGCAGGCATTGCGGCGGGGACCGTGGCACGGCCGCCGCGCTAGCCTCAGCCGTGCGGCAGGCGGAGGCAGGCGACGGTCGTCTCGCCGCCGGTTAGGTCGTATCGGCCGCCGGCCTGGCGCGCGAGCATCGTCGCGATCGACAGGCCGAGGCTGTCGGTATCGTCGAGCGAGAAATCTGCGGGAAGGCGACCGCCGTTGTCGGCGATGGCGATCGTCAGTTCGCCGTCCGCCTGCGTCACCTCGATCGCGATCTGCGGCGCGCGATGATCGGCCAGCCCGTGCTCGATCGCGTTGGCGATCGATTCGGCAACGATCAGCGCGACGGGCAGCAGCTGCTCGGTCGACAGGCGGACGTTCGCCGGGCAGGTGACGGTGCGGACGACATCGGTGCGTCCGTTGGCCTCCGCCACGTCGTCGAGCAGCGCGGTGAGGAAGGCGGCGAGCCCCTTGCCCGTCTCGTCGGCGTCGTAGAGGCGACGGCTGATCCGGCCGACCAGCGCGACGCGCTGCGAGGCTTCGGATAGGGCGGCGGCGGCCTGCGGATCGGCAAGGCGCCGGCGCTGGAGCGCGAGCAGCCCCGCGACCGCCTGCAGATTGTTCGAGATGCGATGCTGCAATTCGTCGAACAGCAGCGCGCGCGTATCGGCGAGCGCGGCGCTACGCGCACGCTCTAGCGCGAGATGGCCGTTGGCGCGCTGCATCCAATGGATGATCGCGATGTCGGTCGCGACGACGAAGGTGTAAAAGGTCATCGCGGTCAGCGAGCCGTGGCTGATGTCGAACGCCTGGGCCGGCGGGATGAAGAAATACCAGGCGGCGAGCCCGCTGAGCACCGCTGCGACGGTGCCATAGCGCGCGCCGAACACTACAGACACCAGGATGACGGCAGGGAAGAAGCTGACGAAGGGGAAGCCCGACGGCAGCGCGCCGTCGAACAGATAGCGCAGCCACAGCGCCGCCCCGACCGCCGCGAGCGTCGCCGCCGCCGCGACCGACGGCCGGACGACGAGCGGAAGCCGCTCGATCAGAAGCAGGGACGCCTTCATGCGGAGATCACTGGAGCGGATTTCGCTGCCGGACGCTAGAGGCGCGGCGTTGCTTCCATATCACACTGACGCAGGGATGCGACTCGGCGTCTAGGACCGCTGCCGACTGCAGCGGGCGACGCCCGATGCATCATCCCCACCATGGATAGCCCGGCGGCATGTCCGATGCGATCCGGCCCGGGAAGGCGGGCGTGCGCTTCTCAAGGAAGGCGGCGACCCCTTCGCGGACGTCAGGGCCCGCGCCGAGCGCCATGGCGAAGCCGCCGTCGACCCTGAGTGCTGCGGCGGGCGATGCCTCACCGGCGAAGCGCCACAGCATCTGGCGGGTGAGCGCGACCGAGACGGGGGCGGTGTTCTCGGCGATCTCGCGCGCGATCGCCTGCGCACGGGCGAGCAGCGCATCGGGCGCGACGACTTCGCTGACGAGCCCGCCGCGCAGGGCCTCGGCCGCATCGAACACGCTGCCCGACAGGCACCAGCGCAGCGCTTGCGGGAGGCCGACGACCTGCGGCAGGAACCAGGCGCTGCCTGCCTCTGGCACCAGCCCGCGGCGCGCGAAGACGAAGCCGAAGCGCGCGGTGTCGGCGGCGATGCGAATGTCGCACGGCAGCGTCAGCGTCGCGCCGACGCCGACCGCGGCGCCGTTGATCGCGGCGATCGTCGGCTTGATGCTGTCGAACAGAGCGCCGACGAAGCCGCCGCCTTCCTCGCGCGGGCGATTGGCGGCAGCGAAGTTCGGCCCGCTGCCGCCGAAGCTGTCGGCGCCGCCCGAAATGTCAGCGCCGGCGCAAAAGCCGCGACCCTCGCCAGTGAGGACGATCGCGCGGACCGCATCGTCGGCGCCGGCGGCACGGATCGCGGCGGCGAGTTCGATCCCCATCACCGCGGTATAGGCGTTGAGCTTCTCGGGCCGCGCCAGGGTGATGGTGGCGACGGGGCCGTCGGTTTCGTAGCGGATCTGTTCGTAGGTCATCGGCTCTCCTGCGGCGGATCGCTGCGTCCGCCTGTTCGATCAGCGACATAGCGCGATTCCGGGCGTGAGCGCCACGGCGAGCCCGGCAGTCGCCAAAGCGGCTTTCGCGATGGCGCGCGCGCGCCTAACGATGACGCCATGTGGCAGCTCTATCACTTCCCGCTATGCCCGTTCACCCGCAAGGTGCGCATCCTGCTGGGCGAGAAGGACATCGGCTACGAGCTGATCCGCGAGGTGCCCTGGGCGCGGCGCGACGAGTTCGTCGACCTCAATCCGGCGGGGCAGACGCCGGTGATGGTCGATGCCGAGCGCGGCACGACGCTGATCGATTCGATGGCGATCTGCGAGTATTTCGAGGAGACGGTCGACCGTAACGCGATGATCAACGGATCGGCGGCGAATCGTGCCGAGATCCGCCGGCTCGTCACCTGGTTCGACACGCAATTCTACCGCGATGTGAGCGGCCCGCTGCTCGAGGAGCGGATGGTGAAGCGGCTGATCCACCGCCAGTCGCCCAACGCCGCGCGGCTGCGCGAGGCGATGAAATCGGCGATCGGCCACCTCGATTACATCGATTTCCTGCTCGACCATCGCAAATGGATGGCCGGGGCGACGATCAGCCTCGCCGATCTCGCCGCGGCGGCGCACATCTCGGTGGCGGACTATCTCGGCGGGATCGACTGGACCGGGCACGGCCATGCCAAGGCGTGGTATTCGGCGTTCAAGAGCCGGCGCAGCTTCCGCCCGCTGCTCGGCGAGCGGATGAGCGGGATCGAGCCGCCGGCCTATTACGAGAACCCGGATTTCTGAGCGATGCACGTCAACCATGAGGCCGGTGCGGCGGCGGCCGAGACGATCGGCTTCGACGATTTCCTGAAGATCGACATCCGCGTCGGCACGATCGTGTCGGCCGAGCCCTTTCCCGAGGCGCGCAAGCCGGCGCTCAAGCTGCTGATCGATTTCGGCCCGGTGATCGGGCGCAAGAAGTCCTCGGCGCAGATCACCGAGAATCATGCGGGCGAGGATCTCGTCGGGCAGCAGGTGATGGCGGTGGTGAACTTTCCGCCGCGGCAGATCGGCCCGGTGATGAGCGAGGTGCTGACGCTCGGCTTTCCCGACGCGGCGGGAAAGGTGCTGCTGGCGGCGCCGATGAAGGGCGTGCCGGATGGGGGGCGGTTGTTCTAGCGGAGGGTTCGGCCGGGATCGGCAGGTCAGACGCCATTCGTCGCGAAGCAGATCGCGTTCAGATGATGATCACCACGAGGCGGTTCACGATAAGCGCTAGCAAACCCGCGATCTGCCACGCGCGCTGACGCCATGGAATAAGGGCCGCGAGGATAATCAAGGGTGCGGGCTGCGCGAGAATGTCACTCACGGCATCCTTGGCGAGAAACGATGGATTGGTGACCAGGTTGAAAGCAAGGCTGACCGCCGGCGGAACCATCAGCACGCCGAGAAGGATGCGGCGATCCGCCAGATAGTGGGTATCTCCATCGACGACTGCATCATCGGCCGCGGGAAACATGACCTGTGCGACGAAGGTGTACGGCAAGGCCATCGCAAGGCATGTGAACAACGTCGCCGGCGTCATGGTAAGAGCGTCGCGCGCGGCATAGAAATTCTGCCACTGGCGCGTTGCGGCCAATAAAACGTACGCGCCAAGTAATGGGGCGAGCCATCCGATCGGTCGCAAGTGCCGCCGTCGCCACTGTTCGCCGAAACCAGATACTACGGCCGCGATCGCCAAGCCGAGCAGCAATCCATAGAAAGCGAACAGCGCTTCGAAGGCGGTCATTCGTCCCTCTTGTTGGGTTGGGGTAGCACGCGTTGCATACGCCGCCCGATGCCTATCCGAGATCTATTCTTTGTTCCTGATCGGTCGTCAGCCGATATTCGGATCGTCAAAGTGACAGACGTAGTCGAGCTTGAGATCGGGCGGGCATCAGCCGCGCCCGCCCTAGCGTAGGCCAAACCTGCGTTCCCGGGGGGCGAAATACTTGGCCGCCGCCCAAGGGTCGGCACTGTGGCGTAAGCGAGCCTTGCGTATGGCTTACAGCCCCAGCACCTGTTTCGCGATGATGTTGCGCTGGATCTCGTTCGAGCCGGCGTAGATCGGGCCGGCGCGCTCGTTCATGTAGCGCAGGGGGGCGAGCGCGTGCCAGGTTTCGCCCGAGACGTAGCCGTCGGCGGGCGGCGTGTGGCGCGGGACGGGGCCGCCGGGCATGGTGGCGTGCGGCTGATAGACGAGGCCGCGGTCGCCGGCGGCCTCCATCGACAATTCAGTGAGCGTGCCGGCGAGTTCGGTGCCCATGATCTTCATCATCGACGACAGTGCGCCGACGCTGCCGTCGCCGTCAGCGGCGGAGAGCAGGCGAAGCTCCATGATCTCGAGCACGTCGGCGCGGATGCGCGCGCGGGCGAGCTTGGCGGCGAAGACGGGATCGTCGAGCAGCGGCTCGCCATCGCTGCCGATCGTCTCGGCGGCATGACGCGCGATGGCGTCGGCGCGTGCCTTCAGTGCCGGGGCATAGGCGTTACCGCCGCGTTCGAATTCGAGGAGATATTTGGCGACGCTCCAGCCGCGGTCGATCTCGCCCATCACGTTCGCCTTGGGCACGCGCACGTCGGTGAAGAAGACGGCGTTCTGGATCTGCTCGCCCGACGACATGGTGAAGGGGCGGACCTCGACGCCGGGCGTCGTCATGTCGATGAGAAGGAAGGTGATGCCCTGCTGCGGGCGGCCTTCCTTCGAGGTTCGCACCAGCGCGAAGATCCAGTTCGCCTCGTTGGCGTGGGTGGTCCACACCTTCTGGCCGTTGACGATGAGGTCGTCGCCGTCCTCGACCGCGCTGGTTTGCAGGCTCGCGAGGTCGCTGCCCGAGCCGGGCTCGGAATAGCCTTGGCAGAAGAAGATTTCGCCCGAGAGGATGAGCGGGAGGAAGAAGCGCTGCTGTTCGACCGTGCCGTATTTCATGATGACGTACGCCACCATCGAAATGCCCATCGGGGAGAGGCCGGGGGCGCCGGCGGCGATGCGCTCGCGGTTCCAGATGTAATGCTGCGCGACGGTCCAGTCGGTGCCGCCGTGCTCGGGCGCCCAGTGCGGCGCGGCCCAGCCCTTGGCGACGAGGATTTCCTGCCATTTCATGCTGGCGTGGTGATCGGCGTAGACGCTGGTCGAGAGCTGGCCCGCACGCTTCAGATCGGGCGTGAGGCTGGTGGCGAGGAAATCGCGGACCTCGGTTTCGAACGCTTGCTCCTCGGGGCTCCAGTTCAGGTCCATCGCCGCTCTCCTCATGCCTCGCGGGGTTGCACCCCCGTCATGAGGGTCTATGTCGCAGCCGGTTCCCTATATCCAGAGGCGAGTGTACCCGATGGCTGACGAATTCGACTATGACGTTCTCGTGATCGGTGCCGGTCCGGGCGGCTATGTCGCGGCGATCCGGGCGGCGCAGCTGGGGCTGAAGACGGCGTGCGCGGAGAGCCGCGAGACGCTGGGCGGCACGTGCCTCAACGTCGGCTGCATCCCGTCGAAGGCGATGCTGCACGCGAGCGAATATTTCGACGCGGCGGCGAACGGCGCGATGGCGAAGATGGGGATCAAGGTTACCCCGGAGCTCGATCTCGACGCGATGCACGGCCAGCGCCGCGAGGCGGTGAAGGGGCTGACCGGGGGAATCGAATATCTGTTCAAGAAGAACAAGGTGACGTGGCTGAAGGGGAAGGCCGCGTTCGAGAGCGCGAATACCGTGACGGTCGGCGGCGAAACGGTGCGTGCCAAGAACATCGTCATCGCGACGGGCTCGAGCGTGACGCCGCTGCCCGGCGTGACGATCGACCAGCAGGTGGTGGTCGATTCGACCGGCGCGCTCGAGCTCGCCAAGGTGCCCGAGCATATGGTGGTGATCGGCGGCGGCGTGATCGGGCTCGAGCTCGGCTCGGTGTGGCGGCGGCTGGGCGCCAAGGTGACGTGCGTCGAGTTCCTCGATCAGATCCTGCCGGGCTTCGACGGTGATATCCGCAAGGAAGCCAACAAGATTTTCAAGAAGCAGGGGATCGAGTTCAAGCTGTCGACCAAGGTGACCAATGTCGCGGTGAACGGCGACAAGGCGACGCTGACGGTCGAGCCGGCGACGGGCGGCGAAGCGGCGACGATCGAGGCGGACTGCGTGCTGGTGTCGATCGGGCGGCGGCCCAATATCGACGGGCTGGGGCTGGATAAGATCGGTCTTGCGCCGAACAACCGCGGGCAGATCGAGACCGACCACGATTTCCGTACGTCGGTTGCCGGCGTGTGGGCGATCGGTGACGTCATCCCCGGCCCGATGCTGGCGCACAAGGCCGAGGACGAGGGCATCGCGGTGGCGGAGAACATCGCCGGGCAGCACGGCATCGTGAACCACGATATCATCCCGTCGGTCGTCTACACCTGGCCGGAGATCGCGGGCGTCGGGCTGACCGAGGAGGCGGCGAAGGAGAAGGGCGAGGTCAAGGTCGGCAAGTTCCCGATGCTGGGCAACAGCCGCGCCAAGACCAATCACGAGCCCGACGGCTTCGTGAAGATCATCGCCGACGCGAAGACCGACCGCGTCGTCGGCGTGTGGGCGATCGCGGTGCCGGCGGGGACGATGATCGCGCAGGCGGCGCAGGCGATGGAGTTCGGCGCGACGAGCGAGGATATCGCCTATACCTGCCACGCGCACCCGACGCATTCGGAAGCGATCAAGGAAGCGGCGATGGCGGTGCGGGGCAAGCCGATCCACGTCTGACCGCGCGCATGTTTGATGCGACGGCGAGCCGGCTCGCCCTGCCTTCGGTTACGGAGGCCGGGGGGCCGGCTTCGTCGTTTGGCGAGCTCCGGAACGTATCGCCGTTACTTTCAAAAGCGTGCGGCGGGGACGCAGCACAAAGCGCTTGACAGCGCGACGCTGTTTGAGTACAAAACAGGAACATAGAGAAATCGTAGCTGCGGTGGCGGGCTGGTGAGCGCGGGGGTGACCCTGCTGCTCCCGGCCCGCTTTGCGTTGGGGCGGCCGCGATCGATGGCAGGGGGGGGCGCGATGCGGAAGGCGGCGGCGGGGGCCGAGGTGGGCGTGTTCGCGCGTACGGGCACGCGGCAGGCGAAGTTCGCGGCGATCCTGGCAGAGACGTGCAACGTATCCGCGGCGGCACGGGCGGCGGGGGTCGCGGCATCGACCTGCTACCGCTGGCGCGCGCAGGATGCCGGCTTCGCCGCGTCGTGGGATGCGGCGTTGGGGATCGGCTACGATCGGCTGGAGGCGGCGCTGCTCGACTATGCGCTGGAGCGGATCGGCCATGGCGCGGGCGATCCCGCCGCGATCAGCCCCGACGAGGTGAAGGGCAGCATTGCCTTCGCGGTGGCGCAGCGCTGCGTCAGTCATGCCGATCTGCAATTCGCGGTGGGCATGCTGACGCGGCATCGCGCGGCGGGCGAGGGGCGCAAGGCGGGGGCGAAGGGCAAGGGGGTGGTGACACGCGCCGAGGCCGATGCGGCGCTGCGCCGGGCGCTCGACGGGCTGGCGCGGCGGGTAAAGCCGGCGTGACGCCGTTGCAGGAGCTCGCGTCGCTGCCGCACGGCCGGCGCGACGCGATCATCGAGGCGCTGCCTGCCGGGACGGCGGCCGAGCTGCTGACGCGATGGGACGAATATGCGCATCGCGGCCAGCATTGGAGCGACGCGGCGTGGCGCATCTGGTTGATCCGCGCGGGGCGCGGCTTCGGCAAGACGCGCGCGGGATCGGAATGGGTCAACCACGTTGCGCGGACGGTGCCGGGCGCGCGGATCGCGCTGGTCGGCGCCACCGCCGACGAGGCCAGCCGCCCGCGGCGGTGGCGGCGCTGTGGCGGCCCTATCGGCGGATGCGGCTGACGATGGAGGCGCGCCAATGAGCGCGGCGCTGCAGGCGGCGATCGTCGCGGCGGTTCAGCCGATCGTGACGACGTTCGACGCGCCGCCGGTGCGCGCCGCTGTGCCGCATGCGGTGGTCGAGGAACCGGTGCTCGGCCGATGGGGCGGGGCGGGGATCGACGGTCGCGAGGGGCGGGTGCGGATCGTGCTGCACGATGCGGGCGAGCGGCCGGTGCGGCTGCGCGCGCTGGCCGATGCCGCGGTGGCGGGGGTGAGCGCGCTCGACGGGCCGATCGCCGATGGCTGGCGGATCGTTGCGCTGCGCTTCGTCGGCGGACGCACGGTGAAGAGCGGCGGCGGCGAGCGCTGGACCGCGACGCGCGAGTTTGCGGTGAAAATTTACAGAGAGGAATAGGCATGGCGGTGGAGAAGGGATCGGCGTTCCTGCTCAAGATCGGCGACGGCGCAAGCCCGCCGGCGTTCGCGACGGTGGCGGGGATGCGCACGACGCAGCTCAGCATCAACGGCGAGGCGGTGGTCGTCACCCACAAGGGATCGGGCGGGTGGCGCGACCTGTTGTCGGGCGCCGGCGTGCGCAGCGTCAGCGTATCGGCGGCGGGCGTTTTCACCGGATCGGTCGCCGAGACGCGGGTGAAGAGCAACGCGCTGGCCGGCACGATCGACGATTACCGACTGACGTTCGAGGGCGGCGAGATGCTGACGGGGCGCTTCCTGGTGACGCGGCTCGACTATGCCGGCGATTTCAACGGCGAACGCAACTACACGGTAAGCCTGGAGAGTTCCGGCGCGGTGGTGGCGGCATGAGCGCGCCGAGCGAGGCGATCGCCAACGCCGTGCGGGGCGAGGCGTCGATCCGCGTCGCAGGCGAGACGCTGGTGCTGCGGCCGAGCTTCGCCGCGCTGGTGGCGGCCGAGCGCGAGCTCGGGCCGCTGTTCGCGCTGGTCGAGCGCGTGGCGGAGGGACGGCTGGCGCTGAGCGAGCTGGTGGCGCTGTTCTGGCACTGCCTGCGCGAGCGGCCGGCGGCGCTGACGCGCGAGATGCTGGGCGAGGCGGTGACGACCGGCGGGCTGACGGCGGGGATGCCCGCGCTGCGGATGCTGCTGGGGCAGATATTGGCGGGGCGATGAGCATCGCGAGCACGGCGCCCGCGACCTTCGCGGCGCGCGCCGGGCGACTGGCGGGGGCGGCAGGCGCAGTGTTCGGCTGGTCGCCCGACACCTTCTGGCAGGCGACGCCGGCGGAGTTCGCCGCGGTGGTGACAGCGATCACCGGCTCAGGAAGCGACGATCACGTGCCGCCCGATGCGGCGACGATCGCGCGGCTGAAGGAGGCATATCCCGATGGAGGATGAGGTGAACGCGATGCTGGTGCGCGTGCGCGCCGATACGACGGGCTTCGCGCGCGAGGTGGGCGCGATGCGCGCGGCGCTCGAAGGCCCGCTGGAGGCGGGGGCGGACCGCGCCGGCCGTGCGATCGAGACGGCGCTGGCGCGCGCGGTGCGCACCGGCAAGCTGGGGTTCGACGATCTCAAGGGCGTAGCGCTCGCTGCGATGAACGAGATCGCCGCCAGCGCGCTGCGGTCGGGGATCGACAGCTTTCTGGGCGGCGCGCGCACCGGTGCGTCGGCGGGTGGGGGCGGATTGCTCGGCGCGCTGATCGGCATGCTGGGATCGCCGGGGCGGGCGACGGGCGGGCCGGTATCGCCGGGGCGGCCGTTCTGGGTCGGCGAGCGCGGCCCCGAGTTGTTCGTGCCGACGGCAAGCGGGACGGTCGTGCCTACCACGGCGGGCGGAAGCGGCGGGCGCGACGTGCGCGTGAGCATCACCGTCAACGCGGCGAGCGACGCCGCGCCGGCCGCGCTCGCGCGATCGAGCCGGCAGGTGGCGCGCGCGGTGAAGGCCGCGCTGGCGGGGATCGAGTGATGGGCCACTGCCTCGTTGCCGAGCGCCAGCCGCATCACCAGGCGGACGTCATCCAGCGGTTCGACCCGCGGTTCTGGACGGTCAACTTCCCGCGGCCGATGATGGCGGCAGTCACGACGACGGCGCCCGACGCGCTGCGGGTCGACTGCGTCTTCTATCGCCGCGACGATCTCGCTGGCCTGATCTGGGAGGCGGAGGATCGCCACGATCATCCACTGCTCGCCTACGCGACGGCGCGCGATTTCCGCCGCTGCCGCCTGTCGTTCCGCTGGCGATCGGCGGGGGTGCGCGCGCTCGACGCGATCCACGGCCCGGTGCTGACGATAGAGGGGCGTGACGCGAGCGGCGCGGCCCGCGCGTGGTACGTGCGGTTGTGGAACTACGCCGCGGGATCGCCCGAGGACGCGGTCGTCACGATCGACTTTGCGGACGTGACCGGCGGGTTCCTGCTGCCGGGCGAGGCCGATCCGGTGTGGGCGGGCGATGTCGACCGGATGTTCGTCTCGCTCGTCGCGACCGGCTACGACGAGAGCGACGCGCCGCTCGACGCGCCGGCGGAGGGCTGGGCGGAGATGAGCGTGATCCGCTGCGAGGGATCGGGCGCGGTGATCGCGATCGGCGACGCGATGCTGCCCGAGCACGGGCTGAAGATCGCCGGCGGTTATGACGATAGCTATCACCTGACGCCGGCGCGCCTGATGCGCAATGTGCTCCACCTCGGCTATCGCGGGGCGATCGCCCACTATGTCGGGATGAGCCACTATTTTCGGCTCGGTACCGACCTGCTGGTGACGGTGGGGGCCGATCCGCTCAACGTTGCCTGCGCGGCGTGGCATCGCAGCTTCGCGGCCGAGGCGCGGAGTGTCGGCTACGAGATCGTCTGGTCACTGTCGTACGAGCTGTTCGACGCGCACTGCCCCGAAGACTGGAAGCAGCGCGATGCCGATGGCGCGCCGGCGCTGACCGGCTGGGTGCCGCCGTCGACGCTGCTGTCGCCCGCCAACGGTGTGGCAATGGCGTATCTCCAGGACGTGGCGCGCGCGTTCGTGGGCATCGGCGCGGCGGCGGGGCTCGCGCCGAGGTTCCAGGTCGGCGAGCCGTGGTGGTGGGTGAAAGCGGATGGGCGGCCGTGGTGTACGATGCGGCGGCGCGCGCCGCCTTCGCGCCGGTGGCGTTGCCGAGCGTGCACGGTTCGCTGACCGCGGCGCAGCGCGCCACGCTGGACGCCGCGGGCGCGATGTTAGCGGCGTCGACGGCGGCGCTGTGTGCGGCGGTGCGCATTGACCATCCGGCGTGCGAGACGTTGCTGCTCGCGTATTTGCCGACAATCCTCGATGCGCGGGCGCCCGAGGCGAAACGGATGAACATGCCGCTCGGCTGGGCGAGCCCGGCGTTCGATATCCTCCAGCTCGAGGATTACGACTGGGTGACGGCAGGCGACACGGCGTCGACCGTGACCGGGGTGGCGCTGGCGCAGGCGCGGCTCGGCTATCCGCCCGAGCGGCAGGACTATTTCTCGGGCTTCGTGCTGCGGCCCGAAGAGAAAGCGCAATGGGCGCCGATCGACGCTGCGGCGATGACGGCGCGCGCGCGTGGGGTGCGGCACGTGCATGTATGGGCGCTGCCGCAGGTGATGCGCGATGGCTTCGTCCACTGGGACGCCGACGGGGAGGATGAGGTGGACGCTTTCGACGACGTGCTGTTTCCGCTCGACCTGGGTCGCGAGGCCGAGGTGGCACCTGAATTTTCGACCGCGATCGTTACGAGCGCTGGCGGACGGGAGAGCCGCAACGCGGGCTGGGCCGGCGCGCGCACGCATTACGATGCGGGGCCCGGCGTGCGCAGCGAGACCGACGTGGCGGCGCTGCTCGCTTTCTTTCGCGCGCGCATGGGGCCGGCGCGCGGGTTTCGTCTGCGCGATCCGTTCGACGCCGCGGGCGAGGACCAGGCGATCGGCGTCGGGGACGGCGTGACGCGCAGCTTCGCGCTGGTGAAACATTACGGCGCCGCGACGCGGCGGATCACGCGCCCGGTGGCGGGCAGCGTGCGCGTGTACGTCGATGGCGTCGAGGTTCAGGCCTTCACGCTCCAGCCGCTCGGCATGATCGTGTTCGATGCTGCGCCGGCAGCCGGGGCGGCGATCGCGGCGTCGTTCGCGTTCGACGTACCGGTGCGCTTCGCCGAGGATCGACTGACCGTCGCGCGCGCGACGTTCCGGGCGGGGAGCGCGGCGTCGGTTCCGCTGATCGAGGTGCGCGAGGCATGAGCGACCGGCTGAGCACGATCGCGCTGCTTGGCTGATCGCGCGGCGCGACGGGGTGACGATCGGGGTAACCGACCACGACCGCGACCTCGTCATCGCCGGGCAGACCTATCGCGCGGCGCCGGGGATGACACCGTCGGCGATCGAGCGCGGCGACGGGCTCGACGCGGTGACGATGGAGGCGCGCGGCGCGCTGACCGCGGACGGGCTGACGGCGCGCGATCTTCTTGCCGGGCGGTGGGACGGCGCGCGGGTGACCGTGTCTGCGGTCGACTGGGACGCGCAGGATGCGCTGACGTGGATCAGCAGCGGCACCATCGGCGCGGTCGAGATCGGCGAGGCGGGGTTCGGCGCCGAGTTGCTGGGCATGGCGGAGGCGCTCGATAGGCCGGTGAGCGAGGCGACGAGCGCAGGGTGCCGTGCAAGCCTTGGCGACGCGCGCTGCCGCGTGCCGATGGCGGGGCGCCGGCGCTACGCGCGCGTCGTATCGGTCGAGGGACGCACCGTGACGGTCGATCGCGACGAGCCGTCGCCCGATGCCTATGGCGGCGGATCGCTGCGCTGGCTGGGCGGTGCCGGCTGCGGATTGGAGGATGGCATCGCGCAGTCGAGCGGCCGCACGCTGGCGCTGCGCCTGCCGCCGCACGTCGCGGCCGCCGCCGGTACGCCGATCGAGTTGCGCGAGGGGTGTGACAAGACGATCGCGACGTGCGCGGCGCGTTTCGCCAATGCGGCGAACTTCCGCGGCGAGCCGTATCTGCCGGGGATCGACCTGCTGACGCGATACCCCGGCGCATGACGCCCGGCGAGCGCGCAGCGGCGGCGGCGTGCAGGGCAATCGGCGCGCGCTTCCGGTTGCACGGGCGCGATCCGGCGACCGGGCTCGACTGCGTCGGCGTCGCGCTGCTGGCGCTGCGTGCGGGGGGCCATGCCGGGCCGTCGCCCGAGGGATATCCGCTGCGGACGGGCGACGTGGCGCGGTACGCCGCGAGCTGGGACGGACTGGCAGCGGCGGACGGCGCCGTGCCGGGCGACGTGATCGTGATGCGGACGGCGGCGGGACAAGTGCATCTGGCGGTGCGCACCGCAGCGGGGTTCGTCCACGCCGACATCGCCCTGCACCGCGTGGTGGAGCGGCCGGGCTCGCCGCCGTGGCCGGTGATCGCGGCGTGGCGGCTGCGCGGGGACGGGTTGGGAGGCTGAAGCGATGGCGACTCTTGTACTGACGACCGTCGGCGGGATCGTCGGCGGACCCATCGGCGCGGCGCTGGGTGGCGCGATCGGGCAGTCTCTCGATCGAACGCTGCTGTTCAAGCCGAAGGGACGAGAGGGGCCGCGGCTGACCGAGCTCGCGGTGCAGACGTCGAGCTACGGCCGGCCGATCCCGCAGCTGTTCGGCCGGCTGCGTGTTGCGGGGCAGGTGATCTGGTCGACCGACCTCGTCGAGCATCGCACGCGGCAGGGAGGCGGGAAAGGGCGGCCGAGCACGACGACGTACAGCTATTCCGCGTCCTTCGCCGTTGCCCTAGCGTCGCGTCCGATCGCGGCGGTCGGGCGGATCTGGGCCGACGGCAACCTGCTGCGCGGCGCAGCCGGGGACTGGAAGGTGCCGGTGATCTTTCGCCTCCACCAGGGCGGAGAGGATCAGCCGGTCGATCCGCTGGTCGCGAGCGCCGAAGGGATCGGGGCGACGCCGGCGCATCGCGGCGTCGCCTATGCCGTGTTCGAGGATTTGCCGCTCGAGAGTTTCGGTAATCGCATCCCGTCGCTGACGTTCGAAGTCGTCGCCGATCCTTCCGCGCCGACGATCGGCGCGATTGCGCGGGCGATCGGCGGCGATACGATCGTAGGAACCGGACCGACGATGCCGGTGGACGGCTTTTCCGCCTACGGCGACGACGCGCGCGGCGTGGCCGAACTGCTGGCCCATGTGGCGGGCGGCTGGTTCGTGCCGCGTGCAGATGGTGTGGAAATGCGCGCGTCGGGGGCGGCGGATCACGTCATCGACGCCGAGGGCGGGCAGCGGCGGATCGTACCGATCGGGCAGGTTCCCCGAACGGTATCGGTGGCGCATTACGATCCGGCGCGCGACTGGCAGACCGGGGTACAGCATGCCGTGCGATCCGGCGCCGGGGGCGCGACGTCGAGCGTCGAGGCGCCGCTCGCGCTCGATGCCGGTGCGGCGCGGGCGGTGGCGGAGGGGATTCTGGCGCGGGCGCTGACGACGCGAACGGTGCGCGAGGTGCGTACCGATCTGTCGGCGTTGCACCTCGGGCCTGGCCGGATCGTGACGATCGCGGGTGAGAGCGGAACGTGGCGGATCGTTTCAGCAACGCTCGAGCGGCACGAGGTGGCGCTGTCGTTCGTCCCGCTCGAACCCGCACCGATCGCGATACCGGCGAGCAGCGGACGGATCGTTCGTGCGCCCGACGATCCCGCCGGCACGACGATCCTCCACGCGTTCGAGACGATCGGCGTCGGCGATGGAACGGTCACGTCGCAGCCGAGCGTGACGATCGTCGCGGGCGGCAGCGCGGCGGGGTGGCGGCGGGCGGCGATCGAGTACAGCCGCGATACGGGAGCAACGTGGATCGCGGCGGGCACCGCGTTCGGTGGGGCGGCGATGGGATCGCTGCTGACACCGCTCAGCGCGGGCTCGTCGCTTCTGGTCGATCGCGCGTCGGTGATCGACGTCGTGCTGGCGCACGATGGCATGGCGCTGCTGAATGCCGACGCGACTGCGCTCGACCAGGGCGCGAATCTCGCGCTGATCGGCGACGAGCTGCTGCAATTCGGCGCGGCCCGGCAGATCGATGCGCGGACGTGGCGCCTACACGAGCTGTGGCGCGGGCGCGGCGGCACGCGTGCCGCGGGTGCGGCGAGCGGCGCGCGCTTCGTCACGGTCGACGGCGACGGGCTGCTGCGCGTGCCGCTCGATGCGGCGCCTGAGACACAGCTGCGCGTCGCGGCGCGTGGGGTGGGCGACGTGATAGCCGTCGAGCGCGATCTGGTGATCGCCGGTGCGGCGATGCTGCCGCTGCCGCCGGTCCACCTGAGGGCGGGGCGGCACGACAATGGAACGGTGCGGCTGACATGGCGCCGTCGCAGCCGAACCGATTGGCGCTGGCGTGACGGCGTGGAGGCGGCGCTCGGCGAAGAACGCGAGGCCTATCGCATCATTATCGGCGACAGTGACGCTGCGATCGAGACGGCGGTTCCGTGGTGCGACCTGCCGAACGCCGCCTTCGTAAGCGGCGCCACGCCGGTCCACGTCAGCCAGATCGGAACGTACGGCGTGTCGGCCGCCGCGACGATCATCGTTCAGGGAGAAACACATGAGTGAAGAGCGCACCGCAAGGTTCGGCCTGCCGTTGCTCCACGCCAGCCAGGCGCAGAAGGAACTCGACCACAATGAGGCGATCACGTTGCTCGAGATCCTCGCGCAGCCGGTAGTTCGCGGGATCGGCGTGGATGTCCCACCAAGCGAGTCGGCGGCGGGCGACAGCTGGGTAACGGGTATGGATCCCGTCGGCGAATGGTCCGGCCATCCAGACGCCCTGGCCGTTTGGACGGCGGGCGGCTGGCGCTTCATGGCGGCATGCGACGGCATGACGGTGCGACAGCTGGACGGGATGACAGCCACTCGCGTCGCCGGTGTCTGGCAGATCGGACGGATCTGCGCAGAGGCGTTCTTCGTCGGAAATCATCAGGTTGTCGGTCCACGGGGGTCGGCGATTGTCGATCCGTCCGGTGGTGGAACGGTGGATCGCGAGGCGCGGGCGGCAGTTCTCGCGATCCTTTCCGCGCTGCGCAGTCACGGGCTGGTCGCCCCGTGATACTGTGTCAGTTCGGCAACAGTTCCGGCTTTTGTCAACTTGCGTGGAAACCTCCCTTTCGATAGTGGGTTTGCACTGTCCGTAGTGACACTTTTGAAAGGGGAATAAGATGCGGAAGCTTGCCGTAATTATGGCACTCGCCTCCACCGCACTCGCCTCGCCAGCACTCGCCCGCGACAACGCGTGGTATGTTGGCGCCGAGTTCGGTGGCATGATCGTCGAAGACATCGATTATGACATCGCCAATGGCGCTGCAGGCGGTGCTGCGACCGTCGATCACGACTATGGCTGGGATGCCGACGGCATCGTGGGCTACGACTTCGGCGGCTTCCGCCTCGAGGCCGAAGTTGCCTACAAGTCGGCCGACGTCGACAGCTACACGTCGAACCTGGTGACCCCGGCGAACTTCGCCACCGGCACGCGCAACGTCGCAGCCGGCACCTATCCGCTGGCGGGTGGTCGCTCGACCGCGCTCAGCTTCATGGTCAACGGCCTGCTCGACTTCGGTGACGACGACGGCCTGCAGGGCTTCGTCGGCGGTGGTGCCGGTGTCGCTCGCGTCAAGACGCGCATCGCGCTGAACCAGCGTGGCAGCTTCCTCGACGATTCGGACACCGTGTTCGCTTGGCAGGGCCTTGCGGGCATCCGTGCGCCGTTGACCGACAACGTCGACGTGACGCTGAAGTATCGCTTCTTCAACGCGGACAACGTCAAGACGGTCGACTTCCTGAACCGTCAGTTCGAGGGTCGTTTCCGGTCGCACAGCATCCTGGGCGGTCTGACCTACAACTTCGGCGAGCCGGCTGCACCGCCGCCGCCGCCGCCGCCGCCGCCGCCGCCTCCCCCCCCGCCGCCGCCGCCGGCGCCGGAAGTGGTCTGCTCGCCGGGTCCGTTCATCGTGTTCTTCGAGTGGGACAAGTCGGACATCACGCCGGAAGCAGCGTCGATCCTCGACAACGCCGTCACGCAGTACCAGTCGTGCGGCAACGCGCAGGTCATGCTGGCCGGTCACGCCGACCGTTCGGGTGCCGCTTCGTACAACGTCGGTCTCTCGCAGCGTCGTGCAGACGCGGTGAAGGGCTACCTCACGTCGAAGGCGATCCCGGACGGGGTCATCTCGACCGAGGCGTTCGGCGAAAGCCGCCCGCGTGTCGACACGGCCGACGGTGTGCGCGAAGTGCAGAACCGTCGCGTGGAAGTCACCTACGGTCCGGGTTCGGGCCAGTAAGGTCGACGGCCTTTCGGCTGAAGGATTGGGGAGGTCGGTTCGCCGGCCTCCCTTTTCTTTTGGGCGCTGTCGTTTGTGTTTGAGATTGGCCTTACTGAGCGGGCTCAGGCTGGGAAGTTGCGGTAGGTAGCCAGGGTAGTCGCGTCGTCATTGCGCGCGACATTGATCGGGCGAGAGGCGGAAGAACCGCACGCCGCCAGAGACCTCGACTGACACTGTTACATATTGTCGCTGACTGCCGTGTCGCCCCGCGAAGCGGAACCGCTTCACAGTCCGCCGGTATAGCCTGCATGATCGTTGCAGGAGCTACCGTGATCCGTTCTATTTTCATCGCCAGCATGGTCGTCGCCACGGCGTGCTCCGCAGCGCCGCAATCGCCTCCTCAGTCGAGCGCCGGCGTGCCGTTCACAATCACCCCGGTCGCCGACTTCGATTCGCCGTGGGCGATGACCTTCCTCCCCGATCAGCGGATGTTGGTAACGGAAAAGGACGGTCGCCTGCTGCTGGTGAGCGTCGACGGCAAAAGCCGTACGACCGTCGCGACGCTACCGGTCGACAGCGCGGGGCAGGGCGGACTGATGGACGTCATGCTCGCGCCCGATTTTGCGACGACGAGGCACGTTTACCTCAGCTGGTCGAGCGCGGGCGAAGGCGGCAAAGGCGTGGTGCTGGCGCGCGGTGTTCTCGACACGTCGGCCGGCGCCGAGAAACTACGGCAGATCGAGGTGCTGTTCCGGGCGACGCCGTTCGTCGAGGGGAACGGGCATTACTCGGGCCGCATCGCCTTCTCGCCCGACGGCAGATATCTGTTCTTCACCAATGGCGAGCGGCAGAAGTTCGATCCCGCGCAGAATCCCAAAGCGACGCTTGGCAAGGTGCTACGGCTGACGCTTGACGGCAAACCGGCGCCGGGCAATCCGCTCGCCGCGCAGGGGTTCCACCCGGCAGTCTGGAGCTACGGGCATCGTAACCTGCTGGGAATCGCGTTCGACGCGTCGGGCAATCTGTGGGAGCAGGAGATGGGGCCAAAGGGCGGCGACGAGGTCAACCTCATCCAGCCCGGTAGAAACTACGGCTATCCCAAGGTGTCGAACGGCGATCACTATGACGGCCGGCCGATCCCTGATCACGCGCCGGGGGACGGGTTCGAAGCGCCGAAGGTATCGTGGAACCCGGTGATCTCGCCCGGTGGGCTGATGATCTATTCGGGCAATCTGTTCCCGCAGTGGAAGGGCGACGCGTTCATCGGTGGCCTGTCGTCCAAGGCGCTGGTGCGCGTGGACTTGAACGGCACGCAGGCGACCAAGGGCGATCAGTGGGACATGGGCGCGCGCATCCGCGAGGTGGAGCAGGGGCCGGAGGGCGCGATCTACGTGCTCGAGGACGGCGCGCAGGGATCGCAGGGGCGGCTGATCAAGCTTACCCCCGCACGATGAGGTAGTTCATGCGGGCAGCGGCGATCGGCTTGGTGCGATCGTCCTGCCACGCGATCGCCTCGACATTGGCGATCCGCGTACCGAGCCGCGTCACCGTGCCGGCCGCGCGTGTGACGCGCTCGCGACCGCCGCGCATGAAGTCGACGGTGACGTTGATCGGCTTGATGCGCCCACCCCCCTCTCCGGCTAGCTGGTGGCGCAATGCGGCGATCGCGGCGACCTCGATCAGCCCGGTGATCGCCCCGCCTTGGACGAAGCCTGGGCGGCCGAGCACGGCATGGCTGAACGGCATGGCGAGAACCGGCAGCCCGTTCTCCCATTCGAGCGTCGCGCCGAGGAGCTCGGCATAGGGCGGCAGCTTCATGCGCCCGCTCCCGCGCCGGCGCCATCGAGGAACATGAACGTCCCGCTGACGTGCGCGATCGGGTCGGCAGGATCGCCATCGTGTGCGTAGCCGCGGACGAAGGCGATCGAGCGCTTGATCGCGAAGCTTTCGCCGTGACCGATGACGGTGTGGCCCGGTCGCGCTGGGCGCAGATAGTCGAGCCGCAGATCGAGCGTGGCGTGCGGCACGAAGCCGCCGAGCTTGCGCATCGTCGCCAAACTGGTGGCGATATCCATCAGGGCGAAGATCGGCCCCGAGGCGATGACGCCGCTGTCTTCGTCCCCGATCATGTCGGCGGCGTAGGGCAAAGCGAGCTCGACCCAATCGTCACCATGCGCATGGTAGCCGATGCCGAGCCGCGAGCCGTGGCCGCCGAAGCGCACGTCCTTGAGCCCCGGCAACCCCGCCAATGCTGCGTCGATATTCATGGCAGAGCGATCTACACCAGCCCCGTGCCAGCGCAACGCCGCAGCATCAGCGGCATTGATGCCTGTCGTTGCCTGATCTAAGTCGATCGTATCACTTTCGAGCGAGAGGCGGACATGGACGAGCGCGTTACGATCACGGTGGAGAACGGCATCGCCGATGTGCGACTGATCCGGACCGACAAGATGAATGCCTTGGATCCCGCGATGTTCGCCGGGATCAACGGCGCGATCGAGAAGCTGGCCGGCATGAAGGACGTGCGCGTCGCCGTCCTTTCAGGCGACGGGCGCGCGTTCTGCGCGGGGCTCGACATGGCGTCGATGGCGGGCGGTGGTTCGGGCAACGATCTGGGCGCGCGCAGCCACGGTGTCGCCAATACTGCGCAGAACGTCGCGTGGGGGTGGCGCGCGCTGCCGATGCCGGTGATCGCCGCGGTCCACGGCGTAGCGCTTGGCGGTGGTTTCCAGATCATGTCGGGCGCATGTGTGCGCATCGCCCATCCCGCGACGCGGATGTCGATCCGCGAGACCTATTGGGGGTTGGTGCCCGACATGGCCGGGCTGGCGTTGTGGCGGACGCTGGTGCGCGACGACGTGCTGCGCGACCTGACCTACAGCGCGCGCGAGTTCACCGCGGTCGATGCCGAGCGTTACGGCTTCGTCACGCGGCTGGCGGAGGATCCGCGTGCCGCGGCGTTCGAGCTGGCGCGCGAGATCGCCGGGCGTAACCCCGACGCGGTCAAGGCGTCGAAGCGGCTGATCAACCTGATGGCGGATGGCGATACCGCGACGATGCTGCAGGCGGAGAGCGACGAGCAGATCAAGCTGATGCGTTCCCCCAATCAGGTCGAGGCGGTGCGCGCCAACATGGAGAAGCGCGCGGCCGTATTCGCCGATTGAGGCACGATACGGCACTATTTCGTCGGTCATTGGTTTGCGCACCTGTCTCAACAACTAGGAGTTCGAACCATGGTCGACGCGGTAATCGGTGATCTTAACAACGTCAGCGGCAAGGTGAAGGAGACCGCGGGCGCGGCGACCGGCGATCGTTCGCTGCAGGCGAGTGGGATCGTGGATCAGGTGAAGGGGGCGTTCCAGAAGGCGACCGCACCGGGCGTCGACGGCCAGCCGCAGGTCGTCGGCAAGGCGAAGGCGTTTGCCAAGGAGCGCCCGTGGGCCACGGCGGCGCTGGTCGGCGTACTCGGCCTCGCCACGCTCGGCACGCTGCGCGGCCAGCGTTGATCGATAGAACTCTGCGCCGGGCAAGCGCCCGGCGCGGGGGCTACACGCCGCGGACCTGAACGGCTTTCAGGCGCGTCACGAAATCGTCCGGAAGCCCGATACCCTTCGGATCGGTCATCACGATCGTGGTGTCGCATGTGGCGATGCATGCTCCAGACTGGAACGCGGCCGACAGCATCTCGAAGCTGCGGTTGCCGATCTTCCCGATCCCCAGCGCGATCTCGACGTCTTCGGGAAAGTTGCCCTCGGCAAGATAATTGATCTCGTTACGCGCGACGACCGCGCGGAATGATCCTTCCGCCATCTTGCCGCGCGAGACGCGACCGAGCGCCTGGTTCATCCTAACGCGCGCATCTTCGAACAACGACGCGTAGGCGACGTTGTTGAGATGCCCCATCGTGTCGAGATCTTGGAAGCGCGTCTGCTTCGTTTCGTGCTTCGGATAGGACGCGGGATCGAGGCGCCACGGCGCGGGGCGAGGCATCGGCTGTCATCCTGGCTAGGCCGGACCCCCGAACGGGATCGCTGGCGATAGTATCTGCGAATATATTACCGCTGAAATGTCGACGCCGGGACGAGCCCGGCGTGACGTAATTCGACGTGTCGGCGGCGTGGCCGTCACGGGAGCGAGTCCCGTGACGTCAGACGCGGCGCTTGGCGCCGCGCTGGCCGGCCTTGGGCGAGCCAGCGCGCAACATGCGCGCTGCCGCCCAGCGGCTCACCGCGGCGCCATGCGGATCGCACCGTCGAGGCGGACGTCCTCGCCGTTGAAATAGCCATTCTCGATCATCAGCGTGGCGAGTGCGGCATATTCTTCCGGGTTGCCGAGGCGCTTGGGGAACGGCACCGACGCGGATAGCGCGTCCTTCACGTTCTGCGGCGCGGCGGCGAGCAGCGGCGTGTTGAAGATGCCGGGCAGGATCGTGTTGACGCGGATGCCCTCGCTCATCAGGTCGCGCGCGATCGGCAGCGTCATGCCGACGACACCGCCCTTCGACGCGGAATAGGCCGCCTGGCCGATCTGGCCGTCCTCGGCCGCGACGCTCGCAGTGTTGACGATCGCGCCGCGATCACCGTCCTCGAGAGGATCGAGCGTCATCATGCCCGCCGCCGACTTGGCGATGCAGCGGAACGTGCCGACGAGGTTGATCTGGATGATCCAGTTGAACGCGTCGAGCGGGAAGTGCTTGATCGAGCCGTCTTCCTTGCTGCGGCTGGCGGTCTTCACCGCATTGCCGGTGCCCGCGCAATTGACCAGAATACGCTCCTGCCCGATCGCCTCGCGCGCCTTGGCGAAGCCGGCGTCGACCGACGCCTCATCGGTCACGTTGACCTTGCAGAACACGCCGCCGAGTTCCTTGGCCATCGCCTCGCCCTTCTCCTCCTGAAGGTCAAAGATCGCGACCTTGACGCCCTTCGAGGCGAGCAGGCGTGCGGTGGCGGCACCGAGGCCGGATGCGCCACCAGTGACGACGGCGGAAATATTATTGTCGAGCTTCATGCGGTAAATCCCCTCCCGATAGGAACGCCAGCTTCGTCCGGCGTTCACGGATGATGTTCGGCGCGACGCGGCGCCCAAAATGAAAGAGTGGAGCAGCCGCCCGCCGTCATCCGGCCAGATCGCGGGATGACGGCGAACGGTAGCGGGGCGCTTATTCTGCCGCTTGCGCGACGTCGCCCTGCCAGTCGCAATTCTCGATGATCGTGACATTGGCGACGCCGCCGCCCTCGCACATCGTCTGCAGGCCGTAGCGGCCGCCGCGACGCTTCAGTTCGTGCACCAGCGTCGCCATCAGCTTCGTTCCCGACGCGCCGAGCGGGTGGCCGAGTGCGATCGCGCCGCCGTTGACGTTGAGCTTGTTGGGATCGGCCTTGGTGTGCTGCAGCCACGCGACCGGCACCGACGCGAACGCCTCGTTCACCTCGTAGAGGTCGATATCGTCGATCGAGAGGCCGGCCTTCTTCAGTGCCTTGTCGGTCGCGAACAGCGGCTCCTCGAGCATGATCACCGGATCACCCGCGGTGACGGTGAGGTTGACGATCTTCGCCAGCGGCTTAAGGTTGTACTTCTTCAGCGCTTCCTCGCTGACGATCAGCACCGCGCTCGCGCCGTCGCAGATCTGGCTCGACGAGGCCGCGGTCAGCACGCCCTCTTCCGACAGCTTCTTGACGCCCGCCATGCCCTCGGCCGACGCATCGTAGCGGATGCCCTCGTCGCTGGTATGCTGGTCCTTGCCCTCGGTCGTCTCGACGTCGACGGGGACGATCTCGTCCTTAAACTTGCCGCCCTGCGTGGCCGCAACCGCCTTGCGGTGCGAATTCAGCGAATATTCGTCGAGCTGCTCGCGCGTGTAGCCGTATTTCTTGGCGATCATCTCGGCGCCGGCGAACTGGTTGAAGTTGATCCCCGGGAACTTATCCTCGAGCCCCGGCGACTTGTTCTTGCCGAGACCCGCGTCGTAGAACAGCTTGTAGGTCGAGCCCATCGGCACGCGTGTCATGCTTTCCACGCCGGCCGCGATCACCACGTCCTGCGTGCCCGACATCACTGCCTGCGCCGCGAACTGGATCGCCTGCTGCGACGAACCGCACTGACGATCGATCGTCACCGCCGGGGTCGACTGCGCGAGTTTCTTCGACGCGAGAACGGCGTTGCGCCCGACCTGGCCGGCCTGCTCGCCGCCCTGGCTGACGCAGCCCATCACGACGTCGTCGACCGCATCGCCGGGCAGCCCCGACCGCTCGATGACGGCATCCAGCACGCTGGCCGCCAGATCGACCGGATGAACGCCCGCGAGCTTGCCGCCGCGCCGTCCCCCGGCCGTCCGAACCGCTTCGACGATATACGCCTCAGGCATCTTCCGACTCTCCATAACAGATGTTATCCCAGCGGCTCATGTGGCGCGATTTGACGCGCACGGCAAGGGGTGGAGAGGCGAATGAACGTTTCCGAAGCAGTGGCCGAACGGCGCTCGGTGCGCGGTTTTCTCGACAAGGAGGTGCCGCTCGACGTGCTGAAGGCGCTGGCGCTCAAGTCGGCGCGGGCGGCGACCGGGGGCAATATCCAGCCGTGGCATATCGACATCGTCACTGGTGCCAAGATGGACGAGCTGAAGGAGATCATGCGCGGCAAGATCGAGCGGCGCGAGACCGAAACGCCCGGCTACGACATCTATCCACGCGAAATGACCGACGCGACCAAGGCGCGAACGCAGCAGATCGGCGAGATCATGTACGGCCATCTCGGCATCCCGCGCGACGACAAGCGCGCGCGGGCGCAGTGGTTCGCGCGCAATTTCCAGTTCTTCGGCGCTCCGTCGGCCTTTTTCGTCACGGTCGACCGGCGGATGGGGCCGCCGCAATGGTCCGATCTGGGCATGTACCTGCAGACCCTAATGCTGCTCGCCGTCGAGGAAGGGCTGGCGACCTGCCCGCAGGAATGCTGGGCGGTCTATCCCAACACGGTCGAGGCGTTCCTTGGCACCCCGTCGGAGCGCATGCTCTTCTGCGGCGTCGCGATCGGCTATGAGGATGCCGCCGAGCCTGCCAACCGCACGCGCAGCCCGCGCGCGCCGGAAGAGGAATGGCTTACCGTTCTCGCCTGACGCAATCGGGGGGCGCGCGGCCCGGGACCAACCGGGCCGCGGCGCCTCAATTGTTTTCCGGCCGCCCCTCGTCGATCGCGGCGAGGATCATGCGCTCCCACGCGGCGGTATCGCCGACGCTCGCCATCGCCTCGCTCGGCGCGCGCAAGGTGTGGAGCACGGCGAGCGCATCGTTGCGATAATCCCGCCACGTCGCGTCGATCGCGCCGCTGGCCGATTCCTGATCGCCATCGGCGTTGGCGCTGATGCGCTGTCCGGCGAGGACGCGTGCGATACGCTCCACCACCGATCCCGTTGCTGTATCCATCGTGCTGCTTCTCCTCGGCCACAGAGTGAACCGATGAGCGCGATGCCGGGTTTCACGGCACCGCGCTGATCGAGGTCAAGCAGCTTGGTCCGAAGGTGACCCGATCAGGCCTGCGCTGCCGGGCGCGATCCGCCCCGGCCACGACCGCCGCGACCGCGACCGCCGCCCCCGCCGCCGCCACTCCCGATTCCGCGGCGGCTGGCGTTCGCGTAATCACGCGTCGCCGTCGGCGCATGCGTCGCGCGCGGCCGCGCCGGGCCACGCTGAGCGCGCGGGCGATCTTCGCGCGGGGCGGGATCGGCGCCGATCGCCTTGACGCGAGCAGCCTTGAGCGCCTCGGCGCGCTTCATGAAATCGTCGGGCAGCGCACGCTGCGGCACCTTCTGCCGCGTCACCTTCTCGATGTCCTTCAGATACGGCCGCTCGTCGTCGGCGCAGAAGGCGATCGCGACGCCGCTCGCCCCGGCACGCGCCGTGCGCCCGATGCGGTGAACGTATTGTTCGGGAACGTTGGGCAGCTCGAAATTGAAGACGTGGCTGACGCCCGAAACGTCGATCCCGCGCGCCGCGATGTCGGTCGCGACCAGGATCGGCGTCTCGCCCGACTTGAACGCGGCGAGCGCACGCTCGCGCTGCGGCTGGCTCTTGTTACCGTGGATCGCGTTGGACCCGATCCCGTTGCCGGCCAGGAGCTTCACGACGCGGTCGGCGCCATGCTTGGTGCGGGTAAACACCAGCGCGCGCTCGATCTTCTCCTCCTGGATCAGCATCGTCAGCAGCGCCTGCTTCTCCGCCTGATTGACGAATATCACCTGCTGCGCGACGCGCTCCGCAGTGGTCGCCGCCGGCACGACCGACACGGTCTGCGGATCGGTAAGGAACTGGCTGGCGAGATCGCGGATCGACGTCGGCATCGTCGCCGAGAAGAACAGCGTCTGGCGGCGGCGCGGAACGATGCGCACGATCTTCTTGAGCGCATGAATGAAGCCGAGGTCCATCATCTGGTCGGCCTCGTCGAGCACCAGGATCTCGACCATCGTCAGGTTGCAGAAGCCCTGCTCGACGAGATCGAGCAAGCGGCCCGGCGTCGCGACGAGAATGTCGACGCCGCGCGACAGATCCTGGCGGTTCTTGTTGATGCTCGTGCCGCCGAACACGGTCGCGACGCTGAGCCGCGAATTACCGGCATAGGCGCGCGCATTGTCGGCGATCTGGCTCGCAAGCTCGCGCGTCGGCGCGAGAACCAGCATGCGCACATGCGTCGGCAGAACGCGCTTCTGCCCTTCCAGCAGGCGCTGGATCGACGGCAGGACGAATGCGGCCGTCTTGCCGGTGCCGGTCTGCGCGATGCCGAGCAGATCGCGCCCGGTGAGCACGATCGGGATCGCGTCGCGCTGGATCGGGGTCGGGGTGGTATAGCCCTTGGTGTCGAGCGCGCGGACGAGCGGCTCGGCAAGGCCGAGAGTGGCGAATGACATGGAAAATCGTACCTAAATGGTCGCGGCCCGCACGCCATACGGGCGCACGGGTAGCGGGGGAGAGATGACACCCCGCGTGACTTGGGAAGCCGGTTAGATCAACCGAGGCGGAGCCGGGGCCGATGGCCCGATCACGCTGCATACGCCTCGATACCGCGCCAGATGCGCGCGACGGGCGCAAAAGTCAAGCTACGTGTTTTACGTACGCTGGCGTACGCCGGCGTTAACCTTCATCGCTCGATAACCAATCGCCTGCAAAGCGCCCGTATGCGTTTCAGTTTGCCACAGTCCGCCGCAATGGTTCTGGTTCACGCCGGGATCTGCCTTTCGGGGCTCGCGGCGATGGCGCTGGCGCCACCTGTCAGCGGCGCCATGCTGCTTGTGCCGCTGGTCGGCGATCCGGCGACGGTGCGGATTGCACGGGCCGGCGGCGCATTGCTGATGGGCAGCGGACCGGCGGGCAGCGTCGTGGTTCGCGGCGAACGCGGCTTGCTCTTCTGGCGGATGCTGCGCGCCGGCGTGCTGCCGATCGCCGCACCCGCCAGTTATTGCGGAAAGGGCCTGTGATGTCGTCGCTCGATGCGCTGCGCGTACGCGTGATCCGTACGCTGGCGGTGATCGGCTGGCTGTGCCTGCCGCTGATCGCCGTCTGGGGCTTCGCGATGGAATCGCCCAATACATCGCTGGCGGTATTCGTCGCGTCGCTGGGCAACATCGTGCCGACGACGATGGCGGTGCGCGGGCGGCACGATCTATCCGCGCGCATGAGCTTCGCGATTCTCGCCGCGCTGCTGCCGGCGGTCTACGTCTATCTGTTGGCGGGCAATGCGTGGCAGATGGACGCGCACATGTATTTCTTCGTCGCGCTGTCGATGCTGGCGGTCTTGTGCGACTGGCGGCCGCTGGCGCTCGCGTCGGCGCTGATCGCGATCCATCACCTGCTGCTGTCGTACATCCTGCCGCAATGGGTGTTCGAGACCGACGGCACGCTCGGGCGTGTGCTGTTCCATGCGCTGGCGGTGATCCTGCAGTTCGCCGCGCTGACCTATCTGACGACGCGGCTGCGCGCGCTGATCCTGGCGCAGGATTTCGCGCAGGGTGAAGCCGAGGCGCTCGCAGCGACGGCGGAGGCCGAACGCGGCCGTGCGTGCGAGGCACTCGCCGCGGCGGAGGCGGCCGAGGAGCGCTCGCGTCACGAGCGGATGCGGCGCGAGGATGCCGAAGCGCGGCTCGAGCGCGAACGCCGGCAGGCGTTTGACCAGCTGGCCGACGAGTTCGAGCATTCGGTGTCCGGCGTCGCCGTCGCGATCGAGCAGGCCGCCGCGACGCTGGAGGATTCGGCCACCACGCTCACCCGGATCGCGGCGGACGCGGGGCGGCAGGCGAGCGAGGTTGCCGCCGGCGCGTGCCAGGCGGCCGGCGCGACGCAGGACGTGGCGGATGCCGTTCATCGCTTGACCGGGTCGATCGGCGATATCGCGGGCAGCGCCGCCGCGCAGGCCGCGCTGACGACGACGGTGGAGCGCAATGCCGAGGAGGGCAATCGTGCCGTCCTAGACCTCGCGCGTCGTACCGGCGACATCGGCGGCCTTGTGGGGGAGATCCATGAGATCGCCGCGCGCACCAACCTGCTGGCGTTGAACGCGACGATCGAGGCGGCACGCGCGGGCGATGCGGGGCGCGGCTTCGCCGTCGTCGCGGGCGAGGTGAAGCAGCTCGCCGGCGGTACCGCCCAGGCGACCGACAAAATCGTCGCGTTGATCGAGAGCGTTCGGCACGGGATCCACGTCGCCGAGGCGAACATGCTCGGCGCGACCGACGCCGTGAGCCGCGTTGCCACGGCGGCTGGCGACATCCGCGGCGCGGTGTCGGATCAGCGTGGCATGGCGGCGGAGATCGAACGGACCGCGCAGGATGCGGCACGCGGCGTCGACATGATCGAGCAGCGGATCGAGCGCGTGGCGAGCGCCGTCAACGAGGCCGATGCCTTGTCGCGCGGTGTGCGCGAGGCGGCCGTCGCTTTGTCTGATCAGGCGCGGCAGCTGCGGCAGACCGCCGACGGCTTCGTCGATCAGCTGCGCTCGGGCGAACGCGCCGCCTGATATACCGCGGTGCCAATGCGCCGCGCGCGTGTCTCGTTGCGTTTGGCGGCGAGGGTGGCGTCGACACGCTCGCGCCGCACGGTCACGCTCAGCCGCGACCAGGCATTCATCGCCGCGCCGCGCTCGAGCGCAAGATCGTCCGGGATCGCCACGGTGCGAGGCTCGGTGTCGAGCGCCAGCGTCACCGCATAGGATTTGCCAGCGACAAGGCCGGCCGCGATGCGATGCGATGCGCGCGTCGCAGCGGCACGAACGCGCACCCCGCCCGGATCGCGATTGTCGATCGATAGCAATAGCCGTTGATCGTAACGACGTGGGCGGGTTGGCGCGGCCGAAGACGGCGCGTGGATCGGCGTCGATCGGAATGGCCGCCATCGCCCCGTCCAGCCGTAGCGGCGTAGTGAAGCTACGTCGGCACGTCACACATCGCCGCACGCTGGAACGACAACGGCCGACAGCATAGCTGCCGGCCGTATCGTTGCGCGATCGGCGCGTGCTTACAGCTTGCGCCCGATCACTTCCTTCATGATCTCATTCGTGCCGCCATAGATCCGGCTGACGCGTGCGCCGCGCCACATCTTGGCGATCGGATATTCGTTCATATAGCCTGCGCCGCCGTGCAGCTGGAGGCACTTGTCCATCACTTCCCACTGAAGGTCGGTGTGCCACAGCTTGGCTGCCGCGCCTTCCTCGTTGGTCAGTTCGCCCTTCAGGTGGCGCGCGATCGCCCAGTCGAGGTGCGCCCAGCCCACCTGCAGCTTCGCCTTGAGGTCGGCGAGGACGAACTTGGTGTTCTGGAAATCGAACACCGTGCCCTTGAACGCCTTGCGGTCCTTCACGAACGCGACGGTATCGTCGAACGCCTTTTGTGCCGAGGCATGCGTCGACACCGCGATCGACAGCCGCTCCTGCGGCAACTGGCTCATCAGGTAGATGAAGCCCATACCTTCCTCACCAAGGCAGTTGGTGATCGGCACGCGCACGTCCTCAAAGAACAATTCGGACGTGTCCGCCGCATCCTGCCCGATCTTGTCGAGCTTGCGCCCCTTGCTGAACCCCTCGCGGTCGCTTTCGACCAGGATGATCGACATGCCCTTGTAGGCGGGCGAGGCATTGGGATCGGTTTTGGCGACGACTAGCGTCAGATCGGTGTTCTGGCCGTTGGTGATATACGTCTTCGATCCGTTGATGACGTAGTGGTTGCCGTCCTTCTTGGCGGTGGTGCGGATCGATTGGAGATCGCTGCCGGTGCCCGGCTCGGTCATCGCGATCGCGGTGATCACGTCGCCCGACACCATCTTGGGCAGCCACTCCTTCTTCTGCTCCTCGGAGCCGTAGGTTTCCATGTACCCGGCGACGATGTCCGACTGAAGCGAGAAGCCCGCGGGCACGCCCGAATAGGCCATTTCCTCGTCGACGATCGCATTGTAGCCGAAATCGAGGCCGAGCCCGCCGTACTCCTCCGGCACGGTCGGGCACAGCATGCCCACCTCGCCGGCCTTCTGCCAGAAGGACTTGGGCACCAGCCGATCCTTCTCCCACTGATCGGCGTTCGGCACGCCGTCCTTGGCCAGGAAGCTGCGCACCGTCTGGCGGAACGCCTCGTGATCCTCGTTATACGCAAAACGGCCCGCGACCTGGTCGAGCGACATGGAAAAACCCCTCCGGAAAGCTGATGCGCAATTGTCGCGGGCACGCTGCGACCGGTCAAGTAACTTTTGTTATGGCCGGTACGTCACTCCTGTCGACGGCGGCAAGCGCCGCGCGAACCGTCAAGCGCCTTATGCCGCCGCTCTCGACTTCGCCCGGCGCGCGCGCCTATGCCGGGGGGTGAAGGAGAGGTAACCGATGAAACTTGCGAGCCTGAAGCACGGACGGGACGGCAAGCTCGTCGTCGTATCGAACGATCTCGCCTGGTGCGCCGATGCGACGCATATCGCGCCCACGCTACAGGCGGCGCTCGACGATTGGGATCGGCTGCTGCCCGATCTGCGCAATCTCGCCACCGATCTTGCGCACGAGGTGATCCCGCGCGATCGCTTCCACGAGCATGACGCCGCCTCGCCGCTGCCGCGCGCCTATCAGTGGGCGGACGGCTCGGCCTACGTCAATCACGTCGCGCTGGTGCGGCAGGCGCGCGGTGCGGAGATGCCCGACAGCTTCTGGCACGATCCGCTGATGTACCAGGGCGGCTCGGACGGGTTCCTCGCGCCGCGCGATCCGATCCCGCTTGCCGACGAAAGCTGGGGCTGCGATCTCGAGGCCGAAGTCGTCGTCGTCACCGGCGACGTTCCGATGGGGGCGAGCCGCGAGGACGCCCTCGCGGCGATCCGCCTCGTCGGGCTGACCAACGACGTGTCGCTGCGCAATCTCATCCCCGGCGAGCTCGGCAAGGGGTTCGGCTTCTTCCAGTCGAAACCGGCGTCGGCCTTCTCACCCGTGTTCGTCACCCCCGACGCGCTGGGCGACTGGTGGCAGGACGGCAAGCTGCACCGCAAGCTAATGGTCGATCTCAACGGCCAGCCGTTCGGCCGCGCCGAGGCGGGGGAGGACATGACGTTCGACTTCGGCACGCTCGTCGCCCACGCCGCCAGGACGCGCGCGCTCGGCGCAGGCACGATCGTCGGCTCCGGCACCGTGTCGAACCGCGACGCGGACGGCGGGCCGGGCAAGCCGATCGGCGAGGGCGGGGTGGGCTATTCGTGCATCGCCGAGGTACGCATGATCGAGGCGATTGCCGGCGGCCAGCCGGTGACGCCGTTCCTCAAGGCCGGCGACACCGTGCGCATCTGGGCCGAGGACGATCGCCACCACCCGATCTTCGGTGTGATCGAGCAGACCGTCGGCGGTTGACCGCCGACGCACGCGGCCAAGCCGACCCGAGGCGGCTAGTCGCGCGGTAGCGTCACCAGCCGCACCTCGCCCGGCGCATCGGTCATCGCCAGCAGGCGCGCGATCGCGACGGGCTTGGCCGGATCGCCCTGATGCGCGTCGACGTCGATCGTGATCGCGCGCCGGCCGGTCCGCCGCGGCACGACGCTGGTGACGAGCAGGCGGTCGGCACGCGCCGGGGCAAGATAGCGGATCTCGATGTCGAGCGGGCGGAAGCCGGGATCGATCGTCGCGACGGCAGAGGCCTCGAGCAATGCCGCGATCACCCCGCCGTGGAACGCCGGCAGCGGCGCGCCGACGTGCTCCGGCCGCGGCGTGACCGACAAGCCATCGCTCTCCTTCGTTGCGGCAAGATAAGTCGCGAAATCGGTGTCGGTCGAGGGGGGCAAAATCGCGGTGCGGTCCTCGATCCGTCCGCCGCCGCCACCCGGCATCGATCCGATCAGGTAGCGCCCGGTCGCAGCGCCGACCGGCGCGCCGTCCGCCAGCAGCAGCCCACGTGCGAGTGCGAGGTCGCCATCGCGCACGACATTCTCGATCACGCAGTCGAGCCGCCCCATGGGCAGCGGCGCGAACCAGTCGACGCGCAGGTCGAGCGTCATCATCGGCGTCGGCTGCGCCAGCGTTGCGAACACGCCGCCCGCGGTCGCCTGGTCGGCGAGCACCAGTGCCGCGCCGCGTGCAACGCGGCCTTCGGCGTCGCGCGTCGACGGCAGCGAGATGTCGAGCGAGGTGACGACCGGCCCGCCGTGCGCGGCGCGCTGCTGCATGCCGAGTGCGGCGCAGGCAGGGATGGTGCGCAGATGCTGATTGGCGTCGCGCCCCGGAAAGCCGGGATAGAGGCGCTCGGGATCGCTGAGGCTCACTTGGCGCGATACCGGATCGGCAGGCGCTTGATCCCGCTGACGAAGCTGGCGCGCGTCCACGCCGGATCGCCGTCGAGCGCGAAATCGTCGAAGCGGGCAAGCAATTCCTCGAACAGGATGCGCATCTCCATCTTCGCCAGATGCTGCCCCAGGCACAGATGCGGGCCGTAGCCGAAGGCGAGATGCTGCTTTGCATTGGCGCGATCGACGCGGAACGCGAACGGATCGTCGAACACCGCGGCGTCGCGATTGGCGGACGGATAGGCCATGACGAGGCCGTCGCCGGCCTTGATCGGCATCCCGGCTACTTCGGCGTCGACCGCGGCGGTGCGGAAGAAATGCTTCACCGGGCTCGACCAGCGGATCATCTCGTCGATCGCATTGGGCAAAAGCGACGGATCGTCGCGCAGCTTCTTCATCTCGGCCGGGTTGCGGATCAGTTCGAGCAGGCCGGCGGAGGAGGAGGAACTTGTCGTATCGTGCCCCGCGGCGGCGATGATGAGGTAGTAGCTCATCGCCTCCATGTTGCCCATCGGCGACCCGTCGGTGAGCGTCGCGTTGGCGATGATCGTCGACACGTCCTCACGCGGGTTGGCCTTGCGATCGGCAGTGATGCGATCGCACCAGGCGTTAAACTCGGCGATGGTGGCGAACAGTCCGCCCATCTCCTCGGAGCGCATGTGGTCGAAATCCTGCGCGCCGAACACTTCCTGCGTGATCTTCATCAGGAACGCCTCGTCCTCGCGCGGCGCGCCCAGCGTCAGCATGATGACGCGCAATGGGAACCAGATCGCGACTTCGGTCGCGAAATCGCACCGCCCGCCGAGCGACGCCATATGCTCGACGCTCTCCTTCGCCAGCGCGCGGATGTCGGCTTCCAGCTGGCGCATGTGCTTGGCGGAGAAATAGCCTTGCGTCATCGCGCGGAAGTGGCGGTGATCGGGATTGTCCATGCTGACGAGGTTGCGCGTCAGCTTGTCACTGCCCCCCGTCAGCGCCTTTACGCGCTCCTCGTCGGCGATCGGCGACAACGTCAGCCGCGGGTCGTTGAGAAAGGTGTCGGTATCGAGCTCGACGCGCTTGATGTCGGCGTGGCGCGCAACCGTCCAGAACGGGCGATAGCCTTCGGGCTCACACCAGTAGACCGGTGCTTCCTCGCGCAGATGCTTAAAGATCGCGTGGTAGCGATCCTCGTTGGCGTAGCTGTCGGGATCGACGATCGCGGCGTCGAACGCGGCCTTGTCGGCGGGGGAGGGCACGTTCGGGGTGAGGCCGATACGCGGCTCCGGGGCGGGCTGGGGGGCGAGGGCGGCGGTGGCCATGGTCGATCTCTCCGATGCGCCGGTCGGTGCCGGTTCGACAGGCTTGTTAAGCCGCTCGCTTTATCAATGGAAGTCGTGGCTGCGGATCGGGATCAGATCGCCCGGCGGGCCCTCGTGCGGCCGTTCGCGATAATGGTAATCGGTGCGCCCCTTGTGCTTCCAGCCCGGATCGCCGCGATCGGGCGCGCCGGGGTGCGTCGCCCCGTCGCCGCGCGACACCATGCTGGGCAGCTTCAGGTGCGGCAGATCGATCTCGCCCACCTCGCGCAGCATCCAGGTGAGGTCGGTGATGAGATCCGCGACGACGTGGATCACGATTCCTTCCTTCTGCACGCGGCCCTTGATGCTGACCATCGCGGAGGACATCACCGTGCGGCGCTGCGCCTCGAACCGGTCGGGCCACAGGATGCCGTTAGCGATCCCAGTCTCGTCCTCGATCGTGATGAACAGCACGCCCTTGGCGCTGCCCGGCCGCTGGCGGACGAGGATGATGCCGGCGACCTCGATCGCCTTGCCCTCCTTGATCGTCTTCAAGTCGCCGCAGCACACCATGCGCTGGCGCTTCAGCCGCTCGCGCAGGAAGGTCAGCGGATGCTGGCGCAACGTCAGCTGCGTCGCGCGGTAATCCTCCACCACCTCGCGGCCGGCGGTCAGCGCGCGCAGGTGGACGGGCTCCTCACGCGTCTCGATCGCCGCGAGCAGCGGCAGCGGCGTATCGCCCAGCCCACGGATCGCCCACAAGGCCTGCCGCCGGTCGAGCCCCATGCCGGCGAACGCATCCGCCTTGGCGAGCTTCTCCAGCGCGGCGAGCGGCACGCCCGATCGCCGCCACACGTCCTCGACCGATCGGAATGGCCGCTCTCCGCGCGCCGCCAGGATCTTGCCGCCGTCCACCGCCGACAGGCCGTGGACGATGCGCAGGCCGAGCCGCAGTGGGTGCAATCCGCCACGCGGCGCCAGCAGCGACGTATCCCACTCGCTCGCCAGCACGCATACCGGCAGGACCTCCACCCCATGTTCGCGCGCGTCGCGCACGATCTGCGCGGGCGCGTAGAAGCCCATCGGCTGCGCGTTGAGCAGCGCGGCGCAGAAGACATCGGGATGGTGGCATTTCATCCACGACGAGGCATAGGCGATCTTGGCGAAGCTCGCTGCGTGGCTCTCGGGAAAGCCGTAGCTGCCGAACCCCTCGATCTGCTTCACCAGCCGCTCGGCGAACTCGCGCGCGATGCCGTTGGCCAGCATGCCGCCGATCAGCTTGTCGCGGAACTCGCCGACGCCGCCGGTCATCTTGAACGTCGCCATCGCGCGGCGCAGCAGGTCCGCCTCTCCCGGGGTGAAGCCGGCGCCGAGGATCGCGACCTGCATCGCCTGTTCCTGGAACAGCGGCACGCCCAGCGTCTTTTTCAGCACGTCCTTGAGTAGCGGGCTGGGATATTCGATCTTTGCTTGCTCCTCCTTGGATAGCGCCCGACGTTTCAGGTATGGATGCACCATGTCGCCCTGGATCGGGCCGGGGCGGACGATCGCAACCTGGATCGCGATGTCGTAGAAATTGGTCGGTTTCATCCGCGGCAGCATGCTCATCTGCGCGCGGCTCTCGATCTGGAACACGCCCAGCGTATCGGCGCGGCGGATCATCTTGAAGGTCGCCGGATCGTCGTCTTGCAAGGGCTCGCTCGCCATCGTCATCGCGACCTGCTTGTGCTCGGACAGGAGGTCGAACGCGCGGCGCATGCAGCCGAGCATGCCGAGCCCGAGGATATCGACCTTCATGAAGCCGAGATGCTCGATATCCTCCTTTTCCCATTCGATGACGTGGCGAGCTTCCATCGCGGCGGGCTCGATCGGCACCAGATCGTGCAGCGGATCGCGCGTCAGCACGAAACCGCCGGGATGCTGCGAGAGGTGGCGCGGCGTGCCGATCAGTTCCTTGGCGAGTTCGAGCGCGAGCGCCAGGCGCGGTTCGCCGGCGTCGAGATTGAGCGCTTGGACGTGCGCGTCGGGCACGCCCTCGTTCGACCAGCCCCCCACCTGCCCCGCCAAGGCCCCCGTCATGTCCTCGGGAAGCCCGAGCACCTTGCCCACTTCGCGGATCGCACCGCGCGTGCGGAAGCGGCTGACCACCGCGGTCAGCGCGGCATGGTCGCGCCCGTAGGTGCGGTAGATCCACTGGATCACCTCCTCGCGCCGCTCATGCTCGAAATCGATGTCGATATCGGGCGGCTCGCGGCGTTCCTCCGAGACGAAGCGCTCGAACAGCAGCTGGTGCTTGACCGGGTCGATCGAGGTGATGCCGAGGACGAAGCAGATCACCGAATTCGCTGCGCTCCCGCGCCCCTGGCACAGGATGTCGATCGACCGCGCGTAGCTGACGATCGAATTCACCGTCAGGAAATAGGGCGCATACCCCATCTTGCCGACCAGCGTCAGCTCATGCTCGAGCTTGGCGCTGTACTCGGCCGGTGGCGCGCCGCCGAACCGCTGCGCCAGCGCGTTGCGAGACAGACGCTCCAGCCCTTCCTGCGCGCTGCGGCCGGTCATGATGATCTCGTCGGGATATTGGTAATCCAGGTCCTTCAGCGAGAAGGTGCAGCGTTCGACGATCGCCTCGACCGCGGCGAGCGCATCGGGGTGGTCGGCGAAGCGCCGCGCCATCGCCGAGGGCGGCTGCAGGTGGCGATCGGCGTGGCGCTCGCGGCGGTGGCCGAGCTCGTCGATCGTGCACTTCTCGCGGATCGCGGTGACGACGTCGTGCAGCATCCGCCGGTCGGGCGCATGGTACAGCACGTCGCCGGTGGCGAGCGGACGTAGGCCGTGGGCATGGGCGGCCTGCGCGGTTTCATGCCAGCGGCGGCGCTCGCCCGGCCGGCGCCAGGGGGTGAGGCAGACGTGGCCGCGCGCGCCGAAGATGTCGGCGGTCGCGGCGAGTGCGGTCGGCGCCACGCCGCCGCGCCCGGGCACCAGCGCCGCGACGAGGCCGTCGGCCAGCGCGGCGACATCCTCCCAGTGCAGGAAGCACTGGCCCTTCTCGCCGCGCTGCGCGTCCGCCCGCGCCTTGCCGCGCGTCAGCAGCCGCGTCAGCCGGCTCCAAGCCGCGCGATCCTCGGGCCAGACGAGCAGCGAGTCGCCAGTGACGAGATCGAGCCGGCAGCCGGGGATCGAGCGGATATGGAGGCCGTGCTTCTTTTCCAGCTGCTCGCAGGCGAACAGCGCACGCACCACGCCGGCGACCGAGTTGCGATCGACGATGCCCAGCGCGGGCATCCCCATCACCGCGGCGGTGGAGAACAGTTCCTCGCACGACGACGCACCGCGCAGGAAGGAGAAATGCGTGGTGACCTGAAGCTCGCTGTACGTCACGGCGTGCTCCCGCGCCGGTTAGGCCCCCACCGATCAGGCAAAGGTGCCATGGATGTACCAGCTGCGGTCGCCCGTCTCGGCGCGCTCACCGTCGCCGCGGCGGAACAGCCAGAAGCGGTGGCCATCGCTGTCCTCGACGCGGAAATAGTCGCGCACGGCGTCGCGCTCGCCAGACCGGCGCCACCATTCGCCGGTGATACGCTCGGGCCCGTCGGACTGGTGCACCAGATGCTGTCGGCCGCGCCAGGTGAAGCGATAGGGCGCGCGATCGGGCAGTTCGGCCAAAACGTTGTCGAGCGGTTCGGGGCGATGCAGCAGGCGCGCCGGGCGCGGCCAGCGCGGATGCCAGGGGTGATCGGGCGTGCGGCGGTCGAGCTGGCGCACGTCGTGCAATTTCAGCCGCAGTCCTTCGGCAGCGGCCGGCCCGAGCGGGTCGAGCGGCGTCACCGAGCGCTCGGGCACGTCGCTCTCGACCGGCTGCTGACGCCACAAGCGCGCCGGTCCGATACGATTGGCGAGCGTATCAACCAGCGGCGCCAGATCGGGCACCTGCTGCTCCGCCAGCGCCGCGCCAAGCGCTTCGGGCCCGAGCGGATCGGCGCGGACGAGATGCAGCGTCAGGGCGTCGAGGCCGTAGCCGACATCGATCTCCTCGATCCGGCGCGCGATCAGCCGCAGCAGATGCGCGGGATCGCGGCTGGCGCGCGCCAAGCCGACGCGGATCACCTGATCGGTCGAATCGACGCGCGCCGCGACGAACGCGAGCGCGCGCGCGCCGACGCCCGCCTCGGCGAGCTCAACCGCCAGATCGTCGACCAGCCCCACCAGCCAGTGGCCGATCGCCTCGGCGGTGGCGATCGGCTCGGCGAAGCGGCGGGTGACCGCGATCGGCTGCACTGGGACGACGGGATCGAGCGGCTCAGGCGCGGCGCCGGTCGCCTGGTCGAGGCGCTGCGCGATCGCGCGTCCGAAGCGGCGGACCAGCGGCGCGCGCGGCATCGCCATGAGCTCGCCCACCGTGTCGACGCCGAGCCGGGCGAGCAGCTCGCGCGCGGCATCGTCGAGACGCAATGCCGCAACGTGCAGCGTCGTCATCGCCTCGCCGTGCGCGCGGGGCGGAACGATCGCCGCCGTCGCCTTCTGCCGCGCCAGCCCCCACGCCGCGCCGGCGGTATCGGCGATCGCCAGCTGCGCGGCGACGCCGAGCCGCGCGAGCAGACGCAGCAGGCGCCGCGCCAGTGCCGCCTCGCCGCCGTGGAGATGCGCGGTGCCGGTGATGTCGAGGAACAGGCCGTCGCTGCCCGAAACCGCGACGACCGGGCACCAGCGGCGGGCGAGCGCGATGGCGAGACGCAGCAGATCGGCGCGATCGCCGTCGGGATCGGCATCGCGCACGTCGAGATCGGGCACGGCGGCGCGCGCCTGCGTCAACGCCGTGCCGGGCACGAGGCCGAGCGCCTGCGCCTCACGCGAGGCGGCGGCGATCTCGATGCGGCTGCCTATCTTGTGCACGGTAACGAGCGGCCGGGGCCTGTCCTGCCCGGAGACTTCGTCCGCGGCCTTGTAGCGGGGCCGGGCAGGGCGCGCGCGGTCCTGCTGGCGCACGCGCGCTCGGCTCGCGGCAGTGCGCGTTGGCGGCGCATCGGAGCCGTCCCTTTCGGCCCGCTCGGGACCGGGAGCGGCGGCGTCGCATACCCTTGCCACCATGCCGCCGAGGCTGCGGCCGGTATCGAAGAAGGGAGCGACGCCCGGGACATGCGCGCCGGCGTCGTTCGAGCCGGTACGCGCGTATTTGTCGGGATGCGGACCCTCGCCGGGGTAGCGGACCGCCGGCACGCCCGTCCTGAGCGGCTGCGGCCGGCCGCCGGCCGGCGGGGCGTTCCAGCGCGCGAGGGCAGCGGCGGCGCGATCGTCGGCATTGGGATCGAGCCCGTCGAAACCGCGCCAGCGCTGGCTCGGCACATCCTCCGCATCGGGGCGCACGGGCAGCGTCGATCGCACCGGGCGTACGCCCTCGTCGGGCGGCATGGCCTTGAATGGATTATCGGCGGCCTCGCTGCGGCGACCCATCTCGCGCATCGGCGGGCGCTGATGTTCGGGCATCGCCTCGATACGCCGCGCGACATCCGCGCGCGTCGACTGTGACCACGATTTCTCTTGGGGATTGTCGTGGAGCCTGTCGGCCGGCGCCGCCGCGTCCGATCGCGCCCAGCGCGCGCCAGGGCGCCAGCCGGTGTTCTTGGGCGCGTCGCATTGCATCACCTGCTCCTCCGCTACGGCGGCGGCGAGCGGCGCGAGATCGAGCGGGACGCCCGAATCGCGAACGGCATCAGGCCGCGGCGGCGCGCGGCGACGCTCGGCCCGACGCACGCGATCGATCGCCCAGTGCGGCAGGTAGAGCGAGACGACCCGTGTCATCGCAAGCCTCCATCAGCATGTTGAAAGGTTCGCCGCCGCGCTGGCGATCGAGCGCCACGTTCCAGCGCGCCCGGCCGAGGCTGCCCGACCGATCGGGCACCGACGGGGCCGAGGCGATCCGCCAGCGGGTGAGCGCGGCGGACGGCATGCCGAGCGGGTCGACGCCCTCGCGCGCATGGCGGCGCATCAGCAGCGCGATCGTCCGCCCGCCCTCGGCCGCGAGCTGCAGCCGACGCGTCGCCGCCAGCCCAGCACGCTTCACCTCGCCGATCACCGCGCCAAGCCCGCGGTGGCGGAGCCCTTCCTCCATCAGCGCGAGCAGTTCGGCATCGTCGCGCGCTTCGGCATAGAGGACGCGTTCGGGGGCGAGCCCCGCCTGGTAGAGCCCCGGCGCGAACAGGTCGCGCCGCCGCACCACCCACAATACCGGTCCCCAGGCACGCGCCGCGATCCCGGCGAGGAATAGCGTCGCCGCCGCATCGTCGCCCAGCGCCGCGGTGTCCGCCGCCACCTCGTGCAGCGCATCGAGCCGGAGGCCGCCGTCGGCCAGTTTGGTATCGATCGGGGGGATGCCGAACGGCAGCGTCTCCCGCCGCCGGTAGCCATCGCCCTCGATCGCGCGTAGCGTCTCGCGAAGCTCGGCAATGACGGCTGGGGACGACACGTTTCTCGACTCGCTCGCTACGAATGTTCCTATTTTGTTCCAATGCTGCTGAGAGTCAATCGTTCATCACGGCTTGCCTGGCCGGCGAGAAAGCCAGCCACATCGTTTCAGCTGAAACGACCTCTTTCGCGAGCGGGTGAAATTTTATAACAAGGCGCCGAGCGAAGCGTTGGTGCGTTTTGCCCGACGCGTTTGAAACCGGAGAGACCATGGCGGACGCCGCCCGCAGCAACCTGCCCCCGCTCGCGCTGCACGTGCCCGAGCCCAAGTTCCGCCCCGGCGACACGGTCGATTTCGCCGACGTCGACGTACCACCGGCGGGATCCGCCCGGCGGCCCGACACCGCCGAGGATGCGCGCGGTTTCACCGATCTCGTCTACACGATGGTGCGCGTGCTGGACGAAGAGAACCGCGCGGTCGGCCCGTGGGATCCCAAGCTGTCGGCCGACACGCTGCGCCGCATGCTGCGCCACATGGCGATGGTGCGTGCATTCGACGAGCGCATGTTCCGCGCACAGCGGCAGGGCAAGACGAGCTTCTACATGAAGTCGCTTGGCGAGGAGGCGGTGGCGGTGCCGCAGGCCTATGCGCTCGATGCCGAGGACATGTGCTTCCCCTCGTATCGCCAACAAGGCCTGCTGATCGCGCGTGGCTGCCCGCTGGTCGACATGATGAACCAGATCTACTCGAATCGCGGCGACAAGCTGCAGGGCAAGCAGCTGCCGATCATGTATTCGGAGAAGCGCTTCGGCTTCTTCTCGATCTCCGGCAATCTGACGACGCAATATCCGCAGGCGGTGGGCTGGGCGATGGCCTCGGCGTCGAAGGGCGATACGCGGATCGCGGCGACTTGGTGCGGCGAAGGATCGACCGCGGAAGGCGACTTCCACTCCGCGCTGACCTTTGCGACGGTCTACCGCGCGCCGGTGATCTTCAACGTCGTCAACAACCAGTGGGCGATCTCGAGCTTCTCTGGCTTCGCCGGGGCGGAGGCGACGACGTTCGCGGCGCGCGCGGTCGGCTACGGCATTGCCGGGCTGCGCGTCGACGGCAACGACGCGCTGGCGGTCTATGCGGCGACGCAATGGGCGGCGGAGCGCGCACGGACCAACCAGGGACCGACGCTGATCGAGCATTTCACCTATCGCGCCGAAGGCCATTCGACTTCCGACGATCCGACGCAATATCGTTCCGCCGGTGAGCCGACCGCATGGCCGCTCGGCGACCCGATCCGACGCCTCAAGGATCATCTCGTCACGATCGGCGAGTGGGACGACGAGCGACACGCGGCGATGGACCGCGAGGTCGCCGACGAGGTGAAGGCGGCACAGAAGGAAGCCGAGAAGAACGGCATCCTCGGCCACGGCCTGCACCAGCCGCTCGATACGCTGTTCGACGGCGTGTTCGAGGAAATGCCCTGGCACCTGTGCGAGCAGCGCCAGCAGATGATCGACGAAGAGACCGAGAGCGGCCGACCGTGGGATCGAAAGTGAGCGACGTGGCTGATACGAACAATGCGCCGGCAACGCCGGCTGTGGCGGATGCCGCCACGGACGCCACCACCCGCATGAACATGATCCAGGCGATCAATTCCGCTATGGACGTGATGATGGAACGCGACGCGGGCGTCGTGGTGATGGGCGAGGATGTGGGCTATTTCGGCGGCGTGTTCCGCGCCACCGCGGGGCTGCAGGCGAAATACGGCAAGACGCGCGTGTTCGACACGCCGATCACCGAGATCGGCATCATCGGCGTGTCGATCGGCATGGGCGCCTACGGCCTTCGCCCGGTGCCCGAGATCCAGTTCGCCGATTATATCTATCCTGCGCTCGACCAGCTCGTCAGCGAGGCGGCGCGGCTGCGCTACCGCTCGGACGGCGAGTTCACTGCGCCCATCACGGTGCGCTCGCCGTTCGGCGGCGGCATCTTCGGCGGGCAGACGCACTCGCAAAGCCCCGAGGGCATCTTCACGCACGTTTCCGGGCTGAAAACGGTGATCCCATCGACGCCCTATGATGCCAAGGGGCTATTGATCGCGGCGATCGAGGACAATGATCCGACGATCTTCTTCGAGCCCAAGCGCATCTACAACGGCCCGTTCAACGGCCATTGGGATCGCCCGGCGGCGAACTGGTCGAAGCATCCCGGCGGCGAGGTACCGACCGGTTACTACAAGATCCCGCTCGGCAAGGCGGCGGTGGTGCGCGAGGGCGAGGCGGTGACGATGCTCGCCTATGGTACGATGGTGCACGTCTGCGCGCAGGTCGTCGAGGATACGGGCGTCGACGCCGAGATCATCGACCTCAGGACGCTGGTCCCGCTCGACATCGAGACGATCGAGGAAAGCGTGAAGAAGACCGGGCGCTGCCTGATCGTGCACGAGGCGACGCGCACCGGCGGGTTCGGCGCGGAGCTGTCGGCGCTGGTGCAGGAACGCTGCTTCTTCCACCTCGAGGCGCCGGTGGAACGCGTGACGGGTTTCGACACGCCGTATCCACACAGCCTGGAATGGGCATATTTCCCGGGCCCCGTGCGCATCGGCATGGCACTCAAGAAGATTCTGAAGGACTGATCGGCACATGGCGCGTTTCACGTTCAAGCTGCCCGACATCGGCGAAGGCATCGCCGAGGCGGAGATCGTCGGCTGGCACGTCAAGGTCGGCGACCGGGTCGAGGAAGACCAGAATATCGCCGACATGATGACCGACAAGGCGACCGTCGAGATGGAATCGCCGGTATCGGGGACGGTCGTCGAGGTTGCCGGCGAGGTTGGTGACCAGGTCGCGATCGGCGCCATGCTGGTGGTGATCGAGACCGAGGCAGACGCAGCCGACGACGCTGACGCGCCTGCCGCGACGGTGGAGCAGAAGCTCGGCGGTGCTGATGAGGCCGAGGCGTTCGAGGCGGAGAACCCGGGCGTCGAAGAAGTCGCGCAAACCGCGCCCGCCGTCGCTCCCGCACCAGCTGCCCCCGCGCCATCTGCGCCGCAGGCATCGCCCGCGGATATCGCGCCGAGCGCGCCGGCCGCGTCGCCGGCCGCGCCCGTTCTCGCCTCCCCGACGGTGCGCGCGCGCGCGAAGGATCTCGGCGTCGATCTCGCCCAGGTGAAGGTATCCGAGGGCGACCGCATTCGCCACGCCGACCTCGACGCCTATCTGCGCTACGCCGGCGGGCAGGGCTATCACGCGCCGCATGCCAGCCGCGCGCGGGCGGACGAGCAGGTCAAGGTGATCGGGATGCGTCGCCGCATTGCCGAGAACATGGCAGCGTCGAAGCGCCACATTCCGCACTTCACCTATGTCGACGAGATCGACGTGACCGCGCTGGAAGAGATGCGGGCAGACCTTAACGATAATCGCGGTGGCCGGCCAAAGCTCACCATGCTGCCGTTCCTGATCGTCGCGATCTGTCGCACGTTGCCCGACTTCCCGATGCTCAACGCGCGTTACGACGACGAGGCGGGCGTGGTGACGCGGTCGGGGCGGGTGCATATGGGGATCGCGGCGCAGACCGACGCCGGGCTGACGGTGCCGGTGATCCGCGACGCGCAGGACAAGAACGTGTGGCAACTCGCGGGCGAGATCGGCCGGCTGGCGGAAGCCGCGCGCACGCAGAAGCTAAAGCCCGACGAACTCGGCGGCGGGACGATCACCGTCACCTCGCTCGGGCCGCTCGGCGGCATCGCGACGACGCCGGTCATCAATCGACCCGAGGTCGCGATCATCGGGCCGAACAAGATCGTCGAGCGCCCGGTCTTTAGAGGCGACGACATCGTTCGCGCCAAGCTGATGAACCTGTCGATCAGCTGCGACCACCGCGTGGTCGATGGCTGGGACGCGGCGAGCTACGTCCAAGCGGTGAAGAAGCTGCTCGAGACGCCCGTGCTGCTGTTCGCCGACTGACCGGCCCACTGATCATTGCGTACGGGGATTGTCGCGGGCGGGCGCCTGCGCTATATCGCGCGTGCTTTCTCTTACATCGTTAGATGCAAGGGGTCGCGGGGTTCGCTCCGCGGCGGCAACGACCCGTGCTTGGAGCCTCGATGACGGACATTACCGCGCTGATTCGATTGATCGAACCCGAAGCGACCGCGCTCGGCTTCGATCTCGTGCGCGTGGCGTTGTTCGGCAAGGGCGACGAGCGCACGTTGCAGGTGATGGCCGAGCGGCCCGACACGCGGCAGCTGACGATCGACGACTGCGCCGATCTGTCGCGCCGCATCTCCGACGTGTTCGACGCGCTGGAAGAGGCGGGGCGTGATCCGATCGACGGGGCGTACCGCCTCGAAGTGTCCAGCCCCGGGATCGATCGTCCGCTGACTCGCCTCGCCGACTATGCCGACTGGCAGGGGCATGAGGCGAAGCTGACGCTCAACGCGCCGCTCGACGGGCAGAAGCAGTTCCGCGGCGAGATTGCAGCAGTGGACGGCGAGGACATCTCGATCCGCAACCGCACCGGCAGCGTCGCGAGCGTGCCCTTCGGCCGGATTGTCGATGCCAAGCTGGTGCTCACCGACAAGTTGATTGCAGCAACCGTCCCGCTCTCGATCGAAGGCGCGGACGAAGAAGAAATCGAAGCAGAGGAATCCTAAGCAATGGCCACCGGCGTCACCGCGAACCGCGCGGAACTGATCGCGATCGCCAACAGCGTCGCCAGCGAGAAGATGATCGACAAGGCGATCGTCATCGAAGCGATGGAGGATGCGATCCAGCGCGCAGCGCGTACCCGCTACGGCCAGGAGATGGACATTCGCGCGAAGCTCGACGCGAACAACGGGGATCTGCGGCTGTGGCGCGTCGTCGAGGTCGTCGAGGAGGTCGACGATCTCTACAAGCAGGTTGACGTCGCCGGCGCGCAGAAGCTGCAGACCGGTGCCAAGGTCGGCGACTATCTGGTCGATCCGCTGCCCCCGATCGAATTCGGGCGAATCCAAGCGCAGGCCGCCAAGCAGACGATCTTCCAGAAGGTTCGCGATGCAGAGCGCGAGCGCCAGTATGAGGAATTCAAGGATCGCGCGGGCGAGATCATCACTGGCGTCGTCAAGCGGGTCGAGTTCGGCCACATCGTCGTCGATCTGGGTCGTGCCGAGGGCGTTATCCGCCGCGACCAGCAGATTCCGCGTGAAGTGGTGCGCGTCAACGACCGCATCCGGTCGCTGATCCTGAAGGTGGTGCGCGAGAATCGCGGGCCGCAGATCTTCCTCAGCCGCGCGCATCCCGACTTCATGAAGAAGCTGTTCGCGCAGGAAGTGCCCGAGATCTACGACGGCATTATCGAGATCAAGGCCGCTGCGCGCGATCCGGGTTCGCGCGCCAAAATCGGCGTCATCTCGCATGACAGCTCGATCGATCCGGTCGGCGCGTGCGTCGGCATGAAGGGCAGCCGCGTCCAGGCCGTCGTGCAGGAAATGCAGGGCGAGAAGATCGACATCATCCCTTGGTCGCCCGACATCGCGACCTTCGTCGTCAACGCGCTGCAGCCAGCCAACGTCAGCCGCGTGATCATCGACGAGGAAGAGGAGCGGATCGAGGTCGTCGTGCCTGACGACATGCTGAGCCTCGCGATCGGCCGCCGCGGGCAGAACGTGCGTCTCGCCAGCCAGCTGACGGCCAAGGCGATCGACATCATGACCGAGACCGATTCGTCGGAGAAGCGCCAGCAGGACTTCGTCACGCGGACCGAGATGTTCCAGAACGAGCTCGACGTCGACGAGACGCTGGCGCAGTTGCTGGTGGCGGAAGGCTTCACCGAGATGGAGGAGGTCGCCTACGTCGAACTCGACGAGCTCGCCGCGATCGAAGGCTTCGACGAGGATCTCGCGCAGGAGTTGCAGAGCCGCGCTGCCGAGGCGATCGAGCGCCGCGAGCAGGCCAACCGCGACGAGCGCCGCGCGCTCGGCGTCGAGGATGCGGTGGCCGAGCTGCCGCATCTGACCGAAGCGATGCTGGTGACGCTGGGCAAGGCCGGAATCAAAACGCTCGATGACGTCGCCGATCTCGCCACCGACGAGCTGATCGAGAAGAAGCGGGCCGAGCCGCGCCGCCGCAACGAGGACGCGCCAAAGCGTCCCGAGCACAAGGGCGGGGTGCTCGGTCAGTACGGCCTCAACGAGGAGCAGGGCAACGAGATCATCATGGCCGCGCGCGCGCACTGGTTCGAGGACGAACCGGCGGCGCAGACGGAGGGGTCGGAGGCCTGATGCCGTTCGTCTCGATCAGGATATCGGGCTCCGCATCGAAGGAGCAGAAGGCCGGGATCGTGGCTGACGTCACGTCCTCGCTCGTTACCCGGCTGGGCAAGAACCCGGCCGCGGTGCAGATCGTGATCGAAGAGGTGTCGACCGAAAATTATGGCGCCGGGGGCGTGCTGATCGCCGATCGGGACGCGCCCAAAGTGGCGACGAGTGAGGGAGACGCGCATGCGGGTTCCTCGCAATGATCGGCTAGCGACACTCCGGCAGGCTCGGCTTCAACCGTCCCGCACCTTGGCGGGCGGTGGCGTCATGCGCCTGTCCCGCCGCCGCCGCGATGGAGGCGGCGCATGAGTGATCCTATCCGGACCTGCATTCTCTCGCGTGACGAGGCCCCCCGTGACGGCCTCGTCCGGCTCGTCCGTGCGCCGGACGGCCGCGTCCTGCCCGACGTTCGCGCCAAAGCGCCGGGGCGCGGGGCCTGGATCGGCGTGACGCGCGCGGCGCTCGAGACGGCGCAGGCCAAGGGCAAGTTGCGCGGCGCGCTGGCGCGGGCGTTCAAGACGGGCGAGATCGTCATCCCCGACGACCTTGCGGCGCTTATCGCCGACGCGCTCGAACGCAATGCGCTCGACAGGCTGGGGCTCGAATCGCGCGCTGGCATGCTGTTCACCGGATCGGAACGGATCGCGGAGGCGGCGCGGGCCGGACGTCTTCATGCGCTCTATCACGCCGCCGATGCGAGCGATGACGGCTGTCGCCGGCTGGCGCAGGCATGGCGGGTCGGATCGGATCGCGAGGGCTCCGATCTTCGGGGCTTGGTTCTTCCGGTTGCGCGCCCCATATTGTCGATGGCGCTGGGCCGCGAAAACGTGGTACATATCGGCGTCACCGACCGCTTGGCGGCCGGCAGGTTGGGCGAGGCGCTCGATCGCTGGCGGCATTTCATCGGCCCCGACCCTGTGGGTTTCCGTCAAGGCGATGCCTCGACGGCGAACCCGATTGCCGCACCTTGCGCAACGGCCGCGCAAGGCGCATCGGCGCCCGGACTTTCCGGGCATGAACCGGCCGTGACGACACACGAGGATTTTGAGTGAGCGAGACCGACAACGAAAAGCCGAAACTTGGCATGCGCGCGCCGCTAGGCGTCCGGCGCACGGTCGAGACCGGCAAGGTGAAGCAGAGCTTCAGCCACGGCCGCTCGAACACGGTGATCGTGGAAACGAAGAAGGCGCGCACGATCCGCCGCCCGGGCGATCCCGCGCCGGTTGCCGAAGCGCCTGCTGCGCCGGCACCGGTTGCAGCGCCGGCCGCACCAGCCCCTGCGCCGACGCCGCCGCGCCCGCCGTCGAACGAGACGCCGCAGGAGCGTCAGGCCCGCATGCTGCGCGAGGCCGAGGACCAGCGGATGCGCACGCTCGAGGAGCTGCGTCACCGCGAGGAAGCCGAGCGCGCGCGCGCGGCCGAAGACGAGCGCCGCCGGGCCGAGGAAAAGGCGGCAGCGGACGCCGCGCAGGCGAAGGTCGCCGCTACGCCGGCGCCTGAGCCGACTGCTGCGCCCGAGCCGGCACCCGCGCCTGCTCCTGCCCCGGTAGCTGAGACGCCGGCGACCGAAGCGCCCGTTGCGCCCACGCCGGAGCCCGTCTCTGCCGCTACGCCGCAGCCAGCCGACTCGACTGCTCCAGCGGCACCGGCTGCGCCTGTTGCGCCGGTCGCACCGCCCGCGCCGCCGCCGATCCTTGAGCTGGCGCGCGATCCGGCGATGCCGGCGCCGCGCCGCTTCTCGCCGGTGGCGCGTCCCGAGATTCCCAAACCGCAGCCGAAGCCCGAGCCCAAGCCCGAGCCGGCACCCGCCGCGGCGTCGACCGCGAGCGGCAACCAGCCCACGCGCAGCCTCCCGTCGGGGCAGGCCACGCCGCGCAGCGCGCCGCCGGCGCGCCCGCAGCAGCGTGATCGCAAGGGCGACGAGCGTCGCGGCGGCAAGCTGACCGTCAACCGAGCCCTGAACGAGGATGGCGCGCGTGCCCGCTCGCTCGCCGCGCTGAAGCGTGCGCGCGAGAAGGAGAAGCGCGGCTGGACCGGCCCGCGCGAGCCGCAGGCGAAGCAGGTGCGCGACGTGCAGGTGCCCGAGGCGATCACCGTCCAGGAACTCGCCAATCGCATGGCCGAGCGTGGCGCTGACCTCGTCAAGGCGCTGTTCAAGATGGGTTCGCCCGTCACCATGACGCAGACGATCGACCAGGATACGGCCGAGCTGCTCGTCACCGAATTCGGTCACAACGTCGTGCGCGTCAGCGACAGCGACATCGATCTGGTGCTCGACACCACCGAGGACACCGAGGAGCAGCTGCTGCCGCGTCCCCCGGTCGTTACGATCATGGGCCACGTCGATCACGGCAAGACCAGCCTGCTTGACGCGCTGCGCGGCACCGACGTGGTGCGCGGGGAGGCGGGCGGCATTACGCAGCATATCGGCGCCTATCAGGTAACGCTGAAGGACAAGTCGAAGATCACCTTCCTCGACACGCCGGGCCACGAAGCGTTTACCGCGATGCGCGCGCGCGGCGCGGACGTCACCGACATCGTGGTGCTGGTCGTCGCCGCCGACGACGGGCTGATGCCGCAGACGATCGAGGCGATCAACCACACCAAGGCGGCGGGCAAGCCGATGATCGTGGCGATCAACAAGATCGACAAGCACGATGCCAATGCCCAGCGCGTGCGCGAGCGGCTGCTTGAGCATGACGTGCAGGTCGAGGCGATGGGCGGCGAGACGCAGGACGTCGAAGTGTCGGCACTCAAGAAGACCGGCCTCGACGAGTTGATCGAGAAGATCCAGCTGCAGGCCGAACTGATGGAGCTTAAGGCCAACCCCAATCGCGATGCCGAGGGCAGCGTGATCGAGGCGAAGCTCGACAAGGGGCGCGGTCCGGTCGCGACGATGCTCGTCACGCGCGGCACGCTCAAGGTCGGCGACATCTTCGTCGTCGGGGCGGAGAGCGGCAAGGTGCGCGCGCTGGTCGACGACAAGGGACGCCAGCTCAAGCAGGCCGAGCCGTCGATGCCGGTCGAGGTGCTCGGCATCTCGGGCACGCCGTCGGCAGGCGATCGCCTGCAGGTGGTGGAGAGTGAGGCGCGTGCGCGCGAGGTCGCCGAATATCGCCAGGGCGTGCTGACGCAGAAGCGCACCACGTCGGCGCCGGCCAGCCTCGAGAGCATGTTCTCCGCGCTCGCGGCGAACAAGGCGATCGAATATCCGATCGTCGTGAAGGCGGACACGCAGGGCACCGTCGAGGCAATCGTCGCGTCGCTCAACAAGCTGTCGACCGACGACATCCGCGTGCGCATCCTGCACTCGGCAGTCGGCGGCATCACCGAGAGCGACGTCAACGCCGCGGCGGCATCGGGTGCACCGATCATCGGCTTCCATGTCCGTGCCAATGCCAAGGCGCGCGAGATCGCCGATCGGCACAAGGTGGCGCTGAAATATTACGACGTCATCTACGATCTGATCGACGAGATTCGCGCGGGCATGGCCGGCCAGCTTGGGCCGGAAGCGTTCGAGACGGTCGTCGGCCGCGCGGAGATCCGCGAGGTGTTCTCGGCCGGCAAACATGGCCGCGCCGCCGGTCTGCTGGTGGTCGAAGGCGTCATCCGCAAGGCGCTCAAAGCGCGCATCACGCGCAACGACGTCATCATCTACCAGGGTGAGATCGCGTCGCTGCGCCGTTTCAAGGACGACGTGCCCGAGGTTCGCGCCGGGCTCGAGTGCGGTGTGACGTTCACGCAGAACTTCACCGATATCAAGTCGGGCGACTTCCTCGAGACGTACGAAGTCGAGATGCGCGAGCGCACGCTCTAAGGGACGATCCCCTCCGTCGCTGCGCGGCGGAGGGGAGGTTTTGGACAATGACCGAACAGCCAGAGAAATCCGTCCGCACGCTGCGCGTCGGCGAGCAGGTGCGCCACATCCTTTCCGAGATCCTGCAGCGCGGCGACGTGCACGACGACGTGCTCGTCAGCCATCTCGTCAGCGTCACCGAAGTGCGCATGTCGCCAGACCTGCGGCATGCGACCGTGTTCGTGAAGCCGCTGCTCGGCCGCGACGAGGAGAAGGTGCTGAAGGCGCTGCGCACCAACACCGCCTATTTGCAGCGCGAAGTCGCGCACCGCGTTAAGATGAAATATGCCGCGCGGCTCAAGTTTCTGCCCGACGAGAGCTTCGACGAGGGCACGCATATCGACCAACTCCTGCGCGATCCCAAGGTGGCGCGCGATCTGGACGGCGACCGCGGCTGAGCGGAGCACTCGACTGCAATTCAACTGCGCGGTGATCTCGCGCAATAATGCTACGGCGCTTCCCGTCGATGCGGGTAGCCCCTTGCCGAAGGGCGCCTGTCTTCGACGCGAAAACGGTGGCGCGACGTAGCCGGATCAGCAAGATCGACGCATGGCCAAGCTCTATTTCTACTATGCCAGCATGAACGCGGGCAAATCCACCAACCTGCTCCAGGCCGATTTCAACTATCGCGAGCGCGGCATGGCGACGATGCTGTTCACCGCCGCGATCGACGATCGCTTCGCCGCGGGTACGATCACCTCGCGGATCGGCCTGTCCGCCGCCGCGACGATGTTCGAAGCTGATACCAACATCGCCGCCTGCGTGCTCGATCGCCACGCCGAGGAGAGTATCGCCTGCGTGCTCGTCGACGAGGCGCAGTTCCTCACCGCCGCGCAGGTCGACCAGCTCGCGCGGCTCGCCGACATCGACCGTATTCCCGTGCTCGCCTACGGGCTGCGCACCGATTTTCAGGGCGCGCTGTTCGAGGGATCGGCGCGGCTGCTCGCGCTCGCGGATGCTTTGGTCGAGATCAAGTCGGTCTGCGCGTGTGGCCGCAAGGCGACGATGAACCTGCGCGTCGATGCAGCCGGCAAGCCGGTCGCGGCAGGCGCGCAGACCGAAATCGGCGGCAACGATCGCTACGTCGCGCTGTGCCGCCGCCATTTCACTGCTGCTTTGACGGGCGAGGGCGGCTGACGCGAGATCGGGCAACTTTTCCGTCCGTTGCAAGTCGCCGACAGCGTGAGCGGCGATCATTACCGCCGATAGCGCCGCTACGCCAACGGTGGCACGCCGCTGGCGCAACCCGCGCGCCGCGCCTATCTCGCGCTGCATGACACCCGACAATGTCGTCTACGCCGCCGCGGTATGGATCATCCCGCTGGTGATCGCGATCGTCTTCCACGAGGTGGCGCACGGGCTGATGGCGCGCGCGTTGGGCGATCCCACCGCCGCCCGGCTCAATCGCCTGTCGTTCAATCCGCTGCGCCACGTCGATCCGGTCGGCACGGTGATCCTGCCGCTCGCGCTCGCGCTCGCCAAGGCGCCGGTATTCGGCTGGGCGAAGCCGGTGCCGGTCGATGGCACGCGGCTGCGCAATCCGCGCTGGGGGATGGTCGCGGTCGCGCTCGCCGGGCCGGGGATGAATTTCGCGCTGGCGGCGGTGGCGGCGGTGGCGCTCGGCGTGCTCTTCGGCGGGGCGGAGGCGCCGCCGCAGGGACTGGCGGGCTTCGTCCTCGCCAACCTCGTCAACTTCCTGCTGATCAACATCTTCCTCGCGGTGTTCAACCTGCTGCCGCTGCCGCCGTTCGACGGCGGGCATGTGGTGCAGGGCGTCCTGCCGCGGCGCCTTGCGGTGGAGTGGGCGAAGCTTGCGCGGTTCGGTTTTCCGCTCGTCATCATCCTGCTCGTCGTCGTGCCGATGATCTGGCCGGGCGCGAGCATCGTCGCCAAGCTCGTCGGCCCGCCCGCGGACTGGCTCGTGCGCCAGTATCTCGGGTTCGCGCAGGCGTTTTCGTAATGGCGCGATCGTGAACGGCTGGCTGATCCTCGACAAGCCGCTCGGGCTCGGCTCGACGCAGGGCGTCAGCGCGGTCAAGCGCGCGCTGCGCGACGGCGGCTATGCCAACGCCAAGATCGGTCACGGCGGCACGCTCGATCCGCTCGCATCGGGCGTGCTGCCGATCGCGCTCGGCGAGGCGACCAAGCTCGCCGGCCGGATGCTCGACAGCGACAAGGTGTACGACTTCACCGTGTCGTTCGGAACGCAGACCGACACGCTCGATACGGAGGGCGCGGTGATCGCGACAAGCGAGGTTCGCCCGTCGCGCGCCGCCATATCCGCGATCCTTCCGCGCTTCACCGGCGCGATAGACCAGATGCCGCCCGCCTATTCCGCGCTCAAGGTGGACGGGCGCCGCGCCTATGATCTCGCGCGCGCCGGCGAAGCGGTGGTGCTCGCCAGCCGCCGCGTGACGATTTACGCGCTGTCACTCGTCGATGCGGCGCCGCCGGCGGGGGAAACGGCGGCGGTGACGGCGACGTTCACTGCGCACGTGTCCAAGGGCACCTATATCCGCAGCCTTGCGCGCGATATCGCGCTCGCGCTCGGCACGGTCGGCCATGTCACCTATCTGCGGCGCACGAAGGCGGGTCCGTTCGATCTTGCCCACGCGATATCGCTGGACAAATTGGGCGAAGTTGCTAAGGCGCGCAGCCTTGAACAGGTTCTTCTGCCGCTGAGGGCAGGGCTGGACGACATCCCGGCTCTTCCCCTCACTCCCGACCAGGCAGGGGCGCTCCGCCAGGGGCGTGTTCTGGGCGGGATCGCTGCCGACGATGGCCAGTATTTCGCCTGCCTGCACGACGTGCCGGTCGCGCTGATCGAGGTCCAGGCCCGCGAGGGTCGTGTCGTCCGCGGCTTCAACCTTTAGAAGATGTCGTAGGAAAATACGTGACGATCACCGCAGAACGCCGCCAGGAAGTCATCAAGGATCATTCGCGCGCCGAAGGCGACACCGGTTCGCCCGAAGTGCAGGTCGCGATCCTGACCGAGCGGATCCGCAACCTGACCGAGCATTTCAAGGGCCACGCGAAGGACAACCATTCGCGCCGCGGCCTGCTGATGATGGTCAACAAGCGCCGCTCGCTGCTCGACTATCTGCGCAAGAAGGACGGGGATCGCTACCTCGCCCTCATCGCGAAGCTCGGCCTTCGCAAGTAATCACCGAAGGGCGCCCTCGCGGCGCCCTTCTCGCATATGCGCTTCGCGGCTGATGCGATGCGCACCGCCGGCGGGCAATAAGGCGCCGCCGGCACGGGCCAAGACTGGCTCAAGCAGGCCCCGGCTGCATAGGGCGGCCGGAGTGAAGGAAATCAAATGTTCGATACCAAGAAGGTAAGCATCGAGTGGGGCGGCAAGACGCTGACGCTCGAGACCGGCCGCGTTGCACGCCAGGCGGACGGCGCGGTGCTCGCGACGCTCGGCGAGACGGTGGTGCTGTGTGCCGTGACCGCCGCCAAGTCGGTGAAGGAGGGGCAGGATTTCTTCCCGCTGACCGTTCACTACCAGGAAAAATTCTCGTCGGCGGGGCGTATCCCCGGCGGCTTCTTCAAGCGTGAGCGCGGCGCGACCGAGCGCGAGACGCTGGTCAGCCGGCTGATCGATCGCCCGCTGCGCCCGCTGTTCCCCGAAGGCTTCTACAACGAGATCAACTGCATCGCGCAGGTGATGAGCTATGACGGCGAGAACGAGCCCGATCTGCTGGCGATGATCGCCGCATCGGCCGCGATGACGCTGTCGGGCGTGCCGTTCATGGGCCCGATCGGCGCGGCGCGCGTCGGTTACAAGGACGGTGAATACGTCCTCAACCCGTCGGACGCCGACGTCGCGACCGGCGAGCTCGACCTGATGGTCGCCGCGACGCACGACGCGGTGATGATGGTCGAATCCGAGGCCAAGGAGCTGTCGGAAGACGTGATGCTCGGCGCGGTGATGTTCGCGCACAAGGCCTCGCAGCAGGTGATCGACGCGATCATCGACCTCGCCGAACAGGCCGCCAAGGATCCGTGGGAGCTCAAGCAGAGCGCCGACCTGTCCGCCAACAAGGCCAAGCTCAAGAAGCTGATCGGCAAGGACATGGAGGCGGCCTACAAGCTGACCGACAAGCAGGCCCGCCAGACCGCGATCAACGAGGCCCGCACCAAGGCGCGCGACGCGTTCGCCGACCTCAAGGAAGCGAACCCGGCGGAATATCTCGGCACGCTAAAGCTGGTGAAGAAGGTCGAGGCGGAAATCGTCCGGGGCGCGATCCTCAAGACCGGCCGCCGCATCGACGGTCGCGACACCAAGACGGTGCGTCCGATCTCGGCCGAAGTGCACTTCCTGCCGCGCGCGCACGGCTCGGCGCTGTTCACCCGCGGCGAGACGCAGACGATCGCGACGACGACGCTTGGCACGCGCGACGCGGAGCAGATGATCGATGGGCTGAACGGGCTCAGCTATCAGAACTTCATGCTGCACTATAACTTCCCGCCCTATTCGGTCGGTGAAGTCGGCCGCTTCGGTGCGCCGTCGCGCCGCGACATCGGCCACGGCAAGCTCGCCTGGCGCGCGCTGCACGCCGTGCTGCCGTCGAAGGAGGAGTTCCCTTACACGATCCGCGTCACCAGCGACATCACCGAGTCGAACGGCTCGTCGTCGATGGCGACGGTGTGCGGCGGCTCGCTCAGCCTGATGGACGCCGGCGTGCCGATCAAGCGCCCCGTCTCGGGCATCGCGATGGGCCTGATCCTCGAAGGCAAGGACTTCGCCGTCCTGTCCGACATCCTGGGCGACGAGGATCACCTCGGCGACATGGACTTCAAGGTGGCCGGCACCTCGGAAGGCATCACCAGCCTTCAGATGGACATCAAGATCGCTGGCATCACCGAGGAGATCATGCGCGTCGCGCTGGCGCAGGCGCATGACGGCCGCGCGCACATCCTGGAAGAGATGAACAAGGCGCTCGGCGAGACGCGTACCGAGCTCAGCGCGCACGCGCCGCGCATCGAGACGCTGACGGTCGACAAGTCGAAGATCCGCGACATCATCGGCACCGGCGGCAAGGTGATCCGCGAGATCGTCGCGACCACCGGCGCGAAGGTCGACATCGACGACGAGGGTGTGGTCAAGATCAGCTCGTCCGACCACAGCCAGATCGAGGCGGCGGTCGCCTGGATCAAGGGCATCGTGGAAGAGGCCGAGGTCGGCAAGATCTACACCGGCAAGGTCGTCAACATCGTCGATTTCGGCGCGTTCGTGAATTTCATGGGCGGCAAGGACGGTCTCGTCCACGTTTCCGAGATGAAGAACGAGCGCGTCGAGAAGCCGGGCGACGTCGTGTCCGAAGGCCAGGAAGTGAAGGTCAAGGTCCTCGAGATCGATCCGCGCGGCAAGGTTCGCCTGTCGATGCGCGTCGTCGACCAGGAGACCGGCGCCGAGCTGGAGGACACGCGTCCCGCACGTGAACCGCGCGAGCCGCGCGGCGACCGTGGTCCGCGCCGTGACGGCGGCGGCGATCGCGGCGGCCGTGGTGGTGATCGTGGCCCGCGTGGTGGTGGCGACCGTGGCGGTGACCGCGGCCCGCGCCGCGACCGTGGCCCGCGCCCCGAGGGTGGCCGTGAAGGCGGCAGCGACGAGGGCAGTGCGCCCGAGTTCGCCCCGGCGTTCCTGACGGGCAATCGCGACTGAGCGATCGCGCCAGACGCGAACAGGAAGAGGGCCCCGGCAGCGATGCCGGGGCCCTTCTTGTTTTCACGCTACCCGTGGCCTGCCCGCGCCGCTGTGTCGCAAGCGTTCAGATAGGTTGAAGGCAGACCGTCTAACGGCCCCTATCCGTGGTCTGTCTCTGGAGCGGCCGTGTTGGTGCGAGCAAACCCACCGAGGTTGGGCGGCGAGCAGACGGCACGGCCGCTTCATGCAAGGTCAGAGTCAAACAGGTGCGAGGTCACCGGTCGTGCCCTGCGAGCGTCGGACGCGGTGTCGCCATCGCTGGGCTAGCGCCAGCAACCCGCCGCCCTTCACGCAAACGCGGGCGCCTGGCGCAGCTGCTGATACGCCGCGATCACCTTTTGCAGCAGCGCCTCGTGGCTGCGATCGCCGCCGTTGCGATCGGGGTGATAGCGCCGCACCAATTCGCTGTAGCGCTTGCGCAGCGCCGATCGGTCGGCGTCCGCCGCCAGGCCCAGCACCTTGAGGCTAGCACGGTCCTGCCCCGACAGCGGCTTGCCGTCGGAGCGCTCGGGCGCGGTCTCGCGGCGGAAGCGGGCGCTGATCGCGTCGAGCGGGTCGGCGAAATCGTGCCAGCGCGGCCCGGGATCGCCGCCGCCCGCGCGCGCGAACGCCCGCGTCTCGCGCTCCCACCCCGCCAGTGGACGCTGCGCATGGTGGATCTCCTCCGCGGTCATGCCGTCGAAGTAATTGTAGCCGGCGTTGAACGCGCGGACGTGCTCCAGGCAGAACCAGCGGAACGCCGGCGGTCCGTCGCTGCTCGCCCCTTCGAGCGGCGGCGCCCGAAACTCCCCCGGTTCGGGGCAACCGGGCACGGCACAGGGCCGATCGCCTTCGATCCTTCCGTGAAACCGTGTGTTCGCCCTTTCCTTCGCCAAAACCCGACAATCCCCGTCAAAACGCATTATGTAGGCAGCATGACCGACGCTTCCACCGGCCCGATCGAACAGGCGATCACCGCCCGTCTCACCCAGGCGCTCGCCCCGACGCGGCTCGCCGTGATCAACGAGAGCGCGCAGCATCGCGGCCATGCAGGCGACGACGGATCGGGCGAATCGCACTTTCGCGTCGTTGTCGAGAGCGCCGCCTTCGTCGGGCTCACGCGCGTCGCGCGCCAGCGGCTCGTCAACCGGGCACTCGGCGATCTCATGCGCGATTCGATCCACGCGCTGGCGATGAAGACGCTCGCGCCGGGGGAGGCGGCCGCGTGACCTATCGCTTGTGGTACTGGCCCGATTTGCAGGGGCGCGGCGAGTTCATCCGTCTGCCGCTCGAGGCCGCCGGCATCGCTTACGAGGATTGCGCGCGCGATGCGGGCGCGGAGGCGCTCGTCGAGGACATGGAGGCGCGCACCGGCCGCGTGCCGTTCGCGCCGCCCTATCTGGAGGCGGACGGCATCATTATCGCGCAGGTCGCCAATATCCTCCTGTATCTGGGCGAGCGGCACGGTCTCGCCCCGTCCGCGCTTGCCGATCGCCTGTGGATCAACCAGCTTCAGCTGACGATCGCCGATCTCGTCGCTGAGGTGCACAACGTGCACCATCCGGTCGACATGATGGCTTATTATGACGAGCAGGCGAGCGAGGCGGCGCGCGCCGCGGCGCAGTTTCGTGCCGAGCGGCTGCCCAAATTCCTCGCGCATTTCGAGGCCGCGGCCGGCGCCAATACGGGCGACTGGCTGGCCGGCGATCGGTGGAGCTACGCCGATACCTCGCTGTTCCAGGTCGTCGCCGGGCTGCGCTACATGTTCCCGCGGCGGATGGCGGCGATCGAGCAGGATTATCCGCGGCTGATCGCGCTTCACGATCGCGTCGCGGCGCTGCCGGGGATCGCCGCCTATCTCGCCAGCGATCGCCGCATCGCCTTCAACGAGGACGGCATCTTCCGCCATTATCCCGAGCTCGACGATGACGCGTGACGCGGCGGCGCCCGGCGATCGGCCGGTCGCGCGCGCGAAGCGGCCCGCGGCGCGGATCATGCTCGTTGATCGCGCCGGCCGTGCGCTGCTGTTCCGCTTTACGCCCGACGATCGCCCGCCGTTCTGGTGCACGCCGGGCGGCGCGCTCGATCCCGGCGAGAGCTATGCCGCCGCGGCGCGCCGGGAATTGTACGAAGAGACCGGAATCGTCGCCGATCCGGGTCCTGAGGTGGCGCAGCGCCACGTCGAGTTCCTGACCCTAGAGCGCGTCGCCGTCACCGCGGACGAACGCTGGTTCCGCGTCGACGTCGATGCCCCGGTGATCGATCCCGCCGGGCACACCGATCTCGAGCGGCGCGTGATGACGACCTGGCGCTGGTTCGCGCGCGACGAACTCGCTGACTGGCCAGAGACGATCTACCCCGCCGATCTGCCGGCGATGCTGGAGGCGACCGATGACGCGTGAAGACCTGATCGAACAGACCCTGCTGCCCGCCACCCACGATATCGGTGGATTCAAGGTGCATCGCACGCTGCCCCACCGCGAGCGCACGATGGTCGGCCCGTTCCTGTTCTTCGACCAGATGGGGCCGGCACAGCTGCCACCGGGGCAGGGGATCGACGTGCGTCCGCATCCGCACATCAACCTGTCGACCGTCACTTATCTGTTCGACGGCGCGATGGGGCACCGCGATTCGCTCGGCACCGCCATCACGATCCGGCCGGGCGCGGTGAACCTGATGACGGCGGGCAGCGGCATCGTCCACTCGGAGCGCTCGCCCGAGGATGTCCGCTCCGGCGGCCCCGCGCTGTCGGGGATCCAGACGTGGCTTGCGCTGCCCGACGGGCGCGAGGAGATCGCGCCCGCCTTCGAGCACGTCGTTGCCGACGATCTGCCCGTAATCGAGGGCGCCGGGGTCACCGCGCGCATCATCATGGGCGATCTATGGGGCAAGTCAGCGCCGACGACGACCTATGCCGGCACGATCTACGCCGACATCCGCCTTGCCGCAGGCGCCAGCGTGCCGATCGATGCCGAGGCGGACGAGCGCGCGATCTACCTCGTCGAAGGCGATGCGACGCTCGAAGGGCTGCCGCTCGAACCGCAGCGGCTCTACGTCGTGCGGCCGGGGATCGCCGCGACGCTGCGCAGCGCAAGCGGTGCACGCGCGATGTTGGCGGGGGGCGAGGCGTTCAAGACGCCGCGCCACGTGTGGTGGAATTTTGTTAGTTCGTCTCGCGAGCGCATCCAGGAGGCGAAGCGCGCTTGGATGGCGCGCGAGTTCCCCGTTGTGCCGGGTGACGAGATCGAATGGATCCCGATCCCGGGCCAGCCCAACACGGTCAGTTATCCCTGAGCCTGCCTGCCTGAGCGGTTCCGGACCGCGCTAGGCGCCGGCAAGCTTGCGTGTCGCCGCATTCTCCCAATAGCCAGCGCCGCCGATGACGAAATCGCCGTCGGGTGGCGTATCCGCGGGATCGGTCGGCGCAACCCACGTCCCGTGCGCGTGGCTCTGCGCCACGCGACGCGGCGCGGCGGCGCCGGGCCATGCCTGTACCCACACTTCCTGCACCGCGCTCTGCTTGTTGGGTTCCATCCGGACCCAGGCAAGCGGCCGCTCGGACGTCGCGCGCGCTGCTGCCGCCGCCATCGCCGCGCGGATCGCCGCCTGTCGCGCTTCGCCCAGATACTGCCACACGACCGAGTGGACGAGCACCCGGGTCTCGCCCGCCGGCTGTGGCTCGGCCAGTCGCTCCGCCACCCATTGCGCGGCGTCGCCCGCGTCGAGCTGCGGCGGATCGGTATTGATCAGCGCGATGACCTGCTCGATCCGCGCGATCCGCTCTGGCGTGTCGATCCAGGCATAAGCGGCCAGCCGTCGCGCGTTCGCCGGATCGCGCGCGTCGATTGGCTGGATGTCGACGCCGCGGATCGAGGCGAAGCGCACGTCCGCAGCCGGCGGCGCGTCGCCGCGCCACTCGGGACGGATCGTTAGCGCCGCATCCGCGGGGCCGTAGCGCGTGCCGCCGAGATCGAAGCCGAACCGATCGATCATCAGGTTAAGCCCCGCGCTCGATCCGATCTCGAGCAGCGCGATCGGCTGGTCGAAGCGGCGCACGACATCGATCAGGCCCGCCATCAGCGCCGCCGATCGCCCCGGCTCGTTCGTCTGCGGCGGCGAATCGAGCCAGCCGAACAGCGCGTCGTCATGCGCCACCAGGGTCTCGCCGACGATCCGCGCGACCGCCGCCTCATCGGTGATCTCGCCGCGGAACACCTGGCTCAAGTCCGGCGCAGTGCCGTCGCGATGCAGTGCGTGCAGCCCGCCGACCAGTCGCAGCGGCAGCGCGTCCGCGGTCGGCTCTCCCGGCCAGTCGAGGACGCGTGCGCCCGTCCGGCTGTCGCGCGACACCGCCGTCGACAGCGCCTGACAGACGCGCGCGGTAATCGGTGCGGCCATCACCGTGCAATAATGGTGCTGGATCATGAACGCCCCGCGATTGGTCGCCTCGTCTGCCATCTGCACCTCCGTTCCTGCCCCTTGTTGCGCCTCCATCCCCCGCCCCGTAAAGCCCGCGCCATGGCCGAACCGCTCGTCATCGCCGTCCCCAAGGGGCGCATTCTCGCTGAGGTGCAGCCGCTGCTCGCCGCCGCCGGCGTGGTGCCCGAGCCGGCCTTCTTCGACGAAGACAGCCGGGCACTGCGCTTCGCGACGCAGGACGCGGGCATCGCGCTGATCCGCGTGCGCGCGTTCGACGTGGCGACCTTCGTCGCGCATGGGGCGGCGCAACTCGGCATCGTCGGATCGGACGTGCTCGGCGAGTTCGCCTATCCCGAACTCTACGCCCCGGTCGATCTCGGCATCGGCCATTGCCGCCTGTCCGTCGCCGAGCCCGCCGATCTCGCCGCACAGGACGATCCGCGCGGCTGGAGCCACGTGCGCGTGGCGACCAAATATCCGCATCTGACGGCGCAGCATTTCGCGCGGCGCGGCGTCCAGGCGGAATGCATCAAGCTCAACGGCGCGATGGAGCTCGCCCCGATGCTCGGCCTCGCACCGCGGATCGTCGATCTCGTTTCCTCTGGCCGCACGCTGAAGGAGAACGGGCTGGTCGAGGTCGAACGGATCCTCGAAGTATCCTCACGCCTGATCGTCAACCGCGCGGCGATGAAGATGCGCGCGGGCCGCGTGGTGCCGCTGGTGGAGGCGTTCCGCCGCGCGGTGACCGAGGCTGCCGCCGCATGATCCGTCTATCCACCACCGACGCGACTTTCGCCACTGACTTTGTCGCGCTGGTCGACGCGCGCCGCGAATCGGACGGCGACGTGACGCGCGACGTGTCGGCGATCCTCGACCGCGTCCGCGCGGAGGGCGATGCGGCGCTGCGCGACTATACGCAGCGGTTCGATGGCCACGACCTCGATGCCGGTGGTTGGTCGGTCCCGCTCAGCGATTGCGCCGCGGCGTTCGATCGCCTGGATCCCGAGCTGCGTTCCGCACTCGAACTCGCGGCGTCGCGGATTCGCGCCTATCACGAGAAGCAGCGTCCGGACGATACGGCGTTCACCGACGATGCCGGTGTGCGCCTGGGCGCGCGGTGGCGCGCGGTGGATGCCGCGGGCATCTACGTTCCCGGCGGGCGTGCGGCTTACCCATCGACGCTGCTGATGAACGCGATCCCCGCCAAGGTGGCGGGGGTCGAGCGGCTCGTCGTCGTGACGCCGACGCCGAAGGGCTTCATCAATCCGCTCGTCCTCGCCGCAGCGCATCTCGCCGGCGCGGACGAGGTGTGGCGGATCGGCGGCGCGCAGGCGATCGGTGCGCTTGCCTGGGGCACAGATCGGATCGCGCGCGTCGATGTCGTGACGGGGCCGGGCAACGCCTGGGTCGCCGAAGCCAAGCGGCAGGTCTACGGCGTCGTCGGGATCGACATGGTTGCGGGGCCGAGCGAGATCGTCGTCGTCGCGGACGGCGCGAACGATCCCGAATGGATCGCCGCCGATCTGCTCAGCCAAGCCGAGCACGACGTAACGACGCAGTCGATCCTGTTCACGGACGACGCTCGCTTCGCCGACGCCGTCGCCGCCGCGGTCGAGCGGCAGCTCGATACGCTGGCGACGGGCGAAACGGCGCGGATCGCGTGGGAGCGCAGCGGGGCGATCATTCTGGTGCGCGACCTCGGCGAGGCGATGCCGCTGGTCGATGCGCTGGCGCCCGAGCATGTCGAGATTGCGGTCGATGATCCGCAGCCGCTGTTCGACCGCCTGCGCCACGCCGGCTCCGCCTTCCTCGGCCGCCATACGCCCGAGGCGATCGGCGATTACGTTGCCGGGCCGAACCATGTGCTGCCGACCGGGCGGCGCGCGCGCTTCGCCAGCGGGCTCGGCGTCACCGATTTCATGAAGCGCACCAGCTTCCTCCAGCTCGATGCCGCCGCGCTCGACAAGCTTGGCTCCGCCACCGTGGCGCTGGCGACGGCGGAGGGCCTGCCCGCACACGCCCAGTCGGTCGCGCTGCGTCTGCAGGGGCGCCGCTGAAACGACGCGCGCAGGGACTGGCCCAACCCGCGCCGGCGGCGTAAAGCCCGCGCCCATGTCCCGTACCGCTGCCCGTACCAAGGCGCGCGCCGCCGCGCGTCTCGCCGCCACCCAGGCACTCTACCAATATGAGATGGAGGGGACGCCGATCACCGCGCTGCTCCACGAATTCCATCACCATCGCATCGGTGCGACGATCGAAGACGTCGAATATGCCGAAGCGGACGTCGCCTTCTTCGACGATCTCGTCACCGGCGCGCATGCCCGCGCGGGCGAGATCGACAAATTGATCGAAGGCCGGCTCGCCAGCGGCTGGACGCTCGAGCGGCTCGACAAGCCGATGAAGGCGATCCTGCGCGCCGGCACCTATGAGCTTCTCTCGCGAATCGACGTACCCAAGGGCGCGGTGATCAGCGAGTATGTCGACGTGGCGCACGCCTTCTACGAGCGGCGCGAGGCGGGCTTCGTCAATGGCCTGCTCGACGGCATCGCGCGCGAAGTGCGCCCGTGACATGAAGCGCGGCGCGCATGGGTGAGGTGATCAACCTGCGCCGCGCGCGCAAGGCCCGCACGCGCCAGGCGGCGGCGGAGACCGCGGCGGTCAATCGCGTCGCTTTCGGCCGTACCAAAGCCGAGCGCGAGGCTGCGACGAAGGACGCCGAGCGGCAGGCACGCATGCTCGACGGCGCGAAGCGCGAAGAGCCATCGGACCAGTAGCGCGGATCGCGTAACAGCTGTTATGGTGGCTGCGATAACAGACCTGGAGAGCGACCGATGGACTTTCAGAACGATTACCGGATGCTGATCGGCGGCGAGCTGGTGGCCGGCTCGGCGACGCTCGACGTCGTCAACCCCGCCAACGAGGAAGTGATCGCCCGCGTCCCCGACGCGACGCGCGACGATCTCGACAAGGCGATCGACGCGGCGCGCAAGGCGTTCCCCGCCTGGTCGGCGACGCCGATCGCGGAGCGCAAGGCGAAGCTCGCGGCGCTCGGCCAGGCGATCATGGCCAATGCCGATCCGCTGATGCGTCTGTTGACCACCGAGCAGGGCAAGCCGCACGCCGAGTCGCAGGGCGAAGTGATGGGCGCTGGTTACTGGCTGATGGCCGCGTCGCAGCTCGACCTGCCGGTGACGGTGAACGAGGATTCGGACGATCGCTACAGCGAGACGCGCCATGTGCCGCTGGGCGTCGTAGGCGCGATCGCGCCGTGGAATTTCCCGATGATCCTGGCGATGTTCAAGGTCGGTCCGGCGCTGCTGGCGGGCAATACGATGGTGCTGAAGCCGTCGCCGTTCACGCCGCTGTCGACGCTAAAATTCGGCGAGCTGGCCGCCGAGCTACTGCCGCCCGGCGTGCTCAACATCATCACCGGCGGCGACGATCTGGGGCCATGGATGACGAGCCACCCCGGCTTCGACAAGATCAGCTTCACCGGTTCCACCGCCACCGGCAAACGCGTGATGCAGTCCGCCGCGCCGACGCTGAAGCGCGTGACACTGGAGCTCGGCGGCAACGACGCCGCGATCGTGATGCCCGACGTCGACGTGGAGAAGGTCGCCGAGGAGCTGTTCTGGGCGGCGTTCCGCAACAACGGCCAGATCTGCATCGCGACCAAGCGGATGTACGTTCACAAGGACATCTACGATCAGCTGCGCGACGCGCTGGTCGCTTACGCCAAGACGGTGAAGGTCGGCGACGGGTCGGAGCAGGGCACGCAGATCGGCCCGATCAACAACAAGCAGCAATATGCCCGGGTGCTCGAGCTGATCCAGGATGCCAAGGACAAGGGCTACAAGTTCCTCGTCGGCGGCGAGAAGGCCGACGTACCCGGGTATTTCGTGCCGGTGACGATCCTCGACAATCCGCCGGAGGACGCGCGGATCGTGCAGGAAGAGCAGTTCGGCCCGGTGCTGCCACTCTTGAAGTTCGACGACGTGGACGACGTCGTCGCGCGTGCCAATGCGACCGATTACGGCCTCGGCGGTTCTGTGTGGGGCAATGACGAGGACAAGGCGTTCGAGATTGCGCAGCGCATTGCCAGCGGCACGGTGTGGGTCAACGAAACGCAGCACCTGTCGCCGATGGCGGCGTTCGGCGGCATGAAGCAGTCGGGCGTCGGCGTCGAAGGCGGGATCGAGGGCCTGCTCGAATATACCAACGCGCAGACGATCGTGCGCAAGAAGCGCAAGGAAGCCGTTCCCGCCTGATCGCGAGGGCATTTTCGAACCCCGGGGCGGCGCCAGGCGCCGCCCCGATCGTATGGAGGACGATCGATGGTCGATCTGATCGGCGCCTGGTCGCTGCTTTCGTGCGTCAACATGCGCGATGGCGAGGAAACGCGCACCTTCGGCGATCCGCCGTCGGGCCAGCTACAATATACCGCCGACGGCCGCATGTCCGCGTTTCTGATGGATCCCGCCTGGGCCGCTCGCGGCGATCCAGCCGCGGACAGCTTCACCGACTTCTTCGCCTACGCCGGCACATGGCGACGCGAGGGGGATCGCGTCCATCACGCCATCGCGTTCAGCTCGATCCCCACACGCGTCGGCACCAGCTTCACCCGAATCGTGAAGGTTGTCGACGCCGATCGGATCGTTCTCGAAACCGAGCCCGAAGTGTCAGGATCGGGCCGCACCTACGTCACGATCCTCAAGTGGCAGCGCGTCGCGAGCAGCTGAGCAACGCGCTACCCGCGCACCCTCACCGGTCGCGGCCGGCGGGCGTATCCTTCACGTGATGCGGGATCTGATCCAGCGCACGCAGCAGATCGTCGAAACTGTCGTCGTCGGATACCGGATATAATCGCGACAGCCGGCCGCCAAGCGAATCGACGTCCGCCTGGGTCAGCAACCCAACGGCGACGATGCGGTCGCCAGCTTCTCGTTTCCTCGACATGCGTCATGAACAAGGCGGACGTCGATTGTGTCCCATTGTTGCGAATGCGCATCAAAACGCCGGCGGGGCAGGGCCACCGATCCGCGCGCGCCGTTCATGACAGCTGACTTACGGCATCCTATGCGAACGCGATGTCCGCCCGCCCGCCATCGATCGTGCTGCCGATTCTCGCGCTCGCTATTTTGCTTCCGGGCGCCGCCGCCGCGCAGCAGCAGGACGAGCAATTATGGCTGCAGATCAACACCCACGTCCCCGTCGCCGATCGCGTGCGCGTGACGCTGGAGCAAATCGGGCGCTTCGGCGATCGCGCCGGCGGCCTGTTCCAGACCGAGTTCGGCGGGATCGTGGGCTACCGCGCAAGCGATCAGATCGAGCTCGGCATCGGTTTTCGTAAGGTCGGTGCGCACAACGGCAACACTGCCGACGACGAGGACCGCCTGCGCCAGCACGTTGTCGGCACCTTTGGCCCGTTCACCACGCGCTTCCGCATCGACGAGCGCTTCCACCCGCGCGGCGGCGAGATCGGGTTCCGTATCCGTCCGCTGGTGCGCTACAATCACCGGTTCGGCCGGAAGGGGCTGGCGATATTCGTCAGCCACGAGAGTTTCATCCTGCCCAATTCGACCGCCTGGGGGCAGCGCCGCGGATACGAGCGGATGCGTAACATCGTCGGTGTCGTCGTGCCGTTCGGGAAGCGGGTCAGCGCCGATATCGGCTACCTCAACCAATATCGGTTCGCCGCCGGCAGGTCGCGCGCGCAGATGGATCATGCGCTGACACTGCAACTGACGATCAGCCTGCCAGGTTGGGCGGGCGCGAAGCTCGACGACTGATCGCAGCACTCGTCAGGGTGCGCCGAAACAGGGCATCCGTCGCATCCATCGCCGCGCTCCCCCAATTTTGCCTCAATCAGCACCCATGTGGCGAGAACAAGTGTATTATGCCGGTGTTGCCGGCTGCTGAAAGGTCGCGTCGTTGAAGCCATCGAGCCTCGTTGAATCGCCGTTGGCGGGTGCGCTGCGCTTCGATGCAGGCACCCTGTCATCGCGCGTACGTGACGAGGCGGTGGAGCGGCGGACGCGATTCGCTGCGCCGCACAGCCTGCGGGTCGGCGTGATCCTCAATCAGCGCGCGCACCGCAACCTTGCGAGCGAGCGGATGCTGCCCGCGGTGTCGCCGCAGCTCGACTGGGCCGCGCCTAACACGATGGGAGACCTTTCGCGCGCGCTCGCCCGCTTCGCGACCAATGGGATCGACCTGCTGGTGATCGACGGCGGCGACGGCACGATCCGCGATACGCTGAGCGCGGCGCACGCCTATTTCCCCGCCGGACTGCCGCCGATCGCGCTGGTTCCATCGGGCAAGACCAACGCGCTTGCGCTCGATGTCGGCGTACCGTCCGACTGGACGGTGCACGATGCGATCGCCGCGGCGAACACGGGCCGGATCGTGCGGCGAACGCCGATCGAAATCACCCGCGAAGGTGAGGATGCGCCCTCGCTCAGCGGGTTCATCTTCGGCGCAGGGGCCTTCGTCAAGGCGACCGCCCTGGCGCAGCAGACGCATCGCCTCGGTGCGTTCAAGGGGCTGGCGGTGGGCATGTCGCTGCTCGGCGCGATCGCGCAGACGCTGTTCGCCGGACGCGACAATGCGTGGCGCCGCGGCGTGCCCGTCGGCATCGAGCTCGAGGACGGGCGTACGCTCGAGCAGGACCTGTACCTGCTGCTCGCCTCGACGCTCGAGCGGCTGCCGCTCGGCATCAAGCCGTTCGGCGCGGTGCGCGACGGGCTGAAGGTGCTTGGCGTCGATGCACCGCCGCGGCAGCTGCTGACGAGTTTTCCGGCGGTGCTTGCCGGATCGGAGGCGGCGTGGCTCGAGCGGCTCGGCTACCACCGACGCGATTTCGCGCGGCTCACGCTGTCGCTGTCAGCGGGCTTCATCCTCGACGGCGAGCAATATCCCGGCTCACGGCTGACGCTCGCGCGCGGCCGGGCAATCGATTTTATCGTTCCCTGAGCGATCGATGGCCGATGATCTGATTGCGTTCGTCGCCCGCGATCTTGCGCGCGACGTGCCGCCACAGGTGTGCGAGGTGGCGCGCACGCTGGCCGCGCGTCTCGATGGCGTCGCGGTGCTGTTCTACGGATCGGTGCTCCGCACGCAGGCGCTGGGCGACATTCTCGATTTCTACGTGCTGACCGGTTCGCCGCGCGGCTCGGTCCTGCGCCAATTGGGCATGCGGTACCTGTGGCCCGACGTGAGCTACCATGAAATCGTCGTCGATGGCGCGACGATCCGCGCGAAGGTCGCGACAATGCCGCTCGATACGTTCGAACGTGCCGCGGGCGGTGGCCTGATCGACACGACCGTTTGGGGCCGGTTCGCACAGCCTAGTGCGCTCTTATGGGCGACCGATACGGCGATAAGGGGGCGCGTCGAGCGATCGGTCGCAGCTGCGATCCGGACGGCCGCTCGGTTCGCCGCGGCGCTCGGGCCCCGGCGCGGCGCAGCGCTCGACTTCTGGACAGCGCTCTTCCGGCAAACCTATCGTGCTGAACTGCGGGTGGAAGCGCCCGGCCGTGAAACGCAGATCATCGCCCACGCGCCCGATCGGTATCGCGCGCTGCTGCCGCTCGCCTGGGCCGCGGACGGTATCGCGTTCGATCGCGAGGGTGACGTGTTGGCGCTCTCGATCGCGAACGCGCAGCGCCGCCGGTGGCTGGCGGCATGGCGCGCGCGCGCACGCTGGGGGCGGCCGCTCAACGTCGCGCGACTGGCGAAGGCGGCGTTCACCTTCGACGGCGCGGCGCGCTACGGCGTGTGGAAGATCGAGCGCCACACGGGCGTACGCGTCGCGTTGACGCCGTGGCGCGAGAAGCATCCGGTGTTGGCCGGCCCCGGCGTGCTGTGGACCGTGTTTCGCCGAACCTCGCGATGACGCTGTCGGCACTGATCCTCGCGGGTTCGCGCGGCGGGGTCGATCCCGTCGCCGCCTATGCCGGCGTGCCACACAAGGCGCTGATCGTCCTTGAAGGAGAAACGCTGCTAGCACGCGTCGCAGCCGCGCTGCGTGGGGCGGGGGTGCAGCGCGTGTTGGCGAGCGCCGATGCGGGCGCGGTAGCCGACGAGGCGGATAAACTCGGGCTCGAACGACTCGCGCCCGCGGCGGGACCGAGCGCGAGCGCAGCAGCAGGTTTTGCGGCAGGCGGCGCGCCGATGCTGGTTACCACCGCCGACCACGCACTGCTGCGGCCCGAATGGATCGCCGCATTCCTCGATCGCGCGCCGCGCGACGCGGACGTCAGCATCCTGCTCGCACGGCGCGAGGCCGTCGAACGCGATGCGCCCGCGACCAAGCGGACGTGGCTGCGCTTCGCCGATGGCGACTGGTCGGGATGCAATCTGTTCCTGCTGGCGAGCCCTCGTGCCGCGGCGGCGCTCGCGTTGTGGCAGGAGGTGGAGCGCGATCGCAAGCGGCCATGGCGGATCGTCATCCGGCTCGGGCCCGGCATGCTGCTGCGCTACCTGCTGCGGCGGCTGACGCTGGCCGAGGCAGTGGCGCGGATCGGGGCGCGGGCGGGGATCAAGGCGGCGATCGTCGAATCGCCCTATGGTCTGGCGGCGGTCGACGTCGACAAGCCTGCCGACCTCGACCTGGTCCGCACGCTCGTCCGGTGAGCGCCGCCGCTCCCGTCCGGCTGGCGATCTACGATCTCGACCGGACCATCACCGCACTGCCGACGTGGACGCCGTTCCTGCTTTTCGCCGCGTGGCGATCGGCGCGCTGGCGGCTGGCGCTGTTGCCGGCGGTCAGCGTCGCTGCCCTGCTGCGCGCGCTGGGCGCGATCGATCGTGATCGGTTGAAGGAGGCGATGCATCGCCTGCTGCTCGGCTCGTCACTCTCCCCGCGGGACGCCGAAGCGTTGGCAGACGCCTTCGCGGCATGGCTCATTCCGCGGCATGTTCGGCCGGGAGCATTGGCGCAGCTTGCCGCCGACCGCGCAGAGGGGCAACGGATCGTCATCGCGACGGCGGCGCACCGCTTCTACGCGGCGGCGATTGCCCGGCGGCTCGGCGTCAGCGATCTTGTTGCCACCGAGGCACGGCGCGATGACAGCGGCAACATTCAGCCATGGCTCGCCGGGCCGAACTGCTACGGGCCGGCGAAGCAGGCGATGCTCGCGGCCTGGCTCGACCGAAATGGCTTCGAACGGCAGACGACCCATATCCGCTTCTATTCGGACCATGTAATCGACGCGGCGACGTTCGACTGGATCGACGAGGCGGTGGCGGTCAATCCGCACCCCGCGCTCCGCACGCTGGCGCACGCACGCGGGTGGCAGATCTCCGACTGGCGCTAGCCGAACCGCGCGACGATCGCCGCCGCTGCACGCCGTGACGCCGGCTCGTCGGTGCGCGAGAAGGTCGCCGCGAACGCCGCCTCCTGCGCCGCACGATAGGCGTCTGGCCGGTGCAATGCGCGGTCGAGAGTGCCGGCAAGCTCGGACGCGTCATCGATCACCTCACCCAATTGCCAGTGGGCAAAGTTCGCATCGCCGCGCCAGTCGGCTCCGCTCGCGTTGAGGAACACCGCCGGGCGCGGCCGGGCGATCCACTCGTAGATCTGGCTGCTCGCATCGCCGAGGTAGATGTCGGCCGCGCGCGTGTAGGTCATGTCGATCGAGCGCTCGCTGCCCATGTCGACCAGCATGTGCGGCAGGTCGCGATAGCGAACTTCGAACGCGCGCCGCCAGCGGAGCAGCCGATGCTCGACCGAGGCGTGCAGCCGGCGCTGCGCCAGCATGACGTGCGGCGCGACGATGAGGTTGAAGCGATCCTGCCCCGCGAACCAGTCGAGCACCGGCCGCCCCATCGTGTACCACGACGAGAGCTTCGGATCGAAGTGCGGGTTGTACAGCACGGTAGGCCGCGCGTCGGCGAAGAGGCGCGGCGGCGCGGCGGCGTCGATCGTGTCGAATTTGGGATAGCCGACGATCGCGTGATTGTCCGGAGCAATGATGCCGGCCGCGAGCATGCGGTCGCGCACCTTCTCGCCAGAGAGCAGCACGAGATCGAAGCCGCGCGCGACGTCGCGAAAGCCGACCGAACGGTCGCCGGCGCCGTGCGGGATCCAGACCAACTTCGGCCGCGTCACGCCGTACCGCTCGCGCAGCAGCAGCGAGGTCGTCTCGGGCACGACGAGCACGTCCAGGTCAGCGAAGGCGGCGGCATTCTGGCGCAGCGTCGCGACGCGGCGGAACGGCGCCACGAAGCGCAGTGCGCGATCGAGCGCGGCGACCAGCGGCGTGACGACAAGGCTGACGAACGTGACAGATCGCGCCGCATCGCCGATCAACGCGCGGACATGGTCCTCCTGCACCTGCGACGAGGCGAGGACGACCGCCTCGACCTGCGGGTAACGGACGATCTCGGCGATGATCGGCGCGGTGTGGCGGATCTGGTGCAGCGCGTCGTGATTGAACAGGAATCCGACCTTCATGCCGCGCGCCCATCACGCCGGAGAAACGCGACGATCGCGTCGGCCGCACGCACCGCGGCGCCGGGGCTGGTATCGCCCAGGCTCGCCGCCACCATCGCCTTCTGCCGCGCGCGATACTGCGCGTGGCGTGCGGGCGCGGCGTGGATCGCGCGCATCAGATCGGCCGGATTGTCGACGACGTCGCCGAGGTGCCAGTGCGAGAAGCTGGGATCGTCTCGCCAGTCGATGCCGTGCGCGTTGAGGAAGACACACGGGCGCGGGCGGGCGAGGAATTCGTACACCTGGCTGCTCACGTCGCCGACGTAGATGTCGGCCGCCGCCGCGTAGCTCATGTCGACCGAACGATCGGAGCCGGGATCGACCAAGACGTTGCCGGTGCTACGCGCCGCCCATGCCGCACGGAACGCGGCGGAGCGCCGCCGCAGCAGCTTGACGTGCGGAGCGACAAGCAGGTTCATCGATCGATCGGCTGCGAAGCCGGCGAGCATCGGCTCGACGAAGCGATGCCACGACGTCAGCCGGGGTTCCTTGTGCGCATTGTACAGCACGACGGGGCGGGGCGCGTCGAACGGCAGCGTGGTGGCCCCGGCGATTCGCTCGGCCGTATCGAGCTTGACCGAGCCGGTCAGCGCATAGTCCCCCTCTCGGATTAGCCCCAGCGACAGCATCCGCGCCGCCGTCTTCTCGCCCGCCAGCAGCACATAGTCGAACGTCGCGATCCGCGGGATGAAGCCGCGCGCCCGATCGCCGAAGCCGTGCGGGCTGTAGATCAGCTTGGGCCGATGCGCGCCGAGCCGGCGCAGCGCCGCGACGGTATTCTCGACCGCGAAGATCGCGTCATACCCGTCCAGCTCGGCGAGATTGTCGCGCATCACCAGATCCTTGAACATGCCAAGCCGCTTCAAGCGCTGAAGCCCGCGCGTCAGCGGCGTGCGGCGCAGGCGGCGCTGCTCGCCCGGCGGCGCGCCCCACGCAGCGGCGATGCGATCGAGGTGATGCGGCGTCTCGGGATCGTTATGATAGCTGACCACGGGCCAGCCCGTACGCCGCGTGATTTCCAGCGCGATCGCAGCGCCGTGGTAGCACTGATAGGCTTCTGCGATATAGAGAAAGGCGATGCGCATACGGCTCCCCCTCTAAGGCGCTTACCGGTGGAAGAAAGACGTTGAAGGCCCCGACGGCGGCCACGACCCCGTTTGGGCGCGCGCTGCGCAACGTCGGCTGGCTGCTGACGGGCAAGGGCGTGGGCGCGGTGCTGAGCATCGTCTACCTTGCGCTGGCGACGCGATCGCTCGGCGTCGAGGGCTTCGGCCAGTTCACGCTGATCCTCAGCACCGCGCAGGCGGTAGTGGCGTTCGTCGGCTTCCAGACGTGGCAGATCGTCGTCCGGTACGGCATGGCACATCGCGAGGCGGAACGGCCCGACGCGCTCGCCCGGCTGATCCGCTTCTGCCTCGCGCTCGATCTTGCGGGAGCGGCGATCGGGATTGGCATCGCGTTCGTCGCGCTGGTCCTGATGCAGCGCCATTTCGGATGGTCGGACACGCTGACAAACGAGGCGTTCGCCTTCTCGATCATCCTGCTGATCGCCGTACGATCGACCGCGGTCGGCATCCTGCGGCTGTTCGATCGTTTCGCGATCGGCGCGGGGGCGGATGCCGTGACGCCAATCGCGCGCTTCCTGGGTGCCTCGATCGCGGCGTGGCAGGGGGCGGATCTGCTCGGCTTCCTGCTCGCCTGGGCGGCGGCGGAGGTGCTGACGACGCTGGCCTATTGGATCAGCGCGACGCGCGCCGCCCCCGGCGTGCTGCGGCGCTGGCGCGACACCCTCGATGCCGGCCGCGAGAACGCGGGGCTGTGGAATTTCGCGCTCGTCACCAATCTCAATTCGACGCTGAACGCTGCCAGCCGGCAGTTCGTGGTGGTACTCGTCGGGCTGTTCACCGGCGCCGCGGCGGCGGGCAATTATCGGCTGGCGTACCAGTTGAGCCAGGCGCTGGTGCGCCTGTCCGACATGTTCGCGCGCGGCGTCTTTCCCGAGATGACGCGCGCGGGAACGAGCAGGACCGACGGCGGGCTGGCATTGCTGGTGCGCCAGTCGTCGCGGCTCGCGGTGGCGGTCGGCCTCGCCACGTGCCTGCTCGTGCCGTTGCTCGGCCAGCCGGCGCTGCTGCTGATCGCGGGCAAGAGCTATCTCGGCGCCTATCCCGTCCTGGTCCTGCTCGGCATCGCGGCGGGGCTCGATATCATGGCGGTCGGGTTCGAGCCGGTGCTGCTCGGTACCGGGCACGCGGCGCAGGCGCTGCGCATCCGCGCCGCGAGCGTGGTGGTTCTTTTCCTGGGCGTCGTGCTGCTGATGCCGACGTTCGAGGTGATCGGCGCCGGGCTCGCCTCGCTGGCCGGTTCGGCGCTCAGCCTCGGCCTGCTCGCGCGCGCGGCGATGCGGCTGGTGCGGCGCGATCGCGCGGGCTGAGTGCGGAAGCGGTCGGGGAAGCGCCCGTCGCCGGTATCAGGCCGACGGTACCGGCGTCATCTCCGCGGCGAGGCGGCGCGCGATGATGTGCGGCGAGGCGGCGCGGCGCGCGAGCAGGCGATAGAGTACTGGGATCAGGAACAGCGTGATCGCGGTGGCGATCGACACGCCGGCGACGATCACCACTCCGATCGCCCCGCGCGCGCCGGCGCCCGCGCCATGGCTCAGCGCGAGCGGCACCGCGCCGAACACGGTGGCGATCGACGTCATCAAGATCGGGCGCAGCCGGCGGATCGCCGCCTCGCGGATCGCGGAGGCAAGCGCCTGCCCGTCGTCGCGTAGTTGATTGGCATATTCGACGATCAGGATACCGTTCTTCGCCGCGAGCCCGACGAGCATGACGATGCCGATCTGGCTGAACAGGTTGAGCGTCATGCCCGCGAGCCACAGCCCGATTACGCCGCCGCCTGCCGCCAGTGGCACGGTGGCGATGATCACCGCGGGATGGACGAAGCTCTCGAACTGCGCGGCGAGCAGGAGGTAGATGATGACCACGGTCAGCCCGAACACCAACCAGATCGCGTTACCCGTCTGCTTCAGCGACTGGCTCTCGCCGCGATAGCCGATCGCCTGCACCTCCGGCGATCGGCGTGCCTGATCCTCAAGGAAGGTGAGCGCTTCGCCGAGTGAGTAGCCGGGCGCGAGCCCGCCTTGCAGCGTGATCGCGCGCATCTTGTTGAAGCGGCCCAGCTCGCGCGCCGACGCCGCCTCGCGCATGTTGACGAGGTTCGAAAGGGGCACGAGATCGCCGGAGCGCGAGCGGACGTAGACGCTCGCCAGCCGCGCCTCGCTGTCACGATCGCCGACACCGGCCTGCACCATGACGCGATATTCCTCGCCGCGATCGACGTAGGTCGACACGCGGCGCGATCCCATCACCGTCTGCAACGCCTGGCTGACGTCGTCGACCGAGACGCCAAGGTCGCCGGCGCGATTGGCCTCGACGTCGATCAGCAGCTGCGGCTTCGATTCGACATAGTCGGCGTCGAGGTTGACGAGGCCGGGATTGTCGCGCGCGGCGGCGAGGATGCGGTCGCGCGCGCGGGCGAGATCGGCGTAGGTCGCCCCGGCAATGACGAACGCCACCGGCTGCCCGCGCCCACGCCCCAGCGACGAGCGGACGTTGGCGTTGCCGCGGATGCCGGGCACGTCCTGCAGCGCTGCTGTCACCTTGCGCGCGACCTCCTGCGACGTCGCCTCGCGCTGCTCCCATGGCTTGAGGAAGACGCTCATGCTCGACGCGTTGAAATCCTCCGACAGGCCGTTGACGAGCGGCAGGCGCGAGTTGAACCCGCGGATCGGTCCGTCGTCGGTCATCAGCACGGCGACCTTCTGCTCGACCTGAAGGGCGTAGCGGTCGAGCTCGGCGAAGCTCGTGCCCTCCGGCGCATTGACGCGCACCTCGACCACGCCAGTGTCCTCGGGCGGAACCAGCTCGGCCGACAATTGCGTGAAGAGAAAGCCACAGCCGACGAGGAATAGCGCCACGCCGCCGAGCACCGGCAGGGGATGCGCCAGCGCACGGTCCAATGCGCCGCCATAGCCACGTTCGAGACGACCGAAGCCGCGCTCGATCGTGCGGGCGAGCCGCCCGCTTTCGCCGTGCCGCAGCAGCTTCGACGACAGCATCGGCACCAGGCTGAGCGCGAGGACGCCCGAGATCGCGATCGCCGCGATCATCGCCACCGCCAGCTCGCGAAACAGAAGCCCGGTCTGGCCGGTGATGAACATGACCGGCACGAACACCGCGCAGACGACGGCGGTCGTCGCGACCACCGCGAACCCGACCTCGCGCGTGCCGCGATAGGCGGCGACGAGCGGGCTTTCCCCGCCGACGATGCGGTGATGGATGTTCTCCAACACGACGATCGCGTCATCGACGACGAGGCCGATCGCCAGCACCAGCGCGAGCAAAGTCAGCAGGTTGATCGAATAGCCGAAGCCCCAAAGTACCGCGAACGTGCCCAGCAGGCAGATCGGCACGGTGATCGTCGGGATCAGTGTCGCGCGCCAGCTGCCCAGGAACAGGAAGATCACGAGGACGACGAGGATCACCGCCTCGCCCGGCGTGCGCCACACCTCGCTGATCGCGCGATCGATGAACAATGAATTGTCCGAGCCGAGCGTCAGCGACACGCCCGCCGGCAGATCGGGCTGAAGCGCCGCGACCAGCGCCTTGACGTTGTTGGCGACCTCCAGCGTGTTCGCGCCCGACTGGCGGACGATACCGAGCCCCAAGGCGGTCTGCTGGCGGAAACGGAAGGCGGTATAGGGGTTTTCCGGCCCGCGCTCGACCTTGGCGATATCCCCCAGTCGGACGAGATAGCCGTCGCCGCCGCGGCCGATCACCAGGCTGCGGAACGCGTCCGGGCTGGCGAAGGCGCGATCGACGCGCAGCGACACGTTCTGCGCCGGCGATTCGATCCGCCCCGCCGGCAGCTCGACGTTCTGCCGCCGCAGTGCATCCTCCACGTCGCGCGGTGTCAGCCGATAGGCGGCGAGCCGCCCGAGATCGAGCCACACGCGCATCGACGGGCGCGCCTGGCCGGTGAACTGCACCTGCGCGACGCCGTCGATCGTCGAAAAACGATCGACCAGGAAGCGCTCGACATAGTCGGACAGGTCGATCTTGTTCCACGTCGGCGCTTGCACCACGACGTACATGATCGCCTGTGCGTCGGCATCGACCTTGCGCACCTCGGGCGGCAGCGCCTCGTCGGGCAGATCGGCGAGCGCGCCCGACACGCGATCGCGCACGTCGTTCGCCGCGGCGTCGACGTCGCGCGTCGGGCGGAATTCGATCGTGATCTCGGAGCGGCCGTCGGTCGAGCGTGACGAGATCGTCTCGATCCCCTCGACCCCGGCGAGTCGCTCCTCGAGCGGTTGGGTGACGCGGCTCTCCACCACCGCGGCGGCGGCGCCGATATAGTTGGTCGACACTGACACGACGGGCGGATCGATTTCGGGAAACTCGCGCACCGACAGGTTGAGAAAGGCGACGATGCCGACGATGACGATCAGGATCGCGCCGACCGCCGCCACCACCGGCCGGCGGACCGACAGATCCGACAGCATCATGCGCGCGGCACGCGTGCTGCAGCGGAAATACTTGCTGTCGCTTCGGTCTTATCTTTACCGCTGCCGATTTTGACTTTGACGCCGTCACTCACCTTTACGACACCCTCGGTGATGACGCGCGCGCTCATCGCGATGCCCGTCACCTCGATATAGCCACCGTCGCGCATCCCGGTGGTCACCTTTGTACGCTTCGCCACGTTGTCGGCGCCGATGGTGAAGACGTAGCGGTCCGCCCCATCGCCGAGCACGGCGAGCTCTGGCACCGCCGCCGCGTCGCGTTCCCCCGTCACGACGCGGACGGTGAGCAGCATGCCGGGCTTCAGCCGGTTGCCGGGATTGGGCAGGATCGCGCGGACGCTGGCGGCGCGCGTCGTCGGATCGATCACGGGATCGATCGAGCTAATCGTGCCGGTGAAGTCGGCGTCAGGATAGGCCGCAGCGCGCGCGGTGACGCGCTCGCCGATGCGCAGCGCGGCGATCGCCGTCTCGGGCACGGTGAAATCGAGCTTGATCCGCGACACGTCGCTGATCGTCGCGATCGGCGCACCGGCGGAAATGATCGTCCCCTGCGACATCAGCCGTTGCGAGGCGAAGCCGGAAAAGGGCGCGCGAACAATGCGATCGGTGATCTGCGCGCGGGCCGTATCGGCGTCGGCGCGTGCGCGCTGCGCCAGCGCGCGCTGCTGGTCGAGCGTCGCGGGTGTGACGAAGCCGCGATCGTTCAACGCGCTCATGCGGCCGAACTGCGCCGACGCCTGCCGCTCGGCGGCGAGCGCCCCGGCAAGTGCCGCGCGTTCCTGCGCCTGCGCCAGGACCGCGATCACCTGGCCGCGGCGGACGAAGCCGCCGTCGGTGAAGCTCACGCGCTCGATCCGCTCGGTCACCGGGGAAGACAGCGTCACCTGCTCGTTGGCTCGCGCCGTACCCACCGCCTCGACCTGGTCTACGAAGTGGCGCGTCGCGGGGCGCGCCACCGTTACCAGCGGCAGCGACTTCGCCTTCGGCGGCGCCGCGCCCTCACAGCCGGCGAGCGCGATCGCCGGTAGGCAAAGAGTAATCAGCCGCCGGGAAGCGCGCTGCCGCGAGGTGACGGATTGGGCGGCCATTGCCTTGTCCAACGCTGGGGAAGCTCGGCGACCACAGGCCGCGGCACCAAGTAAACACAGGTGACGCGCGGGCTGCAACTCGATTTTTCGAACGATTTCGCCTTCGCAGCAAAAAGTTTTGGCGCAACTCATGTAAATGAAAGCGGGGTACGGGATGGTGCTAGGAAAGAACAGGCGCACGCCCGCGTAGAATGAAAATACGCGCGCTCGCGCGCACGCGAGGGGCGGCGCAAAGCCGCTTGGCAGACCGTGCTGGCGTGTTATCGTTCCGTCATAAAAAGATTCGCCCTTGGGGGAGGGACGGGACAAGAACCGGGGGGTCGCCAATGAATCTGCGCCATATCGAGGTGTTCCACGCCGTCTATTCGGTCGGCTCGATCAGCGGCGCTTCGCGCCTGCTAAATGTGTCGCAGCCATCGGTAAGCAAGATCGTGAAACATGCCGAGACGCGGCTGGGCTTCTCGCTGTTCACGCTGGTGCGCGGGCGGCTGACACCGACCGACGAGGCGCATATCCTGTTTCGCGAGGTCGACGATCTGCACAGCCGGATCGACACGTTCCAACGCGCGGCGCGCAATCTGCGCTCGACCTCCGAAGGCCATATCCGCCTCGGCGTTTTGCCTTCGCTCGCCCTGCGCACGACGCCGATGGCGATTGCCCGGTTCCGGCGACAGTGGCCGCTCGTTACCTTCGAAGTCGCGGCGGTGCACAACGACGCGGCGCGCGAGGCGCTGATGCGGCGGGAGTGCGATTTCGTGATCGGCCATCACACGTCCGCGGATCCCGAGATCGCGTCGGTGCCGCTTGGCTCGGGCCGTGTCGGCGCGCTGTTCTGCGACGGCATGATGCCCAGCGACCAGGCGGCGATCACGCTTGATCAGCTCCGCCGACACGAGGTAATCGGATTGGCGCCGAGCGTCGCGATCGCCGAGCTCGTCGGCCCGATCGTGTCGGCGGCAACCGGCGGCCGCCCGGCCATCTCGGTCCGCTCGGTATATATCGCGGCGGCGCTAGCGCGCAGCTGCGCCGGCATCGCGATCGTCGACGAGTTCACTGCGCAGGCGTTCGTCGACGACGATCTCCACTTCCGTCCGATCAGCCCGGCTGTGACATTCGACCTGTCGGTCCATCACCTCGCCGCCCACCCGCTCTCGCGCCTGGCGCGCAGCTTCATCGAGCTCAAGCGCGATCTGCTCGAAAGCGCAGGCGCTGGGGCCGAGCCTATCAAATGCGGCGGAATGATCGCGTCGCAACAGCACTGAGTCCGACGCCAGTCCGCGCAAGAAAGTTACGAGCATAACCGATTGTTATGTCCCGCTGAACATTTGAACAGGCTTCAGGGCAACTTAAGGACTCGCGCAATCGCTGCGGTGCGATAGCATGGCTGGGGAGGGGCGGCACCGAGGTGGCCGCGGATCGTGCTCCGTCGAGAGAGCCGTACGCGCCGAACCAAAAACGAACATCAGGGGGGTCGCGATGTTGAAGACGGGAATGACGATGGCGCTGCTGGCAGCGCTGGGAATGCCGGCGATCGCCGCGGCACAGAACCGCGACGCGGCGGCAAAGGCACTGCTCGCCAGCCCAAAGTTCGCAACGGCCAAGGCGTCGCTCGCCGCGGATCACGAGCGGATCGTGGCGGACGTCATCAAGCTGACCGAGATCGAGGCCCCGCCGTTCAAGGAAACCGCGCGCGGCGCGGCGTTCCTCGAGATGCTGCGCGCCGAGGGGCTGAGCGATCTTACCACCGACGCCGAGGGCAACGTCTACGGCATTCGCAAGGGTAGCGGCGGCGGCCCGCTGATCGTCGTCACCGCGCACCTCGACACCGTGTTTCCCGCGGGCACCAACGTGAAGGTGCGGCGCGAGGGTAACATGCTCTACGCGCCAGGTGTCGGCGATGATACGTGCAGCCTGCCGGTGCTGCTTGCCTTCATTCGCGCGATGAAGGCGGCGAACTACACCACCAAGGCCGACATCATTTTCATGGGCAACGTCGGAGAAGAGGGGCCGGGCGACCTGCGCGGCGTCCGCTACCTCTTCACCAAGAGCCCGCTCAAAGACCGGATCAAGTATTTCATCTCGTTCGAGCCGGGCCGGGCGGGTGACATCACCGACGCCGGGATCGGATCGAAGCGCTACAAGGTGACGTTCACCGGCCCGGGCGGCCATTCGAACGGCGATTTCGGGATCGTCAACCCGGCCTATGCAATGGCCAATGCAATGGTCGCCTTCGGCCAGATGAAGGTGCCGGCCGAGCCGCGCACAGTGTACAATATCGGGCTGCTAGAGGGCGGCACGTCGGTCAATTCGATCCCCTTCTCCACCGCAATGACGATCGACATGCGCTCGCCCGGCAAGGCCGAGCTCGATGCCGAGGAGCAGGCCTTCCTCGCGCTGCTGCCGCCGGCGGTCGCGGCTGAGAATGCGGCGCGCTCCACGGCCAAGGGCAAGATCGCTTACGAGGCGAAGAAGGTCGGCGACCGGCCGGTCGGATCGACCGCCCACAGCGTCGATATCATGCAGATCGCCACCGCCGTCACCAAGGCGAGCGGCTTCACGCCGAGCTACGGCGCCGGATCGAGCGATTCGAACATCCCGATGAGCCTCGGCATCCCGGCGGTGACGCTGAGATCGGGGTTCGAGACGATGCGGGCACACTCGCTGGAAGAGGCGATGGTGATCGACAAGGACAAGGACGTGGCCAGCATGGCGGTCGGCCTCGCCACCGTGCTGATGCTCGCCGACGCGAAATAAGGGAGAAGATCCGATGCGTGCATTGATGCTGACGGCGACCGGATTGTCGCTGGTGATGAGCGCGGCGACCGGCGTCGCGCAGAGCCGAACCGTCACCGATCCGGCGACGGTGTTCAAGGCGAAGCCCGGCTCCGACTATTTCCTCGCCAACTACAAGCAGGTCACCGCCTGGCTGCAACAGGTGGCGCAGCAGAGCGACCGGATGAAGCTCGTCAGCATCGGCAAGACCGCCGAGGGGCGCGAGCAATATATGGCGATCGTCTCCTCGCCCGAGAACATCCGCAACCTCGACAAGTACCGCGGCATCTCGCAGCAGCTCGCGCTGGCGAAGGGCTTGAGCGACGGGCAGGCGAAGGCGCTGGCGGCGCAGGGCAAGGCGGTGGTGCTGATCGACGCCGGGCTGCACGCCACCGAGGTGGTCAACGCGCAGAGCCACGTCCAGCTGATCAACGAAATGCTGACGCGCACCGATGCGGAGACGACGCGGATCCTCGACGATACGATCGCGCTCTACGTCTTCGCCAATCCCGACGGGCTCGATCTCGTCGCCGACTGGTACATGCGCCCCGCCGACAAGACCAAGCGCAACAGCAACACGATCCCGGTCCTGTACCAGAAATATATTGGGCACGATAACAACCGCGACAGCTTCGCCTCGAACCAGCCCGAGACGACCAACATGAACCGGCTCGCCTATCGCGAGTGGTTTCCGCAGATCCTCTACAACCAGCATCAGACCGGGCCGGTCGGCACCGTCGTCTTCATTCCGCCGTTTCGCGATCCGTACAATTTCAACAACGAACCGCTCGTGATCGCCGGTACCGACGCCGTGGGCACCGCGATGCACGAGCGGCTCCTGTCGCAGAACAAGGCCGGATCGGTGTCGCGCTCGGGCGCGCCTTATTCGACGTGGTTCAACGGCGGCATCCGCACCGTCGGCTATTTCCACAACCAGATCGGCATCCTGACCGAGATCATCGGCAATCCGACGCCGATGGAAATCCCGCTGGTGCCCGCGAAGCAGCTCGCCGGGCAGGACGCGTACATGCCGATCGCGCCGCAGCAGTGGCACTTCCAGCAGTCGATCGATTACGTGAAGGAAATGTCGCGCGCGATCCTCGATTATGCGTCGCGCAACCGCGAAACCGTGCTGTTCAACCGCTACGTCATGGGGCGCAACCAGATCCAGAAGGGCAGTGCGGACAGCTGGATCGTGACGCCCAAGCGGATCGACGCCGCCAAGGCCGCCGCCGACAGCATGAAGAAGGACGGCGGCGGCAGCCCGCTCGACGATCTCACCGGCTACAACAGCCGCGATATCGCGCCCTCCTCGCTCTACAGGACGGTACTGCAGGATCCGAAGTATCGCGCACCGCGCGCCTTCGTCATCCCGGCGGATCGCCAGGCGGACATGCCGACGACGGTCGCCTTCCTCAATTCGCTGATCAAGAATGGCGTCGAGGTGGAACGCGCGCCGCAGGCGTTCAGCTACGGCGGCAAGCGCTATGCCGCAGGGTCGTACGTCGTGCGCTCGGACCAGGCATTCCGCCCGCACGTGCTCGACATGTTCGAGCCGCAGGATCACCCGCAGGACTTCGCCTATCCCGGCGGCCCGCCGATCCGCCCGTACGACGTCACCGGCTACACGCTCGCCTATCAGATGAACGTCACGTTCGACCGGCTGCTCGATGGGGCACCGGCGCACTTCCCGGTCGTACCCGACGTCATCACCACGCCGCCCGCCGGCCGGGTGATCGGCAACGGTGCGGCTGGCTATGTCGTCGACCATGCGACCAACAACAGCTTCATCCTCACCAATCGCCTGCTCAAGGCGGGCGCGCCGGTCTACTGGCTGAAGCAGGGCGTAACGGTCGATGGCGATGCGCTCGCGCCTGGCGCGCTGTGGATCCCGGCGGGCGGCGCGGCGAAGGGGATCGTCGATACCGCCGTTCAGTCGCTCGGCATCGACGCGCACGCCGTCGCGGCGCAGCCCGCGGGCGACACGATTAAGCTGAAGCCGGTGCGGATCGCGCTCGTCGATACCTATGGCGGGTCGATGGCGTCGGGCTGGAACCGCTGGATCTTCGAGAAGTACGAATTCCCCTACACCAAGGTGTTTCCGCAGGAGCTCGACAAGGGCGGGCTCGAGCGGAAGTACGACGTGATCGTCGTCCAGTCCGACGTGCTCGGGCGTGAGGGGCGGCCGCCGCAGAAGCAGCCCGATCCCGCTGATCTGCCGGCCGAATGGCGCACTGCGCTCGGCAGTGTGACGTCGGAGAAGACGGTGCCGCAGCTCGCCTCGTTCGCGCGGGCGGGGGGCACGGTGATCGCGGTCGGCAATGCGACGCGGCTCGGGCCTGAAATGGGGCTGCCGGTGTACAATGCGCTGAGCAGCGTCGACGCGGCGGGCAAGCGCACGCCGCTGCCGGGCACCAAGTTCTACGTGCCCGGATCGGTGCTCCAGGCGAAGGTCGATCCGACCGACCCGCTCGCCTATGGCGTGCCCGAGACGCTCGACGTCTTCTACAACAACAACCCGACTTATGCGCTGACGCCGGGCCAGCCGGGCGTCCGCCGCGTCTCGTGGTTCGCGAGCGAGGATCCGCTGCGCTCCGGCTGGGCGTGGGGGCAGAAGGCGCTCAACGATACGGCGACCGTTATCGACGGAACGCTCGGGCGCGGTCACGTCTACCTGCTCGCGCCGGAGGTGACGCAGCGCGGCCAATCCTACGCCTCGTTCAAGTTCCTGTTCAACGCCGCGCTGTTCGGGCCGGCGCAGGTGGGCGTCGGCACGAGCACCGACTGATCCGACGACCGCGGCGATGGCATGGGGTCATCGCCGCGGCGCGGGCGGCGCACGGTTTCAGATCGCTGGGATCGGGCGCGGACGGCTTCGTCAGCAGCGCGCCGATACTGGTAGCTCCAACTGCCTGACGAGCGTCGAGCGTGGCTTACAGGACGTGACATCCTGCCCGCGTGATCCGAAAGCCGAGGAATCATGTCGGGCAGCGGACGCCACTGACTGCCGATCTTCTTAGGAGGCCGCCGGCGTGTTGGCGCCAGCGGCCGCGCGGCGTCACGCTACCTGCGGCAGGCCCGCGAGATGCTTGTCGAGCGTGATCGGATAGTCGCGCACGCGCACGCCGGTCGCGTTGTAGATCGCGTTGGCGATCGCTGCGCCGACCCCGCACAAGCCGAGCTCGCCGACGCCCTTGGCCTTCATCGGCGAGGATTTATCGTCGGGATAGTCGAGGAAGATCACGTCCTGGTGCGGGATGTCGGCGTGAACGGGCACCTCGTATCCCGCCAGATCATGGTTGACGAAAAAGCCGAAGCGCTTGTCGACCGCGAGCTCCTCGATCAGCGCGGAGCCGACGCCCATCGTCATCGCGCCGATCACCTGGCTGCGCGCCGCCTTGGGATTGAGGATGCGGCCGGCATCGCACACCGCGAGCATGCGGCGGATGCGCGCCTCGCCCGTATAGGCGTCGACCGCGGCCTCGACGAAGTGCGCGGCGAAGGTCGACTGCTGATACTTCTTGTCGAGATCGCCGAACTCGATCGCCTCCTCCGCGACGACCGCGCCGTCGCGCGCCGCGTCGCGCAGCGCGACCGAGCGGTTGCCGGCGCTGACCTTGCCGTCGGCGAAGGTGACGTCGGCGGCGTTGAAGCCGAGCTTCTGCGCCACCGTCTCGCGAAGCTTGGTGCAGGCGGCATAGAGCCCGGCGGTCGAGTTGTTCGCGCCCCACTGGCCGCCCGAGCCGGCCGAGGCGGGGAAGTCCGAATCGCCCAGCTTTACCGTCACCTGATCCAGGCCGACGCCCATCATCTCGGCGGCGGTCTGCGCCAGGATCGTGTAGGTGCCGGTACCGATATCGGTCATGTCGGTCTCGACCGTGAGGCGCCCGTCACGTTCGAGCCGGATGCGCGCCGCCGACTTCATCACCATCGAATTGCGGAAGCCGACCGCCATGCCCATGCCGACGAGCCAGCGGCCGTCGCGCACCTGCGCCGGCTTGGCATTGCGTCGCGACCAGCCGAAGCGGTCCGCACCGGTACGCAGACATTCGATGAGATGCCGCTGCGAGAACGGCCGCTCGGGCTTCTCGGGATCGACCATCGTGTCGTTGACGATGCGCAGCTGGACGGGATCCATGCCGAGCTTCTCGGCAAGCTCGTCCATCGCCATCTCGAGCACCATCAGCCCCGGTGCCTCGCCCGGTGCGCGCATCGCATTGCCCTCGGGCAGGTCGAGCACAGCGAGCTTCAGATAGGTCTCGCGGTTCGGCGCGGCGTAGAGCAGCTTGGTCTGCGACACCGCGGTCTCGGGATCGCCCTTGGGCAGGTTGCCGCTGATCGAATTGTGCGCGATCGCGGTGAGCTTGCCGTCCTTCGTCGCGCCGAGCCGGACGTGCTGGATCGTCGCCGGTCGGTGGGTCGTGTTGTTGGCCATCATCGGCCGGGTGAGCGCGACCTTGACCGGCCGGCCGGCGGCCTTGGCGCCAAGCGCGGCCAGCACGGCGTCGGCGCGGATGAACAGCTTGCCGCCGAACCCGCCGCCAACGTACGGCGAATCGAGCCGGACGTTGGCCTCGGGCAGCGACAGCGTCTTGGCGAGATCGCGCTTGCCCCAGGCGATCATCTGGTTCGACGTCCAGACGGTGAGCTTGTCGCCGTTCCACGCCGCGATCGAGGCGTGCGGCTCCATCATCGCGTGGCTCTCGTCCGACGTCGTATAGGTCTGGTCGATCTTCACCGGCGCCGCGGCGAACGCCTTGGCGAAATCGCCGACACGATCGATCGGCGGTGCGGCCGATCCCTCGTCGCTGCTGCCGCCCTTCAGCGGCGCGTTGGGCGCTTCCTTGGCAAGATCGAACTTGCCGGCGGTGCGCGCGTAATCGGTGCGGATCAGCGCAGCGGCGGCACGCGCCTGTTCGAACGTCTCGGCGACGACCAGCGCGATCGCCTGGTGATAATGCTCGACCCCCGCGCCGCCGAACAGGTGCGCGGTGTTCGACTGGCTGAGCGGCAGCGGCTTGGGGTAATCGAGCGTCGAGATCACCGCCAGCACGCCGGGCGCGGCCTTCGCCACCGCGGTATCCATCCGCGTGATGCTGCCCTTCGCGATCGCCGCGCCGACAACGTAGCCATAGGCCTGGTTGGGCGCGACGCCATGCCGTTCATAGGCGTAGGGCGCAGTGCCGGTGGTCTTGTACTTGCCGTCGATCCGATCGGTTGGCTTGCCGACGACCTTCAGCTGATCGATCGGGTTCTGCCCCGCGGGCGTTTCGAATTTCATGCGTCCTGCGCCTTTGCCTGGGCCATGACCGACGCGAGCGTGCGCTCGGCCAGCGGCAGCTTGAAGCGATTGTCCTCGGTCGGCCTTGCGCCTGCGAAAGCCTGTGTCGTCACGGCGCGCGCGCCTTGCCGCATCGCCGCCTCCGCAGCCTCGACGCGCCAGGGTTTGGGCGCGACCCCGCCGAACGCGACGCGGCCGGTGCCGTCGGCCTGGATCACCGCGGCGACCGAGACGAGCGCATAGGCGTAGGACGCGCGATCACGCACTTTCTGGTAGAAATGCTGCCCGCCGATCGGCTTCGGCAGTGTGACCGAGGTGATGAGCTCGCCGCGCTCGAGCGCGGTTTCGATGTGTGGCGTGTCACCCCACAGGCGATGGAAATCGGCGAAGGGGATCGCGCGCGTCGCGCCGTCAGGCTTCACCGTTTCCACGGTCGCATCGAGCACGCGCAGTGCTACCGCCATGTCGCCGGGGAAGGTCGCGATACACGCGTCCGACGTGCCGATCACGCCAAGCTGGCGCGAATAGCCGCCGATCGCCGCGCAGCCGGAGCCCGGCTTGCGCTTGTTGCACGGCTGATCGGTGTCGTAGAAATAGGGGCAGCGTGTGCGCTGCAGGATGTTGCCCGCGGTGGTTGCCTTGTTGCGTAACTGGCCCGACGCGCCCGCGACGATCGCCCGCGTCAGTACGCCATAGTCGCGCCGCACGCGCGCGTCGCTCGCAAGCGCGGTGTTGGAGACGAGCGCACCGATCCGCAGCCCGCCCTCGTCGGTCGTGTCGATCCGGTCGAGCTTCAGATCCTGCACGTCGACGAGATGGGTCGGCGTCTCGATCTGCAGCTTCATCAGATCGAGGAGGTTGGTGCCGCCGGCGATGAACTTCGCGCCGGGGTTGGACGCGACGGCGCGCGCGGCCTCCGCCGGTGTCTTGGCGCGCTGATAGGAGAAGGGTTTCATGCGCGCACCCCTGCGACGTCCTCGATCGCCTCGAGGATGTTGGAATAGGCGCCGCAGCGGCAGATGTTGCCGCTCATCCGCTCGCGGATCTCGCCGTTCGACAGCGCCGGTGCGGTGGCAACGTCGCCTTGCGCGTGGCTCGGCACGCCGCGCTTGATCTCGTCTAGCACGCCGACCGCCGAGCAGATCTGCCCCGGCGTGCAATAGCCGCACTGATAGCCGTCGTGGCGGATGAACGCGGCCTGCATCGGATGCAGCTTGTCGGGCGTGCCGAGCCCCTCGATCGTCGTCACCTTGTCACCCTCGTGCATCACCGCGAGGCTGAGGCAGGAATTGATCCGCTCGCCATTGACCAGCACCGTGCACGCGCCGCACTGGCCATGGTCGCAGCCCTTCTTGGTGCCGGTGAGCTGCAGATGCTCGCGCAGCATGTCGAGCAGCGTCGTACGCGCATCGAGCGACAGATCGTGGCGTTTGCCGTTCACCGTCATCCCCACCTTGGCGATTGCCGGTACGGCAGCCTTGGGCGCCTGCGCGGCGGCACCGGTGGGCACGGCGGCGGCCGCGGCGGATGCGGCCCCGCCGACCAGCACGCCGCGGCGCGACAATTCGAGTTCCTCGGATCGGGGCATCCGTCTTCCTTCCGTGGCGGTCGCGCTGTCGCGGCCGGCTGCTTCATGCATCGATGATGTGGGTGTACTATACGCGATACGGTGGATAGCGCGGCATCGGGCCTGCGGTTCCCGGCTGACCGTCGATTTCGGGCGCCAAGGCGAACCGCGGTACGCCAGCGTACCGGCGCGCGACGTGCGGTTCAGCTGGCAGCCGCCATGGCTTCCGATAGTGCGTGTTCGACCAGCCGTTGTAACGCCTCGTCGAGCTCCGCCTGACGAAAGGGCTTGGCAAGATGGGGATAGCCCAATTCGAGATCGCCGCCGGCGTAGCCGGTGACGACGAGGACGGGGAGCGCCGCGATCCTCTGGCGCAGCTGTGCCGCTAGCTGCGCGCCGTTCATGCGCGGCATGAGATAGTCGGTCACCACCGCGTCGATCGCGAGCCCGCGATTGACCAGCGCCAGCGCCTTCGCCCCGCCCGACGCTTCGTGCACCTCATGACCGAGCGAGCGGAGCATCTCCGCGGTGCCGGCACGCACCAGATCCTCGTCGTCGACGAGCAGGATCGACAGCCGCCGCCCGGCGGGATCGATCGTCGCGGCACTGCGCTCGATCGTTTGCGCCGGCGCCGCAGCGGCCGGAAGATAGAGGTCGGCCTGCGTGCCGACACCGGGCGCACTGGTGAGGGTGAAGCCGCCACCGAGCTGCGCGGCGAGACCATGAACCATCGACAGGCCGAGCCCGGTGCCGCGGCCGATGCCCTTGGTGGAGAAGAACGGCTCCACCGCCTTCGCGAGCGTCGCCGCATCCATGCCGGCGCCGGTATCGATCACCGACAGCTTGACATAGGCCCCGGGCTTGAGCGCGCCGGCGGCCTTGCGCCGCACGGTGGTCGCCTCCGCCGTGATCGTCAGCTTCCCGCCGCCCTCCATCGCATCGCGTGCATTGACGCACAGGTTGAGCAACGCGAGTTCGAGCTGGTTGGGATCGGCCAGCGCGGCGGGCAGATCGGCGGGCGGCGCCATGCTGATCTCGACCCCGGCGCCGACCGAGCTCGCAATCAGATCCCTCATCCCATCGAGCAGCGCGGCGACGTCGACGGGGCGGGTTTCCAGCGCCTGGCGCCGCGCGAAACCGAGCAGGCGGCTGACCAGGATCTTCGCGCGTTCGGCCGATTGCAGCGCGCCGTCGAGCAGCCGCGCAGCGCGTGGATCGCTGTCGGCGTAGCGGCGATTGAGGAGGTCGAGCGCGCCGGTAATCGGTGTCAGCAGGTTGTTGATGTCGTGCGCGACCCCGCCGGTCAACTGGCCGAGCGTCTCGAGTTTCTGCGCCTCGTGCAGCTGCGCCTGCGCCTGTTCACGCTGCGCCACGGCATCCTCGACGCGTCCCTCAAGCGTCTCGTTCAGATCGCGCAGCGCGATTTCGGCACGGCGCCGCTCGGTGATGTCCTGGAAGATGACCGCCACTTCGCGGCGCGCGACCGGCTCGACGCGAAACGCCGCGAGTTCGAGGTGGCGGCCCGTCGCGACGAGCTCGCGCTCGAAGCGTACCGGTTCGCCGGTCAACAGCACCCGGCGGTAGAGTTCGACCCACGCGTCGGCCTCGTCGGGCACCATGCTGCGTACCTTTTGCCCGACGACGTTCGGGATGCCGGCATGGCGTTCATAGGCGGGATTGGCCTGGACGTGGACGTAATCGTCAAGCGGGCCGCCCGGGCCCGGAATGAATTCGATGACGCAGAACCCTTCGTCCATCGTATCGAACAACGTGCGAAAGCGTGTCTCGCTCTGTCGAAGCGCGATGAGTTGCGCGCGCGCCTCATACTGCCGGCGTCGCCCGCGCAGCGCGGCGCGCGCGAGACTGATCAGCGTCGTGGGATGGAACGGCCTTTCCAGGAACGTGACGTTGCCGAGCAGTTCGAGATAGCGCGTGGCGGCGGGGTTGCGCTCTAGCCCGCCGCCACGGCGCGTCAGCAGGACGAACGGCAGGTCGGACCACCCCTCCTGATCGCCAAGCCAGGCCGCGAGCGGCGTAAGATCCGCATCGGCGATCGCTTCCTCCGTCACGACGACGAGTGCGGCGCCAGCGTTCAACGCCGCGATCAGCGCGGGAAGGTTGTGACATTCGGTCGCGGTGATCTGTCCCTCTCGCAGCATGGCGGTCGCCACGGCCGCGTCCCGCCCGCGCGGTGCCAGCACCAGCGCGCGTTCGGAGAGGGTGGTGCGCTTCATGCCTTTGCCGGATCCATCAGCACCTGATCGCCGACCGGCGTCGGAATACCGCGCAGCACGCCCTGGAAGCGATCAAGCGGATCGCCGAACGTCACGCCGCGGCTGCCGATCTGATACTCGCGGATCGTATTCTCGTGCGCGCCCATTCGCTTCTTCAGGACCGAAACCGCGCGGCGCACGCGGCCCATCGCCTCGAAATAGCGCAGCAGGATCACGGTATCGGCAAGATACGTCACGTCGACGGGCGTATTCATGTCGCCGACCAGTCCGTGCTGCGCGACGGTAAGGAAGGTCGTCGCACCTTGCCGATTGAGATATTGCAGCAATTCGTGGATGTGCAGCACCAGCGCTTCCTCGCCCGGCATCGCCGCGCGGTAGCCGTTGAGGCTGTCGACCACCACCGTCTGCGCCTTCAGCGTCTGGACGCTCTCGCGTACGCGGTCGCTGAATTCTCCCGGCGTCAGTTCGGCCGCGTCGACCTGTTCGAGCAGCAGCGCGCCCGCATCGATCATCGCCTGCAGATCGATACCGAGCGTGCGCGCGCGCGCGATCATCAGCCCGATTTCCTCGTCGAACACGAACATCGCCGCGCGCTCACCGCGCGCCACCGCCTGCGCGACGATCGACAGCGCGATAATCGTCTTGCCCGATCCCGCCGGGCCGAGCAGCAAAACGCCCGAGCCGCGATCGATCCCGCCGCCGAGCAGGCCGTCGAACTCGCGTGATCCGGTGGACACGATCGCGCGCGAGACCTCGCCCTTGTGCTCGGCCGAAACGAGCCGCGGGAAGACGCGGATGCCCCCCGTCAGGATCGCGAAATCATGATATCCGCCGCGGTAGCGCCGGCCGCGATACTTGACGACGCGCATCCGGCGGCGCGCGGCGCCGTATTCGGGCGTCATTTCCTCCAGCCGGACGACGCCGTGCGCGACCGAGTGGACCGTCTTGTCGTTGGTGTCGCTCGTCAGGTCGTCGAGCATCAGGACGGTCGCGCGCTGGCGCGCGAAATAATGCTTCATCGCCAGGATCTGACGTCGATAACGCAGCGAGCTCTGCGCGAGCAGCCGGATTTCCGACAGGCTGTCGATCACCACCCGATCGGGCTTCACCCGCTCATACGCCTCGAAGATGCGGCGCGTCGTCTCGCCGAGCTCGAGATCGGAAGAATAGAGCAGGCTCTGCTGCTGATCGTCGTCGAGCAGGCTTTCCGGCGGCACCAGTTCGTACACTTCGACGCCGTCCAGCGACCAGCCGTGGGCGCGCGCGGTGGCGTGCAGTTCGTCGGTCGTCTCCGACAGGGTGATGTAAAGGCAGCGCTCCTCTGCCGCGGCGCCGGCGAGCAAGAATTGCAGCGCGACCGTCGTCTTTCCCGTGCCCGGCGTTCCTTCGAGCAGGAAGACGCGGCCGCGCTCGAACCCGCCGGCCAGAACGTCGTCCAGCCCGGCGATCCGCGTCATCGCCTGATCAGAAAGGCTCGTCATCGATCACCCCCGTCCACCGTGCTGGCGGACCCGTGTGCGATCCGTAGCACGGTGCTCTACAGGCAGCTAACGGTGTTACGCACCGGTGCAACGGCGCCGCGTTGTAAGGCTTCGTTGCCCGGCGGACCCACCGGCGCTTCGGGTCGTTCTGCGACCGTTGCGACCAATATCGGGTAGGACGCCTGTCGATGAACGCTGCCGAAGTCTTCACCAAATTGCCGATCGAGCTCAAACCCGATCCGTCGCGCACCGTGATCCGGCCGTTCAGCTTCGAATATCCCGCCGCCTTCGCCGACGGGCAGCCGACGCGCATGAAGCAGGTGGCCGAGCGTGTGCTGGCGCTCGCGCCCGATATGCGAAGGCGGATGCGCGATCTGATCGCCGCGCCGATGGACGAACGCCACCCCAATGCCGCGGCGACCTTCCTCGCTCGGTTCGATGGGCTGAAGGGCGAACTCGGCATCGCGGACGATCTCGACGAGTGCGACCGCTATCTGATCGGCGCTTATTACAGCCAGGAATATGCGTTCGAATCGGCGGCCCTGTTCAACCCCAGCATGGTGCGGATGCCCGACAGCGATCTTGAGGACGGCAAGATGCCGTTCCTGCTGTCGCTCCGCGGCATCGGCGAGGGGCACGTATCTTCGGTGACGTTTCGTACCGGCATGTGGGACGGCGATACGGGGGTCGTCATCGATCCGGCGAGCGAGCATGGCGTGCCGCCGCGGATCGTAAAGGAAGACGACGGCTGGGTACGGCTGCTGTGCGACGACAGCAGCGAGGTGTCGGAGACAGTGATCTTTCCGGTCCTGCCGAGCCAGCGGTCGGGGGTGGAGGATCTGCGCATGGTCAACTTCACCGATGACGACGGGACCGAGAGCGTGATCGGCACCTATACCGCGTTCGACGGGCGAAGTGCGCGCCAGGAAATGCTGCGCGGGGTGGACCTGCGCACCTTCGAGATGCGCAAGCTCGGCGGCACGATGACGGGCTACAAGGGCATGGCGCTGTTCCCGCGGCGGATCGACGGCAAGTTCGTGATGCTCGGCCGGCAGGACAATGAGCATATCTGGCTGCTGCGCTCGGATTCGCTGCACGAATGGGACGCGGGCGAGCGGATCATGGCGCCCAAATATCCGTGGGAGTTCGTCCAGCTCGGCAATTGCGGCTCGCCGATCGAGATAGATGAGGGCTGGCTGGTGTTTACCCACGGCGTCGGCATGGTGCGCGGCTATTGCATCGGCGCGTGCCTGCTCGACAAGGATGATCCGGCGCAGGTGCTGATGCGGACGCCCTCACCGCTGCTGTTCCCCAGCGCCGAAGAGCGCGGCGGCTACGTACCAAATGTCACCTACAGCTGCGGCGGGCTGCTGCACGGGCGGCGCATCCTGCTGCCCTATGCGATCGGCGACGAATATAGCGCGTTCGCGGTGGCGAACGTCGACGATATCCTGAGCGTCATGGTGCCAGCGTGATGCCGGCGCGCCTTAGAAGAACAATTTGCGGAAGCTGAGCCGAACCGAGCGCCCGAGCGGATCGAGCAGCGAGGGGTTGTAGCCGATCGGGGTGATGCCGAGCGTATCGCGCACGTCGAGCCGCTGATTGAACAGATTGTTGACCGACAGCGTGACGCGCGCACCCCGAAAGAACGGTGCCTTGCGCACCAACGCGCGCTGCTGGCCGAGATCGGCGAAGACGCGCAGGTTGCTGGTGAACAGCGAGCCGAACGCCAGATCCTGCGGGGAGGGCGCGCCCGACGGATCGGCGTTGAGCGTCGTGCCGCTGACCCAATTGCCGCTGAGGCGCACGCCGAGGCCGTTGCGGTTGTAGCCGGCGTTGAATTCGATCTCGTGCCGCGGCCGCCCGCCGCGCGAGCCGATCGCCGAGCCGCCGAGCAGATCGAGTTCGGGCACGCCGGGGCGGACGAGGATCGTGTCCTCCAGCCGCCACGTATGAAACGCGCTGAGCTGGATGCGGCCCTGTCGCGCGCCGCGTCCGCCAAAGCCGCCCCCGCCGCCACCGAAGCCGCCCCGCCCGAAGCCGCGGCCGGCGCCTGGCTCGCGGACGCCGCTGGCGCTCGCGCCGGGCGCGTTGCCGGCGCGGCGTGCCTCGCGGAAGGCGGCGCGGCGCTCCTCGATCTGCTCGGGCGTGAGCGGCTGGCCGTCGGGGCCGGTTGGCGGTGGCGCTTCGAGCGTCTCGGACCAGTTGACGCCCCAGCGGATCTGGCGCTGGCGGCTGCTGGTGAAATTGACCGCGCGATTGTCGATCTGAATCAGCGTGCCCGCGTCGTCGCGGATGAAGCGGTTGCGGAACGCTGCCTCGATCTCGGGAGAAGCGGTGGGGAAGCTTGCGATCGGATCAGTGATCCGGCTGTCGGTATAGTTCGCGATCAGCGTCAGGTTGGTGTCGGCGATCGGCTTGGCGGTGAGGCCGAGCTTCAGAACGCGGCGGCGATCGGCGCGCAAGCCGGCGTTGCCGCCCTCCACCACCGTCACGTCGACCGTCTGGCCGGTCGTGAGATCGAGCACGCGCACGTTGGGCGTCGCGATCTGCGGGTTGCCGAGCTGCTGGATCGAGGGCGCGCCCTGCTCGTGCGTGACGGAGCCGATCAGGCGGATCGCGCCGCTTGGGCGCCAGTTGAAACCGTAGCCGAAGGTGCCGAGCGTGCCGAAATCCGACAGCTGATCGATCCCGCCGTTGATCGTCGCCGACAGCGCCCCGACCGGGCTGTTGCGCAAAATCGGCACGTCGATATTCGCCTGCCCGCTGCCCTGATCACGCGACAGGTCGACGGGGCGAAGCACGCCTGCGCGAACCGATTCGCCCGTGATGTCGCGCAGCGTGACGCCGGCCTTCAGCGTCGTCGTCACCGCGCCGGCGGGAAGATCGAACAGGCGGCCGTTGATCGTTGCCTCGCTGGTGATCGTCTCGGCGACCGATCGGGCGCGATCGCGCGTGGTACCCGCCGCCGCGTCGCGATCGGTCAGCGTTGTCGACCAGTCGCGGGTGTAGCCGCCGTTCAGTGTCCAGCGCCACTGCGCGAGATCGCCGTTCAGCGCGTAATTGAGCGTGCCGGTGCGCGTACGAGCGTCGCGCAGCAGCCGGTGCGTGCCGTCGCTCGACCGGCCGAGTGCGGCGAGGCTGTTCTGTCCCTCCAGCCCGCCGCTAAGCGTCGCGGAGATGTTGCCCAAGATCGTCCGGTTGTACGTCGCGTCGAGTTTCGCCGCGTCGCTTGCGGCGAGCAGGGTACGATCGGGATCGGCGCCGGGAAAGGCGCGCTGCGTCTCGAACAAGGGATTGCTGCGGGTATATTCGCCGTCGATGCTGAAGCGGCTGTTGTCGGCGAGCCGCAGGTAGTTGACGTCGGCCTCGTACACCTGCCGCCCGCCGTCGGTGGCAAGCGTCGTTTCGGCCTCCGCGGTGATCGCGTTGAAGCGGCGACGCAGGACGATGTTCACCACCTTCTGATCGGGGCGGTAGCCGTATTTGAGCGCAACCTCCTCTGGCAGGATCTCGACGCGGGCGATCGCCTCGGGCGGCAGGTCGCGCACCTCGCGAAAGCCGCTGATCCGCCGGCCGGAGAGCAGCACGACGGGCTGGCCCTCGCCGCGGCCCTGGATGCTGCCGGTCAGCGGGCTCAATTCCTGCAGCAGCTCGCCGATGTTGCTCGCGCCATAGGCGCGGATATCGCGCGCGTTGAGCGTCACCTCGGGCTTGATGTCGCCGATTACCGAGCCGCGCGGCGTGCGGCTGCCGGTGACGACGATATCCTCGCCGTCGGTTTCCTCGTCCGCGATCTCGTCCAACGCGCTTTCGGCGGGCGCCGCGGGCGTTTCGCTGGGCGGCATGGCGGGGGGCGCCTGCTGTGCGGTGGGGGCGGCGAGGAGGAGAAACGGCCAGATCTGTGTCATCGGGCGGTCATAACGTCTGTCGCGATGAACCGGGCGCGAACGCAGCGTTCAGCTTCGAAGCGCGGGCATGCTGCCGTTGCCGATGACGCAGCTAGCCGACTAGGTCCGGCGATCTTCGGAGACAGAACGATGCTGGACGGCAAATGGGCGATCGTGACGGGTGCGGGCGGCGGGCTCGGCCGCGAGATTGCGCAGGGGCTGGCCGGGGCGGGGGCGCACGTTGTGCTGGTCGGTCGGCGCGCAGCGGTGCTGGAGGACGTGGCGGCGCATATCCGCGCGGCGGGCGGGCGGGCAGAGGCGGCAGCGATCGACCTGAATGACGCCGCCGCCGTGGCGGCACTGGTCGCGCGACTCCCGCCGGTCGACATCCTCGTCAACAACGCCGGGCGCCGCGATCGGCGCACGATCGACGCGCTCGACCGCGACGCGGTGCGCGCGATGCTCGAGGTGAACCTCGTCGCGCCGTTCGATCTCGCCCGGCTGGTCGCGGCGCGGATGCCGGCCGGCGGGCGGATCATCAACGTCAGCTCGATCGCGGGACAGATCGCGCGCGGCGGCGACGCGGCCTATACGGCGTCAAAGGGCGCGCTCGACGCGCTGACGCGCGCGCTGGCGGCCGAGCTCGGCCCGCGCGGCATCACCGTCAACGCCGTCGCGCCGGGCTATTTCGCGACCGACGCCAACGATGCGATGGTCGCCGATCCCGATGTCGCCGCGCATCTCGCGCGCCGCACCAGCCTCGGGCGATGGGGGCGGCCGGCGGAGATCGTCGGGCCGGTGCTGTTCCTCGCCTCGCCGGCGGCGTCCTACGTCACCGGACAGGTGCTCGCGGTCGACGGCGGGTATCTGGCGCATTTCTGACGCGCGATCGGCGCGCTAAAGCATCGCTTGCTTGTCGCGGCGGGCGCCCGCGCCGATAGGGCGCGCGATGACTTCCGCCTCCCCGATCGAGACCCGCCCGGCCAGCGCCGGCATGCACCCGCGCGAATTCGTGTGCTTCATCGCCGCCGTGATGGCGGTCAACGCGCTCGGCGTCGACCTGATGCTGCCCGCGCTCGCCGATATCGGCCATGACCTCGCCATCGCCGCCGCCAATCACCGGCAGTGGGTGATTACCGCCTATATGCTCGGCTTCGGCATGGGGCAGCTCGTCTACGGCCCGCTAGCCGACCGCTTCGGGCGACGCCCGGTGCTGATCGCGACGCTCGCCGGGTTCGTCGGCGCGAGCGTCTTCGCGGCGAGCTCGGCGACGTTCGCGGCGCTGCTCGGCGCGCGCGTCCTCCAGGGGCTGATGTCCGCGTCGACGCGCGTGCTTGCGGTGGCGATCGTGCGCGACGGGTCGTCCGGGCGGCAGATGGCGCGCACCATGTCGGTCGCGCAGATGATCTTCTTCATCGTTCCGATCATGGCGCCGACCCTGGGGCAGGGACTGCTGCTGATCGGGCCGTGGCGCTTCATCTTCTACGCGCTCGGCGGGTTCGCGGCGTTCGTGCTCGCCTGGGTCGCGTTTCGCCTCGTCGAGACGCTGCCGGTCAAGCGGCGCGTACCGATCTCGCTGACGCGGCTGCGAGAGAGCTACGCGCTGACGCTCACCAACCGCTACTCGATCGGCTACGCACTCGCCGCGGCGCTCACCTTCGGCGGGATCATCGCCTTCGTCTCGCTGTCGCAGCAGATCTTCGTCGACGGCTTCGGTGCGGGCGATCGCTTCACCCTGCTGTTCGGCGTCTGTGCGACGGCGATGGGTGTCGCGTCGTTCGCCAACAGTCGGCTGGTCGAGCGGCTCGGCACGCGGCTGATCTCGCAGGCGGCGGTACTGGCGCTGATCGTGCTGTCGATCGCCCATGTCGCGCTGATCCTCGCGGGGCAGGAGAGCCTGACGAGCTACATCGTGTTCCAGGCGCTCAGCATGACATGCATCGGGCTGTGCGGATCGAACTTCGGCGCGATGGCGATGGAGCCGGTGGGGCATATCGCGGGCACGGCATCGTCGGTGCAGGGCTTCATCACCAGCGTCGGCGCGGTGTTCGTGGGATCGGCGATCGGTCAGTCCTACACCGGCACCACGCTGCCGCTGGCGGTGGGGTACCTGTGCATCGGCGTCGCCGTGCTGGGGATCGTCTTCGTGGTCGAAGAGGGCAAGCTGTTCCACGCCCGGATGCGCGCGAGCTGACAGCTCTCGCGACAAAATTGCGATCGCCTCGCAATAGCGTTGACTCGCGAGAATGATTCGCAATAGGGAACCCTCAAGAAAAGGGGGTTCCATGATCATCACCGTGCCGCAGTCGGGCGCTTTCCTCGCGCTGTCATTCGCAGGCGTTCTCTCCACGTCGCCCGCGCTGGCCGCACCCGCGGCGGGCGAGCCGGTCGCGGCGGAAACCGCGACGACCGACGCCGACGCGCAGGCCAATCGCAACCCCGACGATATCGTCGTCAACGGTGAGCGCGAGCGGCGCAGCGCCGATCCGAAGGCAGTCGCGCCGCTGGTTGATACGCCGCGCTCGATCGTGGTGCTGCCCGCCGCCGTGATCGAGCAGACCGGATCAGCGACGCTGACCGACGCGCTACGCACCGTGCCGGGGATCACCTTCGGCGCGGCCGAAGGCGGCAATCCAGTCGGCGATCGCCCGTTCATCCGCGGCTTCGACAGCCAAGGATCGACCTTCGTCGACGGCGTGCGCGACACCGCCGCGCAGAGCCGCGAGGTGTTCGCGGTGGAACAGATCCAGGTGGTGCGCGGATCGGACGGCACGCTGGGCGGGCGCGGCAGTGCGGGCGGATCGATCAACATCATCACCAAGATGCCCAAGCTCGACACGTTCGCGCAGGCGAGCGGCAGCTACGGCGAGGCGGACTACAAGCGCCTCACCGCCGACGTGAACGTGCAGCTCGGCGACATGGCGGCGCTGCGCGTCGCGGGCGCATGGCACGATCAGGACGTCGCCGGGCGTGACGCGATCTGGCAGAAGCGCTGGGGAATCGCGCCATCGATCGCGATCGGGCTCGGCACGCCGACGCGGCTCAGCATCAACTATTATCACCTGACGACGGAGGAGCTGCCCGACAGCGGCATCCCCTATCTCTACACGCTCGCCAACGCGCCACTCGGCACGACGCGCAACGAGCCCGCGGTGGGCCGCGTGACGACCGCGAACGGCACCGTCGGGCGGGTCGACCGGTCGACCTTCTACGGCCTGCGAAATCGCGATTTCCGCGACACGAAGACCGATCAGGCGATGATGCGGGTGGAGCATGATTTCGGCGCGCTGACGGTGCGCAACTCGTCGCGCTACAGCCACAACAGCCAGCAATATATCTTTACCCAGCCCGACGACAGCCAGGGCAACGTCTTCGGCGTCGGAACCACTGCGCCCGCCCCGGGCGGGGGGCTGGTGTGGCGGCGCGCCAACACGCGCTACGGCTATGTCGAGACGCTGGCGAACCAGACCGACCTGTTCGGCAAGGTGATGACCGGCGGGATCGAACACTCGATCGCGATCGGCGCGGAGCTTTTGTGGGAGAAGGCACGGCGCGGCACCTATGTCGTCACCACCAGCCCGCGTTGCACGCCCGAGGGCATCGCGCGGTTCAACTGCACCAGTCTGTTCGCACCCAACCCGAACGATCCGTGGGTCAATTACGCGTCCGACAGCTCGACCGTGGCGACGCCGATCACGCGCCCGCCGATCACCGGCGAGACACAGAATGAATCGCGCACGCGCGGCGTTTACGCATTCGATTCGATCACGCTGCTGCCGCAGCTGATCCTCAACCTCGGCGCGCGGCTCGACAATTTCCGTTCGACCGTTACGCCGCCGAGCAGCACGGGCACGTTCGAGCTGACGCGCGAGGACGATATCTTCAACTGGCAGGCGGGACTCGTCTTCAAACCAACGCCGGCGACCAGCATCTACGCCTCGTACGCGACGTCGGCGACGCCGCCGAACAGCCTCGTCGGCGAGGGGCAGGAGGGCAATTCGCTCGGTACCACCAACACGTCTGCCGCGCTGCTGCTGCTCGATTCGCTCAAGGTCGAGAAGTCGAAGTCGTACGAGATCGGCGCCAAGGCCGATCTGATGGGCGGGCGGCTGTCGCTCGGGCTCGCCGGCTTCCGCACGGAGACCGCGAACGCCCGCGTCACCGGGCCGGGCAATATAATCGAATTCGTCGGCAAGCGCCGCATCCAGGGCGGCGAATTCACCGCGAGCGGGACGATCCTGCCCGGTTGGACGATCTTCGGCGGCTATACCTATCTCGACGCCGAGATCGTCGACGGCGGCTTCACCGCGCTGACCGCGCCCGCCGTAGGCGCCCGGCCGACTCAAGTTGTGCTGGTGCCGGCGGCGAGCACGGGGCGGCCGGCACCGCAAACGGCGAAGCACAATCTGTCGATCTGGACCAACGCGACGCTGTTCGACCGCGTCGAGATCGGCGGCGGCGCCTTCTACCAGAGCCGCGTCTACGGCGGGTTCCAGGACAATCGCTCGGCGACGCAGACTGCCGCTGGCGTGGTGACGGTGAACCCGGCGACGCGAAGCATCGAGCGTAGCGTGCCGGGCTATTGGCGGTTCGACGCGCGCGCCGCGATCAGGCTGAACGAGCACCTCGATCTCGCGGTCAACGCACAGAATTTGACGAACGAGACGTACTTCAACCAGGTGTTCCCCACCCACTATGCCGGCATCGCGCCGGGCCGGACGATCTTCGGCACGGTGACGGTGAAATATTGAGCTGCGCTTGCTCGACACGCTGACCGCGGAGGAAATTGCCGCCCGGCTGGCGGGGCCGCCCGCCGCGCGCGCGGCGTTTCTGCGCGCCGCGGCGGAGGAGGGGCATGCCGAGGCGCAGGCGGTCTACGCTCAGATGCTGCTCGACGGCGTGGGCGTCGCGGCCGATCCGGCGGCTGCGTTCGGCTGGTTCCGGCGCGCGGCGGCGCAGCATCATCTGATGGCGCTCAACATGGTCGGACGCTGCTACGAACTTGGGTGGGGCGTCGCGGTCGACATGGGCCGCGCGGCGACGTGCTTCCGCCTCGCCGCCGAGCGCGGGCTGGCGGAAGGCATGTATAATTACGCCACCCGTCTGACGCTGGGCGAGGGCGTGGTGCAGGACCGTGCGGCGGCGCTCGCGTGGTTCGATCGTGCGGCGGATATGGGCTACGCCAAGGCCATCAACTACGTCGGTAGCTTCGCCGAAGACGGCTGGGCGGGCCCGCGCGACATGGCGCGCGCGGCGGATTGCTACGCCCGGGCGGCGGCGGGCGGCGACTTTCGCGGTGCGTTCAACCATGCGCGAATGCTCCACGCCGCAGGCGACGCCAAGGCGGCGCGCGACTGGTTCGCGCGCGCAGCGGCGGAAGGAACGCCGGCGTTCCGCGCGAAAATGATCGACTGGCTGCGCGCCGCCGACGGTGGCGAGCTGCGCACGCTAGCCGACGCGCTCGATCGTTGAGAACAGCGCGCTTTCGCGGCGGAGCGGAATCGTCTTATGGCTGTTCAACGCAAATCGGCGTGCCGTAATCCGGTGCGGCCCGATCCGGCGGGGGACAGCGTGTGAGTGGTGACGAAGAGTTAGAGGGCCGTCAGTCCCAGCATAGCGACGTCGAGGGCGGCGGGCAGAGCAGCGGCGTGCCGGCCGAGGGTGTGGCGGACATGGGCGCGCTCGAGCCGCTCGGTCGACCAGGGCTGCACCATTGGCGCGAGGCCACGATCACCGAACCCGGCCTCCAAGATCGCGGCAACGTGTTCTTCGCCGCGATTGAGATGACGCGGATGCCGATGATCCTCACCGATCCGCATCAGGACGACAATCCGATCGTCTTCGCCAACAAGGCCTTCCTCGACCTCACACAATATGAGGAAGATGAGGTGCTCGGGCGCAACTGCCGCTTTCTGCAGGGCGCGCAGACCGATCGCGCGGCGGTCGACGAGTTACGCACCGCGGTCGAGAAGCGTGATTCGATCGCGCTTGAACTCCTAAACTACCGCCGCGACGGCTCGCCGTTCTGGAACGCGGTGTTCATCGGCCCGGTTTACGACACGTCGGGCAAGCTTCTGTACTTCTTCGCTAGCCAGCTCGATGTGACGCGGCGGCGAGAGAGCGAGAAATCGTTCCTTCAGGCGCAGAAGATGGAGGCGGTGGGGCAGCTCACCGCGGGGCTGGCACACGATTTCAACAACCTGCTGCAGGTGGTGAACGGCAATCTCGAGCTCGCCACCGGGCGGGTCGAGGATGAACGCGTGCTGCGCTACCTCCACGCCGCGCGCGGTGCGGCGGAGCGCGGCGCGAAGCTGACGGGGCAGCTCCTCGCCTTCGCGCGCAAGACCCGGCTCGATCCGCGACCAACCGACGTCAGTGCGTGCCTGACGAGCTTCATCGACGTGATGGAAAGCTCGCTCGGCAAGCGCGTCGAAGTCCACCTCAGCCTGCGGCGTGGGCTGCCCAAGGCGGTGATCGATCCCGAGCAGTTCGAGATGGCGGTGCTCAACATCGCGATCAACGCGCGCGACGCGATGCCCGACGGCGGGCTGGTCGAGATATCGACGCGCAAGATCCACCTCAACGGCGACGCGGCGGCACGCGGGCTGACGCCGGGCGACTATGTCGCGGTCGAGGTGAAGGACGAGGGCGAGGGCATGCCGCCGCACGTGATCGACCGCGCGACCGAGCCGTTCTTCACCACCAAGGGGACGGGCAAGGGAACGGGGCTCGGGCTGGCGATGGCGTCGGGCTTCGTCCAGCAATCACGCGGCCGGCTGGAGATCGAGAGCGTCGTCGGACAGGGCACGCAGGTGCGGATGCTGTTTCCGATCGCACGCGAACCCGTCACCGAGCCGCCGGACGTACCGCAGCTCGCGCAGGACGCGGGATCGCGCGGGCGCGGCTCGGCACATATCCTTGTGGTGGAGGACAGCCCCGAAGTCCTCGCGCTTTCGCGCGAGATCCTGGAGGAGGTGGGCTATCGCGTGACGTCGGCCGAGACGGGCGATGCCGCGCTGAAGCTGTTCGAGGCGACCGAAGCCGACACGTTCGATCTCCTCTTCACCGATCTCGTCATGCCCGGTTCGATCAACGGCATCGTGCTCGCCGATCGGATCGGCGCGCTCGCGCCTGAACTGCCGGTGCTGATGACGACGGGTTATAACGAGGAGCTGGTGATCGAGGGGCCGCGAAAGTCGGGGCTCGACGTGCTGGGCAAGCCGTATCGCCGATCGGACCTTCTCGACCGCGTGGCGCAGGCGCTCAACCGGCGCGGGCCGCGCACCCCGCGGCGGCGGCCGTCCGATTTCGGCTCGGCCGAGGAATAAGGCGCGGCTTTTCCACAACTAACGTAGCCGCGCGGCGATTGCGTCGCGCGGCTTTCGCGGCAAGAACGCGCGCTACCGATCAGGAGAGAATGATTATGCGTGCGACCCTTGCCCTGCTGTTGCTGACCGCCGTGCCACTGGCGACGGCGAGCGCACCGGCACCCACGCCCGCGGCGGCACAGCCGGGCGCGCAGGACGCCGCGCTGCTCGCCTTCCTCGACAAGGCGTATGACGAGCAGGTGGCGCTCAGCCCGGAGACGCAGACGCAGCTCGGCTTCAAGACCGATTACAACAAGCTCGACGATTATACCGATGCCGCCGCGGTGCGATCGCGCGATCTGGCCGAGCGGCAGCTGAAGGCGATGCGCGCGCAGTTCGATCCGGCGAAACTGGGGGAGAGCGCGCGCGTCAGCTATCGATTGTTCGAATATGAGGTGGAGCGCGGCCGTGCGTCGTTCCGCTTCCGCAAGCTGCGCTTCCCCGTGTCGACCAACGGCAGCCCGGCGGGCGAGATCCCCGTGCTGCTGATCAACACGCACAAGATCGACACTGTCGCCGATGCCGAGGCGTATATCGCGCGGCTGCGCGAGACCGAGCGCGTGATGCGTGAAGTGACCGCGACGATGCGCGAGCAGGCCGCCGCCGGTATCATCCCTAACAAGGTCAACTTCGCGCCGGCGCGCGCGGACGCGAAAAAGGTGGTGACGGGCGCGCCGTTCGACGGCGGCGCGGATTCGACGGTGCTTGCCGATTTCCGCAAGAAGGTGACCGCGCTCGACGCGCCGGCGGCAACCAAGGCGAAGCTGATCGCCGATGCGCAGGCCGCACTGACCGGCCCGTTCAAGCGCGGCTACGACATGCTGTTTGCCGCGCTCGACGAGATCGAGCCCAAGTCGAAGGGCAATTTCGGCGCGTGGAGCCTGCCCGACGGCGCGGCTTACTACAACGACCGGCTCGAAGGCTCGACGACGACCAAGCTCACCGCCGATCAGATCCACCAGACCGGGCTGCAGCAGGTCGCCGCGATCCGGCAGGAAATGGAGGCAATCAAGAAGGAGGTCGGCTTCACCGGGACGCTGGAGCAGTTCTTCGACAAGATCCGCACCGATCCGCAGTTCAAATACCCCAATACCGAGGCCGGTCGCGAACAATATCTTGCCGATGCGCGCGCGGTGATCGCCTCGGTGATGACCGCCGCGCCGCGCTATTTCCGTGTGCTGCCCAAGGCGCCGCTCGAGGTGCGCGCGGTGGAGAAATGGCGCGAGGGGACGGCGTCGACCGCCTTCTACAATTCGCCGTCCGCCGACGGGAAGCGGCCGGGGATCTACTACGTCAACCTCGTCGACATGAACCAGACGCAGAAGGTGCAGGTGGCAGGGATCGCGGCGCACGAGGGCGCGCCGGGGCACCATTTCCAGATCGCCCGCCAGCAGGAGTTGGAAGGTATTCCCAAGTTCCGCCGGTTCGGCGGCTACGGCGCGTACATGGAGGGCTGGGGGCTCTACTCGGAGCGGCTGGCCAATGAGATGGGCGTGTACAAGACGCCCTACGATCGCTTCGGCATGCTCTCGCTGCAGGTATGGCGCGCGATCCGGCTCGTGCTCGATACCGGCATCCATTCCAAGCGGTGGACGCGCGAGCAGGCGATCGCGTATTTCAAGGCGAACAGCTCGGTCTCGGACACCGATATCGCGCGCGAGGTCGATCGCTACTTCAACTGGCCGGGGCAGGCGACCAGCTACATGGTCGGCCAGCTCAAGATCGCCGAATTGCGCAAGCGCGCCGAGCAGCAGTTGGGGCCGCGCTTCGACATTCGCGATTTCCACGAGGCGGTGCTGAGTCAGGGCGCACTGCCGCTCGACGTGCTCGAAGAGCAGGTCAACCGCTACATAGCGGCGAAGAAGGGATAGGGGCGGCGATACCCGAGGGGGCGCAGCGCCGGCTGGAGGCGTGGCGCGCATCGCTCGCCGTTGACGGCCGCCGCGTGCCGGGCTTCGACCCGGCGGACGGCGGCGCCGCAGCGCGCGTCCTGTTGTTGCTCGAGACGCCCGGCCCGGACCCGCGTCCTGGCCGTGCGCCGAGAGACGGTGCGCCGCGCATCGTCTCGCGTGACAACGCCACGGGCACCGCGCGCAATCTCGCCCGCTTCCTCGGCGCGGCTGGGATCGCGCGCGCCGACACGCTGCTGTGGAACGCCGTGCCGTGGATCGTCCACGCCCCCGGCGCACGCAATCGTGCACTGCGGCGTGGCGAGATCGTCGCTGGGCAGGCGCTGCTGCCGCCGTTTCTCGCCCTGCTGCCACGACTTCGCGTCGTCGTTCTCGCGGGGCGTGTCGCGGGAGAGGCGCGTGACCTGGTTGCCGAAACGCGACCTCACGTGATGGTGCTGGCGATGCCGCATCCTTCGCCGACCCATGTTTGCACCAGTCCAAACGTGCCGGCGCGGATCACCAGCGTCCTCACCGACACGGCGCGGCTGCTCGACGACGAATAAATGCGAAGCGCGGCATGCTGCGGCTGTACCGTAATGAACGGTAACTAGGTCGAGCAGCCGGCAACCGTCGTGGCGTGGGGGACCTGCCGCATCGCGCCAGCCCTGACGCCGGATGAGTTTGCCCTTGGAAGCTCGATGCCGCCCTAGTTTGGTGCTGCCGCTGCTTCGTCGCAGCTGCCGCTGCTTCGTCGCTGGACGCGCCAACCGCTCGAGCTCAAAGCCCATGCTTCGCGCTCTTCGGCACGGCTTCCTGCCCTCACGCGTCGACGTTCCACGGCGGGCATCATGCGTCGCCGCTACGAAGCGCCGTGTGACGCGGTTCATCACCTCACTATCCTGCCGGGGGGTATCGCCTTCGTTGCGACGGTACTTGATCGGACGGCAGGCCGTTACCGCCACGCCATCGCAGGGAGCCGGAGCGCCTCAGCCGTGCAACGCGCGGCGTAGCGCCTCGCGGCTGTCGCGCTGCGCGGCCTGCGCCACGCGCGCGCCGGGGACGATGGTGAAGGCGTGGAACGCACCCGGATAGACGTGCAGCTCGGTCGGCACGCCGGCGGCGATCAGGCGGCGGGCATAATCGATGTCCTCGTCGACGAAGAGATCGAGTGCGCCGGTGGAGATGAACGTGGGCGGCAGGCCGGCGAGATCGGTCGCGCGCGCCGGGGCGGCGTGCGGCGATACGTCATCGCGCCCCGGTTCGTGCCCGAGCAGCGCGGTCCACCCGAAGACGTTCTTGGCGCGGTTCCAGATGAACTCGCCGGCGGTCGGGTGCGGATCGGCGGTGCAGGTGCGATCGTCGAGCATCGGATAGATGAGGTGCTGGAACGCCAAGTGATGCTCGCCGCGGTCGCGCGCGAGCAGTGCCAGCGCCGCCGCGAGCCCGCCGCCCGCGCTCTCGCCCATCACACCGACGCGCGCGGCGTCGAGCCCCAGCGCACCCGCTTCGCGCATCACGTAGTCGAGCCCCGCGTAACAATCCTCGACGTTGCCGGGGAAGCTCGTCTCCGGCGCAAGGCGATAGTCGACCGAAACAATGGCGCAGCGCAGATCGTCCGCCAGCACCCGATGGAAATCGGCCAGTTCGCCCGCGCTGCCCGCGACGTAGCCCCCACCGTGCAGGTGCAGGATGCACGGCAGCGCGCCGTCCGCATTGCGCGCGCGATAGACGTGCAGCGGAACGGCAGGCGCGCCGTCGCGCCCCGGTGCCTCGACGCGATCGTACGCGACGTCGACAGGCGGCATCGGCGGCCGCGGCAATTGCCGTGCGCGAACCGCGGGCAGCGTTTCGGCCGAAAGCTCGAACGCCGGCCAGGCATCGAGCAGCGGCGCGAGTTCCGGATCGACTAAATGGCGGGTGTCAAGCGTGGCCATGATCGCTGCATTCTCCGAAAATCAGGGGGACAGGCGACCCGTCGGCAGATCGACATGAACTGCCGTATAGGGGATCTGATAATATTGCAGGCCGGTGCGCGCCGCTTTCGACAGCCAGCCTTCGCGGCCCTTGAACAGCAGTTCGGCGAAGTTGAAGCCGACGCCGACGAACGGCAGTCGTTTCGGTGTGACGCCGGCGAGGCGATCGGGGATGGTGAAATCCTTGGCGTGGTAGCCGGCGTGAAGTTCGAAGAAGCGCAGTGGCGTCGCCCGGAGCGCGTCGAACCCCGCGAGCTTCAGAGCGAGGAGGAAATGCTGCTGCTCGAAATGCTTCTTACCCGATCGCGTGTAGAAATCGTCGTTCGGCACGATCATGATCCGGAAGTCGAGCTTCGCCTTCAGCCCGGGAACCGTATTGCGCGCCACGGAAAAGGCCGCGCCGGCAAGGTTGAAGCCGACATCGGCAACGGAGAAGCCGCTGCCCGCGTGAACGCCGTCGTAGATCTCGCCGTAGATCTGAAGGCCGGAGCCGAGCACGGCGGCGGTGACGGCGCTCGCCGCGCCGCCCCCGGTCTTGCGCTCCATGCGGCGGTACAGGATTTCCGAGATTAGATAGGTGTTGTAGGAATGCGCCAGCTTGTCGATGCCGAGACTGCCGGTGTTCTTCCCGAACAGTCCTTCGTCCTGGAAGCGGAACGACTGCGGCTCGTCGATGACCTTTCCGATGTTGCCGGCCGTCAGCAACGCGAAAATGCCTAAGGTCTCCCATTTCACCGCGCCGACGCGTGCGCCGAACGTGTGATAGCGCGTATCGGCGCTGGTACCCGGGGCCGGTGATTGCGTCGCTTGAGCAGTCAAGGCGGCGGTAAGCGAGGGTTCCATTGCGCGCCCGGCGTCGAATGAAGCGAGCACATCGTCAGCCGTGTCCACGGCCTTCGGGCCAAGCTGCCAGTCGGTTTCGATCAGGCCGGGATCGCTGATCGACGTATCGAACGCCGGCTTTACGACCGGAAGTGGGGCGGGGGCATCAACCGCGGCGGCGCTGGCGCTGGATGCGAGCCCGATCGCGAGCAACGCCGCGACGCTCGCCATGTACCGGTGGCGCGTGGATCGACGATTGTTCACGCGGCGCTTCTCCCCCCTGTCCGGATGGTAGCGCTGCGCCCTTTATCGTCCCTGCGCAAGCGACTGCTTGCCGCGCGATTTACCAACCTGTCACGTGGTAGATGCGGACCCATGGTTGCGGCGGCGTACGCTGTCGGCGAGGATGGTGGCGAAGACGAGCCAGCCGGTCAGTGGGGCGCCGGCGAGCGCGGCGGGCCGGTCGACGCGCGCGGCGGCGGCGACGTAGCCCGCGCTCGCCACCGTCATCGCAGCCGAAGCGGCGGTGCTGGCGCCGAGCGCGTGGCGGCGGAAGAACAATTCGGTCCAGCCGCCGATCATCGCGGTGGTGCCGAGCCACAGGCCGAGCGCCGTGGTGCGCTGCGGCGATGGCGCGGCGCGCAGCACGCGATAGCCGCCGACCGCCATCGCACCTTCGAGCACCGGCCACACGGCGCCGAATACCGGCTTGGGCGGGGTGAAGGGCGGCTTGCTGAGCCGGCGATACCAGCGCGCGACGCCGGGGTGCGATGCGTCGGGGGCGTTGCGCCGGCCGAGCAGCGCGCTGGCGCCGAGAACCCCGGCGACGATGGTGCCGGCGACGAGTGGGGAGGAGCGCGGAATGGTGAGTGTTGCCATGATCCGGTAACGGCCGATGCCGCGCTGGGTTGCCGAGCCGGTGCTCGGTCGATGTCCTGCCTTGGTTTAAAGCTACGGATGCTGCCGCCCACCACCGCGAGATGCGCTTATCGGCCGGCGTTGCAACGACAGGTCGCGGGCGCTGTAACTGCATCCTGCGCGCGTTCGTTGCGGCGGACTGCCGACGGTATTCACGCTGGGACTTACGATTGCGTGGCCCCCGCCGGGCAGATCGCCGCGCGCGATACCGCGTGATCGGCCGAACTCGCCTTGCTGCGGTTCGCGATCGCGTTGGCGGTGTTGTTGACGGCAAGCCTGCTGTTCGGCCTGTGGCTCCTGCGGCGGATGCGATGCGAGTAGGGTGGTGCTTACCTAGTGAGCGGCGTGCCACTCGGCTTCGTGATCCCGTTGGCTGTCCCCGTGATCCTGCGCAGGCGCACCGCCAGTCTGGCCGACCTTAATCGGCGCATGAAGCTACGCGGTGCCCGTCGCCACCTGATGGCGAAGTCGGCACCCCAGCACGAGACGGAATAACGCGACCTAGCCGTCGTCAGGTCCCGCGTTTCGCATCGTGGCGCGCGAGAACGTTGACAAGGTCGCGCACCCGCTCGCGGAGTTCCTCTACCCCTTTGGGATCGTACCCGCCCGCCATCGTCTCGGGCACGTGCAGCGCGCGTGAGCGCATCGCGCGGCCGTCGGGGGTGAGGCGGATGATGACGCGGCGCTCGTCGGCGGGATCGCGGTCGCGCGTGACCAGCCCGGCGCGCTCCATCCGCTTGAGCAGCGGGGTAAGCGTCCCGCTGTCGAGATGCAGCCGCGCGCCGAGCGCGCCCACCGTCTGCGCGTCCTTTTCCCACAGCACGAGCAGCACGAGATATTGCGGATAGGTAAGGCCGAGCGCGCCGAGCACCGGCCCGTACAGCCGGTTCAGCAGGTTGGAGGCGGCGTAGAGCGGGAAGCACACCTGCCGATCAAGCAGCAGGGGATCGTCATCCGTCATCGCACGCCGCCTTCACACTCGGCCGCGCGCGTAGCTCAGCGCGCGGTGACGTTGAGTTGCACGTCTACATTGCCCTTGATGGCGTTGGAATAGGGGCACACGGCGTGCGCAGCCTGAACGATTTCCTCCGCCTTCGCCTGATCGACGCCGCTGATCGCGACATCGAGCGTAACGGTGAGGCCGAAGCCGGCGCCCACGGGGACGAGCCCGACCTCGCCGACGACCTCGATCTGGTCGTCGCGCACCTTGTCCGCCTGCGCGCGTGTGACGTGGATCACGGCATTCTCGAAGCACGCGGCATAGCCCGCCGCGAACAACTGCTCCGGATTGGTCGCGCCGCCCTTGCCGCCGAGTTCCTTGGGCATGGCGAGCGGCAGATCGAGGATGCCGTCCTCGCTCTTGATCGTGCCGCTACGGCCGCCGACCGCAGTAACCTTGGTGGTGTACAGATGGCTCATGCTGCATCTCCTTGATTGCTGCACCAATATGTATTGTATGCAATACAATTGCAAGCAATATTGGTATGGTTGTGGCGCTTGGATCGTCGTGCAATAGGCGCCGCCCCGCATTGCCCTGAGGAGCAGCGCCATGGATCACGCCGCGACTGCGCTCGGCCTCGATTTCGGCACGACCAATACCGTCGCGGCGCTCGCCGACGGCGGTGGCACGTCGCGCCTGGTCGAGCTTGCCGGCGACGAGGCGACGGGGGCGGTGTTCCGGTCAGCGTTGTGCTTCTGGGAGGACGATCGCGGTTGGGACGGGATCGCGCACGAGGCGGGACCGTGGGCGATCGCCGAGTATCTAGACGCGCCGCTCGACAGCCGCTTCGTGCAATCGTTCAAGACCGTCGCGGCGAGCGCGTCGTTCGAGCGGGCGCTGATTTTCGGCAAGCCGTTCCGGTTCGAGGATCTGGGGCGGCGCTTCCTGCAGCGGCTGGTGGCGCACACCGGTGGCGCGCTCGCCGATCGGCCACGGCGTGTGGTGGTCGGCCGCCCGGTCGAATATGCCGGGGCGCGGCCCGATCCGGCGCTGGCGCGGGCGCGCTACGACCTGATGCTCGAGGGGTTCGGCACCGAGATCCACTATGTCTACGAGCCGCTTGGCGCGGCCTACAGCTATGCCGCGCGGTTGACCGAGCCGGCGACGATCCTGGTGGCGGATTTCGGCGGCGGCACGACCGACTTCTCGATCGTGCGCGTCGCCGCGCCGGGCGCGCCGCGCCGCTGCGTGGCGCTCGCATCCGCCGGCGTCGGTATCGCGGGCGATCGCTTCGATCAGCGGATCATGAACCAGCTGGTGCTGCCGTTGCTCGGCAAGGGCGGCAGCTACCGTTCGTTCGGCAAGCTGCTCGAGATACCCGGCGGCTATTTCAGCGATTTCGCCGATTGGTCGCGGCTCGCGATGATGCGCAACCGCCGCACGCTGGAGGAACTGCGCAAGCTGCAGCGTGACGCCGCCGATCCCGCGGCGATCGGGCGGATGATCGCGCTGATCGAGAACGAGCAGGGCTTCCCGCTCTATGATGCGGTCGGGCGGGTGAAGCGTGCCCTGTCAGTGGATGAGGAGGCGCGCTTCGCTTTCGAGGGCGGCGGGGTGGCAATCAGCGCGCCAGTGCGCAGGGCTGAATTCGAGACGTGGATCGCGGGCGACCTCGCGCGGATCGAGGCGGCGATGGACGTCGCGCTGGCGCGGGCGGCGACCGAGGCGGGCGCGATCGATCGCGTGTTCCTGACCGGCGGATCGTCGCTGATCCCGGCGATCCGTGCGATCTTCGACCGGCGCTTCGGCGCGGAGCGGATCGCGACCGGAGGCGAGCTGACGTCGATCGCGCACGGCCTCGCGCTGATCGGCGAGCAGGACGATCTGGCGGAGTGGACCGCCTGACCGATCAAGTGCCGCAGAAGGTGGCGGCGACGCGCTCATGCGCCAGCGGCGGCTGCGCGTAGCGCGCATAGTCGGGCTGGTCGTCGTACGGGCGCGACAGAACGGCAAGCATCTCCTCGAACGGTCCGAAATCGTCGCGCTCGACCGCCGCGGCGATCATCGCTTCGACATGGTGGTTGCGCGGGATAAAGGCTGGGTTGACCGCGTTCATCGCCGCGCGGCGATCCTCGCCGCCCACCGTGTCCGACAGCCGCGCGCGCCACCGTGCCGCCCATTCGTCATAAGCGGTGGGATCGACGAACAATGCGCGCGCCGGCTCTTCGTCGCCCGCAACCGCATCGCCGAGCGCACGGAAGAACAAGGTGAAGTCGACCTGGTTCTGCTGCATCTTGGTCAGCAGCTCGCTGATGAGATCGATGTCGCCCGCTTCCTCACCGGCGAGGCCGAGCTTGCGGCGCAGCCCGCCGTGATAGGCGCGCTCGAACGCGGGGCCGAAGGCGGCGAGCGCGTCCTGCGCATCGACGATCGCAGCGTCGCTGTCTTCGGCAAGGAGCGGCAGCATCGCCTCGGCCAGCCGCGTCAGATTCCAGTGTGCGATACGCGGCTGGTTGCCATAGGCATATCGGCCTGCGCGGTCGATCGAGCTGAACACGGTGGCGGGGTCGTACTCGTCCATGAAGGCGCACGGACCGTAGTCGATCGTCTCGCCCGCGACGGAGACGTTGTCGGTGTTCATCACGCCGTGAATGAAGCCGATCAGCAGCCACTGCGCGACAAGCCGCGCCTGCGCGGCGATCACCGCGTCGAGCAGCGCGCGATACGGCCGCTCCGCCGATGCGGCATCGGGATAGTGCCGTTCGATGACATGGTCGGCGACCAGGCGCAGCGCGTCGACGTCCTCGCGCGCAGCGAAGAACTGGAAGGTCCCGACGCGGATATGGCTCGCCGCGACGCGCGTGATGATCGCACCGGGCAACTCGGCGTCGCGCACGATCGTCTCGCCCGTCAGCACCGCGGCGAGCGCGCGGGTGGTGGGAATGCCGAGCGCGACCATCGTTTCGCTGACCAGATATTCGCGCAGCACGGGGCCGAGCGCGGCGTTGCCGTCGCCGCTGCGCGAATAGAAGGTGCGGCCGGCGCCCTTCAGCTGAATGTCGCGCCGGCGCCCCTTCGTGTCGATCACCTCGCCGAGCAGGATCGCGCGCCCGTCGCCAAGCTGCGGCACGAAATTGCCGAACTGATGCCCGGCATAGGCGAGCGCGATCGGCTGCGACCCTTCTGCCACCGTCTGGCCGGAAAGGATCGCGACGCCGTCGGCACTTTCCAGCATTGCCGGCTCAAGCCCGAGCTCACGCGCGAGCGGATGGTTGACGCGGATCAGTCGCGGTGCCCGCGCCGGCGCCGCGGTGGCGGGGGCGTGGAAGTGGGCCGGCAGGCGGGCGTAGCTGTTGTCGAAACGGAAGGTCATGCAATGCCAACGCGCCGTGCGCGGGTCACGTTCAGCGGCGATGACGTGCAGCCCATACTTTTTGCGCTAAACTGCGTTTAGCGTGCTCGATATACCAAAAGGGGGCTTCGGCAGGGTCATGGCTATCCGGCGACATCGCGTCGAGAACGGCGGGTTGATCACGTTTCTGGTGCTGATCACGATCGCGCTGATGCTGATCGTGTCGAGCTTCGCCGGCGCCTTGCTGTGGGCCGCGCTCGCAGCGCTGCTGTTCCAGCCGCTGTTCCAGCGCATGCTCGCCCGCGCGCCCGACAAGCGCAATCGCGCGGCCGCGCTGACGCTGCTGATCATCACCGTCGCGGTCGTCATCCCGGCGCTGATCGTCGCCAGCCTGGTCGTCGACCAGGCCGCCGGCGTCTACGCGCAGATGCGCAGCGGGCAGATCAATTTCGCGACCTATTTCGACCAGATCCACGATGCGCTGCCGACGCGGCTGCAACGTATGCTCGACAATGCCGGATTCGGCAGCTTCGATCGCGCACAGGCGCAGATCACGCAGGCGGTGGGCAGCAGCGCGAGCATGCTGGCGCAGCGCGCGCTGTCGATCGGCGCGAATGCCGCGGCGTTCCTGCTCGCGTTCGGCGTCGGCCTCTACGTCACCTACTTCCTGCTGCGCGACGGCGAGCGGATCGGGCCGGCGGTCGTGCGCGCACTGCCGCTCGAGCGGAACGTGGCGCAGCGGCTCAGCGACAAGTTCGTCGCAGTGGTGCGCGCGACGATCAAGGGCTCGGGCGTCGTCGCACTGGTGCAGGGCGCGCTGGGCGCGATCACCTTCTGGATTGTCGGATTGCCCGCCGCGCTGTTGTGGGGCGTGCTGATGGCGATCGCCGCGCTGCTGCCGGCGATCGGTCCGGCGATCATCTGGGGGCCGGTCGCGATCTACCTGCTCGCGACGGGCGCGATCTGGCAGGCGGCGGTCGTGATCGTGTCGGGCGTCGTCGTGATCGGGCTGGCGGACAATATCCTGCGCCCGATCCTGGTCGGCCGCGATACGGGCATTCCGGACTGGCTGGTGCTGGTGACGACGCTGGGCGGGATCGACCTCGTCGGCCTGAGCGGGATCGTCGTCGGCCCGCTCGTCGGCGCGCTGTTCCTGACCGGCTGGCAAATCCTGCGCGAGCAGCGCGAAGCCCGCGCGGAGCCGACTGAATCGGCGAAAGGCATAGCAACGGACGGGGTGCCGGGTACGACCGGCTAGCGCGACAATGTTGCCACGCTGCAACATTGTTGTCGCAAAGCAACCGATCGATCAAGACGCGCTTGCGCGCCGCCCCCGAACGACGCAGCGTCTGCGCATAAACGGGTGGAGGGGAAGCCACCCGGTATTAACAGGGGGCTTTTCTTCATGCGTCAGTACGTTCGTCTTCTGGCCGGCGTGTCCTTCGCCGCCGTGGCCATGCCGGCTGCGGCGCAGACCGCGCAGACCGCACCGAGCCAGGAAATCTCGACCGAACCCGCCGGTGAGACCGATGCGACGCCCGAGAACACGATCGTCGTCGTCGGCAGCCGCGTCGCCAATCGTACCGTCGCCGACAGCCCGGTGCCGATCGACGTCATCTCCGACAGCGCGCTGCAATCGTCGGGGCTGGGAGAGGTCAACAAGATCCTCAACCAAGTGGTGCCCTCGTTCAACTTCCCGCAGCCGTCGATCGCCGACGGGTCTGACGTGACGCGCCCCGCGACGCTGCGCGGCCTCAGCCCCGATCAGACGCTGGTGCTGGTCAACGGCAAGCGCCGGCACGTCTCCGCGCTGCTCAACATCAACGGCACCGTCGGGCGCGGCTCGGCGGCGGTCGACATGAACCAGATTCCGGCGCTGGCGATCGGGCGGATCGAAGTGCTGCGCGACGGCGCCTCGTCGCAATATGGCTCGGACGCGATCGCGGGCGTGATCAACGTCCAGCTCAAGAGCGCGAGCGACGGCGGCCGCGCGCAGGTGAGCTTCGGCAAGTACGTCACCACGCTCAATGACGTGTCGAATTTCGGCGGGCTGGTGCTGAACGGCGGACAGCCGGTGCTCGATCCCGCCGACACGCGCTACCTTCAGGCGAACAGCGACGGCCAGCGCAAGGCGCGCGACGGCGAGCTGCTGACCTACGGCGTCAACGTCGGCCTGCCGGTGGGTGACGGCGGGTTCTTCAACTTCACCGGCGAGTATCGCGACCGCGGCTTCACCAACCGCCAGGGCTATGACCTGCGGCCGAACTATATCCGCCCCTCGACGACGACGTTCGACACGCGCGAGGCATCGTTCAATCGACTCAACTTCCGCTACGGCGATGCGAAGACGCAGGACTTCAACTTCCTGATCAACTCGGAAGTCCCGCTGGGCGCGGCCGATTTCTACGCCTTCTTCACCTATGGCCATCGCGACGGCCAGTCGGCGGCGAACTTCCGCCAGCAGTCGGCGGCGACCAACCGCGACTTTTCCGCAGTGCTGCCAGGCGCGACGCTGAGCAACGCCAATTTCGTTGGGCTGACGCCGGACGGCTATCTGCCCTTCATCCAGTCGCGCATCGACGATCTCGCCGGTACCGGCGGCATTCGCACCGAAATCGCCGGGTTCAAGAGCGACTTCTCGGTCGGCTTCGGGCGCAACGAGCTGAGCTACCGCACCACCAACAGCGTCAACGTGTCGTTCGGGCCGGACAGCCAGCGCAATTTTGACGCCGGCGGGCTGCGTTTCTCGCAGATCCTCGCCAACGCCGATCTGTCGCGCCAGTTCGACATCGGCCTCGCCGGCCCGCTGACCTTCGCGTTCGGCGGCGAATATCGCCACGAGATCTTCGAGATTCGCCCGGGCGATCCGCAATCCTATCGCACCGGCCCGTTCTTCGTGCCGACGCAGACGACGACGCGGGCGAACTGCGACGCGCAGGGCGGCAACTTCACCGCCGCGACCGGCGTGTGCACCTTCCCGGGCCGCACCGCGGCGGCGGGCGCGCAGGGCTTCGGCGGGTTGCCCGCCTCGGCGCGCACCAACGTCGACCGTGACAGCTTCGCCGGCTACCTTGAGTTCGACGCCGACTTGTTCGACGGGCTGACCGCGACGGCGGCGGGCCGCTACGAGCATTTCAGCGATTTCGGCGATACGCTGAACGGCAAGCTCGCGCTGCGTTACGAGTTCACGCAGGGCTTTGCGGTGCGCGGCTCGGTGTCGAACGGCTTCCGCGCGCCGTCGCTGCACCAGCAGTTCTTCACCACCACCTCGACCAACTTCCTCGCCGGCGTGCCGGTGGACGTGTCGACGGTGCCGGTGAACAGCCCGGTGGCGCGCGCGCTCGGCTCGCAGCCGCTCGATCCCGAGAAGTCGCTCAACCTGTCAGCGGGCTTCACCGCCAACCCGTTCCCCGGCTTCAACCTCACGGTCGACTATTTCCATATCAAGATCAAAGACCGCATCGTGCTGTCGGAGAACCTCGGCGCGGCCGGCGTCGGCACCGCGGCGCAGAATGCCGCGGTGAAGGCGATCCTCGATGCGAACGGCTTCGCCAGCGTCGGCGCGGCGCGCTTCTTCCTCAACGGGCTCGACACGACGACGCAGGGTGTTGACGCGGTGGCGACCTATCGCGCCAACCTCCGCGGGCTCGGCGCGTGGAACTTCTCGGCGGCGTATAACTACACGCAGAACAAGATCGACGAGCGGCTGAACAACCTCAGCGGCCTGTCGCAGATCCCCGGCCTCGTCCTGTTCGGGCGCGTCGAGGGCATCCGCTTCGAACGCGGCCAGCCGCGCGACAAGCTGGTGTTGGCGACCGACGGCAAGATCGCCGGGATCGGCCTGTCGGCGCGCACCACGCGCTACGGCTCGGTGATCTCGCCAGAGACGACCGCGCCGCTCGGCGCGGATGCGCTCAGCCTTACCGCGCTCGGCCCCGACGATCAGCGGCTGAGCCCCAAGTGGGTGACCGACCTGTCGCTCAGCGTCGACGTGCGCGGCGCGCAGCTGACGGTGGGGGCGGACAATGTGTTCGACGTCTACCCCGATCGCCGCCCGTTCGGACCGCGTCCGGCGGCAGTCGGCGGCAGTTATCCGGCGACCTACCAGTTCCTGCCGTACAGCAATTTCTCGCCGTTCGGTTTCAACGGACGCTTCCTGTACGCGAAGCTCGCGATCGGCTTCTGATCGGCGCCGCGCCTGCCGCGGCTAGCCGGACGACGGCATCGATGGCAGGGACGCGGGCGTGAGCCTGCGCCCTGCCATCCTCGTTGACGCCGATGCCTGCCCGGTGAAGGAGGAGATCTACCGCGTCGCCTATCGCCTCGCGGTGCCCGTCACCATCGTCAGTAACGCGCACCTGCGCGTGCCCGCGCACCCGCTGGTCCGCCGCGTCGTCGTGTCCGACGGGTTTGACGCCGCCGACGACTGGATCGCCGACCATGCCGACGCCGCCGCGGTCGTGGTGACGGCGGACATTCTGCTTGCCGACCGCTGCATCAAGGCAGGTGCGAGCGTGCTCGCCCCCAATGGCAAGCCGTTCACCGCCGCGTCGATCGGCAATGCGGTGGCGGTGCGCGCGATCATGAGCGATCTTCGCGCGGGCGGCGAGCAAATCGGCGGACCCAAGCCGTTCGGCAAGGAAGATCGTTCGCGCTTCCTTTCGGCGCTGGACACCGCGCTCGTCCAGCTGCGCCGCCGCTATCCGGCGTAAGCGAAGACCCCTCGGAAATCCGCTCGCCATCGCGCGTTGCGCTGATCTATGGCTGATCAGCCATGAGCATGATGGAGACTGACGTGCGCGGGCTCGATGCCGTCGCATCGCTGAGCGAGCGGGAACGCACCGTGCTGCGCATGGTGCACGGCGGCTACCAGACCGATGAGATCGCGCGCGCGCTCGGCCGCTCGCCCAATACGATCGAGAATCAGGTCGCCAGCGCGCGTCGCAAGCTGGGTGGCGTGACGCGGCGGCAGGCGGCGCGAATGCTCGACGCAGCTGATGATGCTGGACTGACCGACGATGCACCGCGGCGTGTTGGCCCGTCGGACCCCGTGCATTCGGCTAGTGGTTCACCCACTAACAAGCCATTCGCTATCCCCGAAACCATCCGGAACGGTGATGACACGATCCGTCGCCCGGCGATGGTTCAGGAAGAGCGAGCGATCTTCCTTCCCGAACCACTGGTGGCGCGACCGGTCCGCGAGCAGCCAGCATCGCTCGATGGCCGGATCTCGACCGTCGCGATGATCGTCGCGACGACCATCGGGATCATCGTGATCTTTGCCGCCACGCCGATGCTCGTCGAAAGCTTCCGGGCTTTCACCGCGTGGATCATCCGAACCTTTTACTAGCCTCGCGCGGTGCACCCTCCGCGCGGGCGGGGAGCACCGATGGCCGTCACTGCCGAAGCCCTCGAGCGCAAGCTGCTCGCCCGTTCCGTCCGCGCCGCGCCGGTCGCGGCCGACGATGCCAAGCATTTCGTCGACCAGGTCGGCAGCGACATCGTCAGCGCGATGACCGCTGCGGACAATACGGTCGCGTCGACCGCACGTACCATTGCCACCTTTGTCGAGGAGCGGCGCAACCGTCGCATGCCGCTGGCGCTCGGCTTCGACGCGCTCGACGTCGCGGCGGAAGCGCTGGCGAGTTCGATCAAGGCGCGGCGCGACGTCGCACGCCTCGAACTCGAGCTCTATCGCCTGCCGCCGCAGATCGGCGTCACCGCCTGGGGGCCGTGGTGCCCGTGCGAGATGCAGTGAGTTGATGCCGCCGCGCGGCATCGGCAGGATAGCGCGATGGCTTTCGTCATCGCCTTCTATCTCGCCTTCGCCGTGCTCGCCGCGCTTGCCCTGTGGCGCGCGGCCGTGCCGGAGCGTCTGGCGGTGGCGTTGTTCGCCGCAGCCGCGCTCCTGTCATACCTATCGCTGCCCACCGTCCGCGCGGATGCGCCGCAGGTCCTGATCCGGCTGCTGCTGATCGACCTTGCGGTGCTGGCCGGACTGGTGGTGCTGGCGATCCGATATGGGCGCCGATGGTGTATTATCGCAGCCGCGTTTCAGATCGTGTCGACGCTCGCGCATTTCGGGCGGGTGATCGATCCGGCGATGGACCTCGACGTCTACGCCATCATGGAAAGCGCATCGAGCATTCCGCAGCTGGTGCTGCTGGCGGCGGCGATCTGGCGGCACCCGCGCCGGCCGCAGCGATCCTCGCCCGGATCCTGACGGGGGTTGTCGACGAGCCGCGTCGCACGGCGGCGGCGCTGATCGGGGAATTCGGCTCGCTCGGCGGGCTGCTGGCGGGGTCCAGCAATCGGATCGAGCGGCTGGCCGGCAGCGGGGTCGCGCCGCTGGTCGATGCACTGGGCCAGGCGGTGCACGAGATATTGCACGAACGGATCGCCGAACGCCCGCTGCTCGGCGACTGGGTGGCACTGCTCGATTACCTCCGCGCCGACCTGGCGCACCGCCGGATCGAACAGGTACGCCTGCTGCATCTCGACGCCGGCAACCGGCTGATCCGCGACGAGCTCTTGAGCGAGGGCACCGTCGACGGCGCGCCCGTGCCGGTGCGCGAGGTGGTGGCAAGCTGTCTCGAACTCGGCTCTGCGGCGCTGATCCTCGTCCACAATCACCCATCGGGCGATCCGCAGCCGAGCAAGGCCGACATCGCCATCACCCACGCGCTGGCGGCGGTATGCCGGCAGATCGGCATCGTGGTGCACGACCACCTGATCATCGCCGCCGCCGGGCACGTCAGCCTTCGTGCGCGCGGCGATCTGGCGTGAGCGTCAGTGCAGGCGCTCCGCATCATAAGCGTCGAGCCCGCCCGGCCGCAGCGTTTCCAGCGCGTGCGCGACATGCAGCGCAACGACCAGTTCGCCCGCCGCCTCTGCCGTGTCGAGCGCGGATGTCAGCAGGTGTTCGAGATCGCGGAGCAACTCTTCCCGATCATTCCCCGCAACGCTCATTCACACACCTTACGCCAAGCCAGGCGCATCCGCGCGGAAACGCGCGCCGTGGCCCGGCGGCGCTCTTAGCCCGCCCCGGCGCGGGCGGCACCCTCCTTTTCAGGTCCGAGGTCCCACAGTGGAAAAGATGATACTCGAAATGGCACGGCGGCATCATGCAATCCGGCGCGGCCGGCGGGCGATGCTACAGGGGAGTGATCTCGCGACCGAAGGGCCATGGGACCTTCTGCTCGCGATCTTCATCGCCGAGGAGGAGAAGGGCGCCCCGGTCGATCGGCGCGCGGCGGGGCGGCTGTGCCAGGCCCCGGCATCGCTGCTCGACCGCTGGATCGCGGTGCTCGGGCCGTGCGACTTGCTGGTCGCGGAGCCGGGGCCGACGGGGCGCATCTCGATCACCGATACGGCGCGGCGCAAGCTGGAACAGCTACTCGGCGATGCTGCGGCATACGGTGCATCGACCAGCGCGCACTGAGCGGGCAGCCTAGCGATCGTGGAGCCGCGCCAGCGCGATGCCGGCGAGATTCTGCGCGCGCCGCAGATAGCGTATCCGCGTACGCGGCGGGAGCGGCAGCGCGCGCAGCGTCGCGAGCTGCGTGGCGTGGCGCGGCGGGCAGCGCACCGCGCCGTTCGCCTGCGCGATCACCGCGGCCGCATCGCCCAGCAGGGTCGGCTCGCGCAGCTCCAGCGCGATCGCGAGCCGCGCCGCGGCGATGAGCGCGAGCCACTCCGCCTCCATGCTGGTGCCGGCACCCAGATCGCGGCAGATCGTCGGCTTGCCCGCCGCGACCAGGGCATATTCCATCCCGGCAGGCAGCGGGCGACAGCCGCCGTCGAAGAAGATCTTCACGCGAGCTGCCACGCGCCCGGTGCCAGATCGTCGAGCGACCAGTCGCCGATCCGCCAGCGCACCAGGCGCAGTGTCGGATGCCCGACCGCCGCCGTCATTCGGCGCACCTGGCGATTGCGTCCCTCGCGGATCGTCAGCCGCAGCCAGCTGTCGGGGATTGCCGCGCGATAGCGGATCGGCGGATCGCGCGGCCACAAAGCCGGCGGTTCGATCGCCTCAACGGCGGCGGGGCGGGTGGGGCCGTCCGCCAGCGTGATGCCCGTGCGCAGCCGATCGAGCGCAGCGTCGTCGGGCAGTCCCTCGACCTGCACGAGATACGTCTTGGGCAGTTTGAAGCGGGGATCGGCGATCCGTGCCTGAAGTCGGCCGTCATCGGTCAGCAGCAGCAGCCCCTCGCTGTCGCGATCGAGCCGGCCGGCGGGGTAGACGCCGGGCAGGTCGATATAGTCCGACAGCGTCCGCCGCGGCGTCGGGCTGCCGCGATCGGTGAACTGGCTTAGGACGTCGAACGGCTTGTTGAACAGGACCAACCGGCGCGCGCCCGCTGGTCGCGCCGGCTTGCCTGCAGCAGGCCGGCGCGTCAGTGGCGCGTCGCTGCGGCGGGGTTGACACCCGCCGCCTGCGGCTCGGCGAGTTCCGCCTCGCCCGCCATCGCATGGTCGCCGTCGTTGCGCAGCGTATCGAGGTGCATCAGGCGACGGACGAACGGGCTCAGCGCGAGCACGACCGCGGCGATGCCGATCGTCCACCAGCCGATCGTCGAATAGACCGCGAGCGTCGCCTCCTTGGTCATCTCGCCGCTCTCGCCGCCCGTCGCCTCGCCGATCTTGCCGGCGACGAAATTGCCCACTGCCGTCATGTAGAACCACGCGCCCATGATGAGGCTTGCGAGGTGCTTGGGCGCGAGCCGGTTCATCGCGCTCAATCCAACGGGGCTGAGGCACAATTCGCCGGTGGTCTGCAGGAAGTAGATGGCGAAGACGAAGAACACCGGCGTCGCGACCTCGACGCCGACGGTATGCGCGCCCCACACGAACACCAAGAACGACAGACCGACCTGCGCCAGTGCGAGGCCGAACTTGGCAGGGGCCGAGGGCTCGAGCCCGCGCTTGCCGAGCCACACCCATAGACCAGCGAAGATCGGGCCGAGCAGCACGATGTAGATCGGGTTGATCGACTGGAACAGCGAGGCAGGCACCCCGCCACGATCGACGTAGCGATCGGTATAGAGGTTGAGGCTGCCGCCCGCCTGTTCGAACAGGCCCCAGAAAACGGGGTTGAGCGCAATTAGGAACAAGACGGCGAACATGCGGTCACGCGCATGCGGCTCGAGCTTGAAGCTCTCGAACAGGACGTAGCCGAGCAGCGCGACGCCCGAGATGATCAGCAGCGTCTGGATGACGCTCTGATACTGGACCAGCGCCCAGATCACCACGATCGCGGCGAGGCCGATGCCGTAGAGCGACCATTCGAGCTTTTTGCTGAGCGGGCGCGGCGCCTCGCCCTTGCCGAGCAGCAGCGGCTTGCCGAGGACGAACACGACGAGGCCGAGCAGCATGCCGATCCCTGCCGCGCCGAAGCCATAGGCCCAGCCATAGGTCTCGCCGAGCCAGCCGGCCATGATCGTGCCGAGCGCGGCGCCAGTGTTAATCCCGATGTAAAAGATCGTGTAGGCGCCGTCCCGGCGGACGTCGGTCAGCGGATAGAGCTGGCCGACGATCACCGAAATGTTCGCCTTCAGAAAGCCCGAGCCGACGATGATGAAGGCGAGCGCCATCCAGAAGACGTTGATCGCCGCCGATCCCTGCCCGCCGTCGCCCTCGACCGCCATCAGCAGGTGGCCGAGCGTCAGCAGCACCGCGCCGAACACCACCGCCTTGCGCTGCCCGAGATAGCGATCGGCGAGATAGCCGCCGAGCACGGGGGTGATGTAGACGAGGCTGGTATAGGCGCCGTAGATCAGGTTCGACTTGCCGTCGTCGAACAGCCAGTGCTTGGTGAGGTAGAAGATCAGCAGCGCGCGCATGCCGTAATAGGAGAAGCGCTCCCACATCTCGGCGAAGAACAGGACGTACAGGCCCTTGGGATGACCCATGAACTCGGGGCCCTTGGTGGTCGCCGCGACGGCACCGCCGCCGATCAGGATCGCAAGGAAGCCGAGCGCGATCGATGGAATGATGGGCAAGGATACGCTCCCAAGATACAGCCGGGCCAAATTACGGATCGGGAGAGGCCTCCCCCAAAGGCGGCGAACCTAACGCATCGCGCGCGGATGCCAAGCGGGTTGTTGCAGGTGAGACGATCGCTGCCGAGCACGCCGCAACGCTGTGTTCCCGCGATTGCGCTCGACGTGCGAACGATTCGCGATAAGAGGGCAAATATGTTCAACGACACATCAACCCCGCTCGCGCTGCTCGCCTCGCGCCGCTCGGGCAAGCCGCGCGATCTGGTCGCACCGGGGCCGAGCGAGGCGCAGCTTGCCGAAATGTGCGCGATTGCCAGCCGCACCCCCGATCACGGCAAGCTCGCGCCGTGGCGCTTCGTGATCGTCGGCGACGAGCAGCGCGACGCGCTCGCCGCGCTGCTGGTCGATGCCTATCGCGCAGAGAAGCCCGACGCGAAGCCGCACGAGTTCGACGCGCAGGTGCAGTTCGCGCGGCAGGCGCCGGCATTGGTCGTGGTGCTGTCGTCGCCGCGGCTCGAGAGCCCGATCCCGGTGTGGGAGCAGGAACTGTCGGCCGGTGCCGCCTGCATGAACCTGCTCCATGCGGCGCACGCGATGGGCTTCGCCGCCGGGTGGCTGACGACCTGGGCGGCGTTCGCCGAGCCGGTGCGCGACGCGTTCGGTGCCGCGCCCGAGCGGATCGCCGGCTTCATGTTCATCGGCACCCCGTCGCGTACGCTGGAGGAGCGGCCGCGGCCCGATCTCGCGACGACTGTCCGGAAATGGACAGTCTAGGACTCGACGTGCGCGTCCATTGCTGTATTAAGGCAGCATGACAGCGCTGAGCAGCGAGGACAGCCCGGTCTATATCCGGCTGCGCGGAACGATTGCGGCCGGGATCCTGCGCGGCGACTATCGCGCCGGGGATCAGCTTCCCTCGGTCCGCGCGCTCGCCGCCGAACACGGCGCCAATCCGCTGACGGTGGCCAAGGCGTATCAGTCGTTCCAGGACGAGGGCTATGTCGAGGTGCGGCGCGGGGTCGGCATGTTCGTCCTTCCCGGCGCGTCGGAGCGGCTGCGCACTGCCGAGCGCGAGACGTTCGTGACGCAGCACTGGCCGCGCATCCACGGCTACATCGATCTGCTCGGGCTCGACGCTGCCGACCTGCTCGCGCGCGAACGCGCCTGAGCCGCGGCGATCAGAATAGCCCGAGGGCCGCGACCTCCTCGGCGGTGAGATCGATCCCGAACATCATGCTCAGCCGCATGCGATAGACGCGCGGATCGCCGATCGTCGCCTCATTCTCCTCCTCACCCGCGCGGCGGCGATACGCGCGATCGGTAAGGCTGGCGAAGCCATGCGGCAGCACGATGCTGGCGATCTTGAGTGTCGTGAAACGCGTGCCCGGCGCGGTCGACGTCCAGTGGTTCGACAGCGCGAGGTCCGCCGGCCAGACGGTGTCGGTGGTGAAGCTGTACTGCGGCTGGAAGCCGTTGCCCGTGCCGCGCCCGTCGGTGTTCGCCGCGTGGCCGCCGCGCGCGAGCAGCCAACCGTGCGTCGCATCCTGCGTCAGGCGGAAGCGCGAGCCGTCCGGCGCCTCGGCCTCCGCCCCATCGACGAGCGGCATCGGCGGGGCGTAGCTGCCGCCGAATCCGGCATCGGCGATCCACGGTTGCCCATCGACAGTGACGAGGCTGAGCGTGTGCGTCTTGGGCGGCACGCCGTCGCCGTTGAGCCAGACGCGCGCGAGCAGCGCGCGCGCGTCGAACCCCATCGCGCCCAGCGCGTCGAGGAACAGCCGGTTCTGCTCGAAGCAATAGCCGCCGCGGCGCGCGACGACGAGCTTCGAGAAGACCGCGGGCGAATCGATCGCGATCGGGCGGCCAAATGCGACGTCTAGGTTTTCGAACGGGATCGCGAGACGATGCGCGCGCTGCACCGCCGCCAGCCCGAAATGATCGAGCGTCGGGCGGGCGGGGAGGCGGATGCGATCGATATAGGCGGGCAGATTGAACGGCAGGCTCACGCGGCGAACGCCTCCGCCGACAGCGCGTAGAGCGGCGCGGCGGGTGCCTCGGCGGCGGCGCGCAGCCCCATCGCCTCGGGCACGATCTGGTCGAGGTAGAAGGCGACCACCGCCTTCTTGGCGCGGCCGAACGCGTCGTCGCTCGCGGCCGCCGCCTCGCGCTCAAGCAGCCAGCCGCACGTCGCGACCGACAGCATGGTGAGGAACGGGTAGCTCGCCGCGTTGCGATCGTCGGCGTCGGCCGTCTGCAAACGGCGGCCGACCGCGTCGCACGCCGCGACCAGCGCGCCCAGCCCCTCGTGCTTCGCGCCGCGCAGATCGTCGATCAGCGTCGCAAAGGCCGCGCCGTTCGACAGCGACAGCTTGCGCCCGACGAGGTCGGCGGCCTGGATGCCGTTGGTGCCTTCATAGATCGGGGTGATGCGCGCATCGCGGAAGAACTGCGCCGCGCCGGTCTCCTCGACATAGCCCATGCCGCCGTGGACCTGCACACCGAGGCTGGCGACCTCATTGCCCAGATCGGTGCCGTGCGCCTTGGCGAGCGGGGTCGCAATCTCCAGCCGGTCGCGCGCGGCGGCATCGCCGAGCCCGGCGCGGTCGACCTGCCCTGCGGCGTAATAGACGAGCGCGCGCGCGGCCTGCGTCTGCGCCTTCATCCGCATCAGCATGCGGCGCACGTCGGGATGCTCGATGATCGCGGTCTGCTTGCCCTCGCGCGCGCCCTGAACGCGCTCGCGGGCGTATTCGACCGCCTTCTGCGTCGCCGCCTCGGCCACCTGCACGCCCTGCAGGCCGACGTTAAGCCGCGCGTTGTTCATCATCGTGAACATCGCGCGCATCCCGCCATATTCGGGGCCGATCAGCTCGCCGACGCAATCGTCGTGATCGCCGAACGCCAGCACGCAGGTGGGCGAGGCGTGCAGCCCCATCTTGTGCTCGATCGAGACGACGCGCACGTCGTTCGGCGTGCCGTCGCTGCGCACCTTGGGAACGAGGAACAGCGAGATGCCGCGCGTGCCGGTGGGCGCATCGGGGGTGCGCGCGAGGACGAGGTGGACGATATTCTCGGCCAGATCGTGGTCGCCGAACGAGATGTAGATCTTGGTGCCCTTGATCGCGAACGTGCCGTCGCCGCGCGGCGTCGCCATCGTGCGCAGTGCGCCGACGTCGCTGCCCGCCTGCGGCTCGGTGAGGTTCATCGTGCCGGTCCACTCGCCGGTCGCGAGCTTGGGCAACCACGTCGCCTGCTGCTCGGGCGTGCCGTGGTGCTGCAGCGCCTCGATCGCGCCGACCGAGAGGATCGGGGCGAGCGCGAAGCCCATGTTGGCGCTGCCGAGTGTCTCGAGCACCGCGCACTGCACCGCGAAGGGCAAGCCCTGGCCGCCGAACGCCTCGGGCACGCCGATCGTCCCCCAGCCGCCCTCGACATAGGCGCGATAGGCGGCCTTGTAGCCATCGGGCATCACGACGCCGTCGGGCGTCCACTTCGCGCCCACGGTGTCGCCGGCGCGGGCGAGCGGCGCCCACTCGCCCTCCGCGAGCTGCGCAATCCCCTCGAGCACCGCGTCGATCACGTCGGGGGTGGCAGCGGCGAAGCGTTCGGTGCCGGCGAGCGCGTCGATGGCGACGATCTGGTCGAGGACGAAACGCTGTTCGGCGATGGGGGCGGCGTAGGGCATGTTCTTCTCCGGGCTGGGTCCGCTATACCGTGCGGCGATGACGGCTCAACTCCCCCGTATCGTGCCGTTCGGCGACGATGCCGTCGCCGCGGCGGTGGCGGTGCTGCGCGTCGGCGCGATCGTCGCACTGCCGACGGAGACGGTCTACGGCCTCGCGGCGGACGCGACGCACGGTGCGGCGGTGGCGAGCATCTATGGCGCCAAGGGCCGGCCGAGCTTCAACCCGCTGATCATCCACGTCGCCGATCTCGCCGCGGCGGAGCGGATCGCGGTGTTCGACGCGAACGCGCGTGCGCTGGCCGTGCGCTGGTGGCCGGGTCCGCTGACGCTGGTGCTGCCGCTGCGCGCCGAAGCGGGGATCGCCGGGCTCGTCACCGCGGGGCTCGAGACAATCGCGATCCGCGTACCGGCGCATCGTGCGATGCAGGCGGTGCTGCGCAGCTTCGGCGGGCCACTTGCCGCGCCTTCGGCCAATGCGAGCAACGCGATCAGCCCGACGCGGGCGGCGCACGTCGCCGCCAGCCTCGGCGCGCGCGTGCCGCTGATCCTCGACGACGGGCCGACCAGCGCGGGCGTCGAATCGACGATCGTCGGCTGGGGCGCGGCGGGGGCTGCGATCCTGCGGCCGGGGCCGATCACCGCGGAGGATCTCGGCCTGCCGCTCGCGCCCAGCGGGGCGCGGATCAGCGCGCCGGGGCAGCTTGCAACGCATTACGCGCCGCGCAAGCCGCTGCGGCTCGATGCGACCACGCGCGAGGCGGGCGAATGGCTGATCGGCTTCGGCGCGGTCACTGGTGACGACACGCTGTCGGCCAGTGGCGACCTTGTCGAAGCGGCGGCGCGCCTGTTCGACGCGCTGCACCGCGCCGATGCCGCGCCCGCCGAACGGATCGCTATGGCACCCGTGCCGGCGACCGGGATCGGCGCTGCGATCAACGACCGTCTACGCCGCGCCGCGCATCGCTGACGCGGCGACGTCGTCTCGATCTCCGCCCCGCGCAGCAGCGCTGAGCGGAGATCGAACACCATCGCGTCAGGCCGCGACCGTCGCCGCCTTGGAGCGCGCGGCGAAGCTCTTGCGCAGCTTCTGCAGCTTGGGCGGGATCACCGCCATGCAATAGGGGTTCCGCTTGCCCTCGGTATCCCAATAGTCCTGGTGATAATCCTCCGCCGGGAACCAGTTGTCCGCCTGCTCGATCGTCGTGACGATCGGCTTCGACTGATCCTCCTGCGCGCGCTTGATAGCCTGATTGGCCTGCTCCTCCTGCATCACCGTCATCGGGAAGATCGCCGAGCGATATTGCGTGCCGACGTCGTTGCCCTGGCGGTTGAGCTGCGTCGGATCGTGCGTCGCGAAGAAGATGTCGAGCAGGTCGCCGTAGCTCACCTTTTCGGGATCGAAGCCGACGCGGATCGCCTCGGCATGGCCGGTATCGCCGTTGCACACCTGCCTGTACGTCGGATCGTCGACGGTGCCGCCGATATAGCCGCTCTCGACGCTCTCGACGCCGATCACGTCCTTGAACACGGCCTCGGTACACCAGAAGCAGCCGCCGGCCAGCGTCGCATATTCGGTCATGGATGCAGTCTCCTTTGCCGCCAATGTAGGAAGCCGCTAGGGCCCGCGCAAAGAGGAGATCGGGATGGAGCTGGGCGGCAAGGTGATGGTGACGGGCGGGGCCGGCTATATCGGCAGCCACGCGGTGCTTGCGCTGCTCGATGCCGGCCACGATGTGGTGGTGATCGACAATCTCGTTACCGGGTTCGACTGGGCGGTCGACCGCCGCGCCGCCTTTGTCGAGATCGCGGTCGAGGATCCGGGCGTGCGCGAGGTGATCCGCGATCACAACGTCCGCGCGATCATGCATTTTGCCGGTTCGGTGGTGGTGCCCGAATCGGTCGAGAACCCGCTCAAATATTATCGTAACAACACCGCCGCGACGCGCAGCCTGATCGAGAGCGCGGTGGCGGAGGGCGTCCCCCACTTCATCTTTTCCTCGACCGCCGCGACCTACGGCAATCCCGCCAAGTCGCCGATCACCGAGGGCGATCCGCAGGCGCCGATCAATCCCTATGGAATGTCGAAGCTGATGACCGAGGCGATGCTGCGCGATGTCGCGGCGGCGCACCCGATCAACTACGGCGCGCTTCGCTATTTCAACGTCGCCGGAGCCGATCCGCAGGCGCGCAGCGGGCAATCGACAGTGGGTGCGACTCACCTCATCAAGATCGCGGTCGAGGCGGCGACGGGCGCGCGCGCCGCCGTCGGCGTTTTCGGTACCGACTTCCCGACCCGCGACGGCACCGGCGTGCGTGATTACATCCACGTGTCCGACCTCGCCGACGCGCATGTCGCGGCACTCGAGCAGCTCATCGCCGCACCGACCGGGAGCTTCACCTTCAACTGCGGCTACGGCCGCGGCTTCTCGGTGCTCGAGGTGCTCGACGCGGTCGATCGGGTCACCAACATGACGATCGAGCGCCGCATCGAGGGCCGCCGCGCGGGCGATCCGGCGGAACTGGTGGCGGACAACAGCGCGATCCTCGCCGCGCTCGACTGGCGACCGAAGCGCGCCGATCTCGACGGGATCGTGCGCGACGCGCTCGCCTGGGAACGCAAGCTGGCGGAGATGGGCAAGTGAGGCTGCGCTCGCTGCTGTTCGTGCCCGGCGACCGGCCCGAGCGTTTCCCCAAGGCGGTCGCCACCGGCGCCGACGCGCTGATCCTCGATCTCGAGGATTCGGTGGTGCCCGATCGCAAGCCCGAAGCGCGCACTGCGGTGCGCGACTGGATCGCCGCGCCGCGTGAGGAAGACGGCCCGGCGATCTTCGTGCGGATCAATCCGATCGACAGCGACGAGGCTGCGGCCGATCTCGACGCGCTGGCGGGCCTGGCGCTCGACGGCATCGTGCTGCCCAAGGCCGAGGGCGCCGAGTCGGTCGCGATGCTGGTCGATCGGCTGCCGGGCGATTACCTGGTGCTGCCTGTCGCGAGCGAGACGCCCGCGGCGGTGTTCCGCCTCGGGACCTTCGCCGAGGTGGCAGGGCGCCTCGCCGGGGTCACCTGGGGGGCGGAGGATCTGCCCGCCGCGATCGGCGCGATGACCGCGCGCGAGGACGACGGCAGCTACACCGATCCTTATCGCGTCGTCCGCGCGCTCACGCTGTTCGGCGCACACGCCGCCGCCGTGCCCGCGATCGAGACGGTGTTCCCCGACTTCCGCAATCTCGATGGCCTCGCCGGCTACGCCGCGCGCGGCCGGCGCGACGGGTTCACCGGGATGATGGCGATCCACCCGACGCAGGTCGCGGTGATCAACCAGACCTTCACCCCCAGCGACGCCGAGATCGCGCACGCCCGCGCCGTCGTCGCAGCATTCGATGCGAACCCGCACGCGGGCGCCCTGCAACTCGACGGCAGCATGATCGACGCCCCGCACCTCAAGAGCGCGCGGCGCCTGCTCGCGCTGCTCGACTGACCAACGACGCCGCGCCGATAACGCTGGCGACACGAAATGAAACACGACAAGAGCCTAAGGCTCGGGCAACAATGATGCGGGAATGACGATGACGAGAGGCCAGGAGATCGCCGCCAAAGTCGAAGCGTTCGTGCGCGAACAGATCGTGCCGTACGAACGCGATCCGCGCTGCGGCGATCACGGGCCGTCGGACGCGTTGGTGCAGGAAATGCGCGGGCTGGCGCGCGCCGCCGGCGTGCTGACGCCGCACATCCTGCCCGATGGCGACCACCTGACGCATCGCGAGACGGCGGACGTGCTGCGCGCGTCGGGCCTGTCACCACTCGGGCCACTGGCGGTCAACGTGATGGCGCCCGACGAGGGCAACATGTACCTGCTCGGCAAGAAGGCGAGCCCTGAGCTGAAGGAACGCTTCCTCAAGCCGCTCGTCAGCGGCGAGGCGCGCAGCGCCTTCTTCATGACCGAGCCGGCGATGGACGGCGGGGGTGAAGGCGGGGGCGGCGGCGGCGCCGGATCCGACCCGTCGATGATGCGCACCACCGCGGTGCGCGACGGCAATCACTGGGTGATCAACGGCCGCAAGACCTTCATCACCGGCGCGGACGGCGCGAAAGTCGGCATCGTCATGGCCAAGGCCGATGAAGGCGCGTCGATGTTCCTCGTCGACCTGCCCGATCCTGCAATCCGCATCGAGCGCGTGCTCGACACGATCGACAGTTCGATGCCCGGCGGCCATTCGGTGGTCACGATCGACAATCTGCGCGTGCCGGCGGACCAGATGCTCGGCGATCCGGGCGACGGCTTCAAGCTCGCGCAGGTCCGCCTTGCGCCGGCGCGTCTCACGCACTGCATGCGCTGGCACGGCGCGTGCGCCCGCGCGCACGAGATCGCGACCGATTACGCCAACCGCCGCCACGCCTTCGGCAAGCCGCTGGTCGATCACGAGGGCGTCGGTTTCATGCTGGCGGAGAATCTGATTGACCTGAAACAGGCCGAGCTGATGATCGATTGGTGCGCCGACGTGCTCGACACCGGCGTGCTCGGCACGGTGGAAAGCTCGATGGCGAAGGTTGCGGTGTCGGAGGCGCTGATGCGCATCGCCGATCGCTGCGTCCAGGTGATGGGTGCGACGGGCGTCAGCGGCGACACGATCGTCGAGCAGGTGTTCCGCGAGATCCGCGCTTTCCGCATCTACGACGGTCCCACGGAAGTGCACAAATGGAGCCTTGCGAAGAAGGTGAAGCGCGACTGGAAGGCGGCGCAGGCGGCGTGACGCGTACGCCGTGGCCGGACTTGTGCAGGCACGGCGCGTGCAGCACAGTCGGGTCGGAAAACACGATAACGATGCGTGCGGGGATGGACCCTGCACGTTCACGACGGAGAGAAGATCAATGCTGGGCCTGATGCAGTCGGGGCAATTGACGGTCGACACGTTCCTCGATCACGCCGCGACCTGGTCGGGCACGCGCGAGATCGTGTCGCGCGACGCCGCCGGCATTGTCACCCGCAGCGATTACGTGGCGGTGCATGCAATGGCGAAGCGCGTGTCGTCTGCGCTCGCGCGTGCCGGCATCGGGCAGGGCGATCGCGTCGCGACGATGGGATGGAACACGCATCGCCACCTCGCCGCCTGGTACGGCGCGACGAACATGGGCGCGGTGCTCCACACGCTCAACCCGCGGCTGTTCCTCGAACAGATCGCCTATATCGCCAACCACGCCGGCGATCGCATCCTGCTCGCCGATCCCAATTGCGCCGAAACGATCGCGCAGCTGCTGCCGCAGGCGCCGGGGATCGAGCGCGTGATTTTCCTGTGCGACGCCGCGTCGATGCCGCAGACCGACTATGCCGCGACCGCGTTCGATGATTGGATCGCGGGCGAGCCGGCGGAATATGCCTGGGGCGGGTTCGACGAGAACCTCGCCTGCGGGCTGTGCTACACCAGCGGCACGACGGGCAATCCCAAGGGTGTGCTCTACTCGCACCGCTCGAACTACCTCCACACGATGCTGACGCTGCAGGCCGACGCACTCGCGCTGTCGGCGCGCGACACGGTGCTGCTCGTGGTGCCGATGTACCACGCCAACGCGTGGGGCGTTGTCTATTCCGCGCCCGCGGTCGGCGCCAAGCTGGTGCTGCCGGGGCCGCAGATGGACGGCCAATCGATCTGCGACCTGATCGAGCAGGAGGGCGTCACCTATTCCGCCGCGGTGCCGACGGTGTGGCAGGGGCTGCTGCAATATCTGCGCAGTTCCGGCCGCAAGCTCGAGACGCTGCAGCGCGTGACCATCGGCGGTTCGGCGGTGCCCGAGATGCTGGTGCGCGCCTTCCGCGACGAATTCGGCGTCGAGGTGGTGCAGGGCTGGGGGATGACCGAGACGTCGCCGCTGGCCACACTCTCCTCGCCGAACGCCGAAGTTGCGGCGATGGATGCGGACGCGCAGGTCGCGCACAAGATCAAGCAGGGCCGGCTGATGTGCGGGCTGAAGTTCAAGCTGACCGACGACGCGGGAACGCCGCTGCCGCACGATGGCGAGACGTTCGGTCGGCTCAAGATCAAGGGGCCGACGATCGTCGAATCCTATTTCGGCGGCGAGGGCGGTGAGATCCTCGACGCGGACGGCTATTTCGATACCGGCGACGTCGCGACAATCGATCGACGCGGCTACATGACGATCACCGATCGCGCCAAGGACGTGGTGAAATCGGGCGGCGAGTGGATCAGCTCGATCGAGATCGAGAATATCGCCGCCGGCCATCCGGCAGTGGCGCTCGCCGCGGTGATCGGCGTCGCGCATCCCAAATGGGACGAGCGGCCGATCCTGCTGTGTCAGCTCAAGCCCGGCGAAGCGGCGGCGAAGGAGGATCTGACCGGCTTCCTCGACGGCAAGATCGCCAAATGGTGGATGCCCGACGACGTCGTTTTCGTCGACGAGATTCCGCTCGGCGCAACGGGCAAGATCGACAAGAAGCTGATCCGCCAGCGTATGACGGACTATCAATTGCCGTTTGCGGGATAGCGCGGCTTGCGCCATGTTGACGCCGCTTACTTATAGGAGGCGGTAATGGGTAACGTGGTGCTGGCGGTGATCGCGTTCGTGGGGACGCATTTTCTCCTGTCGCATCCGCTGCGCGCGCCGATCGTGCGCGCGGCGGGGGAGCGCGGGTTCCTAGGGACCTACAGCCTCGTCGCGTTCGCTACGCTGATCTGGCTCGCGCTGGCGTATCGCGCCGCGCCGCCCGCCGCGCCGCTGTGGCCTGTCGGCGACGCATTATGGGCGATCGGCACCGTGGCGATGGCGGCGGGCGCGATCCTCTTCATGGGGTCGCTGGTGCGCAATCCTGCGCTGCCCGAGGCGCGAACCGACACGGTGCCGGAGGCGCGCGGCGTCTTCGCGATTACGCGCCACCCGATGATGTGGGGCTTCGCCGTATGGGGCATCGTCCACATCCTCGTCTATCCCGATCCGTCGAACATCGTCCTCTCGCTCGCGATCGTTATCCTCGCGCTCGTCGGCGCGCACCTGCAGGATCGTAAAAAGGCGCGGCTGCAGCCCGATTTCTGGGCCGCGTGGCAGGCGCGGACGAGCTACTGGCCGTTCGCTGCGATTGCTGCCGGGCGCGCACGCATCGGGAAAATCGGGATGCACGCGCTCGCCGGCGGGCTGCTCGTCTGGCTGGTTGCCACCTGGGCGCACATCCCGCTCGCCGGGTGGCGCGCGGGCATCTGGCGCTGGATCGGCTAAGCCGCGCTCAGCCGCCGAGCGCCGCGAGATCGGCGGGCGTGTTGATGTTGGGGGGCAGCCGATCGACGGCGATCGCGCGCGCGCCGACAGTGTCGGCCCAACGCCGCACGCTGCGCGGATTGTCGTCGTCGAGCCAGCGCGCGAGCGGCCTCGCCAGCATCGCCGGCCACCAGCCGATCACCGGCAGGTCGCGAAGATACGCCGCGCCGTCGCCTGAAAGGATCCGGCGCAGATCGCCGGGTAGCACGGGCGCATCGCACGGCACGCTGAGCACCGCGCCGAAGCCACCCTCCACGGCGTAGCGCAATGCGCCAGCGAGTGCGCCGAGCGGGCCGAGTCCCGGTCGCGGCACGTCGGCGATGCTGTTGATATCGGCGTACGCGCGCCCGACGACGGCAAGCGCGTCGACCTGCGGCGCGAGCGACGCGGCGACGTGATCGAGCAGCGTCTTGCCGCCAAGCAGTGCCAGCGCCTTGTCCGCGCCGAAGCGCGAAGACTGCCCACCTGCCAGAATCGCGCCGAGGATGCGGGGGGAGGGGCCGGTCATCGATCGGGCGCTAGCAGACGCGCCCTGCGGCGGCGAGGTTCGATCGTCCGCCCAACGGCGCCGACTCCTGCTGCGCAGCTGCGATCCCTTCATCGATCGAGCAGCGTCCTACACGAAACGAGCAAACGCCGGTCAGCCGATAGATCTATCGCTTCCGAAGCGCCGTCGGCCGATCGAAAACGGAAAGGGCCCGGCGATCACTCGCCGAGCCCCCGGGTACGCGCCGTTACTTCCGGCAGAAAGCTTTTAAATCAACGGCAGACCACGTTGCCGCGATCGATCGACGCGCCGAGCGCCGCCCCCGCGCCCGCGCCGAGCAGCGCGCCGAGCGTGTTCGACCGGCCGTTCGCGATCAGGCTGCCGAGCACGCCGCCGCCCAGACCGCCAATGATCAGCCCGGTCGTACCGTCGCCACGGCGGCAATAGTAGCGGCCGTTATTGCCGCGATAGATGCGGTCCGCGCGCGACAGCCGACGCGGCTGGTAGTAGCGGCCGTCACGATAGAAACTGTCGGCGTAGTAATAGCGCTGGCCCGGCGGCAGACGATTATAGTCGAACTGGCGCCACTGGCGATAGTCGCGGCGATAATCTTGGCGGGCGTCGCGTACTTCGCGGCGATACTCACGGTTAGCGCGGCGCACGTCGCGCTGTGAGTCGGCGTTGTGCAGATCGCGACGGTAGTCGCGCTGTGCCTCACGAACATCCTGGCGATACTCGCGCGCAGCACCCGATTGGGCGGTGGCGGGCATCGCGGCAACAGTGGTCGCGGCGAGCGCCGCGGCAAGAACGATACGCATCACGTTACTCCTTGATGACGATGCGGGTAGAACAACGAAAAGGCGACGTAGTTGCGTGAACCAGAAACTACGTCGCGTTCATGCGACCGTCAGTTACTCGGCAAGCGAATGCTTCAACGTAATTTCCGCGTTAAGTACCTTGGATACCGGGCAATTGGCCTTTGCCTCCGCCGCGATGCGATCGAAGTCGTCGGCAGCGATCCCCGACACGCTCGCGCGCAGATCGAGTTCGGACTTGGTGATGGTGAAGCCGTCACCGTCCTTTTCCAGGCTGACCTTGGCGTGCGTTTCCAGCGTGCCCTTGGTGTGCCCGGCACGCGCGAGCGCGAAGCTCAGTGCCATCGTGAAGCAGCTGGCATGTGCCACGGCGATCAGTTCCTCGGGGTTGGTTCCGGACGTGTCTTCGAAGCGCGTGGCAAAGCCGTAGGACTGGTCGGCCAGCGCGCCCGACTGGGTCGATACCCAGCCCTTGCCGTCTTTGCCGAGGCCTTCGTATCGGGCGGAACCACTGTGAACGGGCATGGAAAACGTCTCCTGCAAACCAAAAGGGGCGCGACCGTAACGATCGCGCCCCCGAAAGGCTTCACAGAGGAAGATCGCTCAGCGGCAGCGACGGCTGCTCGTCCCGCGCTCCACTTCGCGACCGGCCAGCGCGCCGACCGCGGCGCCGCCGAGCGTGCCCAGCGTCCGGTCGCCGCGCGTGTCGATCGTGCGGCCGAGCAGCGCGCCAGCGACACCGCCGACGACGAGGCCGGTCGTGCCGTTCGGCTTGCGGCAGCGCAGGCGGCCGTCATTGCCGCGCCATTCGCGATACTTGTAGCGGCGCTGGGCATCCGCCTCGGTCGTGGTGGCGACGAGCGTTGGCAGAACCATCGCGGAGGCGCCCAGCGCCAGCAACATCTTACGCATGATACTCTCCCTTTCGGATCGGGTCTAAAAAAGCAGTGACGCGATCGTAACGTGCACTTGTGGCTCGGGTTGCATGAACCTGAAACAACGACCCGTTCAGATAGTGCGAAACTACCCCGCTCGCCGACCGCGGGGGAGAGTAGGCGTCCGGCGTCAGTCGCGCAGCAGCTCGTTGATGCTCGTCTTCGACCGCGTCCGCTCGTCGACGCGCTTGACGATCACCGCACAGTAAAGGCCCAGATTACCGCCGGTCGTGCCCGGCACCACCACGGCATAGGGCGGCACTTCGCCGATGAAGGTCTCGCCGGTCGCACGATCGATGATCTTGGTCGAGGCGCCGAGATACACGCCCATCGAGAGCACCGCGCCCTCGCCGACGCGCACGCCTTCGGCGACTTCGGAGCGCGCGCCGATGAACGCGCCATCGCCGATGATGACGGGATCGGCCTGTAACGGCTCGAGCACGCCGCCGATGCCAGCGCCGCCCGACAGGTGGACGTTCTTGCCGATCTGCGCGCAGCTGCCCACTGTCGCCCAGGTATCGACCATCGTTCCTTCGCCGACATGCGCGCCGATATTGACGAAGCTCGGCATCAGGATCGCGCCCTTGCCGACGAAGGCGCCGCGCCGCACCACACTGCCGGGCACCGCGCGGAAGCCGGCGGCGCGGAACTCGCCTTCGCTCCAGCCGGAGAATTTCGACGGCACCTTGTCGAACCAGTGACCGGCGCCGGGCCCGTTGTCGATCAGCGCATTGTCGTTGAGGCGGAACGACAGCAGCACCGCCTTCTTGAGCCACTGATTGACGCGCCAGCCGCCGGCGCCGTCGGGCTCGGCGACGCGCGCGGCGCCGCTGTCGAGCAGCGCCAGCGCGCGGTCGACCGCGATACGCACCTCGCCGCTGGTGGAAAGGCCGATCTCGGCGCGGTTCTCCCAGGCGGCGTCGATGGTGGTTGCGAGTTCGCTCATGCCGGTTCCAATATCCCCTGAAGCCACGCCGTCAGATCGGGCGTGGTGTAATCGATGAAGCTGCGATCGGCGTCGGCGGCCTGCTCAGATCCGTTGTCGACCCACACCGTCGTCATGCCGATCGCCTTGGCGGGCGCGAGGTTGCGCGCCATGTCGTCGGCGAACAGCGCGCGCGCCGGATCGATCGCCAACGCCTTGCACAGCCCGGCATAGGCCGACGGCGCGGGCTTGGGCGCGAGCTCCATCGCGTGAATGTCGTGCACCGCTTCGAAACTCTCGCCGAGGCCGAGGCGATCGAGCACACGCCGCGCATAGGGCGCGTCACCATTGGTGAAGACGACCTTGCGGCCGGGCAGCTTGGCGACCGCGGCGACGAGCGGCAAATTGCGTTCGAGCACATCCATCTCGATGTCATGGACGTAGTCGAGGAAATCGTGCGGATCGACGTCATGCTCCGCCATCAGACCGGCGAGCGTCGTGCCGTGGCCGAGGAAATACGCCTTCTGGATTCGCCGCGCCTCGACCGGGTCAAGATCGAGCAACCGCGCGATATAGTCGGTCATCTTGGCGTCGATGCGCGCGAACAGATCGGCGCTCGACGGATAGAGCGTATTGTCCAGATCGAAGATCCAGGCGCTGACGTGATCGAGGGCCGGTGGCATCGGCTGCGGGCTCTACGCGACGCGCGCCCGCGCGGGCAACCCCGACTGTTTTGCGCGCATGCCGGCCGCGGCCACGGTGCCAGGCGCCTTCCCGAAGCCGCATAGCGAAGCTTTGGCCAGGCGAAGCGGGGGATGGTTGCGATCCGCAACCCTTCGGCCCACATTCAATCCATGACCCGATATTCGCTGCTCGATCTCGTCCCTGTCGTCGAAGGCCGCACGGTCGCCGACGCGCTCCACAACGCCGCCGATCTCGCGCGGCATGCCGAGGCGGTGGGGTTCAACCGCTACTGGGTAGCGGAGCATCACGGCATGGCCGGGATCGCATCGGCGGCGACGTCGGTGGTGATCGCGCACGTCGCGCAGGCGACGAAGACGATCCGGGTGGGCGCGGGCGGGATCATGCTGCCCAACCACGCACCGCTGCAGATCGCCGAGCAGTTCGGCACGCTCGACGCGCTGTTTCCCGGCCGGATCGACCTTGGTCTGGGGCGTGCGCCCGGCAGCGACCAGCGCGTTGCGCACGCGATGCGGCGCAATCTCGATACCGATCCCAACGCCTTCCCCAACGACGTCGTCGAGCTGCAAAGCTATTTCGCCGATGACGGTCGCACCGGCATTCAGGCGACCCCCGGCGCGGGCGCGGCGCCGCAGCTATGGATCCTCGGCTCGTCGACCTATGGCGCGCAGCTCGCGGCGATCCTTGGCCTCCCTTATGCCTTCGCGTCGCACTTCGCGCCCGATGCGCTCGATCAGGCGATGGCGATCTACCGCCGCGATTTCCGCCCCTCTGCGCAACTCGAGAAACCCTATGCGATGGCAGGGTTCAACGTCTTCGCCGCCGACACGCATGCTGAGGCGGAATATCTCGCCAGCTCGCAGCAGCAGGCGTTCGTCGCGCTGCGTACCGGCAACCCGGGCAAGATGAAGCCGCCGGTCGAGGGCTATCGCGAGAGCCTGCCGCGCGCGCATTCAGCAATTCTCGACCATGTGCTGTCGTGCAGCGCGGTCGGCACGCGCGACGAGATCGCGGCGGGGATCGCGGCGTTCGTCAAGCGCACCGGGGTCGACGAGGTAATGCTGACGAGCAGCATCTACGACCATGATGCGCGCAAGCACTCGATCGCGATTGCGGCCGAGGCGATGCGCGTTCCCGAATTCGCCTGAGCGCGCCCCAAACCCTGCCGCGTCAGCCCGCCATCGGCAGCCGCAGCCGGACGAGCAGCCCGCCCAGATCCTCGCTCTCCTCGAGGCTGACGGTGCCCTCGTAGATTTCCGCGACATCGCGCACGATGGCGAGGCCGAGGCCGGTACCGGGTTTGCCGGTATCGAGACGCACGCCGCGATCGAAGATGCGGATGCGGTCTTCTTCCGGGATGCCCATGCCGTCATCCTCCACCATGATCTCGACGAAGCCGGCCTGGGCGCCGACGGTGACGAAGACGCTGCCGCCGCCATATTTCGCGGCATTCTCGACCAGATTGCCCATGATCTCGTCGAGATCCTGCCGCTCGATATGTGCGACGAGGTCCTTCGGCCCGTCCATGTCGATGCGCACGTGCGGGTAGAGCCGCTGCACTGCGCGCTCGACCGATTCGACGCTTGGCCACACTTCCGCCCGGCTATGCGCCGATCCGCGGCGACCGACCGCGCGGGCACGGGCGAGGTGGTGGTCGACTTGGCGGCGCATCGTGCGCGCCTCGCGCACCACGGTATCTGCCAGATCGTCCGACTGCGCGGTGGCGGCGTTCATGATGACCGTCAGCGGCGTCTTCAGCGCGTGCGCGAGGTTACCGGCGTGGCGGCGCGCCTCCTCCGCCTGCGTTTCGTTGTGCGCGACGAGCGCGTTGAGCTCCTCCACCATCGGCGCGACCTCGAGCGGCAGCGGGCCGGCGACGCGGTTGATCCGCCCGCCGCGCATCCGCGCGATCTCGAGCCGCAGGCGGCGCAGCGGCAGCAGGCCGTAGAAGGTCTGCAACGCGGCGAGCACCATCAGCCCGAGCCCGAGCAGCAGGAAGCTGCGCACCAGCGTCCGCCGCAGCGCGCCGATCTGCGCGTCGAGCCCGTCACGGCTCTGCGCCACCTGGAACCGCCAGCGCACGTTCGAACCCGGCAGCTTCACGTCGCGTTCGACGACGCGCAGCTTCTCCGCGCCGAACTGGCGGCTGTCATAGGTGTGCACCGCGCGATCGTCGTGAACCAAGCCGTAGGCGAGCTGGCGATCCCACAGTGAGCGTGACGGAAACGCCTCGCGGCCCTTGGCCGACACCTGCCAGTAGAGCCCCGAATAGGGCTCGAGGAAGCGTTGGTCGGCCGGCTCGCGGTTGAACACCACCTCGCCCTCCGGGCCGATCTCTGCCGAGACGAGCAGGGAGCGCAGGACGTATTCGAGCTGGTCGTCGAAGTTCTGCGTGACGGCGGAGGTAAGTACGCGGTCGAGTGCGAAGCCGCCGCCGGCCAGCAGCAGCGAAATCCACAGCGCGGCGACGACGATCATCCGCCGCGTCAGCGAGCCTGAATGCGTGATCGGCGCGCGCACGGCGCTCTCGTCTTCCTTCGGAACCATCATGATTTACTGTTGTTTGACGCAACCGAAGGGAGACCAGTCGTGTCGCGTACCTTTCCGTTGTTCGCCGTCCTGTTCCTCGGCGGCCTGTTCGTCAGCCTGCTCGGCGGCTTCCTGCTCGCCTCGTGGACCGTCGCCGGCATCATCCCCGCTTATGCCGCGCCGCCATCGCTGGTGCAGGCCGCACCCGGCGTCGACGATGGCTGGCGCGGAGCGGGGTATGAGCGCATCGGCCTGTGGGAAGAACCGCGAGCCGAGGATCTCTACGCGGGCTCTTCGAGGCTGTAACCCAGCCCGCGGATCGTGGTGATCACGTCCTGCCCCAGTTTCTTGCGAATGCGCGTAACGAACACCTCGATCGTATTCGAATCGCGATCGAAGTCCTGGTCGTAGATATGCTCGATCAGCTCGGTACGGCTGACGACCTTACCCTTGTGATGCAGCAAGTATGACAGCAGCTTGTATTCCTGCGCGGTGAGCTTCACCGGCTCGCCGGCGCGCGTGACCTTGCCCGAGCGCGTATCGAGACGGATGTCGCCCGCGGTGAGTTCCGACGAGGCGTTGCCCGACGCGCGGCGGATCAGCGCGCGCAGCCGCGCGATCAGTTCCTCGGTCTGGAACGGCTTGGCAACGTAATCGTCGGCACCGGCATCGAGTCCGGCGACCTTGTCCGACCAGCTGTCACGCGCGGTGAGGACGAGGACGGGGGTCACCTTGCCCTCCTTGCGCCAGCGATCGAGCACGGTCAGCCCGTCGATCTCGGGCAACCCCAGGTCGAGCACGATCGCATCGTAATTCTCGGTCGATCCAAGGAAATGGCCTTCCTCGCCATCAGTGGCGAGGTCGATCGCATAGCCCGCGCCTTCGAGCGTATTCTTCAACTGCTGGCCCAGATTGGGCTCATCCTCGACGATCAGGACGCGCATGCTCACTCCCTTGTTCGATGGCGCGGACTAGCATCCCCCGCCGCGCCGCGACAGTCACGTTCATTTGCCGGTACGACCGATCACCTGGCCCGAACGGCCGTCGACATCGACCCAGATGACGGTGCCGTCGCGCAGGAACTTCAGCGTGTAGACCGCGCTCGGCATCTCGAAATCGAAGCCGATATACTGCGCGTCCTTCATCGTCGGTACGACGCGCTTCTCGATCTCGCGGATCGAGAGGATACGGCCCTCGCGGAGCGCGCGCCAAGCCGCCACGCCGTCGCGCTGCCCGTCGCCCGGCTGGGCGGCGGCCGGTGACACGGCGAGCAACAGGGGCAGGGCGAACCACATCCTCATCACCGCTCGCATAGCCCCAAGCGATTGAACAGCCTGTGAATAGCCGTCACCGCGCCGCATCGTGCCGTGGCGGGAATGTCACAGCCCGCGTCGCGCGTCGATCAGCCCTTCATCGCCTCGAGCAGCTTCTTCACCTCCTGGCTGCGGCCGCGCGGCAGGATCAAAATGTCATTGCCCGAGGCGACGACGATCAGGTCGCTGACGCCGACCATCGCGATCCGCGCGCCGTCGCTGCGCGCGAGGCAGTTGGCGGTGTCGACCGCGATCACCTCGCCGCCGAACGCATTGCCGGCATCATCTGCCTGGCTGATCGCGTGCAGCGCGTCCCAGCTGCCGACGTCGTTCCAGCCCATCGCCACCGGCACCACCGCGACGCGATCGGCCTTCTCCATCACGGCATAGTCGATCGATTCGCTCGGCGCCTCGGCAAAGGCGGCGGCGGCGGGGTGCAGCCGCGCGCCCGAGCGATCGCCTTGCGCGAGCGAGCGGCGTACCGCGTCGAGCATCGTCGGCTCGTGCTGCGCCAGCGCGTTGAGGAAGGCGTCGGCGCGGAACAGGAAGATGCCGCCGTTCCACGCGTGATCGCCGCTCGCCAGCATTGCCTCGGCGACGTCGCGCGGCGGCTTCTCGACGAAGCGATCGACGCGGTGCACACCGGACGCGATCGGCGCGCCGATCTTGATATAACCGTAGCCAGTCTCGGGCGCGTCGGGGGTGATTCCGAAGGTGACGAGCCAGCCGTCCTCGACCAGCGGCAGCGCCGCCTCGATCGCCTGCTGGAAAGCGGTGACATCGCCGATGACGTGGTCGGACGGCATGACGAGCAGCGGCGCCGCCGGATCGGGCGCTGCCAGTGCTGCGAGCGCGATCGCGGGCGCGGTATTGCGCCCGACGGGCTCGAGGATCAGCACCTGCGGCCGCACGCCGATCGCCGCCAACTGATCCTCGATCAATTCGGTGTGCCGCGCATTGGCGACGACGATCGGCGCGTCATACCGCTCGCCGGCGGCGCGCGTGGCAGTAAGCTGGAGCATCGTCTGATCCGCCGTAAGCGCGAGCATCTGCTTCGGCCGCTCGGGCGTCGACATCGGCCACAGCCGGGTTCCCGACCCGCCGGAAAGGATGACGGGAACGATCAACGACATTGGTATATTCCCCACGTTTAATGGTCGCTGCTCCGGCTAGAACCAGCGTAACTCGCCTTTGTGATCCTAAAAGCGCCCCGAGCGCCTAACACGCGACCGCGGATTTCGATCCGTTCGTATCGACGTTCAGCCTTTCTTTGCCATTTGCTGCGACACCGTGCCTGTCGGATTGTCTTACAGATCGGGCGAACGGACGGACGGGCGTTGCGCGAATGATCAGGATCTTCAAACACTATGTCCCGAACGCGGTCGCGCTGCTGGGGTTGATCGATGTCCTGCTGCTGCTGCTGGCGGCCGAGCTCGGATGGCTGCTGCGTGCCTGGCAGATCGACATGATCCCCGAGCCAGTATGGACGCGCACGCCGCAACTGCTCGGATTCGCTGCCCCGCTGTTCGTCGCGATGGTGGCGGTGGGGGCCTATCAGGCCGACGTGCTGGTTTCGACGCGCCAGGCGGTGATGCGGCTGATCGTCGCGGTATCGCTCGGCATCATCTTCCTCAGCCTGCTCTACTTCTTCCTGCCGACCGTCACGCTGTGGCGATCGAGCCTGTTCTACGCGATGCTGTTCGCGATCGGCGGGCTCGCCGCTGCGCGCATCCTGTTCGGGCGGATGCTGGGCGGCGAGCGTTTCAAGCGGCGTATCGTCGTGCTGGGCGCAGGCAACCGCGCGGCGCGGCTGAAGGCGCTGGAGCCGATGCCCGGATCGAGCTTCGTCGTCGCCGCCTTTGTCGCGATGGGGGAGCCGGCGCTCGCGATCGAGGATGCCGTGCCGCGCGCCGACATCCCCAATCTTGCCGCCTTCGTCGTCGAGCGCGGCGCGACCGAGGTCGTCCTGGCGATCGAGGAACGCCGCAATGCGCTGCCGCTGAAGGACCTGCTGCGCGTCAAGACGACGGGCGTCCATGTCAACGAGATCTCGACCTTTCTCGAACGCGAGACGGGGCGGATCGATCTCGCCAGCGTCAATCCCTCGTGGCTGATCTTCTCCGACGGGTTCGCGTCGGGGCGCGTCCTATCCGGCATGGCGAAGCGCGCGTTCGACGTCGTGGCGAGCGCGCTGCTGCTCGCGCTCGCGCTGCCCGTCATCCTCGTGACGGCGATCGCCATCAAGCTCGAAAGCCGCGGCCCCGCCTTCTACCGCCAGCGCCGTGTCGGGCTCTACAACGAGGCGTTCGACATCCTGAAGCTGCGCTCGATGCGGCAGGATGCCGAAGTCGCCGGCCGCGCCGTCTGGGCGGCGCAGGACGATCCGCGCGTCACCCGCATCGGCCGCTTCATCCGCAAGGTGCGGATCGACGAACTGCCCCAGTGCTGGAGCGTGTTGAAGGGTGAGATGAGCTTCGTCGGTCCGCGCCCCGAACGCCCGCAATTCGTGCACGAGCTCGAGGATCAGCTGCCCTATTACGCCGAACGCCACATGGTGAAGCCGGGCATCACCGGCTGGGCGCAGATCAACTATCCCTATGGCGCGTCGATCGAGGATGCGCGTCACAAGCTCGAATACGACCTCTATTACGCCAAGAACTACTCGCCCTTCCTCGATATGCTGATCCTGCTGCAGACGCTGCGCGTCGTGCTGTGGCCGGCGGGCGCGCGCTGAGGTGACCACCGCGCCGCTGACCTTGTGGACGCACGCGCTTGCCGCGCTGCTGTTCGGCATGCTCGCGCTGGCGCAGATTCGTACGGTTGGCGGGGGGCTGCCGCGCGCGACCTTCATCGCCGCGCTGATTGCGACCGGCCTGTGGGCGCTCGCCGTCGCCGGGATCGACAGCCGCGACGTCGCGGCCCGCGTCGCTGAATCGGTGCGCAACCTCGCGTGGCTGGCGTTCATGTACGCGCTGGCGCGGCGCGGCGGCGGACACGCGCCGCTGCGCTGGGTGAGTGGCGTCTACGCTGCCGTCGCGATCGTCGTGGTCTTCTGCGCGATCCTGGCGCTCGCCTCGGCCACCGTTGCCGACCGGGCGGCGCTGTCCGCGCTCAGCTATACTCGCGTCGCGCTGCGGATGCTTGTCGCGGCGGCGGCGCTCGTCCTTGTCCATCAGCTGCGCGCCGGGCCGTCGTGGCGCGCGCGCGGCGGCATGCGGATCGTCGGCATCGCGCTGACGCTGATGTGGGGCGTCGATCTTGCGGTCTATGCCGGCGCCTGGCTCACCGATCGATGGCCTGCCGGTCTGGTCGATGCGCGCGGCGCGGTGATGGTGGCGCTCGCCCCGCTGTTCGGTCTTGCCGTGCAGCGCGACGGCGAATGGACGCTGCAGGTGTCGCGCACCGTCGCGCTGCAATCGCTGTCGATCGTGACGGCGGGGCTCTACGTCGTCGTCACCGGGCTCGCGATGGCGGTGATCGCGGCGTTCGGCGGCGATCACGCGCGGGTCGTGCAGACCGCCTTCGTGCTCGGCACCGCGGCGGCGCTGATGACGATCGTGTCGACGCCGTGGGTGCGCGCCTGGGTCAAGGTGCAGGTGGCGAAGCACCTGTTCAGCCACCGCTACGATTACCGCAGCGAATGGCTGCGCTTCACCGAGACGCTGGGAGCGCCCGGCACCGAACTCGCCTCGCTCGATCGGCGCATCATCAAGGCGATCGCCGACCTCACCGGGTCGCCCGGCGGCGCGCTGCTGGCGCCTGACGGCGCGGCACTCGGCGCGGGCGCCGACTGGGCTTGGCCCGACGCCCCGCTGCCGCCCGAGCCGGACGCCGCGCTGTTCTCGCATCTCGCCGCGACTGCGCGGATCATCGATATCGATGCGGTACGCGCCGGCACCGCCGATCCCGCCGATGCGGCAGCGGTGGGCAATTGGCTGCGCGACAGTACGACGGCATGGGCTGTGGTGCCGCTGCTGCATTTCGACCGCCTCGCCGGCGCGGTGGTGCTGCACCGCCCGCTGATCGATCGCGCGCTCGATTGGGAGGATTTCGACCTGTTCGGCGTCGCCGGGCGGCAGGCGGCGAGCTATCTTGCCGAGGCGCGCGCCCACGCCGCGCTCGCCGACGCGCAGCGCTTCGACGAATTCAACCGCCGCTTTGCCTTCATCATGCACGACCTGAAGAATCTCGTCAGCCAGCTGACGCTGGTCGCGCGCAATGCCGAGCGGCACGCCGACAATCCGGCGTTCCGCGCCGACATGGTCGCGACGCTCACCGATTCCTCGCAGCGGATGAACGCGCTGCTCGCCAAGCTGTCGCAGCATCACGGCAGCCGCGGCGAGCCGGCGCGCGCGGTGCCGCTGCTGGGGATCGCGCAGCGCATCGCCGACGGCCGCCGCGCGCAGCATCCGGTGTTGGTGAGCGGCGACGCCGGCGTGGCGGCGATCGCCGATCCCGTCGCGCTCGAGACGCTGGTGACGCACTTGGTGCAGAACGCGATCGAGGCGAGCGCGCCCGACGCACCCGTCGCGCTCGCGATCGCGGCGGCAAATGGGGCGGCGACGATCACCGTCGCCGATCGCGGCTGCGGCATGACGCCGGCGTTCGTGCGCGACGAGCTGTTCCGCCCGTTCGTCTCCGGCAAGCCCGGCGGGTTCGGATTGGGGGCGTTCGAGGCGCGGCAGCTGGCGGAGGCGATGGGGGGCACGATCGGCGTGGCAAGCCGCGAGGGGGAGGGGACGCGTTTCTGCATCACCTTGCCGCTCGCGCCGCCGGCCGGTGCGATGATGGGAATGGCGGCATGACGGGTTCGCGCAAGCTGTTGATCGTCGAGGACGATCTGGGACTGCAGCGCCAGCTGCGCTGGGCCTACGAGGGCTATGAGGTGATCGTCGCGGGCGATCGCACCAGCGCGATTGAGGCGTTGCGCGCGGAGGAGCCGGGGGTTGTGACGCTCGATCTCGGCCTCCCGCCCGATCCCGATGGCACCAGCGAGGGGTTCGCGGTGCTCGCCGAGATCCTTGCGCTCAAGCCCGATATCAAGGTGATCGTCGCCTCGGGACACGGCACGCGTGAGAGCGCCTTGCGCGCGATCGCCGACGGCGCGTGGGATTTCTACCAGAAGCCGATCGATATCGATGCATTGGGGTTGATCGTCGCGCGTGCCTTTCACGTCCGCGATCTCGAGCAGGAGAACCGGCGGCTGGCGGCGAGCGGCGCCGCGCCCGCGCTCGGCGGCCTCGTCACCGCCGCGCCCGAGATGGCCAAGGTGATGCGCACGATCGAGCGCGTCGCGCCGGCCGACGTGTCGGTGATGCTGCTCGGCGCGAGCGGCACGGGCAAGGAACTGCTAGCGCGCGGGCTGCACGACGCGTCGCGCCGTTCGGGCGGCGCGTTCGTCGCGATCAACTGCGCTGCCATTCCCGAAACGCTGCTCGAGAGCGAGCTGTTCGGGCACGAAAAGGGCGCCTTCACCGGCGCGGTGAAGACCGTCGAGGGTAAGATCGAGCAGGCCGCCGGCGGCACGCTGTTCCTCGACGAGATCGGCGACGTGCCGCTGCCGCTCCAGGTAAAGCTGCTGCGTTTCCTGCAGGAGCGCGTGATCGAGCGGATCGGCGGGCGCAAGCCGATCGCGGTCGACACGCGTATCGTTTGCGCGACGCACCGCGATATCGACGCGATGGTCGCCGATGGCAGCTTCCGGGAGGATCTCTATTATCGCCTTGCCGAGATCGTCGTGCGTATTCCGACGCTGGCCGAGCGACCCGGGGACGCCGCGCTGCTCGCGAAGCATTTCGTGCGGCGCTACGCCAAGGCGATGAACCCCGCGGTCGCTGGCCTCGCGCCCGATGCGCGCGCCGCAATCGATTCGCACCGCTGGCCGGGCAATGTGCGTGAGCTTGAAAATCGCGTGAAGCGCGCGGTTATCATGGCCGACGGCAAGCTCGTGACCGCGGCCGATCTCGACCTCGACGATGTCGCCGACACGCCGATCAACCTGCGCGCCATCCGCGAGCGCGCCGATCGCCAGGCGATCCGCCACGCGCTGTCGCGCGCGGACGGCAATATCTCGCAGACCGCGCGGCTGCTCGGTGTCAGCCGCCCGACGCTGTACGACCTGCTCAAGAGCTACGACCTTCATGCTTGAGGAACCGCGCCGCTACCCGATGCTGCGCGGCCGGCGCCGTGCGCCGCGCCGCCTAGCGCGCCCGGCATGGCTTTCCGCGGCGGCGCTGCGACTCCTTGCCGGGCTCGCGCTCGCCGGCCTGCTGCTCGGCGGGATCGTGCTGCTCGCGCGCCGCGCCGCCGCGCCCGATCCGCGCGGCGCGCTATCGGCCAGCCTCGCCGCACTCGACCGCGGCAACTACAGCGCGGCACGCAATCACGCGCTGGTCGCCAGCAAGGGTCTCGATGGCGCGATCGCCAGCGCGGTGCTCGGCCGCGTCTACCTCCTGCTCGGCGAGGGTGTCGCCGCCGAGGGCGCGCTCAATCGCGCGGTGCAGGGCGGCGTCGCGCCCGCACGGCTGCACCAATTGTTCGCCGATTCCTTCTTAGCGCAGGACGATCCCGATCGTGCCATTGCCGAAGCCGCGCGCGCCGCGCCGCGCTACGCCGGCTACGCCCGACGCGTGACCGCACGCGCGCTCGCCGCGAAGGGCGACGTGCCGGGCGCAACGCGGGCGCTGCAGGCGATCGTCGCCGCCAACCCGCGCGACGCCGCGGCGTTCGCCGATCTCGGCCGCATTCGCTTCGACGCCGGCGACGTGCGCGCCGGCGGCGCCGCGGCGCAGCGCGCGCTCGCGCTCGATCCGGCGAACCTCGCGGCGACGGTGCTCGTCGGGCAGTTGGTGCGCAGCCGCTTCGGCCTCGTCGCCGCGCTGCCGTGGTTCGAGCGGGCGCTGACGCGGGATGCTTACTATCAGCCAGCGCTGATCGAATATGCCGCGACCGCGGGCGACGCCGGGCGCTACGCAGACATGCTCGGCGCGACTAGGCGCGCGCTCGCCGCGCGACCCGGCGATCCGCAGGCGCTGTATCTCCAGGCGGTGATGGCGGCGCGCGCCGGCAAGCGCGATCTCGCCCGCGCGATGCTCGGCCGGATGAACGGCGCGAGCGGGAACACGGGTGCCGTCCTGCTCACCGGCCTGCTCGCCTATGCCGACGGCGGCTACGAACAGGCGGTGGCGAGCTTTCGCGAGGTCGTCGCGCGGCAGCCAATGAACCTCGTCGCGCGGCGGCTGCTCGGCGCCGCGCTGCTTCGTTCGGGCGATGCGCAGGGCACGCTCGACGTGCTCGAACCGGTCGCCACCCGCCGCGACGCGGACAGCTACACGCTCGGCTTGGTCGCGCGCGCGTTCGAGGCGAAGGGCGCGCGCGACTGGGCGGCGCGCTTCCTCGATCGTGCCGCGCGGCCGGCGCTCGCCGGGCCGACATCGTTCGGCAGCGACAATGGCGTCGCAGTGCTCGCCAACGCCGTCGCCGCGGCCCCGGGCGATCCCGGCGCGGCCGTCGCCTTCATCCGCGGCCTGCTCGATGCCGGCGACGGCGCGGCCGCGCTGCGCGAGGCGCAGGGCATCGCCGCCGTCTCGCCCGGCGTGCCCGACGCGCAGCTGCTCGCCGGCGACGTCTATGCGACGCAGGGGCAGTTCGCGCCCGCGCTCGCCGCCTATCGTCGCGCGGCGGACCTGCGCTTCGACGCGCCGACGCTGCTGCGGCTCGCCGACGCGGCGGACCGGGCCGGGCAACGGCGGCTCGGCGTGGAGGCGCTCGCGCTGTACCTTTCGCAGAACCCGCAGAGCATCGTCGCCCGCCGCGCGCTCGCCAATCTGCAACTCGGCGTGCGCGACTGGGACGCCGCGATCGACACGCTGGAAGGGCTGCGCGCCGACGTCGGCACGCGCGACGCGGTCGTGCTAGCGCAACTCGGCTACGCCTATGTCGGGGCGGGCGACGCCGATACCGGGCTGGTCTACGCCCGCGCGGCGCATCGGCTGGTGCCGATGAACCCGGCGGCGTGCGATGCCTATGGCTGGGCGTTGTACGAAGGGGGCGACGCGCGCGCCGCGCTGCCGCTGCTCGCCAAGGCCGCGACGCTCGCGCCGCAGCACGCCGGCATCCGCTGGCACTTCGCGCAGGCGCTCGCGGAACTCGGCCGGGGGGCGGAGGCGCGGCAGGCGATATCGCGCGCGCTCGCCGACCCCGCATTCCTCGATCGCAAGCCCGCGCTGGCGCTGCTCGCCGCGCTGTAGCAGGCGTTGCGCGGGGCGGGGCGGCATCCTAGCACGCGCGACCATGGACGATCTCGCCCGTATCGCCGCCGCGCTCGAACGGCTCGCGCCGCCCCCGCCGCCGCCCGCCGACCCGCGCGCGCATCCCGCCTATGTCTGGCGCGCTAACACGCTCGCGCCCGCGCGCGCCTTCGCGCCGCTGCCGCTCGATCTGCTCCACGGGGTGGAGGCGCAGCGCGCCGCGCTGCTCGCCAACCTCGAGCGGCTGGCGGCGGGGCACGCGGCGCAGGACGCGCTGCTGTGGGGTGCGCGCGGCACGGGCAAGTCGGCGCTGGTCAAGGCGTGCGTCGGCGCGGTGCAGCGCGAAGGCGGCGATCTTGCGCTGGTCGAGGTGGCGGCGGACCAGCTCGATGGGCTGCCCGCCCTGTTCGATACGATCGCCGCCGCGCCGCGCGCCTTCGTCCTCTTCCTCGACGATCTCGGGTTCGACGCTGCGTCCGACGCGCGCACGCTGCGTTCGCTGCTTGAAGGCGGCGCGGAGGCGCGGCCGGCGAACGCCCGGCTGGTGGTGACGTCGAACCGCCGCCATCTGATTCCACGCGACATCCACGAACAGGAAAGCGCGATCAATGCGCGCGATGCAGTCGACGATCAGCTCGCGCTCGCCGATCGCTTTGGCCTCAGCCTCGGCTTCCATGTCGTCGACCAGCCGCTCTATCTCGCGATCGTGCGCGGCTATGCCGAGCGTTACGGGCTGACGTTCGATGCTGCCGACGCGCTGCTGTGGGCGACGCGGCGCGGCAGCCGCTCGGGACGCGTGGCGTGGCAGTACGTCGTCGACCTCGCCGGACGGTCGGGCACCGCGCTATAGCCGCTCAGCCGAGCGCTTCGGCCTGCTCGGCAAGCTTCAGCCAGCGCATCTCCGCCGCGTCCTTCTCGTCGCGCGCCACGGCGATCGCCTTCATCAGCCGATCGAACCCCGCCGGATCGCGGACGTAGAGCGTGGGATCGGCGAGCAGCGCCTCGTCGCGCGCGATAGCGGCGTCGAGCGCCTCGATCCGCTTGGGAAGCTGATCATAGTCCCGCTGGTCCTTGTAGCTGAACTTGGTCTTCGCCTGTGCCGCGGCGGGCGCGGCGGCCGCCGGCTTGGCGGCGGCCTTCTTCGCCTCGATCCTCGGCGCGCGCTGCCGTTCCCAATCCTCGTAGCCGCCCGCCACCACGTCGACCTTGCCCGATCCGTCGAGCCCGAGCGTCACGGTGACGGTGCGGTCGAGGAAGTCGCGGTCGTGGCTGACGATCAGCACGGTGCCGCCATAGTCGCCGATCACTTCCTGCAACAGGTCGAGCGTCTCGAGATCAAGGTCGTTGGTCGGCTCGTCAAGGACGAGGAGGTTCGACGGCCGCGCGAACTCGCGCGCCAGCAGCAGGCGCGACCGCTCGCCGCCCGATAGCGACGCGATCTTCGCCTCGGTCAGGTTGGGATCGAACAGGAATTCCTTGAGATAACCGTGGATGTGCTTTTTGACGCCCATCACCTCGATCCAGTCACCGCCGTCGGCCAGCACCTCGCGCACCGTCTTGTCGGGCGCCATCAGTCGCCGCTGCTGGTCGATCACGATCCCGTCGAGCGTCTTGGCGAGCTTCACCTCGCCGCTGTCGGGCTCGATCTCGCCGGTCAGCAGCTTCAGCAGCGTCGTCTTGCCCGCGCCGTTGCGCCCGACGATGCCGATGCGGTCGCCGCGCGCGACGCGGAACGTCAGGTCGCGGATGATCGTGCGGCCGTCATATTCCTTGGAAACATGCGCGGCGTCGATCACGATCTTGGTCTTGTTGTCGTCGCTGCCCACCGACAGCGCCGCCGCACCCTGGGGCCCGATCATCGCCGCGCGCTCGGCACGCATCTCCTTCAGTTTGGTCAGCCGGCCCTGGTTGCGCCGCCGTCGTCCCGTCACCCCGCGCTGCAGCCAATGCTCCTCGAGCTTGAGCTTGGCGTCGAGCTTCTCTGCCGCGCGCTGCTCCTCGGCATAGACCTGGTCGGTCCAGGCGTCGAACCCGCCGAAGCCGACTTCGGCGCGCCGCAGGTTGCCGCGATCGAGCCACAGCGTCTGCTTGGTCAGCCGCGTCAGGAACGTGCGGTCGTGGCTGATGACGACGAACGCGCCGCGAAACCGGCCGAGCCATTCCTCGAGCCACTCGATCGCGCCGATGTCGAGGTGGTTGGTCGGCTCGTCGAGCAGCAGCACGTCGGGATCCTGCGCCAGCGCGCGGACGATCGCGGCGCGGCGCCGCTCGCCGCCCGATGCGGTCGCCGCCTCGCGGCCGAGATCGATGCCGAGCTGGTCGGCGATCGCGGCCGCCTCGAAATGCTCGGGCGCATCGCTCCCCGACAGGACATAGTCGGCGAGCGTCGCGAAGCCGGCGAGGTTCGGGTCCTGCTCCAGCAGCACGACGCGCGTGCCCGGCACGATCGTGCGGCGGCCCTCGTCGCCCTCCACGGTGCCGGCGATCAGCTTCAGCAGCGTCGTCTTGCCCGCGCCGTTGCGCCCGATCAGCGCCAGACGGTCGCGCGGCCCGACGTAGAAATTGAGGTGGCGGAACAGCCAGCCAGCGCCTTGGATGAGGCCGAGGTCTTCGTACGCGAGAATTGGGGCAGCCATGGCGGCGGCAGATAGGCGCGCGCGCGCGATGCGCCAAGCCGCCGCCAACGATCGCCGTTCGCTGCCTAAAGAAGCTGCGCTTCGGACGCGGCAAAGCGCTTCTAATATTGGCGCCGACCCTCAGTTGTGTATTCCTATCCATTGAATAGGAATAAGACGAAGGAGATGCTCGATGGTGCGCAACCGGATCGCGGTGCTATTAGTAGGCAGTGCGCTCGGATCGGTCGTCGCCGGCAATGCGGCGGCGCAAGCCAGCGACGCGCCCGTGACGCTGGCAGCGGTCACGGCACCCGCGACGGTGACGGCGGAGCCTCAGGTGGCGACCACCGCCACGACCCTGCCCGCCGCTACCAACGGCGGCGACATCCTCGTTACCGCGCGGCGCAAGGCGGAGAACGTGCAGGACGTTCCGATCGCGATCAGCGTGATCGACGCCGGGACGCTCGAATCGCAGGGCACCTACAACGTCAACCGCCTGACTCAGCTGCAGCCGTCGCTGCAGTTCTTCTCCACCAATCCGCGCAACACGTTCATCAACATCCGCGGCATCGGCGCGCCGTTCGGCCTTACCAACGACGGCTTCGAACAGGGTGTTGGAATCTACATCGATCAGGTGTATTACAACCGCATCGCCGCCGCGACGCTCGACTTCGTCGACGTCGAGCAGATCGAGGTGCTGCGCGGGCCGCAGGGCACGCTCTACGGCAAGAACACCACCGCCGGCGCGATCAACATCACCACTCGCGCGCCGAGCTTCGACTACGAGGGCAAGGCCGAGGTGTCGCTCGGCAACTACAGCTTCAAACAGGGCGAGGCGTCGGTCTCCGGCCCGATCACCGACGATCTAGCCGCGCGGATCAGCGTGTCCACCACCGATCGCCGCGGTACGATCTACAACGTCACCAGCAACCAGTGGATCAACTCGCAGGATAATCTGGGGGTGCGCGGATCGCTGCTGTGGAAGCCGATGAACGGGCTGCGGCTGACGCTGTCGGGCGATTACAACCTGCAGGATCCGATCTGCTGCGGCCAGATCTACGCTCGCGTCGGCACGACGCAGCGCGCCGCCAACCGGCAATATGCCGCGCTGACCGCGCTGTTCCCCGGCTATCGCGTGCCGAGCACCGATCCGTTCGATCGCCGGACCGATCTCGACGCGGCGCTGGCCGCGCGCAACGAGATGGGCGGGCTGTCGCTGCGTGCCGAGGCGGACGTCGGCGACGGCACGCTGACGTCGGTCACCGCGTGGCGCTACTGGGATTGGGGACCCAAGAACGACCGCGATTTCACCGGCCTGCCGGTCTACACGCGCGTCAACAACCCGACCAAGCAAAACCAGTATACGCAGGAACTGCGCTACGCCTACGACGCGGGCAAGGTCGATTTCGTCGTCGGCGCGTTCGGCTTCTATCAGGAAATTCGCACCAGCGGGGTGCAGGAAACGGGCCCGGCGGGCAGCGCGTGGCTGCTCGCGCCCGGCAGCGCGCTGTCGCGCAACCCGGCGGTGCTGAACGGACTGCTCGCGGAAAACGACATCCGGCTCGACAATCTCAGCGTCGCGGCGTTCGGCAAGCTCAACTGGCATCCGACCGAGGCGCTGACGATCTCTCCCGGCATCCGCCTCAACTACGACAAGAAGGACGGGCTGTATAACTCGATCGTCACCGGCACCGCGTCGGACGGCACGCGGCGCGTTGTCTCGAACGACCCGGCGAGCGCCTATTACAACGATCCCTGGATCGCGGCGCAGCGCGGCACGCAGGCCTCGCAATTCTTCGAGCCCAAGTTCAGCGACTGGAATCTGTCCTACGATCTGAACCTGTCGTACAAGGTCGCGCCCGACGTGCTCGGCTACGCCACCTATGCGCGATCGTTCAAGACCGGCGGGATCAACCTCAACGGTGTGCCCAGCCTGCCGAGCGGCCTTCCCGCGCTCGACGTCGCGCAGATCGATCCGGAGAAGGTCGACCACTTCGAGGTCGGCGTCAAATCGCAGTTCTGGGATCGCCGCGCGACGCTCAACGTCACCGGCTTCTGGACCGACATCAAGGATTTCCAGGCGAGCGTGATCAGCAACGTCAGCGGCAGCAACGTCCTGCGCGGCTATCTTGCCAATGCCGACAAGGTGCGCGTGCGCGGCGTCGAGGCAGATTTCTCGGTCCGCCCGACCGACCGGTTCAGCGGCTATGTCAGCGGTGCGTACACCGATGGCAAGTTCGTCCGCTTCGTCGATGCGCCGTGCCCGCCCGAGCTCGCCGGCGGCGGCACCGGCACCCCGCCGGGTCCGGCAGCGACCCCGGGGGCGAACAGCCCGGCGAATTGCAACGTCTCGGGCCAGTGGCTGCCGGGCCTGTCGAAATGGGCCTTTTCATGGGGCGGCGAGTATAACGTGCCGGGCATCGTCTTCGGGCAGGAAGCGCAGGGCTATGTCGGCTATGACGCCAATTACCGCTCGAAATTCTCGTCCAACGCGTCGCGCTCGATCTACACCGATATCGATGGCTATTCGATCCACAACTTCCGCGTCGGCATCCGCAACGATCGCTTCGACGTCTTCGCCTGGGTGCGCAACGCGTTCGACCGCAACTACTTCGAATCGCTCGCCGTCACGCCGGGCAACACCGGCCTCATCTCGGCGCAACTCGGCGACCCGCGCACCTGGGGCGGCACGGTGCGGCTGACCTTCTAGGCGCCGCCCCGTTGCGACCGCCCCGCCGCGAACTCTTGCTAGGCGGCAAGCTGCCCCGCCGCACCCTGGACCGACCGACGCCCGCCCTATCGCGCAGCGGCAAGGTAGCGCGCGAGCGGGTCGATCATCTCCTCAGGGATACGGCGCGCGATGACGGGCATCGTCGCGTGACTCTTGCGCGCGTCGACGACGTTCTTGTCGCCGCGCCACTGACGCAGTCGCCCGGCGATATAAGCCGCACGCTGCCCCGCTATGACGGGATAGGGCTTACCGTCGGCGTGGCAGCTAGCGCAGGCGGGTAGCTGCTTGACGGGCAGCCCCTGCGCGACGATCCGCGCGGCCAGCGCGGTGCCGGCGGACTGCTCAGGCAGGGCGGGCAGCGTGCCGCCGATCCCCGGCATCGCCGCGAACTGCCGCGCGGTGCTCGCCATCGCGGCGGGCTCCATCCGCATCGCCACCTGCTGCATCACCGCGCTCGAGCGGCGGCCGCCGGCATAGGCGCGCAGCGCGGCATGCAGATACTCCGGCCGCTGCCCGCCGAGGATCGGAATGTCTCCCGCGCCGCGCCCCCGCCCGTCGTCGCCGTGGCAGCCGGTGCAGGCGGCGAGGTCGCGCCCCGGCTGCGCCTCGCCGACGAGCTGCTTGTACTCCTCGGCACGCATCTCGGGCAGTTGGCGGACGAAGGCGACCATGCGGCGCACCTCGTCGGGACGATCCTGCACCGCCCAGGCGGGCATGCCGGTGTATTTGACGCCGTGCTGCAGGATCCAGAACAGCTGCTTGTCGGTCCACTCGCGCGCGTTGATCGCGAGGTTGGGCGCGGGCGGGGTCGCCGCCTGCATCACCGGCGCCGGCTTCACGCCCGGCGCGCCGTGGCAGACCGAGCAGGCGTTGGCGAAATGCCCCGCCGCGCTCACCATCCCGCTGCGATCGATCGGATCGTCGGGCGAGGAAAAGGCGGCGTGCGTGCGCACCGAATTGCGCATCGTCCAGTGCAAGAACCAGTCGGTAATCGCCCAATGCCCGCTCGATGCGGCGATGTTGAACACGCCCGACCAAGCGAACAGCAGGCCGGCGAGCGCGAGGCCGACGAGCGTCGCGATCGCGCGCGCCCAAGTGATGCGGATCGTCATGCGGGCGCCTCGCCACGGTGTTGGAGGAGCCGGCCTAGCATCACCAGCCCGCCGACGAGGTACGCGATCCCGCCGATCAGCAGCATCACCACGCCGGCGACCTGCTGGTCCGCCAGCGCCGCCACGCCGCCATGGCCGTACAGCGGCCGCGGTGCGAGGCCGATCAACGCGCCGAGCAGCGTCATGTGCATCGACGTGACAAGCAGCGCGCCGACGCCAGCCATGCGATGCCGCGGCGCGAGCACGGCGGCCCACAGCAGCAGCCCCGCGGCAAGGAAGCTCGCCTGCTCGACGACCAGCCAGCCGGGGTGATCGTGAACCAGCCGGCGCAGCGCGGGCACGTGCCAGCCCCACACGACGATCGCCTCGATCAGCGCCGCGGCGCTCGGCGTCGCTGCCCGCGGCCAGCGCCCTGCCGGATCGGCCCGCGTGCCTTGCACGCCGAACGCGACAAGCGGCGCCGCGACCGCGACCGCGATCATGTGCGCCACCATATGCCCGGTCATCGCCCACGCGCCGACCGTGACGCTGCTCGCCGCCCAGCCGAGCGGGAACAGCGCTAGCCCCGCCGCCAGAGCGCCGCGCCTCACCGGCAATCGCTCAGCACGAGGACGGGAAGCGCGGTGAACACCACGCCGATGAAGCTCAATCCGGCGAGCAGCAGCGTCGAATAGGCGAGGAAGCGCAGCCGATCGACGTCGGTACCCTCGTCGTGCGGCGCGACGTCGCCGGGGGTGCGCGACTGTTGCAGCGCGATGATGCCGGACACGACGATGACGGCGAGCGCCGCAACCGTGCCGATCGCGAAGGCGGTGGGAAAGCGCGCCCATTCGCCCAGCTTCGCACACGATACCGCCGCCCACAGGTACGAAAACAGGAAATGTACCGCCCACGTCGTCGGCGGCACGATCAGCGTCCACAAGGTGACGCGCAGCCGCTGCGCGCGTTTCAGCCAGCGCCTCACAGCCCCGCCTCCGGGAACAGCCCGACGGTGAGATAGGCGACGATCGCGGTCAGCGCGAAGAAGTGCTGATAGACGGTGATGTTGCGAAGATCGGCGTCATGCGCCGGGTCCATCTTGCCGGCGATGCTGCGCGCCAGCGTGTAGAGCTGCATCACGATGCCGACCGCGGCGTGCGCCACCGTCCAGATCACCAGCACCCAGACGATCGCCGGATAGACGTTCGCCTTCGGATCGAGCCCGTCAAGGCTGCCGAGCCCCGCCGCGATGCTCGCCGCCGCCGCGCCTGCGCCCGCGATCAGCAGCCCGCGCGCCGCCGTCACGCCGCCGCGGCGGTGCATCTCGCGCGCAGCCACGGTCGCCGCCCAGCTGCCGAGCGAGCAGGCCAGCGCGAGCAGCGGCCCGGCGCTTCCCGGCCCGTCGAACCCGGCACCGAAATCGGGATGGATCGTCCAGTAGAAATAATAACCGAAGACGAGGCCGGAGAAGGCGGTGGCATCCGCCATCATCGTGATGAACATCGCCCACCAGCCGGGCGCCGCCGGGCCGGACAGGTAGAGCGGCATCGTCATCCCGTGGCCGATCGGCTTCTCCGGCTTCTCGGGGATCTCGGCGGTATCCCACAGCCACCACAGCACGCAGCCGAGCGTGACGACGCCGAACAGCGCCGCCGCCAGGTACAGGTGATAGGTCGTCAGGATGAACACCGATCCCAGCGCCACCGCGGTGATCATCGGCTTGACGCTCGGTGTGCCCAGCCGGATCACCGATACCGGCTTCGCATCGAGTACCGACGTGATGATCGTCTCACGCCGGCCTTCCTCGGCATCGGGCAGGAAGAAGCGCCCCTCGTCCACCTTGGCGACGAAGTTCTTCTGGTCCCAGATCGGATAGCGGCTCTCGATCAGCGGCACCGATCGTATGCCCCAATCCTCGTCGTCGGGATGCGCCAGCCACTCGAGCGTGCCCGCGTTCCACGGATTGCGCGGCGCCTTCTTGCGGCTCGGCGACAGCGCCAGATCGATCACCAGCACCAGCACGCCCGACGCAAAGAGATACGATCCCGCGGTCGAGGCGAGGTTGAGCCAGCCGATGTTGAGCTCGGCGGGATAGGTGAAGACGCGCCGCGGCATCCCTTCCAGCCCCGACAAATGCATCGGGAAGAAGGTGAGGTTGATGCCGACGAACATGATCCAGAAGGCGGTGCGGCCCAGCCGGTCGCTCAGCTTCTTTCCGGTGATCAGCGGCCAGTAATAATAGAGCCCGCCGAACAGCGGCAGCAACGTCCCGCCGATCAGCACGTAATGGAGGTGCGCGACGACGAAATAGGTGTCGTGCGCCTGCCAGTCGAACGGCGCGATCGCCACCATCACCCCCGTCAGCCCGCCGATCACGAATACCGCCAGGCTGCCGCTGGCGTAAAGCAGCGGCGTCGACCATTTGACCTTGCCCGCCCACAGCGTCGCGATGAACGCGAAGATCTGCACGCCCGTGGGGATCGCCACCGCTTCGGACGCGGCGGAGAAGAAGGCGAGGCTGATCTTGGGCAGGCCGGTCGCGAACATGTGGTGCACCCACAGGCCGAACGACAGGAAGGCGGTGCCGACCGCGGCGAGCACGATCCATGGATAGCCGAGCAGGTGACGCTGCGCGAAGGTCGGGATCATCATCGCGAACAAAGCGATCGACGGCAGGAAGACGATGTAGACTTCGGGATGGCCGAAGATCCAGAACAGGTGCTGCCACAGCAAGGGATCGCCGCCCTTCGCCGCATCGAAGAACGGCCAGCCGAGCAGCCGCTCCATTTCGAACAGCAGGTCGCCCGCGATCAGCGGCGGGAAGGCGAACAGGATCATTACCGCCACGACCAGGATGTACCAGGCGTAGAGCGGCATCAGGTTGAGCCGCATGCCCGGCGGGCGGCATTTCAGCACGCCGACGATCAGCTCCACCGCCGCTGCGACCGACGATACCTCGATGAAGCTGAGGCCGAGCATCCAGATATCGGCGCCGATGCCGGAGAGGTCGGTGCGCGTCGTCAACGGCGGATACATGAACCACCCGCCGTCGGGCGCGGCGTTGAAGAAGATCGATCCGCCGACGAACACGCCGCCCAGCAGGAAGCTCCAGTAACCGAAGGCGGAAAGGCGCGGGAAGGGCAGGTCGCGCGCGCCCAAGAGCTGCGGCAGGAGGATGATCGACACGGCCTCAAACATCGGCACGGCGAACAGAAACATCATCATCGAGCCGTGCAGCGTGAACAACTGGTTAAAGGTGTTCGCCGAGACGAGATTGTTCTCGGGCACCGCCAGCTGCGTGCGCATGATCAGCGCCAGCACGCCCGCGAACAGCATGAAGCCGAACGCCGTCAGCGTGTACCACACGCCGACGCGGTTGTTGTTGACGTCGGTCCAGCGGAAGAACCAGCCCGACGGCGGCTTCCACACGGCGCGCAGCCGCTCTTCCTGCGCGGCGCGCAGCGCGGTATCGTCCTGGGCGTAGAGGCTCATTTCAGGCCCTGCAAATAGCGCGCGATCTCAGTCGCCTCCGCTTGCGAGATATGGGGAAAGGCGGGCATGCGCACGCCGGGCTTGGCCGCCTCGGGATGGCGGATGAACGCGGCGACGTTGGCGGTCGTCATCGGCAGGATCCCCGCCGCCAACGTACGCCGCGTGCCGAAGTGCGTCAGATCCGGCCCGATCGCAGACGTCGCGCCAGCGCCGCGGACACTGTGACATGCGGCGCAGCCGTTGGCAGCGAAGGCGCGAGCGCCGGCCGCGTCGGCCACGGCGGTCGCCGGCTGCCGCTCGCGCGCCAGCCAGGCGTCGAATGCCGGCGCAGGCATCGCGACGACGTCGAACGCCATCAGCGCGTGGCTCAGCCCGCAGAATTCGGTGCACTGCCCGCGGTACCGGCCGGGCGCGTCGGCACGCACCACCAGCCGGTTGGTGCGGCCGGGGATCATGTCCATCTTGCCGGCGAGCCCGGGAATCCAGAAACTGTGGACGACATCGCCCGCCGCCAGCTCAAATGCGACCGTGCGCCCGACGGGGATGCGCACCTCGTTGGCGCTCGTCACTGCCGGGGCGCCGGCGGGCCGATAGATCACCCGCCACCAGAATTGTTCGCCCTCCACGCCGATCCTGAGGTCGGCGGGCGCGGTCGGCCGCGGCTTCATGAACGGCAGCGAATAGGCGAGGAGGCCGAGCAGGACGACGGTCGGGATGATCCCGCCGAGCCACAGCACCAGCCGCATGCCGCCCTTGTGGGTCAGTTCGCCTTCGGGCGCGCGTACCGCGTGCCGCATCAGCAGCGCGACGCCGATCGCGATCACGACGGCGCCGATCAGCATTACGATGAAAAGATGCCGGATATCGGCGGCGTCGGCACCGAACGGCGCCAGCGTCGACTGGTGGCGATTGCACGCCGACAGCACGCCGGCAGCCCCGGCGATCAGTAGAAATTTCCCCCGCACCGGACACAAACGCTTCGCGGCCGAAACGGTTCTACCGCACGCGTATCATTTCGTGTCCGCAACCGACTTTTCTGCCAAGTCACTGATTGGCGACGACGACTTCCCAACGCCGCGTCGCGCGTACCGCCTGCACACGCCACCGCCCGCCCGCCGCACGCAGAAATCGCGCGTTGATCGCGCCGGCACGCTGCGCGAAATCGTAGAAGTCGATGCGGTGGTGCGCGAGAACCAGCCTGCCGCCTGGACGCAAGGCCGCACGCGCGTCGCGCGCCACCGCCGCCATCTCACGCACGGACAGGTAATAAAGTAGCTCTGCGACGACGATCGCGTCGTAGCGCAGATGCGGGAACGCGCCAGGCAGCGGCAACTGCGTCGCTTCGGCGCGGGGATAGCAGGCGATGGCGCGTGCCGTCAGCGCCGTGCCCTCCGCCGTGCCCTCGGTCGCGTCGAGCCGCAGCGCGCGCGTTGCGATGCCTACGCTGTTCGATCCGTTGCCGCTGGCAAGTTCGAGCACGCGGCCGATCGGGCCCGGCCCCAGCGCGTGGAGGATCGCGGTGCGCTTCACCGCCTCGTCACGGTCGGTAAAGGTACGCCACGGATCGGCGTCGCCGGCGAATTTGGCCGCGAAACCGTCCAGCCCGATCGCGCTCACCGTTGCTGCGCCACGAAGCGTTCGAGCGGATGCGCGAAGGCGGCGAGCTCGTGCCGCGCGATCGCGAAGCCCGCGGGATCGTCGCGGATCGCGCCCAGCTGTGTGCGGTGCGCGCGGATCAGCGAACGCTTCGCCGCCGCGCCCCGCGCGACGACGAGCGTGATCGCGCGCGGATGCCGCCCGCGCGGCGGCCACACCTGATAGTCGAGCCGCCGCGCCGGCGTGCGGATCTCCCGCAGCGCGGCGGCCACCGCACGGTGATCGGGGTGCGCGTCGCTCGCCGCGGGCGCGACGATCAGCGTCGGTTCGGTCTGCGCGACGAGGCGGCGAAGCGTCCGGCGGCACGCCTCCCCCTGCGCGGCGAGCGCACCGTCCGGCAGGCCGACAAAGGTCACCGCATCCGCCGGCACTGCCAGACGGAGCAGCGCGCGGCGGCTCTCGCGCCGGCGCTCGGCGACGAGCCGCGCGCGCGGCCAGGCGGTGCTGCCGGGATGCGAAGCGCCCCCATCGGACACGATCACGACGCGCACCGTTGCACCGCGCAGGCGCAGCGCCGCGATCAACCCCGCGCCGCCGATGATCTCGTCGTCCGGATGCGGCGCGACGATCAGCGCCGATCGGATGCCGCCCAGCGCCAGCCTCACAGGTCGGGTGACAGCAGACCGTCGCGCACTGCGCGCCCGACGCGCAGCCGCTGCGCATCGGGCGCTGGCTGACGCACGTAGACCGAGAGGTCGGCGAGCGTCGCGGCGAGCGGATGCGCGAGAAACTGCCCCAGCAGCCCCACCGCCTGCTGCGCAAGGATGATCGCGCGCTCGGCTGCCTCGGTGACCGCCAGCCGGGCGGCGGCGACGCGCGCGAGCCGCGCCTCGCCCTCATCCTCGAACCAGCCGCACGCGGTATCGCGGACCGTCGCCGCCGCGCCCGCCGCGAGCGCGAACAGCTCGGCGAGCCGCGCCGCCTGAAACGGATCGTCGGCGCGCGCCGCGGCGACGAGATGGTCGCGCGTGTGGTCGAAAAGCGCGGCGATCCCGCCGGCATGCACCGCGACGAAGCGCAGCGCGCCGCCGCTGAAATGCGGCTCGGTCGCGTAGCAGCCCGGCGCGCCGATCAACGCATCGTCCGGCACCGCCGCGCCGCGCCACCGCGCCTGATGCGTTTCCGATCGCTGCATCCCCGTGACGCGCCACCAGTCGCGCTCGATCGCCGGTACGACGCTGGCGAGATCGAGCAGCAGCAGTTGCTGGCCCGCTGGCGTGTCGGCGGTAACCAGCGCGTGGCTCAGCACGCCCGCGCCCGAGGCATAGCTCTTGCCGCCCTCCAGCCGTCCGCCGTCGAGCATCAGCGGCACGCCCGGCAGCGCCGCATTCCACACGCCGAGCATCGCGCCGCCGGCGAGCGCGGCCGCCAGCGCCGCCTGCTGGCCCACGTCGCCGTAGCGCTGCACGATCTGTACCGCGTCGACATGCCCCTCGAGCAGTCGGCCGAGCGGAAGATCGCGCCGTCCCGCGGCGTAGAGCGGCCGCAGCAGCGTGAGATACGCCGCCGCATCGCCAGGGTCGCGCGGCGGCGCAACGTGCCATCCCGCCGCAGCGATTGCGGCGTGCAACGCCTCGGCGATTTCCGTCATGCCGCTATCCCGCACGCTTCGGCTTCCAGTGCCGCGAGCGCCGCCTCGGCCACCGCCAGCGTCACCAGCCGGTCGTGCCCCGGCGCCGCCGGCACCACGCGCATCGCGAACGCCTCGCCATTGGGGCAGTCGCGTGCGACGCCGCGGAGATGATCCGTCGACAGCCCGATCAGCGCCGCCAGCGGCGCGGCATCGTCGATCGCGCCGAAGGTCCGCCGCGCGAGCGCGTGGGCGCGCGCCTGCCACGCCACGCTTGCCGGGTGCGCGACCATCTGCACCGCGCCGCGGTCGATCGCCTGAAGCGCGTCCGCCAGCCCGTTCACCGCACGCCCCTCCCGCCGCGACGACGTGTCGACCACCATCCCCGCGTCGCGCCGCACGCACAGCCCCAGTCGCGCGGCATCGTCGAGCAGCGTCGCATCCTCGCCGTGCGCGAGCGCGCGGAAGCCGCCCAGCGTGCGATACGCGTCGGCTGTCATCGCGAGGTTCGCGCCGCCGCCGAAATGATGCGTGTCACCAGCCTCCCAGGCGACGGGATCCAGCCGACGGCGGTAGCGATGCAGGCGATCGTAATAATCCTCGATCCGCTGCTGCGCCGGATCGCCGGCGGCATCGTCGCGCCGGATCCGCCCCGCGACGACATCCGCCTCGCGCAGCGCCGCGATCCCCGCCGTGATCCAGTCGGGCTGCGGCCGGCTGTCGGCGTCGGTGGTGAACAGGAGGGCAGGGCCCGTGCCGACCTGCTCGAGCGCGAGCGCCATCGCCGCGCCGCGCGCGTAGCCGGCATTGGGCTCAGCCTGCCGCTCGCCCAGTACGAAGTGCAGGGGGTGCGGGAGATTGTCGGCGGCCTGCCGCGCGATCGCGACGCCGTCATCGTTGCAGCCGTCGAAATAGAGAAAGATTCTCACCCGCGCGCGGCCGACGCGCAGACCGGCGAGCGACGCCAGCAACTGCGGAAGCAGCCGCGCCTCGTCACGGACGGGGACGCAGATCGAACTGTCGATGTCGACATCCTCGACCAATTGACCGCCCGGCCCACCATCGCCGTCCGCCCGAAGAATGCCGGATGCCCCATCGTCGAACATGATCGTGATCGATAACCGATGTTGGCGGACGCGCCAGCGATCATTCCGTCGACTTGATCCAGGTTGCCGAATTGCCCGGCGATTACGCGGCTTGGCCTGTGCATGTCGGCGAATGTAGCGTCACGGTGCGTTCGCTTTTCTGTAGATTGAAAGCTATCGCCGCTACTGCCGCGTTTGAAACCATATAGTGATAGATTACTGATATAAGGGAAAGTTCATCATCTTACCGATTGATCGAAAGGTGATGATCGCGATACTTGCCCGCTTCCTCGCTCATCACGATCGATCGAACGACGGCGATCAACGTTTCGCGATTGGGTGCCGCGGCAATCATCGTTCCGTAATTTCTCAGACCTACCTGATCCGGCGCGCGGCCTAGGATAGCATGGTAGCAGATATCGATGAACGCTTCGGTATCGGAGTTTCCATACTGCAACGCTTTCATCACACCACCAGCCCCGCCAGCCTTGACCGATTTCAGCATCAGCTATTCCTCCCCTGGCGCCCCCTTACCGCTGCTTGGTCTTGCCGCGAAATGGTCTAATTCTACTAAGGCGAGACGCAACATGCCCTTTCCTTTTGACGAACGACGCACCGTTCCTGCAGCGGAACGAAAGCGTTCGGCTGGATGTTTGCGTCGCGATAGAAGGGGTTATTATGTCGGCCAGTTCATCGCTCACGCTGCTGACCCGTGTCGGTTTTGCCACTCGCGGCCTGCTCTACACTGTCATCGCCATCCTCGTGCTGCGCACCGGGCGAACGGAGGATCCCGCCGGCGCACTCGCCTATCTAGGCGACGGCGGCGGGCGCGTGCTGCTCGCGATCATGGCGGCGGGGCTGTTCGCCTATGGCCTGTGGCGGCTGAGCGACGCTGCCTTCGACATCGAGCGGCACGGCAGTGAAGGCAAAGGGTTGGTCGAGCGCGCGGGCGCGGCGATCAGCGGGATCGTGCACTTGTTCCTCACCTATCAGGCGGTGCGGCTGATGCAGGGGATAAAGGCGGCAAAGGACAGTGCCGAGCAGGGCACGCAGACGGCGCTCGCGCTGCCCGGCGGCACCTTCCTCGTGATGCTCGGCGGCGTGCTGCTGCTCGTCGTCGGCGGCGTGCAATTGGCGAAGGCGGTCAAGGCCGGCTTCCTGCGCTATCTAGAGCCAGGCGCGGCGCGCCGGGCGTGGGTGCAATGGAGCGGGCGGCTCGGCTACGCCGCGCGCGGACTGATCTTCCTCGTCACCGGCTTCTTCCTGCTGCGCGCCGGTTTCTCCGATCGGGCGAGCGCCGCCGGGGGCATGGCGGAGGCGATCGACTGGCTGTCGAGCCCGGTCGACCTCCTCGTCGCGGTGGGCCTGCTCGGCTTTGGGATCTTCAGCTTCATCGAGGCGCGCTACCGCGTGCTGCACGACGTGCCAGTCGACGATGCGGTGCGCAAGGTGACGGGCGGAGCGTGACGCGCGTGCGGACGGGCTAGCTCACCAGATCGTCCGCCAGCGTGCGGCCGGCCTTGCGGAAGCAGGCGGTCGCCGCCACCAGCATTACCGCGAATACGATCATCGCGACGCGCAGCCCCTCGTCGGCGCCCATCGTCTTTGCCAGCAGGTCGCTCATCGCGCCGGCGATCACCGGCCCCATGCCGAGCCCGATCGCGTTGACGAAGAACAGGAACACCGCGATCGCCGTCGCGCGCGAGCGCGGCGCCACCATCCCCTGCACGCATGCGAAGACCGGGCCGTACCACATCGCCTTCATGAAATGAGGCACCAGCAGCAGCGCCAGCGCTGCCATCGCGCTCGGCACCAGGAACGCGGCGACAAGGAACGGGATTGCGATCAGCGTCGACCAGGCGGGCACCTTCATATAGCCCGACGGGTGGATCGCCGCGGCGCGATCCGCCATCCGCCCGCCGATCCCCGTGCCCATCGTGCCGGCGATACCGATAATGAGGCCGAGCGCGATGCCGAGGAACGCGAGCTTGTTGCTCAGGCCGAACACGCCCGCCCAATAATCGAGCGCGGGACCGTGATTGCGCAGGAAGAACGAACCGTAGAAGGTCTGGTGGGCATAGCCGGTCGCGGCGAGCAACGCGGCACCCATTGTCATCCACACGAAGCTCGGCCGCTGGCGCAAATGGCGGAACACGCCCTTCACGCTCAACACGTCCTCGCCGCCGGCGGTGACGGCGCGCCCGCTCGGTCGTGGATCGCGCACCGTCAGGAGCGTGAGCAGCGCGAGCGCGATGCCGGGCAGCCCGACGAGGAAGAAGGCGGTACGCCAGCCGAACGCTCCCGCGACGACGCCGCCCATCGCCAGCCCGACGAGCGAGCCGAGCGGCAGCCCCATCGAGAAGACAGCCAGCGCGCTCGCCCGCTTGTCCTTGGGCGTGATGTCGCTGATCAGCGAGTGCGCGGCGGGTACGCACCCCGCCTCGCCGATGCCGACGCCGGTGCGCGCGAGCAGCAGGTGGACGAAGTTGTTGGCGAAGCCCGACAGCGCGGTGAACGCGCTCCACAGCGTCACCGCGCCGGCGATGATCCACGATCGGTTGCCGCGCTCGGTCAGTCGCGCCGCAGGCAACCCGAAGGTGGTGTAGAGCAGCGCAAAGGCGAAGCCCGACAGCGCGCCCATCTGCCAGTCGGCGAGATGGAGGTCGGTCTTGATCGGCTCGGCGAGAATGTTGATGATTTGACGGTCGATAAAGGCAAGCGTGTAGATGACCGTCAGCAGGATCAGGACGTAACTGCGACGTCCTGGCGAGATGGAGAAGGCGGCCTTGTCGTCGCGCGCCGTCTGGGTGCCGTGCATCAAGCCCTCGCCTCGTTTAACTATCGTTAAATGGCGATAGTCGGGAGGCGTCGGCCGGGCAAGCGTTACCGTCGTTCGGCGCGCAGCCCGTTCAGGATCACGTCGAGCACGGCGTTGGGAAAGTCGCGCGCGAACGCCGGATCGGCGAACTTGCCGCCCATGATGTCGGCGAAGGCGACGCGCGAGGAGAAGAGATACTGGCACGCGCCGACGATGATGAAATACAGCTGGTCGGGGTCGATCGGGCGCAGCTGCCCCGCGGCGACGCCCTCCTCGATGATGCGGCGCTGCGCGTCGATCAGCGGCGTGACGAAGCTCGCCTTGATCCGCTCCGACGCCTCGTTGCGCGTCTCGCGCAGCAGGTGGTTGAGCAGCCCGACGAGATAGGGATAGCGGCTGTAGGTGCGCGCGATCCCGGCGATGTGGATCTTGAGCTTGGCGAGCGGATCGAGCGCCATCGCGTTCAACCCCTCGAGCTGCGCGAGCGAGCGCGCCGTGTCGCGCTCGACCAGCGCGACTAACAGCCCTTCCTTGCTGCCGAAATAATATTTGACGAGCGGCGCGGTGACGCCCGCCTTGCGCGCGATCGCGTGGAGCGAGACTTCGGGCGTGCCAAGCTCGATCATCAGGTCGCTCGCCGCGGTGAGCAGCACGTCGCGCGACGGGCCTTCGCTACGGCCAGCAGCGGGCGCCGCCGCCTCGATCGCCTTTGCCATCTGTTCCCCTCGTCCGGCCGCCGCGCTCAGGCTGCGCCCGCGACGCTGGCGAGGCCGAGATCGGCGCGGATCGCAGCCCCGTCGGCGTCGAGCGCGGGCGCGCGGCGGCGCGGCGGCAGCGCGGCGCCGAAATCGATCGGCGTCGCGGGCAGGCGCATCGTCTCGCCCGCGTCGTCGGGCACATCGACGTAGCAGCCCGCCGCCAGCACCTGCGGATCCTTGGTCGCCTGGCCGACCGACAGGACGGGGGAGAAGACGAGATTCTCGCGCGTCAGCGCCGCGCGCGCCTCGTCCCACGTCATCGCGCCGAAGCCCGCGTCGAGGATCGCTACCACCTCCGCGCCGTTGGTGCGGCGCTGACGGATCGAATCGAAGCGCGGGTCCTCGATCAGCTCGGGGCGGCCGATCGCACGCGCGAAGCGCGGCCAGTCACTCGATCCCTGCCGCGGCACCGCGACGAACCACTGGCCGTCGGCGGTGCGGAAGAAGTTGTTGAGCGGGTTGATCGCCTCGGGCCGCGATTTGGTCGAGGCGAGCTTGCCCATCTGCAGCTGCACGGCATGCTCGCTGCTGCCGGCGTAAACGCCCATGCGCAGCAGCGACGTCTCGATCTTCTGCCCCTCGCCGGTCCGCTCGCGGTGGAACAGCGCGGCCATGATCCCCGCCGCCAGCCCCATCGCCGACATGTGATCGCCGATCCCGGTGCGCAGCTGCGCCGGATCGCCGCCCTTCACCGTGCCCAGCGAGCACAGCCCCGAGCGCGCCCAGAAGGCGGTGATGTCGAACCCCGGCTTGTCGGCGTCCTCGCCGACCGGGCCGTAGCCGGTGAAATTAGCGAAGATCAGATCGGGCTTGATCGCGCGGATCTGCTCCCAGGAGATGCCGAGCCGCTCGAGGCTCTGCGGCCGCGTGTTGGTGACGAACACGTCGGCGGTGGCGAGCAGCCGGCGCAGCACCTCGGCATCGTCGGACTGCGCGAGGTTGAGCACGATCGATCGCTTGCCGCGATTGTCGTTCTCGAACACGCGGTTCTCGACGTCGTCGCGCCCGACGGAGGCGTAGAAGCCGCGGAACGGATCGCCGCCCGGCGCCTCGATCTTGATCACTTCGGCGCCCCAGTCGGCGAGCAGCCCGCACGCCCCCGGTCCCGCGACATAGGTGGCCAGTTCGACGACCCGGATGCCCTGCAACATTTCGCTTCTCCCCATCCGGCGGCGCGGCTTGCGGTCGCCGCGCCATCGTCGTTGCCGCACCTTTAACGCGGCGGTTTCCGATCGTTCAAGGCCGCAGCCGTTTGGCGCGGTGCCGCACGCTCCGTGCGCCGCCCGTCACGCGGTGCGCGCAGCCTTGTCCTTCGCCGTCGTGGCGCGGATCGAATCGCGCGCCGCGGCCCATTGATCGTCGTCCCACGCGCGCAGCGAGGCGAAGTTGCCCCCCGTCGCGAGGAAGCGCGCGCCGTCGATCGCGATCGTCTGCCCGGTGAGATATTCGGCCTGGCGCGACATCAGGAAGGCGGCAAGGTTGGCGAGCTCGGGCATCCGCCCGACGCGCCCCATCGGATAGTCGCTGGTGTCGCGGAACGCGCCGTCGCCGTCGGTCGGGCGCAGCCGCGCGGACATTCCCTCGGTGGGGAAGGTGCCCGGCGCGATGCAGTTCAGCCGGATGCCACGATCGGCCCATTCCACCGCCAGGCTCTGCGACATCACGTTGATGCCCGCCTTGCTCATCGCGCTCGGCACGGTGAACGCCGATCCGTTCCACACCCAGGTGGCGAGGATCGACAGCACCGATGCCGGGATGCCTTGTGCGATCCAACGCTTGCCGCATGCCAGCGTCACCGCGAACGAGCCGCGGAAGACGATCGAGGAGATCGCGTCGAACCCGCGGATCGACAGGTCCTCGGTGCGGCTCACGAAATTGCCCGCGGCGTTGTTGACGAGTCCGGTCAGCGCGCCGCCGTTGCTCCAGATCCGGTCGAGCATCGCCTCGATCGCGGCATCGTCGCGGATGTCGCAGGCAAGCCCCACCACCTTGCCGCCGTGTGCGGCGGTCAGCGCGTCGGCGGTCTCGTCTAGCACGCTGCCGCGCCGCCCGCAGATGAACACCTCGGCGCCCAGGATCAGGAACGCCTCGGCCATCACGCGGCCCAGCCCGGTGCCGCCCCCCGTCACCAGGATACGCTGCCCGTAGAGCAGGCCGTCGCGGAACATCAGATCGTCACGTGTCATGCCCGTATCTCCCCCTTCCGCCGATCAGAACCGGATGCGCCCGCCGATCGTGATGTACCGCCCGACCGTGTCGTACAGCAGCGGATCGACGACGCGCGACGTGCCCAGCGTGACGTTGTTGGTGTCCGACGGCGGCGGATCGCGATCGAACAGGTTGTTGATCGTCAGGAACAGCTCGGGCTTCACGTCGCCCGCCTCGATCTGCTGGCGCAGCGTCAGGTTGGTGTAGAACACCTCGGGTACGCGGTTGTTGTCGACGGTGATCGGCGCGATCACGCGGCCATGCGCACCGATGAAGCGCTCCTGTACCGACACCGTGGTGCCGCCCGAGGTATAGGTCGCCTGCAGGTTGGCGCGCCAGCTCGGGAAGGATCCGGTGCCGTCGTAGCGCACCGTTGCGACGCCGCGCGCCTCCTGCGTGTAATTGTCGAGATAGGTCGCGATGCCGCGCAGGCTGAACTTGCCGCCGAACAGATCGGTCGAATAGCTCGCATCGAGGTCGATGCCTGAAATCTTCACCGTCGCGATGTTGAGCGCGACGCCGTTGACGTCGGTCAGCCGCCCGTCCGCGCCGCGGATCGTCAGCGCGCACAGGCTTTGGTCGCCGCCGAAACACTGGTTGACGAGCTGCTGCGCCGACAGCGTGGTGATCGCGTCGTCGATCTTGATGTTATAGTAATCGACCGAGAAGCCGAACCCCGGCAGGAAATCGGGGCGGTACGAGAAGCCGGCGGCGATCGTCTTGGCGCGTTCGGGCACCAGATCGGGGTTGCTGCCGGTGAAGGTGAAGACGTTCTGCGTGATCTCGTTGTTGCGGAACGGATCGATGATCGCCGCGACGTTGCGCGTGCGCGGGCCGAACAGATCGCCGATGTTGGGCGCGCGGATGTCGCGCGAATAGGTGCCGCGCAGCCGCAGCCCGTCGATCAGCTCGCTGGTGAGGCCGAGCTTCCACGTCGTCACGCCGCCGCTGGTGCTGTAATCGGTGCGGCGCACCGCGCCGTTGAAGTCGATCGATTTCAGGAAGCGCTCGCCGCGGAACAGCGGCACGACGACTTCGCCGAACACTTCCTTCACGTCATAGCCGCCGCCCGATCCTTGCGGATTGGTCGCGCCGAAGCCGATCACCGAGGAGATCGGATCGACGCGGATCGTGCCCGACAGGTCGCGATATTCGGCGCCCACCGCCGCGGCGACCTCGCCCGCCCAGGTCGAGAACAGATTGCCGCGCACCGTCAGCGCAACGACATCCTGCTTGGCGATCGATCGCGCGAAGCCGCTGCCGCCCTGATAGGCGCGCTGCTCGGGCGTGAAGGCGGCGGTGCCGAACGGGTTCCACGGCACGCAGCCGTTGGTGGGGTTGGTCAGCGTCGAGCGGCAGACGATCTGGCCGGTCGCCGGGTTCACCACCGCGTCCGCGGCGAGCCGCGTGTTGGCGAGCACGCGCTGGTTGTCGGTCTCGAGCAGGTAGCGCGATTCGCCGTGCTCGTAATAGCCGTCGATCGTGAAGCCACCCATCGTCGCCTTGAACCCGGTGGTCAGGTTCAGCGTCTTGGTGGTGTTGGTGACGATATTCTGCCCCCACGTCCCGTCGAGCTTGCCGAGTTCGATCGAGGTGAAGCCGTTCGCCGCCATCGTGCGGCGGATGTTGTCGGGCAGGAAGACGTTGTCGGCCTGGATCACCAGCCCTCCGCTGCCGATGAAATACGGCATCAGCAGCGGGTAAGAGGTCTTGGAATAGCCGTACGAGCCCTCGGCGAAGACGGAGAAGCCGTCGCTGAATTCGAACTCGGCATGGCCGAACGCGGTCTTGGCGTTGACGTCGGAAACGATCGCAGCCGGGTAGCGCGGGCCTTCGCCGCCCACCTCGACGGTGCCGGTGAACAGGTCGCCGTGCTGGTACAGCGACTGCGCGCCGTTGGCGTCGAACTGGATGTCGCGCAGCGTGCCGGCGCCGACGCGCGTCGCGCCGCGCCGTGCGCCCGTGATGATCCCGCCATAGGTCGCGGCGGCAAGGTTCACGTCCTCGCGAAACAGCAGCTGCGGCTGGCCATTGGTGGGTGAATAGGTGGGGTTCGGGACGGTCGCCCAGCCGCGCTGCGCCCAGCCGCGCGCGCTCCCGTCGATCGGGTCCTGCTCGTTGATGCTGCCCGACAGGATCACGCTGCCGCGATCCTCGGCGAAGCCAAACCCGGCGGAGGCTTCGGCGGTCCAGCTATGCCCGTCGCCGCGCGTCGAGATGCCGTTGCGCACCTCGCCCATCACGCCGCGAAAGCGTGTGTCGAGCACGAAATTGACGACGCCTGCCACCGCGTCCGAGCCATAGGCGGCCGATGCGCCGCCGGTGACGATGTCGACGCGCTTGATCAGCTGCTGCGGGAACAGCGCGATGTCCGACGTGCCGGTCACGCCCGACGCGGGCGGGCGGCGGCCGTCGAGCAGCACCAGCGTGCGGGTGATGCCAAGGTTGCGCAGGTTGGCGGTGCTCGCCGTGCTCGACACCGATCCGCCCGGCGTGAAGCTGGGCGTCGACGGCCCGGTCGATCCGGTCAGCTGCGGCAACTGGCGCAGCGCGTCGGTGATGTTGGGCGCGGCGTTCTTCAGGTCCTCGCTGCCGACGACGGTGATCGGCGTCGGCGCCTGATAGCCGTTGCTGACGACGCGTGATCCGGTGACGACGATGTCGCCGTCGATCGATGCGGCGGATGCCTCGGGTGCCTGCTCGGCGGGCTGCAGCGCGTCGGTCTGCGACTGCCCGGGCGTGCCCTTTTCCGCCTCGCCCGCGACGGCCGCGTCGGGCACGGTGCCGATCCCGGCGGGCGGCGTCTGCGCCGCGGCGCCACTAGCCGCAGCTGCGCTCAGTGCGATGATCGAGCTGCACGCCAGCATGTTGATGAATTTCACAGGCCCGTCCTCTCCCTTTCGTCGCGGCGCCGTCGGCGGGAAGGGCGGGCCTCGTATGCTCGAGGATGCCGCCCGCGCCGACGCCGCGACCCTGCCGTCACGACATCCATTTAACGGATGAACAATGGCGCGCTTAATGATCGGTCACGGTACGCTTTACAAGCGTGAAAAATGCGGTCACCCCTTTGCCAGGAAGTGTGTTCGCAAAAGCACGAATAGGGGCCCGACGTGTCTTCAGTAATCGATCCCGCCGTGGCCCGGCTCGGCGCGTCCAGCCGCGCTGTGCTGCTCGATGCCGCGCGCGATCTGATGATCGAACGCGGCAGCACCGACGTGTCGCTGCACGCGATCGCACGCCGCGCCGGGCTCACGGCGCCGCTCGTCAAATATCATTTCGGCAGCAAGGAAGGGCTGCTCACCGCGTTGGTCGAGGCGGATACCGCGCGCTCGATCGGGCAGCTCGACGATCTTGTCGCGCTCGATGTCGCGCCGACGCAGAAGCTGCGGCTGCACGTCACCGGCATCATCCGCACCTATGCCCGCCACCCCTATCTCAACGGGCTGCTCAACCGGCTGGTGCGCGATTCCGGGCATGAGGCGTCGGCGCGGATAAAGGCGAACTTCGTCACCCCGCTGATCGACGCGCAGCGCCGCATCATCGAGGCGGGCGTCGCGGCGGGGGAGTTTCGCGCGGTCGATCCCGACCACGCCTATTTCATGATCGTCGGCACGTGCCAGTATCTGTTCGCGACGCGCGTGCCGTTCCGCGACATGATGGGCGGCGCGCCGGCGCAGGACACCTTCGTGCGCAGCTACGCCGCCGCGGCGGTCGACTTCATCCTCGCCGGCTTAGCCGCCAAGCCTCGCTGACCCTCACCAAGCCTACACGAAGCCCCACCTAAGCCCCACCAGAGCCCCCAGGAAACCCCCATGCATCCTCGCCGCTTCGCCACCGAAACGCCCGACAAGCCCGCCTATATCATGGCGGGCAGCGGCGAGAGCGTGAGCTACGCCCAGCTCGAGGCACGCGCCAACCAGGTCGCGCACGGGCTGCGCGGGCAGGGCGTCGCGGCGGGTGACGTCGTCGCGCTGATGGTCGAAAACCACCCGCGGCTCTACGAGTTTCTATGGGGCGCACAGCGCATCGGCGTCCATTATCTGCTGATCGCGACGGGGCTCACGGCGGGTGAGGCGAGCTACATCCTGCGCGATTCAGACGCGCGGATCGCAATCGTCTCGCGCAAGGTACTCGATCGCCTCGGTGAAGACGCGGACCTGCCGTGCCCCGTCGCGATCCTCGACGACGATCTCGTCGCCACGATCAGGCGCTTTCCCGAGACGCCCGTGACTAACGAGGCGCCGGGCACCGACATGCTCTATTCGTCGGGCACGACAGGCTTTCCCAAGGGGATCAAGTCGCCGCTGCCGGCCAGCTTCGACGCGGCGCCGCGCGCGGTGTCGATCGGCGCGCAATATTTCGGGTGCGGGCAGGACAGCATCTATCTCTGCCCCGCGCCGCTCTACCACGCGGCGCCGCTGCGCTGGAGCCTCGCGATCCATCGCCACGGCGGCACGGTGGTGCTGATGGAGCGGTTCGACGCCGCCGCCGCGCTCGCCGCGATCGAGCGACACCGCGTGACGGTGGCGCAGGTCGTGCCGACGCATCTGGCGCGGATGCTGGCGCTTCCCGCTGAGGTGCGCGAGCGCCATGACCTGTCCTCGCTCGTTTCGGTCTTCCACGCCGGCGCGCCATGCCCCGTGCCGCTCAAGCAGCGCGCGATCGACTGGCTCGGCCCGATCGTCGGCGAGTTCTACAGCGGCACCGAAGGCGTTGGCATCACCGTCGCCACCTGCGCAGACTGGCTCGCACGGCCCGGCACCGTCGGCCGCGCGGTGCAGGGCAAGATCCGCATCTGCGACGCCGACGGCGAGCCGCTGCCGGTGGGGGAGGAGGGGCTTGTGCGCTTCGCCAACGCCAATCCCTTCGCCTATCACAACGATCCCGAGCGGACCGCCGCGTCGTTCAACCAGCATGGCTGGCCGACGCTCGGCGATATCGGCCGTGTCGACGCCGACGGCTTCCTGTTCCTCACCGATCGCGCCAATTTCATGATCATTTCGGGCGGGGTGAACATCTACCCGCAGGAGATCGAGAACCGGCTGCTGCAGCATCCCGCGGTCGCCGACGCCGCGGTGATCGGCGTGCCCGACGAGGAGATGGGCGAGCGCGTCGTCGCGCTGGTCGAACCCGCCGCATGGCCGGTGAACGACGCGGCGGCGCTCGCTGCCGATCTCGATCGGTTCGCGCGCGGCGGGCTGAGCGCGGTCAAGGTGCCGCGCCGCTACGTCTTCCGCGCGACACTCGATCGCACCGATACCGGCAAGCTCGTCAAGCGTCGCCTGCGCGACACGCTGCTCGCGGAGGATCAGACGAGCAGCAGCACGGCGTCGTCGGGGGTGGCGGCGTAGAGCCGCACGACCGCGTCCGCGCGGCGGGCGAGCACCGCGCGCTGGTTGATATAGCCCTTCTCGGTGATCTCGCCCGCCGCGACGCTCGGCGGTTCTTCGAGCAACAGCAGCCGCGCGATACGGCGCGACGATCCGCCCTGCGCGGCGTTGAATGCGCGAAGCTGCGCGGCAATCGCCTGCTCGGCCGCAGCACGATCGAGATCGCCACCGGCGAGCCAGGCCAGCGCGCCGAGATACGGCCGGTCTGCGCCGGTGACGACCACGTCGCGCAGATACGGGCTGGCCGCGGCGACAACCGACGGGCGCAGCGTGCCGACCGACACCCAGGTGCCGCTCGTCAGCTTGAAATCCTCGGAAATACGCCCGTCGAACGCTAGCCCCAGCGTAGGGTCGGCCGGATCGACGAAGCGCGCCGCGTCGCCGAGGCAATAGAAACCTTCCTCGTCGAACGCGGCGGCATTCTGTTCGGGCGCGCCGAGATACCCCGCCATCACCGACGGGCCCTTCACGCGCACCTCCAGCTTGTCGCCGACCGGCGCGAGCTTGAGCAGCACGCCGGGCAGGGGAACGCCGATCATGCCGACCGCGCGCGTCGGCCAGTGCACCATCGTAATCCCCTGCACCTCGGTCGAGCCGTAGGTCGTAATGATCGGGATCGTCCGCCCGATGACGTCGAGCGCGAGCCGCTGCACGCGGTCCGCCAGATCCTGCGAAAGCGCCGCGCCGCCATAGGCCATCCAGCGCAGACCGGGGAGCAGGTCCGCTGCTGCCTTCCGATCGCGTTCGAGCGCGGTGATGAGCATTTCGAACGCGATCGGCGCCGAACTGAACAGCTGCGGCTTTATCTCTAGCAGGTTGCGTAGTGTCGTCGCGAACTGCCCCGGCAGCGGGCGCCCGTCGTCGAGATACAGGGTGCCACCGGCCCATATGTTGTTGTTGAAGCCGATGTTGCCGGCGCTGAGATGGCTCCACGGCATCCAGTCGACCGACGTCGGCGGGCAGCGCTCGTCGGGATCGGCCATCAGCCCGGCGCGCGCGGCGACCATCGCCGCCATCATGCCATGCGTCTGCGGCACGGCCTTGGGCATGCCGGTCGAACCCGAGGTGAAGAGATATTTGGCGATCGTCGCGTGCTCGATTGCGTCCAACGCGGAGTCTACCGCCGGCGTCGCGACCGTCGCGGTGAGCGTATCGAGCGCGATCGTCTCGCCGGCGCCATCGGCCGAGACGGTGATGACGTCGGACAGCAGCGCGCGTACCGCCGCGATGGCGTCGGCATAGGCCGCACCTGCCTCGACGAAGACGACGCCGGGGCGGATCGTGGCGACGCAGTGGCACAGCTTGGCATGATCGCTGGCGCCGAGGCTGTACGCCTGGCTGAGCGCGGTCGAGGGTATGCCGGCAAGGTAGCAGCCGAGCATCACCGTCGCGTGCGCGACCGAATTGCCCGACAGGGTCAGGACGCCGCCCGCTGCGCCCGGCTGCGCGAGCAGCCACTGCGCGAAGCCACGCGCGCGCGCCGCCATCTCGCCGTAGCTAAGCCCGCGCCATGCGCCTTCGGCATCGCGCTGCAGGATGAACGGCCGGTCCGAGTGGCTGGCCGCCTGATCGAGGAACAGGTGGGCGATCGAGTGCGGGGGCGAGGCCGGCGGGTAAGGCGAGCGGAGCAGGATCGCGCCGTCGTCGCGGCGCTCGACTTCGACTGCGCGCGCGACATAGGGAAGCGTACTTGCCGTGGATTCGGCCGTCTCGTTCGCCACTGCCTCGGCCATAGCGCCCTCCTGTTTGTGCATCTCGATCAGATCGCGTCGACGCGCTCGATGATCAGCGCCGGCGCCATGCCGCCGAACGCGCATTGCGTGATCAGCGCGTAGCGGCCGCCGGTCCGTTCGAGCTCGTCGAGCGCGGTGCCGATCAGCATCGATCCGGTCGCGCCGATCGGATGGCCGAGCGCGATCGCGCCGCCGTTGACGTTGACCTTGGCACGGTCGAGCCCGAGGTCGCGGATCGCCTTTTCGGTGACGACCGCGAACGCCTCGTTGATCTCCCACACGTCGATATCGTCGATCGTCAGCCCGGCGCGGTCGAGCGCCTTTTTCGCGGCGGGCACGGGGGCGTTGAGGATCAGCGTCGGGCAATCGCCGTGGTTCACCGCGGTGACGATGCGCGCGCGCGGTGTCCATCCGTTCGCCTTCAGCCCTTCGGCGGAGGCGAGCAGCAGCGCCGCCGATCCGTCGACGACGCCCGAAGAGGTGCCGGCATGGTGCACCGGCTCCCACTCCAGATCGGGATATTTGCGCTGGATCATCTGCTTCATCGTCGTGCCGTCGGGCGCGGCGGCGACGTCGTTAACCGCGACAAAGCTCGGCTTCAGCGCCGCGAGCGTTTCCGCCGTCGTCTGTGGGCGCGGGAACTCTTCCCGGTCGAGCGCGATGGTACCGTCGTCGTTGTGGACGGGCACGACGCTGCGGTCGAAACGCCCCTCCGCCATCGCCACCGCGGCGCGGCGCTGGCTCTCGGCGCCGAATGCGTCGAGCTCGGCGCGGCCGATCCCCTCCATCGCGGCGATCGCGTCCGCCGCGATGCCGACGTGCGAAATCGGATGATCGTCGTAGAGCGCGTAATTGCCTTTCGCGCGACCAAGCGCGGCGAGGGGTGTGCCCTGTTCCCAGGCGTCCGCCTCGGTATGATGGCTCATCATCTCGGTGCCGCCGGCGATGACGACATCCTCGAACCCTGCCATGATCTGCGACGCGGCGAAGCCGACGCTGCTGATCCCGCCGCCGCAATAGCGATCGAGCGTGACGCCCGAGGCATTGACGTCATAGCCGGCGAAAAGCGCGGAAAGCCGGCCGAGATCGCCGCCTTGCTTGCCGCGCTGTTGGCTGGTCGACCAGATGATATCGTCGACCGTCGAGGTATCGAGCGCGTTGCGCTCGCGGAGCGCGCGCAGCACCGTTGCACCGAGATGCTGCGGGTGGAGGTGGGTGAGCGCGCCCTTGCCCGGGCGGCCCGCACCGCGCGGGGTGCGCACCGCGTCGACGATATAGGCGTTGGTCATGCTCGCTCTCCTGCCGCGCGTTTCGATCGTATGCCGCTGCCGCTTGCCGATCAGCGCGGCGCCATGCGGATCGCGCCGTCGAGGCGGATCGACTGACCGTTGAAGTAGCTGTTGCGGATCAGCTCGAGCGCGAGCGAGGCATATTCGGTCGGCTTCCCGAGGCGCTTGGGGAAGGGCACCGAAGCGCTAAGATTGTCGAACACCTGCTGCGGCAGCCGGCCGAGCAGCGGCGTGCCGAAAATGCCGGGCATGATCGCGTTGACGCGGATGCCGAGATCCATGAGGTCGCGCGCCATCGGCAGCACCATGCCGTTGATCCCCGCCTTGCCCGCACCATAGGCGATCTGGCCGATCTGTGCGTCCTGCGCGGCGACCGACGAGGTGAGGATGATAGTGCCGCGCTCGCCGTCTTCGAGCGGGTCGAGGCTCGCCATGCCGAGCGCCGAGAGCGAGGCGAGGCGGTAACTGGCGATCAGGATGCCATGCGTCGCGAATTCGAAATCCTCGGTCGAGAAGCGGGTGAGCTCGCCGGTCTGCTTGTTGCGGCCGACCGTCTTGCCCTTGCGGTTGGCCATCGCGCAGTGGACGAGGATCCGCTCTTGGCCGTTGGCAGCGCGCGCCTGTTCTAAGCCGGCGATTACCGACTCTTCGCTGGTGATGTCGACCTTGCAGAACAGGCCGCCGATCGCCGCGGCGACCTCGCTGCCGGCTTCCTCGTTGAGATCGAAGATCGCGACGCGGACGCCCGCCGCTGCGAGCGCTTCCGCCGTCGCACGGCCCAGGCCGGAGGCGCCGCCGGTGACGATTGCCGCGGTTTCGTTGGTAATTTCCACTCGACCCTCCCAAAGTTTTTACGATCATTAAGGAGGCTTTTGGGGGGAGGCAAGAGGGGGTTTGGGTGGACTTCATGTAGGCTTGATGTGCGCGATCAGAGCAGCATGGGGCGAAGTTGGAGGTGCTGCGTTGTGCCGGATGAAGGGAAAGCCATGACCTCGGATGACGAACGCTGGATGCGCGAAGCGATCAGGATCGCGCGCTCGAAAGGATCCGATCCGTCGACCTCGCCACTCGGCAGCGTGATCGTGCTAGACGGCAAGGTGATCGGCGCCGAGCGCAACCAGACGAAGGAATTGCCCGACGCGACCGCGCACGCCGAAATGATGGCGATCCGCCGCGCGTGCGAAGCGACGGGCGAACTCGAGCTGCGCGGTGCGACGCTCTATTCGACGCTGCAGCCGTGCGGGATGTGCACCATGGCGTCGATCTGGTCGAAGGTCGGGCGCGTGGTGTACGGCGCGGGACGTGACGACGTGCACGAAATGTATTTCGAGGCGCGCCACGTCGATACGCTGGGCTTCATCGCCGACGCCTATCGCGACGACATCGTGATCGAGGGCGGGTGCCTGCGCGCCGAATGCGCCGAATTATACTACGGCCCCGATGCCGACCTTTCCGAAGAAGAGCAGGCGAACCTATGATCGACGTCAACACGGCGAGCGCCGACGAGTTCGACCAGGTGCCCGGGCTGGAAGGCCACGGGTTCGAGATCGTGCGCTATCGCGGCGAGCGCGGCGGGTTCACCGATCTGCGTCAGCTGGCGGAAGTGCCGGGACTTGCTAGCAAAGCGGAGGCCGCGGCGGGCGAGCTGCGCGTCGGCGCGGGCGACTAGCGGCCGGCGCACGGGCGCGTGACAATCCTGATCCCGGTGCTGGGCGACCAGCTGTCGCCGACGCTCGCGAGCCTGTGCGACGTGGATCAGGCGAACGCGGTCGTGCTGATGATGGAGGTGTGGGATGAGGCGACCTACGTCCGGCATCACAAGAAGAAGATCGCGCTGATCTTCTCCGCGATGCGCCACTTCGCCGACGAGCTGCGCGCGGACGGCTGGACGGTCGATTACGTCACGCTCGACGCCGACGGCAACACGCACAGCTTCACCGGCGAGGTGCGCCGCGCGGTCGAGCGGCACGCGCCGGAATCGATCCGCGTCGTCGCCGGCGGCGAATATCGCGTGCGCCAGCAGCAGGACGAATGGGCGGATAGAACCGGGCTGCCGGTCGAGATCCTGGAAGACGATCGTTTCGTCTGTCCGCTGCCCGATTTCTACACCTGGGCGCAGGGGCGGCGCGAGTTTCGCATGGAGCATTTCTATCGCGATATGCGGCGCCGCACGGGACTGCTGATGACGCCCGCGGGCAAGCCCGTCGGCGATCAGTGGAATTTCGACCACGACAATCGCGGCACGCCGCCGCGTGGGCTGAACTATCCCGCGCCGGCGCGGTTCGCCCCCGACCAGACGACGCGCGGCGTGCTCGATCTCGTCGCCAAGCGGTTCGCCGGGCATTTCGGCGATCTGGAGCCGTTCGGCCTGCCGGTAACGCGCGCGCAGGCGCTGGAAGCGCTGGACCAGTTCGTCACGACCGCGCTGCCCGATTTCGGGCGCTATCAGGACGCGATGATCGCCGGGCAGGATTATCTGTACCACAGCAGTCTGTCGTCGAGCATCAATCTGGGCCTGCTCGATCCGATCGAGGTCTGCGCGGCGGCGGTGGCGGCGTACGAGAAGGGTGACGCGCCGCTCAACTCGGTCGAGGGGTTCGTGCGGCAGATCATCGGCTGGCGCGAATATATGCGCGGCATGTACTGGTGGGACATGCCCAAGTTCGCCGGGCGCAACGCGCTGAAGGCGAAGCGGCCGCTTCCCGACTTCTACTGGACCGGCGAGACCGAGATGCGCTGCCTGGCGCAGAGCGTCGACCAGACGCGGCGCGAGGCCTATGCGCACCATATTCAGCGGCTGATGGTGCTGGGCAATTTCGCGATGCTCGCCGGCGTCGATCCCCAGGCGATCTCCGACTGGTTCCTGGTCGTCTATTTCGACGCGTACGAGTGGGTCGAGATGCCCAACGTGATCGGGATGAGCCAGTTCGCCGATGGCGGCATGATCGCGTCCAAACCCTATGCCGGATCGGGCGCGTACATCGATCGTATGTCGGATTATTGCGGTCGCTGCCGCTACGACGTGAAGCAGAAGACCGGGCCCGATGCGTGCCCGTTCAACGCGCTCTACTGGGACTTTCTCGCGCGGCACGAGAAACGGTTCGCGGGCAACGCGCGCATGCGCAACATGTACGCGACGTGGCGCCGCTTCAGCCCCGAACGGCAGGCCGAGTATCGCGCCAGCGCCGCGGCGTTCCTGGACACGCTGGAGCCGGCCGGAAAGGGCTGGGCGCGCGAGGACTGACCGGCGCGGCGGCAAGTCGCCGCGCGCGCCGATCCGCCAAGTTCAGTTCGGGGTTTCGGTGGGCGCCGGAGCGGCGCTGCTCGTCGGCGGGACCGGCGGGGTGGCCGAACGCGCGTCGGACACCGCCTCGTCATACCAGCGCGACAGATCGGCCTTCATCTGGCGCAGCGCGTCGGGATTGAGATACGTCATGTGTCCGGCGGGATAGTAGGTGTAGCGCAAATTCTCCTGCTGCGCGGGCTCGAGCATCATGTGGCCGAGATCGTTCTCCGTGCCGAAGAACGGCGTCGCCATATCGTAATAGCCGTTCATCGACAGCACCTTGAGATAAGGGTTGCCGCGCATCGCGGCGGCGAGATCGATCGCGGTATTGGGATTGTTCTGGTTGCCGTAGCCGCCGCCGGGCGCCTTGTGTTTCCAGTTCCAGTTCCAGCCTGCGCCGTCGCGCGCCGACAGGCGGTACGGCAGGTCGGTCTGATAGCCGAGCGTCGCGGTGAGATAGTTGCGGAACGAGGCGATGTACGCGCCCGAGATCGCGTCCGACGACGCATCGGTCTCCGGCCGCTCGCCCGCGGCGTCGGTATCGATGCCAAGATAGCGCGAATCGAACCGGCCGATCGTGCGCGCCGATCCGCGCAGCAGCTCCTTCTGGAAGCGGGCGAGATCGATGCGGAGGTTGGCGCGCTTGATAAACTCGGGCGACAGGCCGATCAGCTGGCTCATCCGCTCCGCGACCTGATCACGTTCCTGCGGGGAGATCAGCTGCCCCTTGGCAAGCGCGGCCATGTAGGGGCCGGTGGCGAAGGCGCGCGCCTCGGCAACGATCGTCGCGACGTCGGCCGGGCGGTTCTGGATCCGGTTATGGTACCAGGCGGTCGCGGCGTAGCTCGGCAGATAGTTGAGATAGACCTGATCGAGCCCCGGCTGGCGATAGCCGTAATTCATGATCGAGCTCAACAGGATGACGCCGTTGAGCGCCATGCCGCGATCCTGCAGCTGATAGGCGAGCGCGCCCGAGCGCAGCGTGCCGTAGCTTTCACCGAGAATGAACTTGGGGCTCATCCAGCGGCTGTACTTGGTGACGTAGCGTTCGATCGCGCGGGCGAAGACATCGACGTCCTCGTCGACGCCGTAGAATTGTTCGGGCTTCATGTCGCCCAAGGGACGCGAATAGCCCGAGCCGATCGCGTCGAGGAACACGAGATCGGTCTTGTCGAGAAGTGAATCTGGATTGGGCCCGACATCGTACGGCGCGGGGCGGACGAATTCTGGGTTCGTGGTGCGGATGCGGATCGGCGCGAACGACCCCATGCGCAGCCAGAAGGAGGGCGAGCCGGGCCCGCCGTTGTATAGGAAGGTGATCGGCCGCTTGGTGCCCGGCTTCGTCCCGTCGAGCGTATAGGCGGTGTAGAACATCGACGCGGTTGGCTTGCCTTCCGAATCGCGCGTGGTGAGCGTGCCCGCGGACGCGACATAGGCGTAGCGCTTGCCGCCGATCGTCACGCTGTCGCGGTGGCGCACCTCGGTTTCCTCGACCGGTGCTGCGGCCCAGCCGGCTTCCGCCTCGGCCTTCACCATCTCGGCGTGGCTCTTCGCGGGCGGCTTGGCGGGGGCGGCGGCGTCTTGCGCGAACAGCGCGGTAGGAGCGGCGGTGGCGACGAGCGCGAGAAGGAAGTGCTTGGTCACGAACAACCTTTTCTGGGGAGACTCCGGCAGGACGCCGGGGAGACAGGGACAGCCCGTCTTCCCTTTATTTGCGACGCGGCGCAAGCGGGCTGCGTACGACGCGTCGTCGACCGGGTATGGCGGACGGGCGGCGGGTTCGCCTTGGCAGGCATCATCGGCTAGCGGGGCGGGGGAATCATGACGGACGATCAAGCGATGACGAGCGACGAGGCCGAAGCGGGGGCGATCGGGGCGGCGGGATGGAACCTCGACGCGCTCGCGTCGGACCTCCAGGCGGCGCGTGACGACTGGCGGCGATCGCGCCGGCGCGCCGTCGGCATTGGCGAGGCGCCGTTTCCCTCGCGCCGCGTGATGGCGGCGATCCGCGACGATCTGGCGGGCGCGCTGTTTCCGCTGCGGCTCGGCACGGGTGGGGTGCGGCCGGACAATGAGACCGCTTACGTGCGCGAGACGCTCGACCGCGCGCTCACCGGGCTCGCCGAACAGGTGCGGCTGGAGCTGATCCACCAGCACAACGGGACGGGCGACGACGCGGGCGCAGCGGCGCGCGCGATCGTCGGTACCTTCGCGCAGCGGCTGCCCGGTATCCGGCGGCTGATCGACAGCGACGTGGCAGCCGCCTTCACCGGTGATCCCGCGGCGCGCAGCGTGGACGAGATCCTGCTGTGCTATCCCTTCGTCACCGCGATGGTGTGCCACCGCCCGGCGCATGCGCTGTACGAGCTTGGCGCACCGCTGGTGGCGCGGATGCTCGCCGAGATCGCGCATTCGGAGACAGCGATCGACATCCATCCCGGCGCGCGGATCGGCGGCAGCTTCTTCATCGACCACGGCAGCGGAGTGGTGATCGGCGAGACGGCAATCATCGGCGAGCGCGTGCGCATCTACCAGGCGGTGACGCTGGGCGCGCGCAGCTTCCCCACCGACGAGGACGGCGCGCTGACCAAGGGGATCGCGCGCCATCCGATCGTCGAGGACGACGTGGTGATCTACGCCGGGGCGACGATCCTGGGGCGGGTGACGATCGGCGCGGGATCGGTGATCGGCGGCAACGTGTGGCTGACGCAGGACGTGCCGCCGCGCAGCGTGATCCACCAGGCGTTCGCCGAGCGCGAGAAGGTGAAGACGTGCATCGTCCCTGCCGGGCACGTGGTGAGCGAGCCGGCTCGCGACGACGCGTGACGCCCGTTGATTCGAAGCTGCGGTATCGTTCTGGCCATTGACAAATTGGCGGCCGGCGCGAACAAATAAGTCGAAGTGATTAGAACCCGTGACAAGCGGGTCAGGACCGATACGGGGCGTCGCGGGGGCGCTCCGGGGACAGGATGCCGATCCGTTCGTCGCCGGGCCAGCGCCCGCGCCGTGCCCGTCGCGTGTCCGTGGCAGACGCGTTGAGAGGTTGACCATGGCTCGATTGAAATTCGGCGCGTTCCTGGCGCCGCACCACCCGATCGGCGAGCATCCGATGCTCCAGTTCCGCGGCGACATCGCGCTCGCCAAGCATATGGACGAGCTGGGTTTCGACGAATTCTGGGTCGGCGAGCATCATTCGACCGGCTGGGAGACGATCGCCTCGCCCGAGCTGTTCCTGGCGGCGGTGGGCGAGCAGACGCATCGCATCCGGCTGGGCACGGGCGTCGTCTCGCTGCCGTACCACCACCCCTTCAATGTCGCACAGCGCATCGTCCAGCTCGACCACATGACGCGCGGGCGGGTGATCTTCGGCACCGGGCCGGGCGCCTTGCCGTCCGACGCGTACATGCTGGGCATCGATCCGATGACGCAGCGCGACCGGCAGGACGAGGCGATCGGCGTGATCCGCCGGCTGTTCGCGGGCGAGCGGGTGACCCATGAGAGCGAGTGGTTCACGCTGCGCGACGCGCGGCTGCAGCTGTTCCCGCTGCAGGAGGACATGCCGTTCGTCGTCGCCTCGTCGATCAGCCCGTCGGGCATGACGCTGGCGGGCAAATACGGCATCGGCGCCTTGTCGATCGGTTCCAATTCGGACGCCGGGCTTGCCGCGCTGCCGACGCAATGGGGCTTTGCCGAACAGGCAGCAGCGAAATCGGGCAAGACGGTGAGCCGCGACAATTGGCGCGTACTGATGAGCTGGCACATCGCCGAAACGCGCGAGCAGGCGAGGGCCGAGGCGGGCGCCGGGCTGATGAAGTGGCACAACGAATATACCGTCGGCACGCTGATGCGGCCGGGGGCGAAGGAATTCACCTCGCCCGACCATGCGGTGGATGAGACGGCGTTCGCCGACGGCGCGGCGGCGGTGATCGGCACGCCCGACGATCTGGTGGCGGCGATCCGCAAGCTGCTCGCATCAGCCGGCGGCTTCGGCACGGTGCTCGGCTTCGCGCACGACTGGGCGAACCGGGCGAACACGCTGAAGAGCTGGGACCTCGTCGCGCGCTACGTCATTCCCGAGATTCACGGGCTGCTCGAGGGATATCGCACGTCGCGCCAATATGTCGTCGACCACCGCGAATCGTTCGAGCGCGCGGGCCAAGCGGTGCTTTCCAAGATCATGTCGCACGAGGGAGCGGCGGCGGCGCTCAAGGCCGGGCAGGAAGGCGGCGTCGCGATGCGATCGCCCAATGCGCCCGATCTCAACAAAGCCGCCGAGGCAATGAAGAACTGATCGTCGATCACCGCGACCGAACCACTCTCCCCGAAAAGGATACCGCATGTCGATCGACTTTGAAATTCCTGCGGAAGCCAAGGCAATCCGCGCCAAGGTGCGCCAATGGGTGCACGACGAGTGCAAGCCCGCCGAGAAGCGGCTGACCGACGGCGAGGATTACAAGACCGTCCTCAACGAGCTGCGCGGCAAGGCGCGCGCGCAGGGGCTGTGGTGCCCGTTCATTCCCAAGGAATATGGCGGCATGGGCCTGGGGCCGCTTGCCAATGCGCTGGTGCAGATGGAGCTGGGCGAGAGCCATCTCGGCGCGCTGTCGCTGAACACGCAAGGCCCCGACGACGCGACGATGATGACGCTGCTGGCGCACGGCACCGAGCATCAGAAGGAGAAGTATCTCAAGCCGCTGCTCAACGGCGAGAAGCGCATCTGCTATTCGATGACCGAGAAGGCGGCGGGTGCCGACGCGACGGGCATGCAGACGCGCGCGGTGAAGGACGGCAACGAGAATTACGTGCTGAACGGCGAGAAGTGGTTCTCGTCCGCCGCGAGCGTCGCCGACATCGCGCTCGTCATGGCGATGACCGATCCCGACGCGCCGCGCCACCAGCGCTATTCGACCTTTATCGTCGAATTGCCCAACCCTGGCTACAAGATCGTCCGCGACATCGAGACGATGGCGGTGCACGGTCCGCTGACCGAGATCCTGGGCGGCGGCCATTCGGAGGTCGAGATCAAGGACCTGGTCGTCCCCGCGGAGGATCTGCTCGGCGGCGAGGGCAACGGCTTCAACATGGGGCAGCACCGGCTCGCTTACGGCCGGCTGCGCCACGGCATGCATAATGTGTCGATGGCCCAGCGCGCGCTAGACCTTGCGACCGCCCACGTCATCAAGCGCGAGACGTTTGGCAAGCTGCTGAAGGAGCGGCAGGGGGTGCAGTGGATGCTCGCCGATTGCGCGGCGGAGATCTACAAGGCGCGGCTGATGCTGCTTCACATCGCCTACAAGGCGGAGCGCGGCGACGACATCCGGCAAGAGAATTCGATCGCCAAGATCTTCCTCGCCAACATGGTGCATCAGGTGGTCGACACCGCGATCCAGCTGCACGGCGCGCTCGGCTTCAGCCTCGATACGCCGCTTGCCGCCTGGTACACGCACATCCGCTCGCAGCGGCTGGTCGACGGGCCGGACGAGGTGCACCGCTGGACGGTGGGGCGCAACGTCATCAAGGCGTTCGAGCGCGAGGGCACGACGGCGTCGGCATGCGGCGGCGACCTGCTCTGATCGGATAGCGACGGACCGGAACGGCGCGGGGAGGCGAGCGGATGGCGGACGAGAGCTGGCCGGCGGTGGGGATCGAGGAGACCTATCGCATCCTCACCGCGCCCGGCGCGCCGTTCGAGATGCGCGACGCGGTGATCCGCGGCGTGACGCTGCGCACCTACGCCAATGCGCTGAACGATCTGCGGCGGGTGTTCGACCTGGGCCGTAGCTGGGGTGAGCGCGAGTTCATCGTCTACGAGGGCGAGCGGCAGAGCTACGCCGCGCATTTCCGGGCGGCGGGGGCGCTCGGGCGCGTGCTGACCGACCGCTACGGCGTGAAGAAGGGCGACCGGCTGGTCGTCGCGATGCGCAACCTGCCCGAATGGTCGATCGCCTTTTGGGCGGGCGTATCGATCGGCGCGGTGGTGACGCCGCTCAACGCCTGGGGGCTGGGCGACGAGCTGGCGTACGGGATCGCCGATTCGGGCGCGCGCGTCGCGATCGTCGACGGGGAACGGCTCGAACGGCTCGCGCCGTATGTCGGCGGGCTCGATCTCGACGCGCTTATATCGGTGCGGACGGGGGACGATTACGGCGCGGGTGCGGTGACGCTCGACGAACTGATCGGGCCGCGCGACGGCTATGCCGGCCTGCCCGACGATCCGATGCCCGATCCGGGGCTGGACACCGACGATCCGGCGACGATCCTCTACACCAGTGGGACGACCGGGCGGCCGAAGGGGGCGCTGGGCACGCACCGTAACGTGCTGAGCAACGTCATCTCGATCGCGTTCAACGGCGCGCGCGCTGCGATCCGGCGCGGCGAGGAACTGCCCGCGCCCGATCCCGATACGGCGCAGCGCGTGAACCTGCTGCCGGTGCCGCTGTTCCACGTGACGGGCACCAATTCGATGCTGATCCCCACAGTGATGGCGGGCGCCAAGCTGGTGCTGATGCACAAGTGGAATGCCGAGCGGTTCCTGGAGCTGGTCGAGCGCGAGCGCGTCAATTCGACGACGGGCGTGCCGGCCATGGTGTGGCAGGTGCTCGAATCGCCCGACTTCGCCAGCCGCGATCTCTCCAGCCTCGACAGCTACGGCTATGGCGGCGCGGCGATCGCGCCTGAGCTGACGCAGCGCTTCGCCGAGCTTTTTCCATGGTTCAAGCCCGGCCAGGGCTATGGCGCGACCGAGACGTCATCGGTGTCGGTCGGTAACAGCGCCGAGGATTATCTGCGCCATCCCGACAGCGTCGGCCTGCCGGTGCCGGTGTGCGACGTGAAGGTGGTCGACGGTGCGGGTAACACGCTGCCGCCGGGCGAGGCGGGCGAATTGTGGATCCGCGGGCCCAACGTGGTGGTAGGATATTGGAACAAGCCCGAGGCGACCGCGGAGAGCTTTACCGACGGCTGGTACCATACCGGCGACATCTGCCGCATCGACGATGACGGCTTCGTGTACCTGCTCGATCGCGCCAAGGACATGCTGATCCGAGGCGGCGAGAACGTCTATTGCGTCGAGATTGAGGACATCCTCGTCACCCACCCGGCGATCATGGATGCGGCGGTGGTCGGCCTGCCGCACCGCATCCTGGGTGAGGAAGTGGGCGCGGTCGTGCAGCTGCGGCCCGGCGCCGATGTGAACGAGGCGGAGCTGATCGCTTACGCCGCCCGCCATCTGGCGCCGTTCAAGGTGCCGGTGCGGATCGATGTGCGCGCCGCCGAGTTTCCGCGCAACGCGAGCGGCAAGACGCTGAAGCCGGTGCTACGCGCCGAACTGCTGGCGCGGCTCGACGCGGCGTGAACGAAGCGGCTTCCCCCGGCGGCTGATTGGTGAGACGGCGGCGCGCATGAAGTTCGTCATGGCCGATCTGCCGCCACGCCAGCGCTACAAGCTGCTCGTCTCCACCGTGACGCCGCGGCCGATCGCCTGGGTGACGACGTGCGGCCGCAACGGCGTGGTGAACGCGGCACCGTACAGTTTCTTCAACGCGATGGGCGATGATCCGCCGCTGCTGGTGCTCGGGCTGCTCAAGGACGGTGCGGGCGCCAACAAGGACACTGCGACCAACATCATCGAGACGGGCGAGTTCGTCGTGAACCTCGTCAGCGAGGACGATGCCGAAGCGATGAACCAATCGTGCGTCGATGCGCCTCGCGACGTGAGCGAGATCGATTATGCCGGGATCGAGACGGCGCCGGCGACGCGCGTCGCGCCGCCGCTGATTGCGAGCGCACCGGTGAGCTTCGAGTGCGTCCGGCGCGAGCTGCTCGAGATCGGGCCGCGTCAGGTGATCGCGGTCGGCGAAGTGCTGGTCACGCATATCCGTGACGCGTTAGTCGCCGATCTTGACAGGCTGCACATCGACACTGCGGCGATGAAGCTGATCGGGCGGATGCACGGGGCGGGGACGTATCTGCGCAACAGCGATACCTTCACGATGCAGCGCCCCGCCTACGATCCGGCGCGCGTGGGCCGGGCCGACGGAGAGACGCGATAAGGCCGATCAGCCGCATCGACCTGAACCTGCTCGGCACGTTCGAGGCGATCTACACTCACGGCGGGGTGACCGCGGCGGCGCGGCATTTGCACCTGTCGCAATCGGCGATCAGCCATGCGCTCGGGCGGCTGCGCGTCGCGTTCGACGACGAATTGTTCGTGCGCGCCGGCAATGCGATCGTGCCGACCGCGCTGGCGCGATCGATCATCGATCCGGTGCGCGACGCGCTGCGCGGCATGGAGCAGGCGATGATCGCGGCGGTGCGCTTCGATCCCGCCACGTCGACGCGGTCATTCCGCATCGGGTTGCGCCAGGCGAACGAGGCGCGGGTGTTCGCCGGCATCGTCGCCGCGGGGTTGCGCGCGGCGCCCGGCGTGACGCTGGCGAGCGTCAACTTCCGGCGCAGCGAGGTGGCGGATGCGCTGGCGCGCGGCGAGCTCGATCTCGCAATCGACGTGGCGAGCGACGCGACGATCGGGCTCCACGCGGCCCCCTTGCAGACCGACACGATGGTGGTGGCGGCACGGCGCGGCCATCCGCGGATCGCGGGCGCGATCGACTTGGCCGCGTATCTCGCGGCCGATCACGTCCAGGCGTCACCGCGCTCGTCGGGGCCGGGGCTCGAGGACGAGGGACTGGCGGCGTTGGGCGAGACGCGGCGGGTGGCGATCCGGTGCCAGAACATCTGGTCGGCGTGGCAGGTGGTGGCGCAGACCGACCTTCTGCTGACGCTGCTCGGCACGCACGCCGTGACGCTGCTGCCGGTCGCGGACAATCAGATCCTGCCGCTGCCGTTCGCGATCGCGCCGCGGCCGCTGCAATTGCTGTGGCATCCGGCCGCGGCGCGCGACCCTGGCAATATGTGGTTGCGCGATCTGGTGCACGGACGCCTGGGGGCGCCATAATTGGGCAAACGCTGACGCCTGCCGTGTCGGCGCGATCGAACTAGTTGACCAGCCCCTGCGAGGCGAGATGGTCATGCAGGATGCTCATGGCCGCGATTGCGGATCAGCATTGGCGTCGATGGGCGTCGTGCCGCTATGGCATGCCCAGTTACAATGCTGGGTGGGTACAATGTCCAACATCTTTACGATTCCGGAACTCGACGATCTGCGCATGTCCGAAGGCGTGCGGCCGCTGTTCGACGCGGTGAAGGCGTTCGTGCGTGATCACGTCGATCCGATCTATCCCGAGTTCGAGCGGTTGGGCGAGGGGCGCGCCGACCGCTGGAGCTTCGCACCGGGGCAGCTCGAACTGCTGCAGGGCGCCAAAGACAAGGCGAAGGCGGCGGGGCTGTGGAATTTCTTCCTGCCCAACGCCGAGACGGGCGAGGGGCTGTCGAACCTCGACTATGCCTATATCGCCGCCGAGCTCGGCAAGTCGCCGCTCGCGTCCGAAGCGCTCAACTGCTCGGCGCCCGACACGGGCAACATGGAAGTGCTCGAGCGCGTCGGTACGCCCGAGCAGAAGAAACAGTGGCTCGAGCCGCTGCTCGCGGGCGAGATCCGCTCCGCTTATGCGATGACCGAGCCGGACGTCGCCTCGTCCGACGCCAAGAACGTGCGCTGCGCCGCGCGGCTCGAGGGTGACGAATGGGTGATCAACGGCGAGAAGCATTACATCTCAGGCGCTGGCGATCCGCGTTGCAAGGTGATGATCACCATGGTGCGCACCAACCCCGACGCGCCGTCGTCGCAGCAGCAGTCGCAGATCCTGGTGCCGATGGATGCGCCGGGCGTCGAGATTCTGGGTGCGATGGAGGTGTTCGGCAAGGATCACGCACCGCGCGGACACATGCACCTGCGCTTCAACAACGTGCGCGTGCCGCGCGAGAATATCCTGCTGGGCGAAGGGCGCGGCTTCGAGATCTCGCAGGTACGGCTCGGGCCGGGGCGCATCCACCATTGCATGCGTACGATCGGCAAGGCCGAGATCGCGCTCGACCTGATGGTGAAGCGCGGCAATTCGCGCGAGGCGTTCGGCCGCTCACTGATCATGCTCGGCAAGAACCTCGAACTCGTCAGCCGCGCGCGGATCGAGATCGAGGCGATGCGGCTGATGGTGCTGAAGGCGGCGAAGGCGATGGACGTGCTGGGCAACCGCGAAGCGCGCGTGTGGGTCAGCATGGTGAAGGCGATGGTGCCCGAGAAAACCTGCCAGATCCTCGACCAGGCGATCCAGATTCACGGCGCCTATGGCATGAGCCAGTTCACCCCGCTCGCCGAGCTTTACGCCGACGTGCGCCACCTGCGCTTCGCCGACGGGCCGGATGAGGTGCACCACATGGTGGTCGGCCGCAACGAGCTGGCGCTGCACTGATCGCCCTATCCAAGCGACACGACAGGCGACACTAAGGGCGCCGGGGACCATCGCGGTTCCCCGGCGCCTTTGCTCTAGGGAGATCCGAGTGTCCGATGCCATCTTCACGCGCGACGGCGCCGGGCTCGTCGCGAGCGGCTATGCCGCGGGGCCGTGGCACCCCGGGCTGCAACATGGCGGGGCGCCGTCCGCGCTGGTTGCCTGGGCCGCGGAACAGGTGCCGACCGCCTCGCCGATGCGCGTCGCGCGCGTGACGGTCGAGCTGCTGCGGCCGGTGCCGGTCGATCGGCTCGAGGTCGAGTCGGAGGTGATCCGCGATGGGCGCAAGATCCAGCTCGTCCAAGTGCGGTTGCTGCATGCCGGCAAGGAAGTGACGCGCGGGATCGTGCTGCGCGTGCGGATCGGCGACGAGCCGCTGCCCGACGGGGCGGGAATCGCCGGCGGGCCGGGATCGCCCGACGACGTGCCGCCCGATACGACGTTTCAGGGCGAACTGCCGAGCCGCGTCAACTTCGGCGCGAACTTCGACATGCGACGCATCCGCGGCGGCTTCGGGCAATTGGGGCCGGGCAAGATGTGGTTCCGCCAGCATCGTGCGCTGATCGCAGGCGAGGCGCAGACGCCGGTGACGCGCGCGATGGCGGTGGCGGACTTCTCCAACGGCATCGCGCCGATGCTGCCGTTCGATGCATGGACGTTCCTCAACGCCGACCTGACCGTCAGCTTCGCGCGCGCGCCGGAGGGGGCGTGGATCTTCTCCGACGCGGAGACCTGGCTGGGTGAGGACGGCGCAGGGCTGGCGATGACGCGGCTCGGTGACGCGCGCGGCTGGTTCGGGCGCGCGGTACAGTCGCTGATCGTCGAGCGGCGCTGACCGGCGTGCGTAGCGGACGGCGCGACCGGCGCGGGCGGCAGTGCATGGAGGTGACGGGTGGCGGATGATTACGCGCACGGCCGTCGCGACGGGCTGCGGCTCGCGCTTGCGATCCTCGCGGCGGAGGAGGCGAAATGGGCTGCGCTGCTCGGCGAGAGTCGATCGTGGCGAACCAATCAGATTCGCGAGGTGCGCCACAAGGCGCTGCAAGTGGCGCAGAAGCGCGTGCAGACCGCGCTAAACCGGATGAGCCCAAAGGAAGCGGACGGGACGAGCGAGGAGCTTGCGGCGGCGCTCGACAAGCTGGGGTTGTGAGCAACCGCCGGCGCAGGGCCTTGCCGGGAGGGGCAGGCCCGCGCCGTCGGGGTTAAATCAAGCTCAGAACGGCTCGACCGAGACGCTCGGGCGACGCGTGACGATCACGCCGCGCTCGGCCATCTCCTTGGCGAAGTCGTGCCGCGCATCGGCGATCTCGCGACGGTACTCCGCCCAGGCGTCGATCCGGTCCCCGGGGTCGTTGGCGCGCGCCAAGTCCTTGCGCAGCTCGCGCCGTGCCTCGCTGAGGTCGGTCTTGTAGTCGAGATAATGTGAATTGCTGTCGTCATAGACACCGCCGGGAAACCGCTTGGATCCGCCGGCGAGTGCGGGGGTCGCCGCAACGGCGAGCGTGCCGGCCAGCGCCAGCATGGTCAGGGTCTTCATACGCCTCACTCCTTTTGGTCGTTTCGGCATGGCGGAAGGAACGGCGCGCGGGCGCGACGGGTTCCGTTTGGCGTACCGACGAGCGCTGAAGGAGAGACCGCGATGAGGTTGCCGCATCCCGAACCCGACGCGACGGGACCGGGGCAGGAGAGCGTGTGGCGCTATCCGCGGCCGGCGGTGGCGGAGCGGGTGACCAGCCATCTGAAGGTGGTGTTCGACGGCCGCGTGCTTGCCGAAACGCGCGCCGGCGTGCGCACGATCGAGACGAGCCACCCGCCGACCTTCTATTTCCCGCCGGGCGACGTCGATCAGGCGATGCTCGAGGCGGTAGCGGGCAGCAGCTTCTGCGAGTGGAAGGGCAATGCGCTTTACTATGACGTCGTGTCGGGCGGGCGACGCGCGGCGCGCGCGGCCTGGGCCTATCCCGCGCCGACGGTGTCGTTCGCGATCATCCGCGACCATATCGCCTTCTACCCGGCGTTGATGGACGCGTGCTTCGTCGACGGCGAGCAGGCGGTGCCGCAGCCGGGGCGCTTCTATGGCGGGTGGATCACGTCAAAGGTGGCGGGGCCGTTCAAGGGGCCGCCGGGTACCGAATATTGGTGATCGCCGGATAAGAGAAGGGCCGCGGCACCGGGGTGCTGCGGCCCTTTCTTTTGGTGGATGGGCAGCGGCGGAGCCGCTGCTGGACGTCAGACCGGATCGGCGAAGCCGACCGACTGGCCGATCCGATGCGAGTCCGTAGCCAGCTTGCGCCGGCTACGGCCGCAACCGGATCAGAAGTCCATGCCGCCCATGCCGCCGCCGGGCATCGCCGGCATCGCGGGCTTGTCTTCCGGCAGCTCGGAAACGGTCGCCTCGGTGGTGATGAGGAGGCCCGCCACCGATGCGGCGTTCTGCAGCGCGGTGCGCACGACCTTGGTCGGGTCGATCACGCCGGCCGACACGAGGTTCTCGTACACGTCGGTCGACGCGTTGAAGCCGAACGACGTGTCGTCCTGGTCGAGCAGCTTGCCCGAGACGACCGCGCCATCGTGGCCGGCGTTCTGCGCGATCTGACGCACCAGCGCGGTCAGCGACTTGCGGACGATGTCGATGCCGCGCGTCTGGTCCTCGTTCGCGCCGGTCAGGCCCTGCAGCGACTTGGTCGCATACAGCAGCGCCGTGCCACCGCCCGGGACGATGCCCTCTTCGACGGCTGCGCGGGTCGCATGCAGCGCGTCGTCGACGCGATCCTTGCGCTCCTTCACCTCGACCTCGGTCGCACCACCGACCTTGATCACCGCAACGCCGCCGGCGAGCTTGGCGAGACGCTCCTGCAGCTTCTCACGGTCATAGTCCGAGGTCGTGACCTCGATCTGCTGACGGATCGCCTCGGTGCGGCCCTTGATCGAATCGGCTTCACCCGCACCGTCGACGATGGTGGTGTTGTCCTTGTCAATCGACACGCGCTTGGCGGTGCCGAGCATGCCCAGCGTGACAGTCTCGAGCTTGATCCCGAGATCCTCGCTGATGACTTCGCCCTTGGTGAGGATCGCGATGTCCTCGAGCATCGCCTTGCGGCGATCGCCGAAGCCCGGTGCCTTGACCGCTGCGACCTTCAGGCCGCCGCGCAGCTTGTTGACGACGAGCGTGGCGAGCGCCTCGCCCTCAATGTCCTCGGCGATGATGAGGAGCGGGCGACCCGACTGGACGACGGCTTCCAGGATCGGGAGCATCGCCTGCAGGTTCGACAGCTTCTTCTCGTGGATCAGGATGTACGGATCGTTGAGCTCGACCGCCATCTTCTCCGGGTTGGTGATGAAGTACGGCGACAGATAGCCGCGGTCGAACTGCATGCCCTCGACGACGTCGAGCTCGAATTCGAGACCCTTCGCCTCTTCGACGGTGATCACGCCTTCCTTGCCGACCTTCTCCATCGCTTCCGCGATCTTCTCGCCGACTTCCTTGTCGCCGTTGGCCGAGATGATGCCGACCTGGGCGATCTCGCTCGACCCTGCGACCGGCTTCGAGCGCGCCTTCACGTCCTCGACGACCTTGGCGACGGCGATGTCGATGCCGCGCTTCAGATCCATCGGGTTCATGCCGGCGGCAACCGACTTCATGCCCTCGCGCACGATCGCCTGGGCGAGAACGGTCGCGGTGGTGGTGCCGTCACCGGCGATGTCGTTGGTCTTCGAGGCCACTTCGCGCACCATCTGCGCGCCCATGTTCTCGAACTTGTCCTTGAGCTCGATCTCCTTGGCGACGGTAACGCCGTCCTTGGTGATGCGCGGTGCGCCGAAGCTCTTGTCGATCACGACGTTGCGACCCTTCGGGCCGAGCGTCACCTTCACCGCGTCGGCGAGGATGTCGACACCCTTGAGGATGCGCTCGCGTGCGTCGCGGCCGAATTTCACGTCCTTGGCTGCCATGTGGCTACCCTTTCAACTGAACGAATGATGGAAGAATTGTGGAGGAAGCGGACCCGTTTCTCAGCCGACGATGCCGAGAATGTCGCTTTCCTTCATGATCAGCAGGTCCTCGCCGTTCACCTTCACTTCGGTGCCCGACCACTTGCCGAACAGGATGCGATCACCGGCCTTGACGTCGAGCGGGGTGACCTTGCCGTCCTCGGCCTTGGCGCCTGCACCGGCGGCGACGACCTCGCCCTCCTGCGGCTTCTCCTTGGCGGTGTCGGGGATGATGATCCCGCCGGCGGTCTTTTCCTCGGCCTCGACGCGGCGCACGAGCACGCGGTCGTGCAGCGGACGAAAGTTCATGGCTGTACCCTCTTCTGAGCGGTGTATGACAATTTCTTGGCACTCAGCGATGCCGAGTGCCAGCAGCGGTCATATGTGGGTGGCCCCCGACACCGTCAACGGGGGACGGGAAGAAATTCGGAACTATTCGTCAGGCCGTGCGTGGCAGCAGGCCGAGACGATCGCGGGCGTGCCAGCGCCACAAAAGGAGGATCGATACGGCCAGCAGGCCCACCGCCAACCCGGTCCAGATCCCGACGCCTGCCCAATCATAATGGAAGCCGAGCAGGATCGAAGTGCCGAACCCGATCACCCAATAGCCGAACAGCGCGATGAGCATCGGCACGCGCGTATCCTGCAATCCGCGCAGTACACCGGCGGCCACGGCCTGTGCGCCGTCGACGAGCTGGAACATCGCGGCAAGCGCAAGATACTGCACGGCCAGTGCGACGACGACGGCGTTCTGTGGTGCGTCGACGTCGACATACGCACCAATGAAGAACCGCGGCGCGACCCAGATCGCCAGCGCGGTCAGCGCCATGAAGCCGATGCCGAGCGCGAGCGCGACGCGGCCGGCGCGCGCGATCCACAAGTGATCGCACGCACCATAGGCCATGCCGACACGGATGGTCGCGGCCTGGGCGATCCCGAACGGCACTTGAAAGGCGACCCCGGCGATGTTGAGCGCGACGGCATGCGCCGCGACTTCGTTCACGCCGACCAGCCCCATCAGAAGCGCCGCGCCACCGAACAATGCACCCTCGAACGTCCAGGTCAGCATGATCGGAACGCCGAGCCGAACGATCTCGGTGAAACGTGGCCATTCGGCGCGCCACCAATTGCCGAGCAGGCGATAGCGGCGCAGATGCGTGTCGAAGCGCAGGATCAGCGCATAGGCAAGCGCCATCGCGGTGAGGCTGACCACGCTGGCGAGCGCCGACCCTTCGAGCCCGAGCGCCGGCATGCCGAGATTGCCGAAGACGAGCGCCCAATTGGCGACGATGCTGACGCCTAGCGAAAGCGCGGTGACGATCAGCGCCCAACCTGCGCGGCCGAGCGCAGCGGCGGCGGTACGCATGGTTCCGGCCGCCACCCCGGCCGGGGTGGCGAACAGGATGATGTCGAGAAAGCGGCCGGTTCGCCGTGCGACCTCCGCATCCTGGCCGGCAAGCAGCATCAGCGTTTCGCCGTGCGCGAGAATCAACACGACCGGGATGGTGCACAAGGCGCCGACCCATAGCGCCATGCGCACCGAACGACGCACGTCGCGTACCGCATGCTTGCGACGTCCAAGCTCGGCGGCGATCAGCGGCGATGCGGCGCTGGTGAGGCCGATCAGCGCATACATGCTGAGATTGAACATGAAGACGCCAAGCGTGGCCGCCGCAAGATCGACCGTGCCCAGCCGTGCAACGAAGATCACGTCGACCGCGCTGACTGCCATCTGCAACAGGTTCGCGCCGACCAGCGGACCGGCAAGGCGCGTGAGCGCCACGAGTTCCGCCCGATCGGTTGCAGGTCGCTTTTCAGTCAGCGGGCGCGGAACGGCAACGTCCATGACGGTGCCCTGTAGGGGTTATGGTAAGCGCGCGGAAGGGACGACGCTGCTTTGGACCGAGCGACGAGCCGTGCCGACGATGCGACCGAAGCAATGTTTTCTTACGAAACCGGAACAAACGCAACGCATCCCACGTTCGGGGCTGCTGAAAGTACTAGTAACGGGAGGTTCTGATGGCTGATTATCGCACAACGGACGATCGGGTGGTGGTGAAGCGCGGCGGCGCGGGTCGCACGATCGCGATCCTGCTCGGCATCGTCGCGCTGGTGGCGATCGTCCTGTTCGCGACCGGCTTCTGGTCGGCGGACGTCAAGGAAGGCGCGCTGCCGGACGTCGATATCAGCGCCAAGGGCGGTGCGCTGCCCAAGGTGGACGTCGACAGCAAGGAAGTTGTCGTCGGCACCAAGAAGACCGAGGTTGAGGTCCCGACTGTCGGCGTCAAGGACAACGGCGAGCAGTAAGCGCCGCGCGGCTGTTTTAACGAACGAAACGCCGGTCCCCCGATGGGGGCCGGCGTTGTCGTATGTGCGCCACACGCGCGAAAGCCGCAGGCGCCGTATTGCTCACGCCATACACTGTCGGCTAGGTCGGCGGCGGACTTCCCGGGAAATTTGAGATGAAGCTGGTTCGCGGCGCGTGGAGATTGCTGGTCGGCATTAAGGATGCGCTGGTGCTCGTCGCGATGCTGTTGTTCTTCGCCGCGCTGTTCCCAGCACTCAACAGCCGGCCGACGCCGGCCGCGCTCAAGGACGGCGCGCTGGTGCTTGACCTCGACGGGCCGATCGTCGAGCAGCCCGAGGAAGCACCGCCACTGGCATTCCTCAGCGGGCAGGAAATCGGCAGGCAATATCGCCTGCGCGACATCGTGCGTGCGATCGACAAGGCGCGCGGCGACGATCGGGTGAAGGCGATCGTGCTCGATCTCGACCGTTTCGGCGGCGCCTATCCCGCGCTGCTCGGCGAAGTGGCCGATGCGCTGCTGCGCGCGCGGCAGGGGGGCAAGCCGGTGCTCGCCTATGCCACCGCCTATACCGACGGCGGCTATCGCCTGGCGGCGGCGGCGAGCGAGATCTGGATGGACCCGATGGGCGGCACGCTGTTCGCGGGGCCGGGCGGCAACCGGCTGTACTACAAGGGGCTGATCGATCGGCTGGGGGTCAACACGCACGTCTATCGCGTCGGCAAGTTCAAGTCGGCGGTCGAGCCCTATACGCGCGCCGACGAGAGCCCGGAATCGCGCGAGGCGTCGACCGCGCTGTACGGCAATCTGTTCGACCAGTGGAAGGAGGCGGTCGCCCGCACACGTCCGAAGGCGCAGCTCGCCGGTTGGCTGACCGCGCCCGACCAGGTGGTGCGCGCCACCGGCGGCGACATGGGGCAGGCGAACCTGCGCAGCGGGATCGTCGACAAGCTGGGCGACCGCGTGGCGTTCGGCCGGCGCGTGGCGCAGCTGGTGGGCAGCGAGAGCGGCAAGCCCGCCGGATCGTTCCGCGAGATCAAGCTTGCGTCGTACGTCGACGCCAATCCCGTCCCGACCGACGGCGCGATCGGCGTGGTGACGGTGGCGGGCGAGATCGTCGACGGCAAGGCCGATCCGGGCACCGCGGGCGGCGATACGATCGCCAAGTTCATCTACGACGGGCTGGCGCAGAAGCAGCTGAAAGCACTGGTCGTCCGCGTCGATTCGCCGGGTGGATCAGTGCTTGCGTCCGAGCGCATCCGGCTCGCGATCATGGAGGCGAAGCGGCGCGGGCTGCCGATCGTCGTCTCGATGGGCGGGCTCGCCGCGTCGGGCGGTTACTGGGTGTCGACGCCCGCTGACGTGATCTTCGCCGAGCCGAGCACGATCACCGGATCGATCGGCATCTTCGGCATCATTCCGACGTTCGAGAATACGCTGGCTAAGATCGGCGTGACGTCCGACGGGGTGAAGCTGACCCCGCTCGCCGGGCAACCCGACGTGATCGGCGGCACCAATGCGCAGACGGACGCGGTGATCCAGGCGTCGATCGAGCACGGCTATCGCCAGTTCCTGACGCGCGTGTCGCAGTCGCGCCGGCTGCCGATCGCACGCGTCGACGAGATCGGGCAGGGGCGCGTGTGGGCGGGCGGCACCGCGCGGCAGATCGGATTGGTCGACCGGTTCGGCACGATCGACGATGCGGTGGCGGAGGCGGCGCGGCGCGCGAAGCTCGATCCCGCGAGTGCCAAGGCGGTGTATCTGGAAAAGAAGCCGGGCTGGGCGGCGCAGCTCGCGCGGCAGATCAGCGCGCGCGAGGACGACGAGGACGCCGGCGCGCCGACCGATGCACTGGCGCGAATCGCGTGGGAGCAGCGCCAGACGCTGGCACGCGCGCTGGGCGACGTGCGGCGGCTGGTGACGGGCGGCGGCATCCAGGCACGCTGCCTCGAGTGCGGCGCGCTGGGGCCGACGCGGGCGAGCGGCGGTGATACGCGGCTGTTCGACGCGCTGCTGGTGCGGCTGGGGCTGTGATGCTCGCGGCGCTGCTGCTGCTGGCACAGGCCGCCACGCCGGGCATGGCGCCTGCGCCGGCAGCGGTGATGCAGCCGGCGTCGCCGCGGACGCTGACGGGGCGCTTCACCTGTGCGGCGGCGGTGTACGAGGTGCAGGTGACGGCAGCGCCACCGGCGGGGACGGGGGTGGTGCTCGACCGGCTGACGAGCGGTGGCCGATCGGTCGAGGCGGGTTCGCTCGCCGAAGCGCGGCGCATGACGGCGCGGCTTGCCGACGTCCAGTCGCTCGACGTGCGCTGCCGTGACGACGGCGCGGGCGAGCTCAGCATCTACGGTACACAGGCGAGCGCGGGCGCGCCGCCGCGCCGCGCGCGGCTGCGCGGTACGATCCGGGGTGACGCGATCAGCGCTCTCGTCGTGGCGGTGGCGCGCTGACCGCGCATCGTGCCGACGTCGCGATCCGGGCGGCGCGGCCGTCCGACGCGGGGGCGATCGCGGCGATCTACGCGCCGCACGTGCTGACCGGAACGGTGTCGTTCGAGACCGAGGCGCCCGATGCCGACGCGATCATGGCGCGGATGGCAGCGGCAGGCGACGTTTATCCCTGGCTGGTGGCGGCGGACAGCGAGACCGTGCTCGGCTACGCCTATGCCGGCCGGTTTCGCGAGCGTGCGGCGTATCGCTTCGCGGTAGAGACGACGATCTATCTTGCCGATGCCGCACAGCGGCGCGGGATCGGGCGGCGGCTGTACGGCGCGCTGCTGGATGATCTGCGCGGGCGCGGGTTCACGCAGGCGATCGGGGTGATCGCGCTGCCCAACGACGCGTCGGTCGCGCTGCACGAGGCGATCGGCTTTCGCGCCGCGGGGCGGTTCGCGGCGGCCGGCTGCAAGTTCGGGCGGTGGGTGGATGTCGGCTATTGGCAATGCGCGCTCGCCGATCGCGCCGGCGGGGCGGTCTAGTTGCGCGGCGGCCCCGCGCGATCGCGGTAGGCGGGAAGGTGGATCTGCCAGCGGATCGCGGCGGCGCGCAAGCCGAAGCCGGCGGCGGCGGCGATCCCCGCGGCGATCGCACCGGGTAGGCCGGCGAGCGACAGGACGATGAACAGCGCCGAGGCGAGCGCGGCGGCGGTGACGTAGAGTTCGGGCCGCATCAGGATCGACGGCTCGCCCGCGAGCACATCGCGGATGATGCCGCCGACGCAGGCGGTGACGACGCCCATGACGAAGGCGGGGATTGGCGGGACGCCGTAGCCGAGTGCCTTGGCCGCGCCGTAGACGGCATAAGCGGCAAGGCCGACCGCGTCGAACCAGTCGAGCGCCGCCCCGCGCCACCAGCGCTGCGGCGTGATCCAGATGACGACCGCGACCGAGAGGCAGACGGTCGCGGCGCGTGCGTCGACGACCCAGAAGACGGGTGCGCCGATCAGGAGATCGCGCAACGTGCCGCCGCCGACGCCGGTGACGAGTGCGAAGAAGGCGAGCGTGACCATCGTCTGCCCGCGCCGCGCCGCGGCGAGCGCGCCCGACGCGGCGAACACCGCGAGGCCGGCGAGATCGAACCACGGCGCAAAGGCCGGAAGGAGCGTTTCGGGGGGCACCGGCGGCCTTTAGTCGGCGGTGCGCGCGGCGCAAAGCCGGGGACCGGTGCGAAGGATCAATCGGCGATCGTGATCCACGTCGGGGCGTGATCGCTGGTCTTTTCCCACCCGCGTACGTCGCGATCGACGCCTGCGTCGGCGAGGCGCGGCGCCAGTGCGGGGCTAAGCAGCAGGTGATCGATGCGTAGCCCGGCGTCGCGGGCGTAGGCGTTCCGGAAATAATCCCAGAAGGTGTAGATCGTCTCGTCGGGATGAAGGTGGCGCAGCGCGTCGGTCCAGCCCTGGTCGAGCAGCTGTTCGTAGCGGTCGCGCACCTCCGGCGCGAACAGCGCGTCGTCGATCCAGCGTTCTGGTTTGTAGACGTCCTGCGCCGTCGGCATGACGTTGAAGTCACCGGCGAGCAGCACCGGCGCGCCGGTGTCGAGCAGCGTCTGCGCGTGATCGATCAGCCGATCGAACCAGGCGAGCTTGTAATCGAACTTCGGGCCAGGGCGCGGATTGCCGTTGGGCAGGTACAGGCCGGCGACGATGATGCCGTTGACCGCGGCCTCGATGTAGCGGCTCTGCGCCGGATCGGGGTCGTCGGGCAATCCGCGCCGCGTTTCGTGAATCGAGCCGACCCGCGACAGGATCGCGACGCCGTTCCAGCTTTTCTGCCCGTGCCAGATCGCGTCATAGCCGAGCGATTGCAGCGCCGCGGCGGGAAAACGCGCGTCGGGCGCTTTCAATTCCTGCAGGCAAACGATGTCGGGCGCGGTCTGCTCGAGCCAGCTTAGCAGGACGGGCAAGCGGCCGTTGACGCCGTTGACGTTGTAGGTCGCGATCCGCACGGCGGCTGCTTAGCCGTTCCTGCCCGCCCCGTCTCCTTCAGCCCGTCCTCTTCAACTTCTCGGCGGCGTCATCGAGCTTCGCGCGGTCGTTGCCGACGGTGCGGATGAGATCGCGCGCGGCGTCCGGACTGATGCCGTGCTTGCGCGCGAAATATTCGACCTCATAGCCTTCGCCTGCCGCGACGCGTGTGCGATCCGCCGCGCCCTGCTTGGTCTTGTCGTCTGCCATCACGGTTTCCTTCGCTGCGACAGGAATCCGTGGTTCGCCGCTTCGGTTCCCGCCGACGCGATAACCCCGCGCTTGTAAGTCGCTGGCGGGCTTGAACTTTCGGTTCGCCTTTCCATATCGCGATCACTGTTCAACAACGGAAAGGAGGTGGTCGAATGTCTCATTGTCTCACGCCGCTGAAGGCGGGTTCGGTGGAAGCGACCTCCCTCGGGAAGTTCGCCCGCCGATAAAGACGCCAGCCTTCGGTGGCTGACAATGGAAGGGCCGTTCCCCGCTGAGGTGGGGGGCGGCCCTTTGCTTTATGCCCCATGCGGCACCAACATGGAGCAGGACGACGCGCGGGAACATCGCCGGGGAACAGTCGTCTGACGATCATGGAAGATGAAATCGTCCATCTCGGACTGCTCGACGACGACGCGATCCTGATCGATGCCGAGGCGCTGCGGATCGCAAAGCTCGATCACCCCGACATATCGCTCGCCCCCTATGCCGATCTGCTGAGCGAATTGACCGAACGGCTGGTCGAAGTGGGTGGCGGCGCCGAGACGGCGGCGGAGCGCGCCGCGGTGCTGGCGCAAGTGATCGCGGAGGAGCACGATTTCGTCGGCGATTTCGAGACGTACGACGATCCCGACAATGCCGATTTGATCCGCGTGATCGACCGGCGGCGCGGGCTGCCGGTGAGCCTCGCGATCCTGTACGTCGCGGCGGCGCGGCGGATGAGCTGGGACGCGGACGCGCTCAATACCCCCGGACACGTCCTCGTGCGGATCGGATCGGCGACCGAGCCGGTGCTGATCGACCCCTTCGCCGCGGGGCGGGTGACGGGAGCGCCGCAGCTTGCCCGCCTGTTGCAGCGCGCACTGGGGCCCGACGCGATGGTGACGGGCGAGCATCTGATGCCGATGACCAACCGCACCGTGCTGGTGCGGCTGCTGATGAACCAGGCGACGCGCGCCGAGGCGGCAGGACAGGCTAATCGCACGCTGACGTTGTTCCGCCGCATCACGACGATCGCGCCGGCGCACGCGCACGGCTGGTGGGAACGCGCGCGGCTCGAACTGCTGCACGGCGACGTCGCGGGCGCGCGATCGAGCCTGAGCGCGATGCTGGAGATGACGCGCGAGCCGAGCCTGCGCGCGCATATCTTCGCCGCGCTCGACGCGCTGTCGCACCGTACTTGACGCGGATGGCGCGCCGCTAGCGGTCCTGCCCGCCATCGACGGGGATCACCGCGGCGGTGACGAAGCTGGCGGCGGGGCTGAGCAGGAAGGCGGCGACGCGGCCGATCTCGTCCGGAGTGCCGAAGCGCTGCAGCGGCACCTCGCGCTTGATCCACCGCCACCAGCTCTGCGCGCGCTCCCCGGTCGATCGCGCCTCCCAGTCGCCGCCGGGAAAGATGATGTTGCCCGGCGCGATCGTGTTGACGCGTACTCCTGTCGGTCCGGCGATGACCGCGAGTTCGCGCGACAGGTGGTTCATCGCTGCCTTGGCGGTGCCGTAGGTGAGCGGCGTGCCCTTGGCGGCGAGGCCGGCGATCGAGCTGATCAGCAGCACCGAACCGGCGCACCGCGCCGTCATCCCACGCAGCGCGGCGCGCGCGAGGAAGAAGGCCGAATCGAGGTTCTGCGCGAAGCCGCCGCGCCACGTGGCATCGTCGACCTCGAACCCGGGTGGGCAGGGATGCAGGCCGACGTTGGCGACCGCGCCCCACAGCGGGCCGAACGCGCCTTCGGCATCCGCCAGCGCTTCCTCGACGGTGGCGGACGCGGTCATGTCGCCGGCGAAGCTGCGGATCGCGTCGGCGCCGAAGCGGTTGGCGAGATCGGCGTGGGTGGCGGCGAGCGCGTCGGCGCCGCGCGCGGTGATCGCGACGCGCGCACCCTCGGCGAGCAGCGCCTCGACGATGCCGAGCCCGATGCCGCGGCTGCCGCCGGCGACGAGGATCGCCTTGCCGGCAAGGTTCAGGTCCATGCGTCTCTCCTGTATTTTCGCGCAGTTTCGGCGCGGCTTGCGCCCAAGTCCAGCGCGCGTGAACCAAAAGGTCAGCACTTGCGCGCTACGCGCGGCGGGATGAGCAGGCAGGATGGAATGGCGGACGGGCGCGCGGCGATCGTCGCGCTGCCGGTGGACGATGCGACGCTGGCCGCGTGGCACGTGCTGGCGCAAGATGCGGGGGCGGCGAATCCGTTCTACGCCCCCGCCGGCGTCGCGGCGGGGCAGCTGCTGCCCGAGAGCGGGCGGGTACGGTTGCTGTTCGTTTGGCAGGGTGCGCGGCTGATCGGCGCGCTGCCGCTGCGGACCAAGACGGCGCGCGGCGTCGCGCTGTTCGTCGAGAACTGGGATCAGCGGCTGCGCGCGCTGGGAGAGCCGCTGGTGCTGCCGGGGCACGAGGCGGCGTTCTGGCAGGCCGCGCTGCCGGCGCTGGCGCGCGCGCCGGGGCAGTGGCTGCGGCTGTCGGCGCTCGATCGCGACAGCGCGTCGACGCGGGAGCTGCTGGCGGTGCTCGGCGCGCGCGGGCGGCCGGTCTACGAGACGCGCCGCTACGCCCGCGCGGTGCTGCACGCCGGGCTTTCGAGCGCCGAACATGCGGCGCAGCACGTGCGCGGCAAGGTGCTGAAGGAGCACCGCCGGCTGCGCGCCCGGCTCGCCGACCGCGGCACCCTGCGCTTCGAGCGGCTGGCGGCGGGGGAGGATGTGGGGCCGTGGGTCGACGCGCTGTTCGCGCTCGAGCAGACCGGGTGGAAGGGGCGCGAGGGGGTGGCGGCGGCGGCCGATCCGGCGACCGAGGCATGTTTCCGCGCGATGATCGCCGCGGCGCACGCGGCGGGTGAGCTGGACTTCCATCGCATGACGGTGGGCGGGCAGCCGATCGCGATGCTTGCGAACCTCGAGCGCGGTGACGAGGCCTTCCAGCTCAAGATCGCCTATGACGAGGAATGGGCAAGCTTCTCGCCCGGGGTGCTGATCGAGATGGAGTATCTTGCCTATGCGCTCGACGTACGCCGTCTCTTACGCGTCGACAGTTGCGCGCGTGCGGGCCATCCGATGATCGACCGCATCTGGCCCGATCGGCGCACGATCGTGTCGCTGATCGTGCCGCACCCGACGCTACGCTCGCGGCTGCTGTGCAGCGCGCAGGCGATGTGGCGCGCGCGGCGGCAACGCGCGCTTAACCGCGATATGATAGAGACGGCAGCATGACGACGCACGCCTGCTTCACCGCCGATGGCCTCGACCGCTTCGCCGCCGCCTATCCGGGTGCGTCGGCGCCGGTGCGGCACCAGCTGCACGATCACCCGCTGTTTCAGCGCGAGGCGCTGGCGGCGCTCGCCGAGCGGCTACCGGCGAGCCATGTCGAGCATAACCTCGGCAATCTGAAGGTCGACCAGCAACCCGATGCGATCGCGCAGGCGGCGATGTCACCCGGCGACATCGTGCGGACGATCGCCGACAACGGCTGCTGGATGGTGCTGAAGAAGGTCGACGTCGATCCCGCCTATGCGGCGCTGATCGACGCCTGCCTGACCGAGATCGCCCCGATCACGGCGGCGGCGACGGGCGAATACCGACGGCGCGAGGCGTTCATCTTCCTCTCGGCGCCCAATTCGGTGACGCCGTTCCACATGGATCCCGAGCACAACATCCTGCTGCAGATCGGCGGGCGCAAGAGGATGCGCGTCTATCCCGCGGGCGACCTGTCGATCGTGCCGCAGACGGTGCACGAGGCGTTCCACCGTGGCGGTGCGCACCGCAACATGCGGCACGACCCGGCGTTCGACGCCAAGGCGACCGACTATCCGATGGGTGCGGGCGAGGCGGTGTACGTGCCGGTCAAGGCGCCGCACTGGGTGCAGAACGGCGCCGAGCCGTCGATCTCGTTCAGCATCACCTGGCGATCGCGGATGAGCGACGGCGAGGCGCGGCTGCACCGCGTCAACCAGCGGATGCGCGGGATCGGCATCGTACCGGGTGCGCCGGGCAGCGCTCCGGCGCTCGACGCGGCGAAGGTGGCGGGGCACCGGCTGTACAAGAGCGCGGTCGGCGCGGCGAAGCGCGTGATTGGCAAGGAGCACGACCGCTCCGCCTATTGAGCGGCAGGCGTCGTTTCCGGAAAGAACAAGGCGAGCTGGCGGCGCGCGTTGACCGCGAGATCGAACTCGTTCGCGACATGCGCGCGGCCGCGGCGTGCCATGTCGAGCGCGGCGGCGGGATCGGCGTGGACGCGCAGCAGCGCGGCGGCGAGCGCGCCGGCGTCGCCCGGCGGCACGAGCAGCCCGGTATCGCCGTCGCGGATCAATTCGGGGATACCCGAGATCGCGGTGGTGATCGCCGGACGCTGATAGGCGAGTGCCTCGATCATCACGTTGGGAATGCCTTCCTGCCGGCCGTTGGGGCCGATCACGCTCGGTGCGACGCACACGCTGGCGGTGGCATAGGCCTCCGCCACCGCCTCGAACGGCTGCATGCCCGCGAAACGGACGCGATCCCCCAGGCCGAGCGCGGCGGCGCGGGCGCGCAGCGCGTCCGCGTCTGGCCCGTGGCCGATCAGCGTGCAGCGCCAGTCGCCGAGGCGGTTTCCCGCGATGACGAGGGCGTCAAGCAGATGACCGACGCCTTTCTTGGGCTCGAGCGCGCCGACGTAGAGGATGTGGAACGGCGTGGTCGACGGCGGCGTCTCGACCGGACTGATCCGCGCGACGTCGACCGACGAGTGAATGACTTGAATGTCGCGCGCCGCCATGCCCGGCACCGTCCGCTGCAGAAAGGCGCGGCCGAAATCGCTGACGGTGCGCACGGCCTGCGCCTCGCCGAGCTTATCGCCAAGCAGCGCCTGCGTGCGGAACAGATCGTGCGCGCGGCAACTGACCGAATAGGGTGCCCCGCCCGCGCGGTGCCCGAGCCACGCCGCGGTTGCGGGGTGGCCGGCGAATTCGGCGTGGACGTGCGTCGCGCCCCAGGTACGCGCATCGTCGGCAATGGCGAGCGCCTTGGGAACGAGCGCGATCGACTTGGCGGCGATCTTCGGGTGCGCGCGATAGGCCCACAGCATGCGCGCGATGCCGCCGATCACCGCACGCGGGCGGCGAGCGAGTGCGCGCAGCAGCGCGGCGGGCTGCCAGAAGCCGAGATCGACCGCGCGCGCGGCGAGCGGCCGGGCGAAGCCGTGCAGCGTCTGCTGCGCGCGGTACGGCGCGACATGGTACAGGCGCAGCTCGACGCCCGCCTCGAGAAAGGTGACCAGATCGCGGTAGATGAACGTCTCGGTCGACTTCGGGAATTCGGTGACGATGACCGCGAGTTTCGGGGCGGGGTTCACGAGATACGCTCCTGCGCGCGCGCCAGCCGGCCGCACTGGATGGCGATCGCCACCAGCAGCCACAGGTAGCGCAGATCCTTGTGCGGCATGAAGAAGCACGCGACCATCAGCCCGGCGAGCGCGACGCCGACCGCCATGCCGATGCGTGCGAGCTGTGGCGACGCCGACTGCGCCGCCCGCCACGCGGAGAGGAGCGCGAAGCCGAGCGCGGCGGCAAACAGGAAAAAGCCGACGATGCCATATTCGGTCGCCGCATCGAGATAGGTGTTATGGAGTTCGCGCGGGTAAACCTCGCGCCCCGGCATCCAGCGATAGGCGTCGGTCACGTAGTAGAGCGGGAAATTGCCCGGGCCGACGCCCCAGATCGGCGACTGGCCGATGAGGTCCGCACCGATGCGCAGATAGGTGATGCGGCGATAGAGCGTCGGATCGAGGCCGAAGTCGCCGATCGCGGTGAAGCGGGCAACCAGCGTCGGCGGAAGGAACGGGAGCGCGCCGATCGCGGCGACGATGCCTGCGAGGACGAGCAGCGGGAAATAGGGCTTGTGGCGGAACGACAGGCCGATGAGGCCGAGCCCGGCGGCATAGCCGATGATCGCCGAGCGCGCCGAGGCGAGCACGAGCGCGAACGTGCCGAGCGCCATCACGCTGGCGAGCACGATGCGCCACAGCCGCTTGCCGGAGAATAGCCAGCCGCTGGCGAGCAGCAGTGAGACGAGCAGCATCTGCGCCGCGGTGGTCGGGTTCTGATCCGAGCCGCCGGCCGAGCGCGCGACGCCTGCGAACCCAGCGGTGGTGGCGGCGATCGAGGTGGAAACGATACGCGTGCCGGTGCGCCATTCGGCGACGACGATCGCGGCGGAGACGGTGCCCGCCGCGATGATTGCCCATAGCAGCCAGCGCAGCCGCACGGGCGTATCGACGATTACCAAGACGCAGAAGGCCGGAAGCAACGCGATGGCGAGCTTCTGCAGATAATCGAGCCCGGCATCGGCGTGGCGTGACATTGTCCAGCTGAACACTGCCCAGCAGAACATCGCCGCGATCAGACGCGCGCCGGTGTGGTTGCCGCTGGTTGCCGATGCGGCGGGCGGGGGGGAGAGCAGCAGCAGCGCGGTGCTGCCGAGCAGTGCGGCGAGGATCAGCTCAGTCGTCCCGATCGGCAGACCGGCAGAGATGCGATTGGCAACCGCGTCGAGCTGGGTCAGGACGGCGTAGGCGAGCAGCGGCACCATCGCCACCGCGCGCATCGTCGCGGCGGTGGCGGGGGGTACCGCGAGCGGCGCCTCAGCGATCGAGCGGGATGACATGCGCGGGGTGCGGCACGCGGAGGCCGAGCGATTCGCGCCAGTCCTGCGGATCGCCGGCACGCGTCGCGAGCACCAGATGCGCGTCCGCCGGCATGCGCGCGAGCGTATCGGCGACGGTGCCGGCGTCGAGCTTGCCGAGATAGACGAAGGGCTTGCCGGGACGATCCCAGCGGCAGCCTGGCTGGCGCCCATCGACCACGGCGAGCGCGACATCGTCGCGGCCGAGCGCGGCGTGGAGGAATTGCGCGAGCTGCCGCGCGTCCTCCTCATGCCCGATCGATCCGACGAACAGGCCGCGATCGTCAGGCGCGAGCTGTTCGAACATCCACACACCGAGTCGCGGATGGATCCGCGCGATCTCGTCCGCCGCATAGGCCGTGCCGTCTACGGGGCGCGGCAGCGTGCCGGGGAAGCGCCGATCGATGACTGGCGCGACGGCAGGCTCGGGCTCGTCAGGCACGGGAGCGGCGGTCGCGACCGCGGCGAAGGGTTCCGCTGCGACTGGTTCTGACGCGGGCGTAACGTGTGCCTCGACGGTCGGGCTCGCATCGACCGGTGCAGCGATAGGCGACGTTTCGGACGCGGCAGACACGGCGGACGCGTCCTGCGTTGCGGGTTCCGGCTCTGCCGGCAGATCCGCTGTGTCGGTTGCGGCCGAGGCTGGCTCATCCGTTGAATCGGATTGGGGGATAAGTTCGGGTTCGTCGATCGGGTCGCTTGGCGCAAAGGATGCAGCCTCGGGGCGCGCGGCGACGGTTATCGGCCACGTGCCGATATCGGCGTGAGGCGGCGCGACGTCGCGGGCGAGCGCGGCGTTGCCGGCGCGCGCGAGTTCCTCGTAGCGCAACGCGACGTTGCAAGCCTCGCGCGGTCGGCGCAGCGCCGGCGTCTCGACGATCGGACGCGGGGACTCGCGACGGATCGTGTGCACGGCGGCGATCGGGCGTGCCTCGACAGGCGATGCGATCGGCGCTGTTTCCGTTACCGGTGCTTCGGTTTCCGGCGGGGGCGCTGGCGTGGCAGGCGACGCGATGTCGTGTGGCTGCGCCTGGTCTTGACCGGGCGCGGGCGAAGGCGCTGCGTGCGGGGTATCGACCGTGACCGCGGGTTCGGGGGCATCGCGCAAATCGTCCTCGGCGCGCGCCTTTGGCTTGGCGGGGCCGAGCAGAAGCAGCGCGCAGGCGGCGAGGGCACAGCCGCCGATGAAGCCGAGGATGGTGTTGAAGAAGATCTTCGGGCTCGACCGCGTCAGTGGGGGAGTCGCGCGCTCGATCAGCTGAATGCGCGGCGCGTTGGCGAGGTTCTCGGTCTGGCTGAAGCTGACGCGTTCGGTGAGCGCATTGACCTCCTGCTGGAGCAGCGCGGCGCGATCGTCGAGCGTCTTGACGCGATCCTCGCTGCCGCCGAGCCCGGCGATCTGGCGATCGATCTGGCCGATCCGCGCGGCGCGGATCGCGACGCTGCGTTCGAGGCCGGCGGCGCGCGGCGCCTCGATCGCGAGTGTCTGGTCAACGGTGTTCTGCGCGCCGGTGAGCTTGCCGCTCGACTGGCTGCGCAGCGCCGCGACCTGGCTCTTCGCCGAATCAAGCGCCGCGCGATCGGTGGTGAGCTGCGCCTGTTCGGTCAATCGCGCCTCGAGCAGCGCGGTCTTCTGCCGATCGAGATCGACCACGCCGATCGACGATTTGAGCCCGCGGCTCTGGCGCAGCACGGCGGCGAGTTCGGCGCGCTTAGCCGCGAGCCGCTGTTCGAGCGTGCCCGCAATCTCGCGCCCGGTGCTGCGCGAGGCGACTTCGGCGCGCGCGATGATCGCGTCGGCGAGTGCGTTGGCGAACCAGGCGGCGGACTTGGCGTCTTCCCACTCGACCGCGAGCCGCAGGAGATAGGTGCCCTCGACGGTTTCGATCTTGGTGTTTTCGGTCAGCTCCTCGATCATCTCGTCACGCAACGGGACGACGGGCGCCTCGCCGTAATTGAGGATCGCGAGGACGCGGCCGGGCGAGAAGCCGGGCGCGCCGGTGTTGGCGGCGAGCCACGCGCGCGGGCTGATGCCTTGCGCCGCCGCGGCCTCGGCGATGTAGCGATCGACGATCGGCGCGACGACGGGGCGGGTATGCGCATATTCGGCATAGGTGCCGAGCAGCACGCTGCCGCCGTCGAACGTCGACCCGCGCACGAAGCGGCTGGCGTAGCCGAGCTCCTCCGCCGTGGGCACGATGTTGAGCCGCGCCGCCGCCTCGAACTTCGGCTTGGTCGCAAGATAGAAGACGCTGACCGCCCAGGCGCCGAGCGTGCCGAGCGCGATGAGCGCGAGGACGAGGCGCCAGCGCGACAGGACGATGCGCAGATAGACGAGGCCGATGGCCATCAGCGATGCTCCCCGCAGGTCACGGCTGGATCAGCGTGACGGCGGATCCGATGTTGAACCCGTTGAAGCCGATGATCTGGCGGATCTGGCGCGAGCGATCGGCGTCGCGCGCGAGGCCCGTCGGCGGCACGATCAGGATCGTGTAGGGCGGCAGGACATCGATCGCGCGCGTGCTGCCGTGAAGCGTGGCGGAGAGATCGAGCATCCGCGCCTCGAGCCGATCGCCGACCGGGGTGAGCATCACGACGCGCGTCAGATCGGCATCGCGATTGCCGCCGCCGGCGCGGGCCAGCCCCTCGAACGGCGTCGTGCCGTCGCGGTACGGGAAGTTGCCCGGCTTCACGACCTCGCCGAGCACGAAGATCTCGGGCGGGGGCGGCGGGCGGTTGTATTCGAGTAGCGCAACCGACACGTCGGGGCGGGCAAGCTTGGCCCGGTACAGCGACTGGAGGCGCGCCTGCAGCGCGGCGGTGCTGAGCCCGCGGATCGACAGCGGCGCGAGCAGCGGCGGGCTGATCGCGCCCGACAGCTGAACGCGCTGATCGGTGTTGAGCTGCGGCGTATAGGGGAAGGTCAGGCGAACGAGATCGCCGGGATGGAAATCGCCGTCCTGGTTCAGTCGATCCTCGACCATGCGGCTCGCCTCGCGCGCGAGATCGATCGAGCCGGCGGTGATCGGCACTTCGGGCGCGGGGGCGTAGCGCACCGGGCCGGCGCAGGCCGCGAGGGGGATCGCGATCAGGAAAGAACGGAAGATTGGACGCATCGGACCTCTCGCAGGGAGGATGGCGCTATGGCGCAGGGGCCGTAACTTTAGCGTTAAGCCGGTGTTGACCGCGCGCGGCGCTGTCGGGCGTCGAGGCCAGGACGCAGTCGAGCAGCGCGGTGAACTCCGCCACCGAGGCCGCGACGGTGTAGCGTGCGGCGGTGTCGCGCGCGGCGGCGCGGACCGACAGCCGACGCGCGGGATCGGCGAGCAGCACGGCGATCGCCTCGGCAAGCGCGGGCGCGTCGTTGGGCGCGACGAGGAAGCCGTTCGTGGCGTCATCGATGAACGTTTCGGGGCCGCCGGCGCGGGCGGCGAGGACGGGCGTGCCGACCGCCATCGCCTCGATCAGCGCGTTGCCGAAGCCCTCGCGGCGTGATGACGAGACCATGAGATTGGCGTCGGCGAGCAGCGGCGCGAGACGCGCGGCGTGGCCGGCGAGCGTCACGCGGTCGCCGAGGTGTAGATCTTCGATCTGGGCCTGAAGCGTCGTACGCAGCGGGCCGTCGCCGTGGATCGCGAGCGTGAATGATTGACCGTGGGCGGCGAGCAGCGCGGCGGCATCGATCAGCGTGTCGAACCCCTTGGCCGGTACGAGGCGGCCGGCGGCGACGAGGTGTGTGCCGTGAGCAGGTTTGTCGCCGAGTGGCGGCGGAGCGGTGCGCAGGACGGGGTTGCGAATTAGCGCGACCGGTGCGCCGCGCACGGCGGACCCGATCGCGGCGGTCGGCACCGCGACGGCGGCGGCACGGCGGGTGAGCAGACGCGTCGCGGCGCGGCGCAGCCACGGCCATTTCGATTCGCGGCGAAACGCGTCGGGCGGCGTGTGCTCAGAGGTGATGCGCGCCACCCGCGTCGGCGCAGCGAGCAGCGCGAGATTCATCGCCGACGTCGCGGAATAGGCGACGTCGATACGGTGCGCGGCGAGCGCGCGCGCGATGCGCACCGGGCGACGCAACGCGCGGCCGCCGCCGATCGCGGCGACGGTGACGTGCGGCGGCACGTGGGGCAGCAGATCACCGTCGATTCGGCCGAGCAGCAACACCGGCTGCCAACGCGCGGGATCGAGCGCCTCGATCCAGTGAAGCACGACACGCTCCGCCCCGCCGGTGCGGAAATGCGGTAGCAGGAACGCGATGCGCCGTGGCGTGACGGGCGCCATCATGCGCGGCGCGCGCGGCGGCGGGCGAGCAGCTTGGCCGCGACATCGCGCAGTGCCGCCATCTCCGGCACGCGCAGCAGCGCGGCGGCGGCGGCGTAGACGACGACGATCAACGCACCGAGCGCGGCGAGCAGCGCGAGTTCGCCGAACAGCTTGGGCGTGTCGGGGACGAGGCGCAGCAGCAAAGCGCCCGCGCCGGTCGCGATCAGCGCGCAGGCGGCGGTCTGCGCGAAGTCGATCAGCTGCGCGCGATGCGTGAAATGGTGGAAGCGGCGCACGGCGACGATCTGGGCCACGGCGCAGGTGAGGGCAGTCGCGATCGCCGCGCCCCAGGCGATGCCCGGCGCCCCCCAGATCGGGGCGGCGACCGCGAGGACGGCGACGCGCAGAATTGTGCCGACGATCGCGATCACGGTCAGATCGCGCAGCGCGGGGGCGTGCGGATCGGCGTAGATCGAGGTGGTGATCGCGCTCATCGGCGCGAGGAAGATCGCCGCGGCGGCATAGCCGGCGGTGCAGGCAGCGGCGGTGGCGATCGCCTGCGGCCCGAAGGCACCGTGGCCGAACAGCGCGCTGACCATCAGCGGCGCGCCGAGCATCATGCCGACCGACACGGGCATCTGCGCAAATACGCCGATCCGCTGGAAGCGCTGGATCCCGGCGGCGGCGGCGGCGCGATCGGATTGCTGGACGGCGCGGATCAGCTCGGGCGTCAGCACCGTCGCGAGGCTCGACATGACGAGGCCGGGGACCAGCGACACGAGCCGCGAGCCATATTCGAGCGAGGCGACATTGCCCTCGCCGCCGATCGTCGCGAAGGCAAAATCGAGCAGCGCGCTGGCTTGGAAATAGACGTTGATGACAATCGCGGCGGCCATGCCGCCGCCCTTCGTTTGGGGCGAGGCGACGGTCGGCTGGCGATCGGCAGGGCGTCGCGTCGGGCGGACGATCGACCGCGCGCCGGCGAGCAGGATCAGGAAGCCGACGACGCCGGCAGCGAGCATCGTCCAAGCGCCAGCGACGATGCCGAGCGGTGGCACGAACAGCGCGAGGACGAGGACGAGCAGCGCGCGCTGAACAAGGTTGGTACCCTCGCTGAGGAGATAGCGGCGGCGGGCCTGGAGCACCGCGGCGAGCAGCGAGGCGACGACGGCGAGCGGAAGCAGCGGGAGCATGATGCGCATCATGCCGGCGGTGAGCGCCTGCTGTTCGCCGCGGAAACCGGGGGCGAAGAGTTGCGCCCATAGCGTCGGCGCGAACAGGCCGGCGAGCATCACCAGCGTGAAGCAGGCGAGAAACCAACCCATGCGGCGCGGCAGGTGATGGATCGACGGCGCCTCGCCGCGGTCGACGGCGGCGAGCACGGGGGGCAGCACGATCTGGCCGACGAGCTTGCGAATCGTATCGGCGAAGCCGACCGTCGTGCGGCGCGCGAGAAAGAAAGCGTCGAGCTGCCCCGACGCGCCGAAGCGGTTGGCGAGCAGCACCGAGACGAGGAACGAGAGGCCGAAATCGAGCCCGCGGACGAGCATCACGATCCCGGTCGAGCGCAGGAGGTTGCGCCCGCCGGCGGCGCGCGGCGGCGCCGTGCCGGCGACGGTGGCGGCGCCGTCGGGCGTCGTGCTGCCGCTCACGCCTTGCGACGCCCGCGGCGCGGATCGTAGAGGCCGAGCGTGCCGTCATAGCGCGACACGCGTGTCCAGCAGCGGTGCAGCACGACATAGTGGCGCACCAGCGTGCCGCTTTCGCGATAGCCGAAGCGCTCGAGCACGCGGTACGAGGCGCGATTGGCGCGATCGACGACGCCGTACATGCGCCTGATGCCGCGATCGCGCAGCGAGGCGACGACCCAGCGAACGAAGGGTAGCGCAGTGCCGCGCGGCCGTTCCGCGGGATCGAGCAGCCAGCTGAAATGATAGGCCTCGCCGGGCGCGACGGCATAGTGTTCGCGCGTGCGCGGATCGTGATGGTCGCTGAGCGCGATCCACGCGCAGCCGACCGCAACGCGATCGCGCAGCACGAAGAAGCCGAGCAAGCCCGCCTTCAGCATCGCCGCGAAATCGGCGTGGCGGTGCCGCATCCATGGGCAGAGCGGCGGGACGGGATCGTTGCCGGAGACGGCGAGCAGCGCGACGCCGGGATCGACGCGGATCTCGCCGAGCCGCACGTCGCGACTGTCCACTTCGAGCACGACGCTCGCACTCGATCGGAACACGTGATCGGCGAATGCCTTGCGCAGCACCGCGCCGATGCCTTCGCCGCGCAGGCGCTGACGCAGCCGGGCCAACCTGCCGTCAGCCATGCGCCTCGCCCCGCCGTTTGCGCAGCGCGCGATAGGCGCGCCGGGCACCGAGCAGCATGGTGTGACGCAGCGGGGCGAGCGCGGCCATCTGCATCGGCGGCATCTGGCGGCGGTGCGGCGCGAAGGCGGTCTTGAACTGCAGCCGGCCCGCCTCGCCGGGATCGGCGGGCGCGCCATCGGGCATCCCGGCGAGATCATAGCCGACGCAGCCGAGATCGCGCGCCGCACGCATCCCCGCCCACAGCAGCGGATAGCCGGGCGACGCGCCGTCGCGGTCGACTGTGGCGAGCGACAGCCAGATCGCCTCGTCCGCCTGCCGGACGAAGGCGTGCGCGCCGATCGGTGCGCCATCGCGCTCCGCCAGCAGCATCGCCCCGCCTAGCGCCGCGACCAGCGCGGACTGGGCGCGCGCGTCGGCCTGGCCCGAGCGATCATAGTCGGGCCGGCTGGCGTGAAAGGCGTCGAGCAGACGCTGATAAGCGACCAGGTCGTCAGGGCCGTCGACGGGGCGGACGACGATGCCCGCCTTGTCGGCGCTGCGCAGCGCGCGGCGGGCACGCTGCTTGAACCCGGCGAGGATTTCCTGCTCCGGCTTGTCGAGCCAGACGATGCCGGTGACGTAGTGGAGCGCCTGATCGGCGGGGGGTAGCGGGGCGAAGCCGGTCGCGCGCATCGCCTCGGCCATGTGCGGCAGCACGCGGCCGCGCACGCGCGGGCCGATCTGCACCGAACAGCATCCTGCAGCGCGTAGCGCGCACCTGAGCTCGGCGAGGACTGGCGCGAGGTGTGCAGGATCGTGGACGATCGGCCCGCGCTGGATCGTCGCGAGCCACGCACCGAGCGCGAGTCGTGTCGTGCGAATCACACACGCGCCGACCAACGCGTCGCCGTCATACGCGGCGAAATAGCGCCATTCGCGCCGGGGGTGCCGCGGCGCGGCGAGCGGCCAGGCGCGCGACTGCTGATAGGCGGCGAAGGGGCTGTCGCGCAGAAACGCATCGACACGCATCGCCTCCGCGCCGTCGAGCAGCGTCACCAGGGTCGATCGGATCGTCATGACGGCGGCGTTGTTCCCCGATAGAAGCGTTCACCAATTCTTGGGACGCCCGCGATAGAGGGCATCTAACTAGCAGCGATTGCGGAGTGGTTAAGTGCTGGCGGCACGCGGGGGCGAGCCCTTTCATCTCGGAAATGGTTGGTTTTCGTGCTGGTCGGACGCGTTCGGACCGGTCACCTATCGCCACGACCTGCCGATGATCGCCGAGCGCGAGCCGATCGGACCGTTCGGCTTCGCCGGGCTGCGCGGCGCGACCAACCCGCACAGCGCGCATTATGACGCGCCTCCCGGCATCGCGATCGCCGAAGATCTGGCGGAGCGGCTGCTGGCGGAGAGCGGGGCGGCGAGCGTGCGCTTCGATTATCTGCGCGACGATGCCGTGCTGCTTACCGCGGCGGCGCGCTGGTCGCGCGCACGGATCGCGCCGCACGCCGTGTCGCCGGTGGTCGATTGCCGTGTCGGCTACGACGCATGGTTCGCCGCGCGCAGCAAGCGCATCCGCCAGCGGCTGCGCCGCGACGGGCGCGAGGCGCTGTGTGACCACCGCATGCGGCGCGAGTTCCGCACCGACGATCCCGTGCCGTCTGGGTTGTTCGACGCGATGCTGGCGGTAGAGCGATCGGGCTGGAAGGGGCGCGGCGGGACGGCGATCGCCGACAATCCCGCCGAACGATCGTTCTACACCGCGCTGGTCCAGCGCGCCGCCGCGGCGGGGGTGCTGCGGATCGCGCTGCTGTGGGATGGCGAGCGGCTGGCGGCGTTCGAGTTCGGCGTGGTCGGCGGGCGACGCTTGTTCCTGCTCAAGGTCGGCTATGACGAGCGCTACGCCGACCTGTCGGTCGGCTATGTGCTGGCGGCCGAGCATATCCGGCAGTGCTGCGACGATCCCGCGATCGACTGGTACGACAAGATGGGCAACGGCATGTCGCCGGCCGAGTACAAGCTGCGCTTCGCCGACCAGTGCGATACGCTGTATCGCGTCACCGTCTATGCCGCCGACTGGCGCGGATGGGTGCTCCATGCGCGCGATGGGCTGCGCGCGCGTGCCAAAAGGTGGCGCGATCGGCTTCGGGCGCGCAAGGCATGACGCGCAAGGCGGAACGGCGGCGGCGCGTCATACGCTGGGCGGCGAGCGTGGCGGCCGGCATCGCGCTCGCGGCGGCAGCGGTGATGCTACTGCCGGGCAGTGCAGGCGCGATCGGCGCGGTGGTTGCGGTACTGATCGGGCTCGCGGCCGGACATCGCGCGATGATCGCGCCGCCGGGCGTTGCGATCTTGACCTATCACTCGGTCAGCCCGGCGCCTGGCTGGCTGCCGTGGTCACGCGATATCGCGGTGCATCCCGACACGTTCGCGCGCCATCTCGACACGCTGCGGCGGATGGGCGCGACGGTGATGGCGACACGCGACTTGGTGGCGCGACGCGCGGCCGGAGAATCCCTGCCGAGACGTCCGGTGGTGCTGCACTTCGATGACGGCTACCTCGACAATTACCGCCACGCGCGGCCGCTGCTCGAGCGCTACGTGATGACCGCGACCTTCTTTCCATCTCTCGACTTCATCGCGCTGGAGGACACGATACGGTTCGACGGCGAGGAGGCGGGATACATGCGGTGGCGCGAGCTGCGCGATCTTCATGGTGCGGGGTTCGAGATCGAGCCGCACGGTGTCGACCATGCGCGCGTGCCGACATCCGACGCGGTGGTCGGCACGCTCGACGCCGGCAACTGGCGGCGCAACGCGTGGATGCAGTGGCGCGCGACACCAGGGCCGAAGCACGACTGGTTCCGGCTGGAGACGCCAGTGGCGGTGCCGTTGGGCAGCGCGATCCCGGCATCGGGGCTGGCGCTGGCCGAGCGCGCGTGGATCGACGGCGCGCGCGAGGCGCCTGCCGCGTTCGAAACGCGGATCGAACGCGATCTCGCGCGCTGCCGCGACGCCTTCGTCGGGCAGCTTGGAAGCCCTCCGCAAATCTTCTGCTGGCCGGAGAACAAGACCTGCGGCGAGGCACGGGCGATCGCGCGACAACTCGGCTATCGCGCGACGACGGGGGGCAAGGGGCGCAACGCCGCCGATGAGCCAGCCGACGTCCTGTCGCGGATCCACGTCGACGATCGCGCAATCGGCGTGCGCTGGCTGGCGGTCGAGGGTCTGTACCTGCGCGCCGCAGTACGGCTGATGCAGGGGAACCATTATTGGTATCTGGTGTTGGCGCCGATGCACATGACCAGGCGCATCGTTTTCGCACTACGCCGCCGTTTCGGCGACGATTTCGCCTGAGCGATGTTCCTTAACCATCTTTTCCCGCGCAATCACGACGCGAAACCGGCAGAGGCCGAGCGCCTTGCCGAGTTACGGGTCCAATTCCGCATGACCGACACCGCCCTGTCGCCGACGCTGCGCCCCGAACGGCGCAAGGACATGGCGCGCCGTGTGCGGTTCGAATGCGACATGCGCGGCGTGCCGCTGCATCTCGAGGTGCGGCGCGGGCTCTACGTGCGGCGGCTGAAGCCGGTGGTGGACGGGGTGCTGGCGCTGGGTGCGCTGATCGTCCTGTCGCCGGTGATGATCGCGGTGGCGATCGCGATCAAGCTGCACGACGGCGGGCCAATATTGTTCATCCAGAGCCGCACGGGATATCTCGGCCGCCGCTTCCGCCTGTACAAGTTTCGCACGATGGTGACCGATGCGGAGGCGCTGAAGGTGAAGCTGCGCGCGCACAACATCCACGGCGACGATTCGCCCGATTTCAAGCTGACCGACGATCCGCGCGTGACGCGCATCGGACGGCTGCTGCGCAAGACCAGCATCGACGAGCTGCCGAACCTGTGGAACGTCGTGCGCGGCGATATGGCGCTGGTGGGGCCGCGGCCGACGTCGTTCGATGCGACGACGTATCGCATGGGGCATCTGCCGCGGCTGGCGGTGAAGCCCGGGCTGACCGGGCTGTGGCAGGTATCGGGGCGCGCCAACATCGATTTCGACGAGCGCGCCGAGCTCGACGTGCGCTACATCCGATCGCTGTCGGCGAAGCAGGACCTGGGGCTGATCGTGAAGACGATCAGCGCGGTGAAGCGGGGCGACGGGGCGCACTGACGCCGCGTGTCAGCGGCGGATGGCAGCGGCGATGTTGTCGAACCACGCGCTGGCGGGGACCGAGTTCGAATTGGCGGTGATGCCGATCTGAATGCGATCGGCGCCGAGCCGCGGCAGCGCGTCAAGCGTCGCGCCCCGTGCGGCGAGCACCTCGCGTCCGTCGAGCAGAACCCGCGTCGCGCCGCGATCGTCGGGGGCGAGCAGTAGTTGCCAAGTGATGCGATGCCAGCGGTCCGGACGCAGCGTCGGCGCGTCGTCACGCGTCCAGGCGTGGCGGATGCCGATCTTCGATCGATCGACACGCAATCGGCCGCGCCGCAGATAGAGACGGATGCCGGGATTGCCACCCTCGCCGCAGGTCGCGCACTCGACGTCGACGAGCTGGAGCGAATCGAGCGGTGTCGTCGCCGGCGCGCGGAAATCGAAGGCGATCTCGAGCCGCGTGCCTGGTGGCATCAGCGCGACGCGTGCGACAAGATCGGCCTTGGCGACGGTGCTGCCGCGCTTCGGCCCGGCGGCGGCGAGCAGCGCGCGGCCGGCGCGATCAGGCGCGGCCGCGAGGCGGACACTGCCGTTGACCTGCTGCGCGAGCGCCCAGGGGCGGCGATCGAACCGCAGACCGCGCTCGAAATCGTCGCCGCCGCGCTCCACCGCCGGCCCGGTCGCGAGTGCGAGCGCGGCGGTGAGGAGGACCGGCGGGGCAAGGAGCAGGCGCGCGCGCGTCATGCCTGTTTCTGCGGCGTCCACTGCGCGTAGCGACGCCCGCCGACGAACAGCAATGTGCCGAGCGCGAGCCCGGCGAGGTGCAGCATCGCACCATAAACGAGCCGCAGCGGGCCGCGCAGCCGGACGCCTAATGCGCCGGCGATCGCGATCGCGGCGGCGCCGCTCAGCCCGGCAGCGACGAGCGCCCACCACGCCGATCCGTGAAGCCCGAGCCACAGCGCGATCAGCCACAGCGGCACGAGGCACAGCGGCGTGAGCCGACGGCCGACCTTGTGAAGGACGAGCGCGGGCGCGTACCAGCCGGTACGCCACGGGTTCATCAGCGCGCGGCGACGCCACAGCGCGGTGAGCCCGCGCACGGTGATGCGTACGCGGCGGCGGAACTGCTGACGCCCGCCGCCGATGCTGTGTTCCCAGACGCGCGCGTCGGCGGCGAAGGCGATGCGATAGCCCGCCGCGACCGCGGCGGTGCTGATGTGGAAATCGTCGGTGACGTCCGACGGGACGAGCGGCACGAGGGCGCGGCGGATCGCGTAAAGCCCGCCATCGGCGGAGACGCAGCCGAACAGCCGATCCTCCGCGGCGCGCAGCGCGGATTCATAGGCGCGGAACCAGCGATCGGCGCCTGCGAAGCGGCCGGTCTTGCCGATCGTCGCGACATGGCCGGCGACCGCGCCGACGTGCGGATCGGCGAAGGGGGCAAGGAGCGCCGGTAGCGTGCCTTCGTCGAACAACGGATCGGCGTCGGTCATCACAATCACGTCGCCGCGTGCGTGCGGGACGGCGCGGTTGAGCGCCGCCGCCTTGCCGCCGCGCGGCGCGCGAATGACGTGCGCGCCGGCGGCTTCGGCGATCTGCGCGGTATCGTCGGTCGAGCCGTCGTCGGCGACGATCACCTCGGCGAGCCCCGGCCAGGCGGCGAGCGCGGCGGTGATCGAGGCGAGCTTCGCGCCGATCGTCGCGGCCTCGTTGTGCGCGCCGATCAGGATCGTGATCGACGGCGGCGGCGCGGCGGGCGGGCGGGGGCGGGGCGGGCGCAGCGCGGCGGCGGCGAGGATCAGCGCGGGATAGCCCGCGAAGATCGCGGCCGGCAGCAGGAGCAGGATCCAGGCGGCGCTGTGCATGGTGCCTGCCTTATGCGGGCAACGTTAGGGGAAGGCTAACAGGACTAGCGCCGGATCGGCCCCGGAAGGTCGGCGCGGGCAGGGCGGCGTTTGGGAAGACGCCGCCCCATCGCCGTGATCAGGCGAGCGGTTGCGCGCCGCGCAGCAGGCGGCCGGGCGTGCGGCCGGTCCACTGGCCGCGCTCGAACGTCGGCACGCCCGACTTCACCGTCCAGCGATAGCCGCGCGGCTGCTGGAGCAGGCGCGTGCCGCCGGCGGGCAGATCCTGCACGATCTCGGGCGGAGCGAGCGCGAGATCGTCGAGCGCGATGACGTTGAGATCGGCGAGATAGCCCGGCGCCAGCACGCCGCGATCGTACCACCCGACATGCGCTGCATTCTTCTGCGTATAGCCGTGGACGAGCCGCTCGAGCGGTGTCGACAGCCCGGCCTTGTTGCCGCGCGACCAGAGCGCGACCGTGGTGGTCGGAAAGCTGCCGTCGCAGATCGTGCCGCAGTGCGCGCCGCCGTCCGACAGGCCGTAGAGCACGTGATCGCCCGTCATCATGCCGTGGACGTCGTCGAGGTTGCCGTTCGCGTAGTTGATCAGGGGCATGTAGAGCAGCCGACGCCCGCCTTCCTCCATCAGCGCGTCGTAGACATAGGCCGCGGGATCGACGCCGGCGCGCGCCGCCTCGGCAGCGATCGACTGGCTCTCGTGCGGTTCGTAATCGACCGGATCGGTCATCCGGAACATGCGCGAATAGCCGCGCGTGATCAGCGCGATGAACCCTTCGCTGGCGTGGAAGGCGGCGTGTTCGGCGAGGATTTCGGCGCGCACCTGGGGATCGGCGAGCGCGCGCAGGCGGTCGTCGACGCTCGCCGCCTGCGCCGCGATGCGGCGATAGGTGCCCGAAACGACGAACGGATTGGTGGTGGAGGCGAAGGAGAGGATCGCGCCGATCGGGCGCGGCGCGACCTGCGCGCTGACGGGCAGCCCGTCCGCCACCATCTGGTCGATCTCGCGGTAGATGCTCTTCCAGCGGTCGGGCGCGTCGTCGGTCTGCTGCACGGTGAAGGAGACGCGGCGGCCGCTGGTTTCGGCGAGGCGGCGGATCAGCTGGAGCTCGGCGGTGGCGAAGGCGTCGTCGGCGGTGAGATACGCGTCGGAGATGAGCTGGATCACGCCCTTGCCCGTCTGGCGCAGCGCGGCGGCGATGCCGAGCAGTTCGGGATCCTCCGCCGTCAGCGTGCCGATGTTTAGCCCGTCGCGGCTGCGGTGCGCGTGCGTGCGCGAGGTGGAGAAGCCGAGCGCGCCGGCCTCCATCGCTTCCGCCGTCAGCCGCGCCATGCGGTCGACCTCACCCGTCGTCGGGCGTTCCATATGGTCGCCGCCGCGATCGCCCATGACATAGGCGCGGAGCGCCGCGTGCGGCATGTGCGCGCCGAGATCGATGGCATATTCACGCTGGCCAAGCGCATCGAGATAGTCGGGGAAGCTTTCCCAATCCCACGTCAGCCCCTCGGCGAGCGCGGTGCCGGGAATGTCCTCGACGCCTTCGAGCAATTGGATCAGCCAATCGTGCTTGTCGGCACGTGCGGGCGCGAAGCCGACGCCGCAATTGCCCATTGCCGCCGAGGTGACGCCGTTGATCGACGAGGGGGCGAGCACGCTGTCCCACGATACCTGGCCGTCGTAGTGCGTATGGATATCGACGAAGCCGGGCGTGACGACGCAGCCGTCGGCGTCGATCGTCTCGCGCGCGGTGCCGGAGACCGCGCCGACCTCGACGATCTTGCCGTCCGCGACGCCGACGTCGCCGCGGAAGCGTGGCGCGCCGGTACCGTCGACGATGGTGCCGTTCTTGACGAGCAGGTCGTACATGGGGGCTCTCTCCTGTGTCTTTGGTTATCTAATCGTTCGCCCTCAGGAGGCGCTGAGCTTGTCGAAGCCTCGTCTCGAAGGGCTTGTGTCTTGAAACGATGCTTCGAGACGGCACTTCGCCTTTGGCTCAGCACCTCCTCAGCACGAACGGCGGTAGGGTGTGCGGTACGAAAGGAGGTGGGGTGGGCGGAAGGATAGGCGGCGAGCCGAGCATCACCGGCCGTCGGCCACGGCGGCGACGGTCTGCAGGCGATCGACGATCACCGCTTCGTCGGGGTGCGGGCCGGCGTCGAACATTGCGGCGGCGAGGACGTGGACGAGCGGGCCGTCGCGCTCGACCGGCACGGCAACGCCGAGAATGCCGGCGTTGACGTGGCCGCGATCGATCCCGACGCCGCTGCGCCGCGCGGTGGCGACCTCGCCCAGCCAGGCGGCGTAATCGGGTGCGATCGCCCAGGGGACGGCGTCGAACCCCTCCCTGAGGGCATCGCCGTCGAGATCGCCGCGCGCCGCGACAAGACGGCCCATCGCGCCGAGCAGCATCGGCAGGCGGCGACCGATGGTGAAGGCGACGCGGATCGTCGCGGACGAATCGGCGACGTGGATCAGTTCGACCGCGTCGCCGACGCGGCGCCACAGCCCGATCGTGGCGTGCAGTTCCTGCGCGGCGGCGGCCATCGCGGGGGCGGCGCGGCGCACCGGATCGTCGTCGCCGACGAGCGGCGCGGCGAGATCAGCGAGGCCGCGCGCGAGCGTGTAGCGCTTGGTCTCGCGATCAAAGGCGACGAGCCGTTCGTGCTCGAGCGTGCGCAGGATGTTGAGCGCGGTCGAGGTATTGAGACGCTCCTCGCGCACGATATCGGACAGCCGAAGCGCGGCGCGGTGGCGGCCGAGGCAGCGCAGGATGGCGACCGCCGCGATCACCGCGCCGACCGGCTTGGCGAGATGCGTGACGTTGCCCGCGCCGCGATCGGCGGCGTCGAGCAGCGCGCTCGGCGCGGCCGCGCTCACCGCGGAAGCTTCAGCAGCGCGGCGGCTTGCGCTGGCGTCGCGATCGGACGGCCGGCGGCGTTCGCCAGATCGACGACCTGCGCAATGAGATCGAGATTGTTCGGCTGGCGCTCGCCGCCCCAATCCTCCAGCCCGACGCGGACGTGGCCGCCGCGTTCGATCGCGAGCTTCGCAAGGCCAGTCTCGACGACGCAGTCGCCGATCGCGGCCACCGCCCAGGGCAGGTCGGCGCCTTCAAGCAACTCGAGATAGGCGTCGAGCGCCTTTTCCGACGGCGGCAGGCCGAAGGTGACGTCGCTTCGCTTGCCATCGAGGAAGTTGTAGCGGCCGCCGAAATAGAGCTTCACGAACGCGCCCGCGGGAAGCTTGCCGGCGCGGTGATAGGCAAGCGTAGTGCGCAGCCAGCCGGGCTCGTAGATCGCGATCGCAGGGGCGAGCTTCTCCTGATCGTGCAGGTCGGCGAGCCAGGCGATGTCGCGATAGGTGGTGGCGTAGAGCACCGACGCGCCGGGAAGGCCATCGGGGCCATGCGTGCCGAGATTGACCGAGCCGGGATCGAACGCGCCCATCCGGACGCCGGCGCGCGCGAGCCCGCGATAGTGGCCGAACCGCGCCTCGACGTCGGGGCCGGTGGCGACGGTGCCCCACAGGATCGCGTCGGGACGCTGCTCCAGGACGGGCCCATAGCCTTCCATGTAGCGGTCGGCCGCGGCATCGCCGGTCATGTCCATCCGCTCGATATGCGTGTGGACGATCGCGGCGCCCGCCTCCATCGCGGCGAGCGCCTGCGCCGTGATTTCCTCGGGCGACACGGGAACGTTGGGGTTGCGCGCCTTTGGCGTCGCGCCGTTCAGCGCCGCTTCGATGATCAGCGGCGGCATGTCAGGCAGCGACCGCGGCGCGCTCGGCAGCAGCGGCGGGGGCGGGTTGGCGGCCGCGGATGAGCTTGCCGGGTAGCGCGTCGGTCGGCTCGCCGTTGCGGTAGATCACCTGGCCCGACTTGATCGTCGCGAGATAGCCCGTTGCCTTCTGCATCAGGCGGCGCGCGCCGGTGGGCAGATCATAGACCATGTACGGCTTGCCGAGTTCGAGCGCGTCGAAATCGATCACGTTGACGTCGGCGAGATAGCCCGGCGCGAGCAGCCCGCGATCGTCGAGCCCGACCGCCCTGGCGGTGTCGAGCGTCTGCTGCTTCACCGTTTCGGCGAGACCCAGCAGCGGCCCGCGGGTGCGATCACGGCACCAGTGGGTCAGCATGAAGGTCGGCAGGCTGACGTCGCAAATCGCGCCCACATGCGCGCCGCCGTCCGACAGGCCGGAAAGCGTATTCGGGTTGGTGATCATCGCGTGGACGTTGTCGAGATTGCCCTCGACGTAATTGTGCATCGGGAAGAACAGAAAGGCGCGGCCGTCGTCCTCGAGCAGCGCATCATAGACGAGTTCGTCGGGGTGAACGCCCTGCCGCTCGGCCTCGGCGGCGAGGCTGGTCGAGGGATCGGGCTCGTAATCGACGCGATCGGTGATGCGGAACATCTTGTGTTGCGCGCCGGCGACCGAGTTGACGAAGGGGTGGTCCTTCTCGGGCATCTCGGCGATCAGCCGGGCGCGATATTCGGGGTCGCGCATCCGGGCGACCTTCTCCTCGAGCGGCAGGTCGGCGATCTCGCGATAGCTCGGGCGGCTGATGAAGGGGTGGACCGAACCCTGCAGGCCGAGCATCAGCCCGACCGGGCGGCCGGCGATCTGCGCCTTGAGCGAATACCCCTCCGCGACCGAGGCATCGAGTCGCTCGGTCAGTTGGCGCCACTGGTTGGGGACGACATCGGCCTGAACCATCGAGAAGCTCAAGGGCTGGCCCGAGATCTTCGTCAGGTCGCGCACCAGGCTGAATTCCTCGTCCATCTCCTGGAAATCGGACACCCATTGCAGCACGCCGGTGCCGGCATCGGCGATGCCGCGCGCGATCGCCTCCATCTCCTCGCGCGCGGCGCGGACGGTGGGGGTGAGATCGCCGTCGGCGGTGCGGTGGACCATCGTGCGCGTGGTGGAGAAGCCGAGCGCGCCGTCGCGCAGCGCCTCGGCCGTCAGCCGGCGCATTTCCTCGTTTTCTTGCGGCGTCGCGGGATCGCGGTCTGCGCCGCGCTGGCCCATCACGTAGACGCGCAGCGCGCCGTGCGGCACCTGGACGGCGACGTCGATATCGTGCGGCAGCTTGTCGATCGCGTCCATATACTCGCCGAAGCTCTCCCACTGCCACGACAGCCCTTCGTGAAGCGCGGCGCCGGGGATGTCCTCCACCCCCTCCATCAGGCGGATCAGCGTGTCGTGATCCTGCGGGCGGACGGGCGCGAAGCCGACGCCGCAATTGCCGACGACGACGGTGGTGGCACCGAGCGTCGACGAGGGGTCCATCCGCGAGGCCCAGGTGATCTGGCCGTCGTAATGCGTGTGGATATCGACCCAGCCGGGGGTGACGAGCTTGCCGGTGGCATCGATCTCGCGCGCGGCGGGGCCGTCGACGCTGCCGATCGCGGCGATACGGTCGCTCTTGATCGCGACGTCGCCGACATAGGGCGTACCGCCCGAACCGTCGACGATCGTGCCGCCGCGAATGACCAGATCGTACATGGCCCTCTCCTCATTGATTTTGCGGCGATGGTGACTTCGTCGTAGGGATGAGGCAAGGTTTATTCGCGTGGAAGAAAAACATTCTCGATAGAGAAAAGAAAGGACGAGGCATGCAGGCGACGGCGACAATCGATCGGACGGACCGCGACGACAGTGATGTGCTCTACGATCTGCTGCGCGAGCGGCGTTCGGTGCGCGGGTTCAAGCCCAATCGGGTGCCGGCCGATCTCCTCGAGCGGGTGATGGACATGGCGCAGCTCGCCCCGTCGAACTGCAACGTCCAGCCGTGGACGGCGCACGTCGTGTCGGGCGAGGCGGCGGAGCGGATGCGCACGGCGCTGCACGATGCGGCCAAGAGCGGCACCAAGATGACGCCCGATTTTCCGCTGACCGGCGCCTATCCCGGCCATTATCGCGGGCGGCAGATCGATGCCGCCAAGTCGCTGTTCGCGGCGACCAACGTGGCGCGCGACGACGTGCCGGCGCGGACCGAATCGTTCCTGCGCAACTTCCGCTTCTTCGACGCGCCGCACGCGATGTTCCTGTTCATCCCGGCGTGGGCGGGGATGCGCGAGGCGGCGGACTGCGGAATGTACGCACAATCGTTCATGCTGGCGCTGGCCGCCAACGGGCTGGCGTCGTGCGCGCAGGGGGCGTTGAGCCACCATGCCGAGATCGTGCACCGCGAGCTCGGCGTCGGTGAGGATCAGAAGCTGCTGTTCGGCATCGCCTTCGGTTACGAGGATGCGGCGCATCCGGCGAACAGCGCCCGTACGGTGCGTGACCGGGATCACGTGCTGCACGGCTGAGAATCGACGGCGTCTCGCCATCACGGACGGGTTGGTATCGGCGCGGGGGGTAGCTGGCTCGCGCCCCGCTGCTGCGTGCCGCACCAGTATAGGTGAGCCGAAGCGGTGCCGGCATCGAGCGGCGCGACGCCCTTTCCCCTCGCGACGCATCGGCGTATGGCGCGTCCCGAACCGATGACACCGACCGCCCCCCTGCTACCGCCGGCCGACTGGCGCGATTTCCTGGCGCTGACCAAGCCGCGCGTGATGACGCTCGTCGTCTTCACCGGGCTGTGCGGCATGCTGGCGGCGCCCGTGCCGATCCACCCGGTGCTTGGCTTCACCGCGATCCTGTGCATCGCGCTGGGCGCCGGCGCGGCGGGCGCGCTCAACCAATGGTATGAGGCGGATATCGACGCGGTGATGAAGCGCACCGCGCAGCGGCCGCTGCCCGCGGGGCGGATGGATCGGCAGGCGGCGCTCCACTTCGGCGTGGGGCTCAGCGCCTTTTCCGTGATCCTGATGGGGCTGGCGCTGAACTATGCCGCCGCGGCGATCCTGGCGATCTCGATCCTGTTCTACGTCCTCGTCTATACCGTGTGGCTCAAGCGGCGGACACCGCAGAATATCGTCATCGGCGGCGCGGCGGGTGCCTTTCCGCCGCTGATCGGCTGGGCCGCGGCGACGGGGCAGGTGGCGCTGCTGCCGCTGCTCCTGTTCATGCTCGTGTTCCTGTGGACGCCCCCGCATTTCTGGGCGCTCGCCCTGTTCGTCGAGACCGACTACGCCAACGCCGGCGTGCCGATGCTGCCGGTGGTGGCGGGCGAGCGGGTGACGCGGCGGCAGATCGGCTTGTACACGATCCCGATGGCGTTCGTCGCGATCGCGCCGTGGCCGCTAGGTCTGACAGGTGCGATCTACGGCGTCGTATCGCTGGCGATGACGGCGTGGTTCGCGCTGCTGGCGGTGCGCGTCGCGGCGCGCACGACCGGCGCGGACGATGCGATGCTGCCCGAAAAGGGCCTCTTCAAATTCTCGATCCTCTATCTCTTCGTGGTGTTCGGCGCGCTCGTCGTCGATCGGTGGATGGCATGATGCAAGACGATGACAGGCTGACGCAGGAAGAGCTGATCCGGCGGCGCCAGAAAGGGCGCTCGATCGTGATGGCGCTGCTGCTGGGGGCGTTCGTGATCCTGGTGTTCGCGATCTCGCTGGTGAAGATCCAGCAGGGCGTGACGGTCGGATGATCCGCGTTTTCTCCGGCAAGGCGCGCACGGCGGCGCTCGCGGTGCTGGGCATTTGCTTCATGACCGGCCTCGCCTTCGCCAGCGTGCCTTTGTACCGCCTGTTCTGCCAGGTGACCGGGCTCAACGGCACGACGCAGCGCGGGCTGGTGGCGCCCGGCGCGGTCGGCGGTGAGATTCGCGTCGATTTCGACGCCAACACCAACACCCGGCTGCCGTGGCGCTTCGCCCCTGAACAGGCCAGCCAGACGGTGGCGATCGGCGCGCGCACGATGGCGTTCTTCACCGCGACCAACCGCGCGGCGCAGCCGGTGACGGGCACGGCGACGTTCAACGTCACCCCCGACCAGGCGGGCAAATATTTTACCAAGATCGAATGTTTCTGCTTCACCCAGCAGACGCTGAAGCCGGGTGAGACGGTGCGCATGCCGGTGATCTATTTCGTCGATCCCAAGATCCGCGACGATCCCGACGCGCGCGACATCGACACGATCACGCTCAGCTACACGTTTTACCCGGTGGATTCCGGCAAGACGCCGAGCTAAGCGGGTCGCAACAGCGTACTGACAGGGAAAGCCAGATGGCCGGCGCCAAGAACCACCAATATCATATCCTGCCCCCCGATCCCTGGCCGATGATCAGCGCCTTTTCGGCGCTGGCGATGGCGGCGGGCGGCATCATGTGGATGCACGGCGGCCACGTCGGCAAGCCGAACGGCGGCGGGATCCTGTTCTTCGCGGGCCTCTTCGCGGTGCTGTTCTCCGCGTACAGCTGGTGGCGCAACGTGATCAAGGAAGCGCATGCCGGCGATCACACGCCGGTGGTGCAGCTGCACTTCCGCTACGGCATGATCCTGTTCATCGCGTCCGAAGTGATGTTCTTCGTCGGCTGGTTCTGGGCATATTTCGATTTCGCGCTGTTCCCCGACGCGATCGCCTTCGTGGACGGCGCGGTGGAGCGCAGCAGCGACGCGGCGGCGATCATTGCGCAGTGGCCGCCCAAGGGGTTGGAAGTCATCAACGCGTTCGAGCTGCCGCTGCTCAACACGCTGATCCTGCTGCTGTCGGGCACCACCGTCACCTGGGCTCACCATGGGCTGATCCACAACCAACGCGGCGGCGAGAAGCGCGGCGCGTGGGGTCTGCTGGGCGTGGGCGAGCGCGACAGCGTGCTGAAGGGACTGTGGCTGACGATCGTGCTCGGCCTGATCTTCAGCGCGATCCAGGCGTACGAGTACATGCACGCGCCGTTCCCGTTCAAGGGCATCAACTACGGCGCGTCGTTCTTCATGGCGACGGGCTTCCACGGCTTCCACGTCGTCATCGGCACGATCTTCCTGATCGTCTGCCTGATCCGCGCCTACAAGGGCGAGTTCACGCCCAGGCAGCACTTCGGGTTCGAGGCGGCGGCGTGGTACTGGCACTTCGTCGACGTGGTGTGGCTGTTCTTGTTCGTCTCGATCTACATCTGGGGCGGCTGGGGTGCACCGGTCCACGGCGGCTGACCGGCACCATCGATGAACATGGCGAGGGCGCGGTTCCGCAGGGACCGCGCCCTTGCTGTTTGGGGCAGGCGGGCGACGGGTGAGATCATGACGGGATCGGTGATGGACGGGGCGCGGCGGGGGGGACGGCGGGTGCCGATCGTGGCGTCGCTGATCGTCGCGCTGGCGATCGCGCTGATGATCGCGCTCGGGCTGTGGCAGTTGCTGATCCGCTTGCCCGAGAAGGAGGCTCAACTCGCGCAGCTGGCGGCGAATCCGAGGCGGCCACCGGTTGCCTTTCCGCTGGCGCCCGACGATTCGCTGCTGTTCCGGCGCAGCGCTGCGATGTGCCGCGAGGTGGTCGGGATCGGCCGGGCGGGGGCAGGGGGCGCAGGATATCGCCTGATCGCCGACTGCCGTTCGGCGCCCAGCGCGCCGATCTTCAAGGTGCAGCTGGGAACGACGCGCGATCCGATGCGCATGGTAAGCTGGCCGGGCGGGGCGGTGAGCGGCTGGATCAGCCACGCGCCCGATGCAACGCCGCTCGGGCTGCGGCTGATCCGGCGCGTCCCGCAGCAGATGCTGCTGGTTGCCGACCGCCCGATCGGTGACCTTTCGGCGAACACGCGGCCCGACGTCGGCCTCGTGCCGAACAATCACCTCGCCTATGCCGGCCAGTGGTTCTTCTTCGCTGCAGTGGCGGCGGTGGTGTACTTCGTGGCGCTGCGTCACCGATCGCGCGCGCGCCGGGAGCCCTGAGGCGGCAAACCGGCGTTCGGTGGCGGGATAGACGAGCTACGGTTGTTCTCGACCGGCTGGGCGGCTAACCGGCGGGTCCATGCGCTACATCAGTACCCGCGGGACCGCCCCGACGCTCGACTTTCGCGGTGCGACGCTCGCCGGGCTCGCGTCCGACGGCGGGCTCTACGTGCCCGAGCACTGGCCGACGCTGAGCCGCAACGCGATCGCCGGCATGGCGGGGCTGTCGTACGTCGACACGGCGGTGGCGGTGATGGCGCCGTTCGTCGGCGACGCGCTGTCGCACGAGGAACTGCGCGCGCTGTGCGAACAGGCTTATGGCCGCTTCGCGCACGCCGCGGTGACGCCGCTGCGACAGCTCGATCACGACCAGTGGGTGCTCGAGCTGTTCCACGGCCCGACGCTGGCGTTCAAGGACGTGGCGCTGCAGCTGCTTGGGCTGCTGTTCGAACGATTCCTGAAGGATGACGATGGCGCACCGCTGACGATCGTCGGCGCGACGAGCGGAGATACCGGATCGGCGGCGATCGATGCGGTCGCCGGACGCGCGGGAATCGACATCTTCATGCTGCATCCTGCCGGCCGGGTGAGCGAGGTGCAGCGACGTCAGATGACGACGGTGCAGGCGCCCAACGTCCACAACATCGCGATCCGCGGCGATTTCGATACCGCGCAGGCGCTGGTGAAGGCGATGTTCAACGATCGCGGCTTCGCAGGGCGGTTCCGGCTGAGCGCGGTCAATTCGATCAACTGGGCGCGGCTGATGGCGCAGGTGGTCTATTATTTCTACGCCGCGGTGCGGCTCGGCGCGCCCGAGCGCGCGATCACGTTCAGCGTGCCGACGGGCAATTTCGGCGACGTCTTTGCGGGCTATGTCGCGGCCAAGATGGGGCTGCCGATCGCCAGGCTGATCGTCGCCACCAACGTCAACGACATCCTGCACCGCGCGCTGTCGAACGGCGATTATTCCTCGGCGAGTGTGGTGCCGACCGCGACGCCGTCGATGGACATCCAGGTATCGAGCAATTTCGAGCGGCTGCTGTTCGACCTGGGTGGGTGCGACGGCGTGGCGCTGGCGGGGCAGATGGGCGGGTTCGAGACGTCGAAGGCGATGCGGCTGACCAACGCGCAGCACGAGGGCGCGGCGGGGCTACTGACGAGCGCCAGCATCGACGCCGATGGCATGGCGATGGCGATGCGCTGGGCGTGCGAACATGCTGGCGAGGTGATCGATCCGCACACCGCGATCGCGCTTGCCGCCGCGCGTCAGGCAGGTGTCACCGCGCCGATGGTGACGCTGGCGACCGCGCATCCGGCGAAATTCCCCGAGGCGGTCGAGCGTGCGACGGGGGTGAGCCCGAACCTGCCGTCGCGCGTCGGCGACCTGTTCGAGCGCGAGGAGGCGTTCGTCACGCTCGACGCTACCTTTGGCGCAGTGAGCGACTATATCGCCGGACGTGCGACGCCGCGCGCCTAATCCACGTCCGTTCACCCTGAGGAGGGGCTGAGCGCAGTCGAAGCCTCGTCCCGAAGCGCACCCGCTGTGCTTTGAGACGGCATTTCGACTGGCGCAAGGCATCCTCAGCACGAACGGATCTTTGTGTACGTCCTTCTATTCGAGACCTGACATGCCATCCCCCCGCCGTACCTTCGCGATCATCTCGCACCCTGACGCCGGCAAGACGACGCTGACCGAGAAGCTGCTGTACGTCGGCGGCGCGATCCATCTGGCGGGCGAGGTCAAGGCGCGGGGCCAGAACCGGCGCGCGCGATCGGACTGGATGAAGATCGAGCAGCAGCGCGGCATCTCCGTCACGTCCTCCGTCATGACGTTCGAGAAGGACGGCGTGTTCTTCAACCTGCTCGATACGCCGGGGCACGAGGATTTCAGCGAGGACACGTACCGCACGCTGACCGCGGTCGATTCGGCGGTGATGGTGATCGACGCGGCGCGCGGCATCGAGGCGCAGACGCGCAAGCTGTTCGAGGTCTGCCGCCTGCGGAACGTGCCGATCATCACCTTCGTCAACAAGGTCGACCGTGAGGGGCGGCCGGTGTTCGAGCTGCTCGACGAGATCGCCGATGTGCTTGCGCTCGACGTGTGCCCGATGAGCTGGCCGGTCGGCATGGGGGGCACGTTCGAGGGCGTGCTGGATCTCAAGACCAATCGCATCAGCCGCCCCGATGGCGACAGCCGGACGTTCCAGGGGCGCACCGAGGAGGCGCCCGAGCTGCCGGCGGAGGTGGCCGAGGAGATCGAGCTGGCGCAGGCGGGCTATGCGCCGTTCGATGCGGAGGCGTATCGCGCCGGGGACTTGACGCCGGTCTACTTCGGATCGGCGCTGAAGGATTTCGGCCCGGCCGAGCTGATCGCCGCGCTGGCCGACTTCGCGCCGCCGCCGCGCCCGCAGCCGGCGGAGCCCGCGCCGGTGCAGCCGGACGAGAAGGACGTCACCGGCTTCGTCTTCAAGGTGCAGGCCAACATGGACCCGCAGCACCGTGACCGGATCGCGTTCATGCGGCTGTGCTCGGGCACGTTCAAGCGCGGCATGAAACTGACGCCGACCGGCCATGGCAAGCCGATCGCGGTGCATTCGCCGATCCTGTTCTTCGCGCAGGATCGCGAGATCGCCGACGAGGCGTTTCCGGGGGATATCATCGGTATTCCCAACCACGGCACGCTGCGCGTCGGCGACACGCTGAGCGAGAAGCCGGGGGTGCGGATCACCGGCCTGCCGAACTTCGCGCCCGAAATCCTGCGTCGTGTCGCGCTGAAGGACCCGACCAAGACCAAGCAGCTGCGCAAGGCGCTCGACGATCTGTCCGAGGAGGGCGTGATCCAGGTATTCTATCCCGAAATCGGATCGAACTGGATCATCGGCGTGGTCGGGCAGCTTCAGCTCGAGGTACTGCTGTCGCGGCTGGAGGCGGAATATAAGGTCGGCGCCAATCTGGAGCCGTCGCCGTACGATACCGCGCGCTGGATCTCGTCGGACGACGCGGCGGCGCTGAAGGACTTCATGGACCTCAACCGTGGCGCGCTGGCGAAGGATCGCGACGGCAATCCGGTGTTCCTCGCCAAGAGCGCGTGGGAAGTGGGGTATATTGCCGACCGCTATGCCAAGGTGACATTCGCCGCGACGCGCGAGCGGTGAGGCGGGTCGGCGGGTGCTGAATAGGATGGTTGCTTTCGGATTATATCGCGGCGGCTGCTGATTGGATGAGCGTCGTGACGGCGGCAACGACGGCAAAGCCGTCGTCGGACGATCGACTTCGCCGTCGCCGGCCGTGACGGCCGATGCCCGCGTGGCGGGCACCGGCGCCGCGGCGCAGCGCGGCGCCTTCGGCCATCAGAACCGGAAGCCGGCGGTTACGTTCCAGGTGCGTGGGTCGCCGTAATAGACCGTCTGGATATTACCGACGCTGGAGAATTCCTGCCCGTCGGTCTTGTACAATTCCTTGGTCAGGTTCTTCACGCCGCCACGCAGATAGTAGCGGCCGCCCGGCGCGTCATATTGCACGAAGGCGTTGAACAGCGTGTAGCCGTTTTCCGACAGGCCGGGGCGGTTGTCGACCGACAGGAATTGCTTGTCGACGAAGCGCATGTCGCCGCCGACCGTCAGGCTGCCCGCGGTGCCGAGCGGGATCGCATAGTCCGACGCGAGGCTGAAGGTGATCGGCGGCGCAAAGGCGGGTTTGCAGACGATCGCCTGGCCGGTGGGGTTGCATGAGAAGCTGGCGGCCGGCGCGCGCCGCGCGTCGTCGAACTCGCGATACTTGGCGTTGAGGTAGCCAAAGCTCGAACGGATCGCCCATTCGGGCACCGGGCGCACCGCGATCTCGCTCTCGATCCCCCAGATGCGCAGCTTGCCGGCATTGAGCACGGGCAGCGCGCCGCCGCTGGTGCCGGTGTTGTTGCCCGCGCCGACGCGCGCCTGGAAATTGCGGTAGTCGGAGTAGAAGGCGGCGCCCGACAGGCTGACGCGCCCGCCGAGGAAATTGCCCTTCGCGCCGGTTTCGTACGTCCACACCGTTTCAGGCTTAAAAAAGGGACGAATGACGGGCTGGCCGTTCACCACCTCCGTCACGTCGTTGAGCGAGTTGACGCGGCCGTTGAACCCGCCCGATTTGAAGCCGCGCGATGCGGACGCGTAGAGCAATGTATCGCGCGTCGGCTTGAACGACAGCGTGGCGGACGGCGTCCAGGCATCGAACGACACCTCGTTATCCGCGTTGAGCGGCGCGGGCAGATTGCCCGGGAAGGCGAAGGTGATGTTGTTGAGCGCGGGCAGCGTCGAGACGGTGCGTGTGAAGCGATCGTAGCGCTTCGTCTCCTTGGTGTAGCGCAGCCCGCCGGTGACCGAGAATTGGTCGGTCAGATCGTAGGTCAGCTGGCCGTAGGCGGCGTAGCTGTCGAGCCGCTGATCGTCGTCGATGAAGCGGGTGAAGGTGAAGGGGACGGCCGGCGTCAGTTCGAACAGGCTGTCGGCATAGGCCTCCTGATGCGACGTCACGTCCTCGCGCAGATAGTAGAGGCCGAATACGCCGTTGACGCGATCGCCGGCGTATTTCAGCTGCAGCTCTTGGCTGAACTGCTGCTGCCGCACGCCGACGAAGACGTCACCGAGCTCGAACTCCGTCGCATCGATATCGATGAAGGCATCCGAATTCAGGTCGCGAAAGGCGCTGATCGAGGTGAGCGTGAAGCCGCCGCCGAGGTTCAGGTTGGCGGTGAGCGCGATGCCGGCGTGATCGAGGTCCTGGTCCTGGCCGGGCGCCAATGAAGTGCGTGCCTCGTAGCGGAAGCGGCGGCCGAGTGGATAGGCAGGTGCGAGCACGCGCGTGCCGGTGGTGAAGCTGGTCGCGATCAGCGGCGCGGTCGCCTGGCCGAGCGTCGGCGCGGTGCGGATCCGGGTGTAGTCGCCCGCGAGGCTGAAATCGAGATCGTCGGTCGCCTGGAAGCGCAGGATCGCGCGGCCGGCCAGCGTGTCGCGATCGTTGAACTTGCGGCCGGTGACCGGATCGGTGACGAGGCCGTCGCGCTTGTCGTAGACGCCGGCGACGCTCAGCGCGACGCGATCGGTGACGATCGGCGCGGAGACATAACCGTTGACGAGCCACTGGTCGTAGCTGCCGTAGGTGACGCTGCCGCTGGCGCGGAAGTCGTTCAGATCGGGCTTGCGGCTGACGATGTTGACCGCGCCGCCGATCGTGTTCTTGCCGTAGAGCGTGCCCTGCGGCCCGCGCAGCACCTCCATCCGCTCGACGTCGAACAGGTTGAACAGCGCGCCCTGGATGCGGCTGATGTAGACGCCGTCGACGTAGATGCCGACCGCGGGATCGAACGTCTGCAGCGCATCGGGCTGGCCGATGCCGCGGATGAAGATGTTGGCGTTGGTTGAGGTACCGCGGCCCTGGACGAGGTTCACGTTGGGCACCGCGCCCTGGATGCCCGAGATGTCGAGCGCCTGGCTCTTCGACAGCTGCTCCGCCGACAGCGCGCTGACCGCGATCGGCACGTCGACCAGCCGCTCCTCGCGCCGACGTGCGACGACGACGATCTCGCCGCCGGCATCGTTCGCGAGCGCTTCGGCCGTGTCGGGCGCGGGCTCGGCGGTCTGCGCGTAGGTCGGCAGCGCGGTGAGCAGGCTGGAGGCGAGAAGCGCCGAAGCAAGCGGCAGACGACGCATGGCGGACGTGCGGAAAGTCATGGGATATCCCCCCCGATGATGAACCGGCGCCCCTGTGACGCCGCCCGGTCTCGGCCGGGTTGTGAAACGATGACGCGTCCAATAGTGAAAGCTGAACCAGGTTTCAACTTGGGAATGGGAGGGCTAGGTGAGCGAGGCGACGAATGGCGAGGCGATGCCGCCCGAACCCAAGGCGCCGCGCACCGCGCGTGGGCGGCGCACGCAGCGCGCGATCCTCGACGCGGCGATGGGCGAGTTCGGCGAGCGCGGCTTCCACGAAGCGTCGATCAGCACGATCACCAAGCGCGCGGGCGTCGCGCTTGGCAGTTTCTACACCTATTTCGATTCGAAGGACGCGGTGTTCCGCGCGCTGGTGCGCGACCTGTCGGACCGGGTGCGCGACCATGTCGGCCCAGCCATCCGCGCCGCACCCGATCAGATCGCGGCCGAGCGCGCGGGCCTGGTCAGCTTTCTCGACTTCGTGCGCGGGCACAAGGCAATTTACCGCGTGATCGACGAGGCGGAGTTCGTCGATCCGGAGAGCTTCCGCCTTCATTACTCGACCACGGCGGAGCGGATCGCCGAGCGGCTGCAGGCGGCAGCGGCGCGCGGCGAGTTGCGCGGCGACGTGGGCGAAGTCCACGCCTGGGCGATCATGGGGATGAACGTGTTCCTGGGGCTGCGCTACGGCGTGTGGGACGACGATCCCGCGATCGACGCGATCGGCGATACGATCGCCGCGATGCTGGCGCGCGGATTGGCGGCAGACGGCGACGCCGCCGCACGCTAAAGCCCCCGCCATGGCCGAACGCTTTGAGAGACACCGCCAGCCGTGGCGGCCCGACGAGATCCAGAAGCTGCACACGCTGGCGAAGAAGGGAATGGCGCTGAAGGCCATCGCCAAGGCGCTGACACGCAGCGAGGAATCGGTGAAGGAACAGGCGAAGAAGGACGGCCTGTCGATCGCCAAGCTGCACTGAGCCGGTGGCAAGCGACCCTTACGACGCGATCGTGCTGGGGGGCGGCGCGGCGGGGCTGATGTGCGCCGCGATCGCCGGGCAGCGCGGGCGGCGCGTGCTGGTGATCGATCACGCGGAGAAGGTGGGCAAGAAGATCCTCATTTCGGGCGGGGGGCGGTGCAACTTCACCAACCTCGGTACGGTGCCCGAGCGCTACCTGTCGGCGAATCCCCATTTCGCGCGATCGGCGCTGGCGCGCTACACGCCGGCGGACTTTCTGGCGCTGGTCGAGCGATACGGCATCGCGTGGCACGAGAAGACGCTAGGGCAATTGTTCTGCGACGGATCGGCGCGGCAGATCGTGGCGATGCTGGTGGCGGAATGCGATAGGGGCGGCGTCGAGTTCGCGCTGGGGAACGATACCGGCGCGGTGATGCACGCCGATGGCCTTTTCACCGTCGCGAGTGGCGCCCGGACGTATCGCGGCGCGGCGCTGGTGATCGCGACCGGCGGGCCGGCGATCCCGCAGATGGGGGCGAGCGGCTTCGCCTATGATCTGGCGCGGCAGTTCGGGCTGAAGGTAGTCGAGCCGCGGCCGGCGTTGGTGCCGCTGACGCTGGGCGGCGAGGACCAGAGGTTCCGCGCGCTGGCGGGCGTCGCCACGCCGGTCGTCGCGCGCGCGGGCAAGGCGGCATTTCGCGAGGCGATGCTGTTCACCCATCGGGGCCTGTCCGGTCCGGCGACGCTGCAGGCATCGTCCTACTGGCGGCACGGCGAGCCTGTGACCGTCGACCTGGTGCCCGATCAGGATGCGGGCTGGCTCCGTGCGGCGAAGCGTGCCAACCCACGTGCAGGCGGGAACAAGGTGCTGGCCGGAGCGCTGCCACAGCGGCTGGCGGACGCGCTGGCCGACGAACTCGACCTCGCCGGCGAGTTGGGCGGCCAGACCGATGCGAAACTCGCCGCCGCGGAGCAGACGCTGGCGGCGTGGCGCTTCACACCGAGCGGCAGCGAGGGCTTCGCGAAGGCGGAGGTGACGGTTGGCGGCGTATCGACGGCCGAACTCTCATCGCAGACGATGGCGGCGAAGAAGGTGCCGGGGCTGTACGTGATCGGCGAGGCGGTCGACGTTACCGGGTGGCTCGGCGGCTACAACTTCCAGTGGGCGTGGGCGAGCGGCGTCGCAGCGGGGCAGGCGATCTAGTCCGACGCACGTGGAAGCACGCCGCAACCAGGTTCAGTGCGCGGGGGCGACGCCCAGCAGGCTCGCGACCTTGGCCTTGAACGCGCGCAGCTTCTCGCCCGACAGCGTCGCTACGCTCGACAGCGAGATCGAGCGTGGGTTCACGTTGACGCCGTTTTTCCACACTTCCCAGTGGAGGTGCGGGCCGGTCGACAGACCGGTCGACCCGACGTAGCCGATGATCTGGCCGCGCTGCACGCGCTGCCCAGACGAGACGGCGAAGCGGCTGAGATGGCCGTAGCCGCTGGCGACGCCGCTGCCGTGATCGAGCTTAATGAAATTGCCATAACCGCGGTTGCGGCCCGCCATCGCGACGCGCCCGTCGATCGGGGCGTAGATCGGCGTGCCGCTGGGCGCGGCGAGATCGAGCCCCTTGTGCATGCGCAGGAAGCCGAGCAGCGGATGGCGGCGCATCCCGAAGGTCGACGAGACGCGACCCGACACGGGCATGCCCATGAAGCCGCTGCGCTTGACCTGGCCGTTGGCGTCCCAGAACTGCCCGCCGTTGCCATCGCCGTCTTCCCAGCGCACGAGGCGGAGCTTCTTCGATCCTTGATCGAGCCCGGCATATTGCAGCTGGCCAATCTGCACTTCGCCGGTCGCGGCGCGCGCGTGATCGGCGATGATGTCGAACCGGTCGTTCGCGCCGATGCCGCCGATCGAGGTGCGCGCGGCGATCGCCTTGATATAGGCCCCGACTAGCTTCGCCGAGGCGCCCGCGGCGCGCGCCGAACGATAGAGGCTGGCGCCGACCAGTCCCTGGATGCGCAGCGGCGTGCGATCGATCGCGATCGGGCGCCGCTCGAGCGTCAAGCCGCCCTCCTGGCGGTGCAGCGCGAGGTTGAGATCGAAACGTGCGCGGAACGCGAGCTGCTCGAGCGGGCGCGCGGTGCGGCGATCGTGGCGGCGGCCGAGCGTGAGATCGAGCACGGTGCCGGGCTGGAGATCGCCCAGCGCGACCGCGCCCGCGACGAGATCGGCGGCGCGCGCGGCATCGGCGCGGCCAACGCCGGCGCGCTGGAGCGCGGCGCCGAAGCTGTCGCCGCTGCCGAGCGTCGCGGTAAGCTCGATCACCGGGCGTTCGGGCGTTTCGGCGAGCGGGCGGACGAGATCGTTCGCCGCCATCCGCCGGCCGGTCGAGGCGCCGAGGCCGAGCGGGGCGATCGACAGCGTGCGCGCTTCCTCGCGCTCCGCACCCGTCATCCCGGTCGCGACGAAGCCGGGGATCGGGCGGATGCCGGGATTGGTCAGCGTGACGGTGGCGATCAGCCCGACGCAAGTGGCGAGGCCGCGCCACCACGTGACGCTGCCGATCCGCGCGCCGAGATCGGGCACCCAATCGATCTGGTGCAGCGCGCCGCGCATGCGATCGTGCAGCGGCACCTGCCGCACCGGCACGATCGCCCGCCCGAAATCGCGCGACCGGGCAAGGCCACGCGAACCGGCGGCCCCGGCAAGCTCAAGTCCTGGCTGCTCGCGCAGAAACACGGCGAGAAGAAGCGCCCCCAAACGCAAAACTGGTCGCCGATCCACCCCCGGCGCAGGCAGGAGCGTTGTGATCGCGAGATGCTAAAGTCAAATTAACCGCAGGCGCCCACGACTCGCCTTGCGCCGAAGCGTGGGCCGGGCGCGGCGAAACGGCCGGGCACGATTCAGCTAGTTGATTCAGGCGCGATTGCGCCCGATGTTCAGCGGCATGCCTGGCCATGACAACGCCCGCGTTACCGCGGTTCTGGGGCCGACCAATACCGGCAAGACCCACCTCGCGGTAGAGCGGATGGTGGCGCATTCGAGCGGCATGATCGGCTTTCCGCTGCGGCTGCTGGCGCGCGAGGTGTACGACCGCGTCGTCGCGATGAAGGGGCCGGAGCGCGTGGCGCTGATCACCGGCGAGGAACGCATCGTGCCCAAAGACGCGCGCTGGTTCCTGTGCACCGCGGAGAGCATGCCGATCGACCGCGACGTCGCCTTTGTCGCGCTCGATGAGGCGCAGCTGGGCGCGGATGCCGAGCGCGGGCACGTCTTCACCGATAGACTGCTGCACGCGCGCGGGCGCGAGGAGACGATGATCCTCGGCTCGGCGGCGCTCAAGCCGGTGGTGCGTGCGCTGGTGCCGGGTGTCGAGATCGTCGAGCGGCCGCGCTTCTCCGACTTGTCCTACGCCGGTGCGAAGAAGATCAGCCGCCTGCCGCGCCGCTCGGCGATCGTCGCGTTCAGCGCGGAGGAAGTCTACGCCGTTGCCGAGATGCTGCGCCGGCTGCGCGGCGGGGCGGCGGTGGTGATGGGCGCGCTCAGCCCGCGCACCCGCAACGCACAGGTAGCGATGTTCCAGGCCGGCGAGGTCGACTATCTGGTCGCCACCGACGCGATCGGCATGGGGCTCAACATGGACGTGGCGCACGTCGCCTTCGCCGGGCTGCACAAGTTCGACGGCAAGCGGCGGCGGCGGCTGTTCACCGCGGAGATGGCGCAGATCGCGGGCCGTGCGGGGCGGCACCAGCGCGACGGCACGTTCGGCGCGATCGCGGAAGAGGGCCCCGACGCCTTTCTGCCCGAGGAAGTGCTGGCGATCGAGGAACATCGATTTCCCACGCTCGACACGCTGTTCTGGCGCGAGGGTGCGCCCGATTTGTCGAGCGTCGACGCGCTGCTCGCCTCGCTCAGCGCGCCGCCGATGCACGATGCGCTGCGTCCCGCGCCCGAAGCGGTCGATCTTGCCGTGCTGCGCCGGCTGACCGACGATCCGGCGGTGCGCGCACGGGCGCGTGGGCAGGTCGATCGGCTGTGGGCGGCGTGCAGCATTCCCGATTTCCAGAAGCTGGGCGTCGAGCCGCACGCACGGTTCGTCGCGCGTGTATTCGGCTATCTCGCGGAAGGATATCTGCCGCACCAGTGGTTCGCCGATGAGGTGGCGCGGCTCGACCGTGCCGATGGCGACGTCGAGACGATCGCCGGGCGCGTCGCGGCGATCCGCACTTGGGCGTATATCGCGCAGCGCCGCGACTGGCTCGCCGACCCTGCGCACTGGGCGGCGCGCACGCTGGCGGTAGAGGAGCGGCTGTCCGACGCGCTGCACGCCAGCCTGACGCAGCGTTTCGTCGACAAGCGGACCAGCGCGCTGATGAAGCAGATCGGCGCGGGGGCCGGCGCGCTGCCGGTCGAGATCGGGCCGCAGGGCGAGGTGACGATCGACACGCATGCGATCGGGCGGCTCGACGGCTTTCGTTTCACCGTCGCGCCCGAGGCGCGGGCGAGCGACAAGCGACTGCTGCTGGCGACCGCCGAGAAGCGGCTGGCGAGCGAGCGGCGGTCGCGCGGCGAGGCGCTCGTAGGGTCGGCCGACGATGCCTTCGTGTTGGAGCCGGGTGGCGGTATAGTGTGGGGCGGCCATGTCGCGGGGCGGCTGGCACGCGGTCGCTCGCTGGCGCGGCCTGTCGTCGTACTCGACGATGCGCTCAATTGCCTCGATCCGGCGCAGCGCCGCGCGGCGGCCGAGCGGATGCAGCGCTGGGTGGAGGGGCAGATCGCGGCGCACCTGCCAGCGCTCACCGCACTGGCGACGATGGCGCGCGATCCGGCTGCGACGCCGGCGCTGCGCAGCGTAGCCGGCGCGATCGAGGCGAGCGGTGGGCTGACGCCACGATTGCCGGTCCGCGTCGCGGTGGAGGCGCTGACCGGTGCTGACCGCCAGCGGCTGCGGCGTGCCGGCGTGACGATCGGCGCGCTCGACCTGTTCGACGCGCGGCTGCTGCGACCGCGCGCGCGCGGCTGGCGGGCGGCACTGCTCGCCGCGGCGGGGCTGGCGGTGCCCGATGCCCCGCGCGACGGCGCGAGCGTGCTGCCGCGCGGCGCGCCCGGCGCGGTGATCGAGGCGGGCTACCGGCCGCTCGGCGCGCAGGCAGCGCGCATCGATCTGGTCGAGCGGATCGCGCGCGCAGCGCATGACGCGCGCAACGGGCGGGCGCCGTTCGTGCCCGATCCGGCGCTCGCCACGTCGATCGGGTTGGAGGCGGGGACGATTGCGCGGCTGATGACAGAATTAGGCTTCCGCCCGCTGCCCGAGGGCCGCTGGGCATGGCGCGGGCGACCGCCGGCCAAGGTTGCCGCACCGCGCCGCGACAACGCCTTCGCCGCGTTGGTGGAACTAGGGCTTGGCTGACGCTCAGGATGCGGGCGCGACGATGCGGCTCGACCGTTATTTGTGGTTCACGCGGCTGGCGAAGACGCGGAGCGCGGCGCAGGCGATGGCGGCGGCGGGGCGGATGCGGATCGACGGCCGGGTGATCGACCGCGCGCACGCGGCGGTGCGAATCGGCAATATCGTCACCTTCGCGAAGGCAGGTGCGGTGCGCGTCATCCGCATCGAGGCGCTGCCGCTGCGCCGCGGTCCGGCACCCGAGGCGCAAGGATGTTATCGCGAGCTACAGCCCGGCGCGTTAGACGAGAGTGAATCGCAGGAAGGCGCGAGCGATTGACGCTGGCGGCAGGCAGGCATAGCAGCAGCGCCCAAGTCCGACTGAGGGGAGTTTACCGGCCATGACCTATGTCGTCACCGACGCGTGCATCCGCTGCAAATATATGGATTGCGTCGAAGTGTGCCCGGTCGACTGTTTCTATGAGGGCGAGAACATGCTCGTCATCAATCCCAGCGAGTGCATCGATTGCGGCGTGTGCGAGCCGGAATGCCCCGCCGAGGCGATCCTGCCCGATACCGAGAGCGGGCTGGAGCAGTGGCTGGAGATCAACGCGACCTTCTCGAGCCAGTGGCCCAACGTGACGCGCAAGGGTGACCAGACCCCCGCCGATGCCGACGAGCACAAGGGTGAAGAGGGCAAGTACGACAAGTATTTCTCGGCCGAGGCAGGCGCGGGCGACTGATCGCAGCGCGCCGTCGCCCGCCCGCCGGGCCTTGCGCGACCGTCAACCGCTGCGCCGGGATCGCACTGGCGCGGCGGTTTTTCGTGCGCGCGTGAAAACGCCAGCGATGCTGTCCGATCGGCGCTGGTAATATTGCTGCAACGCTGCTATATAAGACCACGACGGACGCATCGCTCTTTCGCGTCCGCTGGAGAAGCTCAACCCTTCACGCTTTTGCAGGCCGGATACGGGCGGGCACCGGCCCGCGCATTTCCGCGTCCCTGGCGTGATCAACCCCGAGGGTCCGGTTCCTATGGCTGCCAAGGCGCTGCATTTCGATGTCGGTGATTACGTCGTTTACCCGAAGCACGGTGTCGGCCGTGTCATCGAGCTGCAGAAACAGGAAATCGCCGGCATGCAGCTCGAGCTGTACGTGCTGCGGTTCGAGAAGGAGAAGATGACGCTCCGCGTGCCGACCAACAAGGCCGAAAGCGTCGGCATGCGCAAGCTGTCGAGCGACAAGACGATGCGTGAGGCGATGGAAACGCTGAAGGGCAAGCCCAAGGTGAAGCGCACCATGTGGTCGCGCCGCGCGCAGGAATATGAGGCGAAGATCAATTCGGGCGACCTGGTGTCGATCGCCGAAGTGGTCCGCGATCTGTTCCGTGCCGAGGATCAGCCCGAGCAGAGCTATTCCGAGCGGCAGATCTTCGAGGGCGCGACGAGCCGTCTCGCCCGCGAACTCGCCGCGATGGAGCAGATCGACGAGCCGGCAGCGCAGGAGAAGATCCTGGAAATCCTGCGTGCGGCAGCGGCGATCTACAACAAGGACAAGGTTGCGGCCTGACACGGTCGTACCGATGAGGATCAAGGGGCGCTCCCGATGGGGCGCCCCTTTTTATTTGTTCGCCACGGGTCGTTTACATACGTAGTCGGTAGCGCTATCCGTGGCTCGAACCTGTTGGAGATCGACGATGCGCTTCATTGCCCTGCTGCTGCTTCCCCTCGCCGGTGTGGCGATCGCGCAGGATCGAGGCGGCGTTGCGATCGCGGGTGAACGTAGCGGCGACGCGACGATCTACCGAGCGCAGGGGTTCGATGGCGTTGCGCTCGGCACGGCGGCGACGGTCGACGTGCGCGTCGGGCCGACGTGGTCGGTGCGCGCGACCGGCCCTGCAGCAGCACTCGCAGCGCTGCGCGTCGAACGCGACGGCAACACGTTGGCGCTGCGCCGGCCGAAGGGTGCGCGCAACGGCGACTGGCGGCTGGAGCAGCAGGTGCGCATATCCGTCACGCTGCCGCGCCTCGCCAGCGCGTCGGTCGGCGGCGCGGGGCGTATGCGGGTGGATCAGGTCACCGGCAGCCGGCTGAATGCGGCGGTCGGGGGATCGGGCGCGCTGTCGTTCGCGCGCATCGCCGTCGACGAGTTCGACGTCGCGATCGGCGGATCGGGCAGCGTTGCTGCTGCGGGCACGGCTGCGAAGCTTGCCGTCAACACCGGTGGCTCGGGCGGGCTGGTCGCACCCGATCTTCGGGCGCGCAGCGCCGACGTGGCGATGGCGGGGTCGGGTGGTGTGCGCGCCAGCGTCATCGGCACGGCCAGCGTCTCGCTGGTCGGCAACGGCTCGGTCGATCTTGGCCGCGGGGCGCGGTGTAGCGTGACGCGGATGGGAAGCGGTCGCGTCACGTGCGGTAGCTGAAGCAGGGTTGCGAGCGATCCTCTAGTGTATTAACACAGTGATACACAGGAGGAGGATCGATCATGCGTGCTTTGACCCTGGCAATGCTGATGCCGCTTGCTGCGTGCAACATCAGCTGGTCCGACGATGACGACGGCGCCGCGATCGGCGCAAGCGGGAGCGGCACGACACGCAGTTACGCCGCGGCCGATTTCATCAAGATCGATCAGCGTGGGCCCGACGACATCGATGTACGGGTCGGCTCGGGCTTTTCCGTGCGGGCCGAAGGTGACGCCAAGACGCTCGACAAGATCCGCATCGCGCGCATGGGTGATTCGCTGCGGGTCGGACGCGCGCGGCTTGGCGGCATCAACTGGAACAGCGGCGAAGGCATCAAGATCTACGTGACGATGCCGCGCATCACCGCAGCGAACCTGGCCGGATCGGGCGACATGACCATCGACCGCGTCGAAGGCGGTGCGTTCGACGGCGCGATTGCGGGATCGGGCAGCATGATGCTGGGCGCGGTAGCGCTGGATACGCTGGGCCTGTCGATCGCCGGATCGGGTAGCGCGGCGGCGCGCGGTACGGCGAATGCCCTCAAGATCAATATCGCCGGATCGGGGGATGTCGACGGCGGCGGGCTTCAGGCACGCGGCGCATCGATCAACATTGCCGGATCAGGCAGCGTCAAGGCGATGGTCGACGGCGACGCCAAGGTTTCGATCATGGGATCGGGCGACGTCGATCTTGGGCCGAAGGCGCGCTGCAAGACAAGCAAGATGGGCGCCGGCGAGGTGCGCTGCGGCGGCTGAACCCCTTGCGCGGCGCGCGCGGTTGGTGCGACGTGCGCGCATGACGCTTCGCCTGCTATCGCTTGCCCTGTTCCTGCTACCTGCGACGCCGGCGTCGGCGGCGGATCGCGTCTTCTCGGTCGGCAGTTACGATCGCGTGCGTGTCGACGGGCCGTTCGAGGTGCGCATCGTGACGGGAACGTCACCGGGTGCGAAGGCGTCGGGCGACCGGCAGTTGCTCGAGCGCCTCGCAATCGCGGTCAATGGTACGACGCTGACGGTGCGGATCGGCACCGGGGGGTGGGGCGAGACGCCGCTGCGCCGTGACGGCAGCGCGCCGGTGGTGACGCTGTCGACACCGCGGCTGACGACGCTGTTCGTGACGGCGGGCGCGCAGGTTGCGGTCGATCGGATGAAGGCGCAGTGGATCGATCTGTCGATTACCGGCAGCGGACGCCTCGCGGTGGCGCAGGCTGATACCGATCAGCTGTACGCATCGATCCTTGGCGCGGGATCGGTGACGCTCGGCGGGCGGGCGAACCGGGCGCGATTGCTGACCGACGGCGCGGGAACGATGGACGCGACGGAGCTCGCGGTGAACGATCTGACGGTGCGGCTAGACGGCCCGGGCGAGACGCGGGCGGCGGCGCGTTACACTGCGGCGGTCACCTCAACCGGGCTCGGCAGCGTGACGGTGACGGGCAAGGCGAAGTGCACGGTACAGGCCTCGGCCGGTGGCCCCGTGCGCTGCGGTGAAGGGGGCGGTACGGGCCAGTCGCGCTGACGGTCGGCTACGCGTTGGCGGACGCTGCTCGCGCAAAAAGCCGCCGCCGGGGTGCGGCGACGGCTCGATCGAACGCGCAGGGTCGCCGCTGCGCCCGAAGCGCAGAGCGACGCGGCCGCTTACTTGATCTTGGCTTCCTTGAACTCGACGTGCTTGCGCACGACGGGATCATACTTGTTGAAGCTCAGCTTCTCGGTCTTGGTGCGCGGGTTCTTCTTGGTGACATAGAAGAAGCCGGTGTCGGCCGTGCTGACGAGCTTGATCTTGACGGTGGTCGGCTTTGCCATGACCCGCGAATCCTGTTCTTTTGAAGCAAAACAAAAAAGAGCGGCGAGCGTGGGCGCGCCGCTTCCAACGCTGCGCCGCATGGCGGATCGGGCGGGGCAAGTCAAGCCGGGCGCGCGCTTCGCGTCGTTCGGCGTCGTGCTCAGATAGGGAAATACGGACTGGCGTACGCTCTATTGCGAAGGCTCGGCAGGCGTTGTTCGGGCATCCGGCTTCATCCTCTATCGCGCAGTGCCGCCCCGCGAAGTAACGCCGCCTTTACATCGCGCATGCCATATCGGTGCGTGATCGAGTTGCGGCGGCATGCCACCTCGATCCGGGGAGGGGCAGGCGATGACCAACGACGGTTTGCAGGACGTGCGCGCGGAGCTGCTGCATCGCATCGGCGCGATCGAGTGGCGCGCGCGGCCCGGCGTGATCGCGGGCGACATCGACGCGATCCGGCGCACCGCGCACCGCGCGCAGATGCTGCCAGCGGTGACGGTGGCGCAGCTGCTCGAAGCGGCGTTGGCACGGGGCGAGCGCGGCGCGCTCGTCCATGGCTGGCTCGGCATCCTGCGCGAAGCGGTCGGTAGCGACCGACAGGATGCGGCAGCCTCGGCCGCGTTCGCCGCGGCCTGCCAGGTGCGTTTCGCGGCGTGATCGTTCACGATGGGTGAGTTGATGGCCGCGCTGGTGCTCGGTGCGATCTGCCAGGCGGGCGACAAGACGCCGTGGCTGGCGGCGATCCTCGCCGATCGCTTCCGGGCGCCGGGACTGGTGATCGCCGCAACCGCCGCCGGCCTTGCCGCGAATTACGCGCTCGGCGTTCTCGGCGCGCTGCTGATCGCGCCGCTGCTGACGCCCAATGCGCGGCTGCTGCTGCTCGCGCTGGCGCTGGTGCTCGCGGGGGCGAGCACGACGCTGCGCGCGACCTCCCCCGATCGGCTGGAGGGATGGCGGCTCGGCGCGTGCGGGACGAGCGTGCTGGGGCTCGCGATCATGATCTTCGGCGATCGCATGCAGTTCATCGTCGCCGCGCTGGCGGCGGGGAGCGCGCTGCCGTGGCTCGCTGCGATCGGGGCGACGATCGGCGCGCTGGCCGTGGCAGCGCCGGCGGCGCTGATCGGCGAGCAGCAGTGGCTCGCGCTGCCGCAGCGCGCGATCCGCTGGACCACCGCCGCGCTGCTGGTGATCGCGGGCGTGGTGTTCGGCCTGTCGGCGATGCGGCTGATCTGATCGGCCGGCGCGAGATTGCGATCGGCGGCGTGCGTGGAGCGATTCCGCGATCGGTCCGTTGTCGCAACGAACCGTTCTGATGGAGCCGAAACCGTGGCCGATATCGCCCCCCAGTTGAAGACCCCGACCGACCTGCAGCGCAACGACGTCAAGTCGGTTGCCGATGCGCTCAACTCGTCGCTCGCCGATTGCTACGCGCTGTACCTTAAGACCAAGAATTTTCACTGGCATGTCTCGGGGCCGCATTTCCGCGATTACCACCTGCTGCTCGACGATCAGGCGGCGCAGATCCTGGGCGTGACCGACGCGATCGCCGAGCGCGTGCGCAAGACGGGTAACGTCACGCTGCGCTCGATCGGCGACATCTCGCGCCGGCAGACGATCGCCGACAACGACCGGGACTTCGTGCCCGCGGCGGAGATGCTCGCCGAGCTGCGCGAGGACAACCTCAAGCTGGTCGAGAGCTTCCGTGTGGTGAAGGACGCCGCCGACGAGGCGAAGGACAATGCGACGAGCGGGATCGTCGACGAGTGGACCGATCAGGCCGAGGAACGCGCTTGGTTCCTGTTCGAAGCCAGCCGCAAGGCCTGACGCGCCATGCTGAAGTGGGCGCTGATCTTCCTCGTGCTCGGGCTAATCCTGGGCGCGATGGGGTTCGGCGGGGTCGGCGGCGCGTTCGTCGGTATCGCCAAGATCCTGTTCTTTGTCGCGATCGCGATCTTTGTCGTGCTGCTGGTGCTGGGCTTGGTCGCGGGCAAGAAGGTGAAGGACGCAATCGACTGATCGCAAGGCCGCGACGCTTCAGTTGCGTCGCGGGCCGAGCGTGACGAGCCAGATGTCGGGCGGCGCACCGATGCGCAAAGGTACCATGCTGGTGCCGAGTCCCGCCGTGACGATTACCGTGCGCCCACTCTCGCGCACGATGCCGCAGCGATAGCGGTTGCCGTAGCGTGACGGCACCCACGGTGCGCCAATCAGCGGCAGCACGATTTGGCCGCAGTGGGTATGGCCGGCGAGCAGCGTCGCAGTCGGCGGCAATTTCGTCGCGATGTCGGGTGAGTGGGTGACGAACAGCCGCGCTCCGGGGTGGCTTTGCATTGCCGCAACCGTGCGTGCCACGCGATCGTGCCCGCTGTACGCGTCGCCTACGCCACCGATCACCAGCGGGCCACGCACCACCGCCTCGTTCTCTAGCACCGTCGCACCGCGCGCGCGACCGCGGCGGGATCGCTGTCATTGTCGTGGTTGCCGAGCACCGCGATCGTCCCAAGCGGCGGGTGCAGGCGGCGAAGCGCGGCGGCCAGCGAAGGGGCGGCGGCGCGCGCGGTTCGGCCTGCGCGGCCATCGACGAAATCGCCCGCGAGAATCACCAGCGCAGGGCTCGTCGCAGCGATCCGGTCGATCATCCTCACGAGGCGATCCGCCGGCACCGCGCCGCCGCCAGCGTGAATATCGCTGCCGAGGGCGACGCGGATCGGCGGCGCGCCGCGCGGCCAATCGGGCAAGGCCAGCGTCACGCGGCGGACGACCGGATCGCGATGCGCCGCGCGCCAGCCGCCAATGAGGATCGCAAGCGCGACGACGATCGACACGCCGGCGAGGTACCGGAGGAGGGCGGGCGCTCGCGGCATGCCCGACGCGATAGCCGGAGCGCAACCGCGGTGCCATGCGTTGGCTGCGCCATGCACGCCTTCGCCCAGTTGCTCGATTCGTTGATCTATACGCGGTCGCGCAACGCCAAGTTGAAGCTGATCGGCGACTATCTACGCGCGACGCCCGATCCCGACCGTGGTTGGGCGATGGCGGCGCTGACCGGCGACCTGGACATCCCCGGCGTCAAGCCGGCGGTGATCCGCGGGCTGATCGAGGAGCGGATCGATCCCGTCCTCTATCGCATGAGCCGCGACTTCGTGGGCGATTCGGCGGAGACGGTATCGCTGCTGTGGCCGACGCCCAAGGTTCTGCCCGACGTGCCGCCGCTCAGCGTATCGGCGGTGGTCGATCGGCTGATGCATCTGCCGCGCGGCGAGGCGCCGGCGGCGCTCGCCGCGATGCTCGACGTGCTCGATCCCGAGGAGCGGTTCGCGCTGCTGAAGATGGCAACGGGCGCGCTGCGCGTCGGCGTGTCCGCGCGGCTTGCCAAGCAGGCGCTGGCCGATGCCTTCGGCATCGCGGTCGAGGCGGTGGAGGAGGTGTGGCACGGTATCGACCCGCCGTACGACGCGCTGTTCGCCTGGGCCGAGGGGCGCGGCGAGCAGCCGACCGCCGCCGACGTGCCGGTGTTCCGCCCGTTCATGCTCGCGCACCCGCTGGAGGATCTGCGCCTCGACCTCGCCGATTATGTCGCCGAGTGGAAGTGGGACGGCATTCGCGTGCAGATCGTCCACGTACCCGGCGAAGGTGGCGGCGAGACGAGGCTCTACAGCCGTACGGGAGACGACATGACGCGCGCCTTTCCCGATGTCGCCGCGGCGTTCGCGACGCATGGCGTGGTCGACGGCGAACTGTTGGTGAAGGGTGAGGCGCAGGGCGGCACGCTGGAGGACGGCGGCGGCGCGGCGAGCTTCAACGCGCTGCAGCAGCGGCTCGGACGCAAGGTTGTGTCGGCGAAGATGCTCGAGGAAGCGCCCGCCTTCGTGCGGCTGTACGACATCCTGTTCGACGGCGCGGAGGATCTGCGCGAACTGCCGTGGCACGCGCGCCGCGCGCGGCTGGAGGCGTTCGCCGCGCGGCTGGACCCCGATCGCTTCGACGTGAGCGCGGTGGTGGAGGCGGCGGACTTCACCGCGCTGGAGGGCATTCGCGCCGGCGCGCGCGACGCCGCGATCGAGGGGATGATGCTCAAGCGGCGCGACTCGCCCTATGTCCAGGGGCGGCGTGCGGGGCTGTGGTACAAGTGGAAGCGTGATCCGCTGACTGCCGATTGCGTGATGATGTACGCCCAGCGCGGCAGTGGGCGCCGCTCATCCTTTTACAGCGACTATACCTTCGGCTGCTGGACCGCGGACGGCGAGCTGCTGCCGGTGGGCAAGGCCTATTCGGGGATCACCGACGAGGAGCTGAAGATGCTCGACAAGTTCGTGCGGACCAAGACGGTCGCGCGCTTCGGGCCGGTGCGCGAGGTGGAAAAGACGCTGGTGCTGGAAATCGCGTTCGATTCGATCCACGCATCGAAGCGGCACAAATCGGGCGTCGCGATGCGCTTCCCGCGGATCGCGCGCATCCGGACCGACAAGCCAGCGGCGGAGGCGGACACAGTGGCAGCGCTGGAGAAACTGGTGACGTGAGGGACGGGCCCGCGCGAGGCGCGCGCGGATCATGTCCGCCACGGATTGAATGGTGCGGTATTACTCGATGTTCGATCAGGGGATCGAGCGTTCACCCTCGACCGTGAGATCGCGTGCCGACCTGAGAACGAGGTGCGTCTGGAAATAGTATTTTCCGGTCGGCCGCCCATCTGCCGTGAAGTCGATCCTGGTCTTGCGAGCAACGCCGCGGACGGCGATCACCTTGCGCACGAGATGGTTTTCGATCGGCTGTCCGAGGCGCTCGACCAGCGCCTGCTCCTGCGGCGGTGCGATCACGATCGTCAAATTGCGGGGGTCGCGATAATCCTTCTCGGAATTGAGGTATAGAAAGCCGTCCTGCCTGCCCGTCGCGCGCACGACCATCTCGAACACGCCGCCGATGCCACGCGGCATTTCCGCTGCGTTGATGACCGCTTGAACGGGTGACAGACGCGATGACGTAGCTGGTGATGGTTGCGCCGTGGATTGAACCGGCGCCGTCACGACAGCAATCGCGATCGTCACAAGTGTCCGCTTCATCGTCTGGTCCGCCTTGTGACACTCTGGCACTGCCATGTGACAGCTGACTGGCAGTAGCTAGCCGTAACTTTCAGGCCGAACGATCCGGCCGCCGTGCCTCCTCGCGCGTCAGCCACTGGGCCTTGAGCCTCTCGCTGGTGGGGCGCGAGCCGTCGTGGCTCCAGCCGGGCGGGCGCCAGAGGTAGCCGAGCTTCGATCCCCAGGGTGCGTGCCATGTGTCGCGCGCGATCACGATCCATTCGTGGAACGCGGCCCACAAGAGGTTGAAGCTGCCGAGCTGGTGAACGATGCCGTAGCGCGGCCGATCATCGTCGCGCTCGGGTTCGAACGTGCCGAACAGGCGATCCCACACGATGAACACGCCGGCGTAGTTGCGATCGAGGTAGCGGGGATTGGTCGCGTGGTGGACGCGGTGGTGCGAGGGCGTATTCATCACCGCCTCGACCCAGCGCGGCAGCCGGCCGATCACTTCGGTATGGATCCAGAACTGGTAGACGAGGTTGAGCCCGGCGACGAAGAACACCATCGCGGGCGGGAAGCCGAGGAGGAACAGCGGCAGCCGGAAGAGGAAGGTAAGGCTGAAGAAGCCGGTCCAGGTCTGTCGCAGCGCAGTCGACAGATTATAGTGCTGCGAGCTGTGATGGATGACGTGGCTCGCCCAGAACCAGCGGACGCGATGCGCCGAGCGGTGGAAGAGGTAATAGGCGAAATCGTCGAGCACAAAGGCGACGACGAACCAGTACCAGGCGTAGCCGATGTCGAAGAGGCGGAAGCGGTGAAGCCAGGTGGCGAGCGCGAAGACGGCGCCCGCCGACAGAACGCCGGCGACGGTGCTGCCGAGCCCGAGACCGAGCGAGGTGAGCGTATCGCGCGCTTCGTAGCGCGTCCGGTCTTTCGCCCACGCGACGATCATCTCGACGAGAACGAGCAGGACGAAGCCGGGCACCGCCAGGCTTACGGGGTCGGGTAGCGCCATGGTGCGCGGCAAGCCTCTCCTGTTATGGAAAGGTGCTTACACGCGTGTCAGTTGCGGCGCCAGCCGGCGGACGTCGAGATTGTCGACGCCGGCGACGAGCACCTCGCCGAAGCGCCGCTCGCCGGTGGCGACGACCATTCCCTCATGCGTCGCGCGAACGTCGCGCCAGACGATCTCGCGCGCCGCGATGCGCGCGCCGTGTGCCTTCACCACGACGATACGCAGGCCGTCGCCGAAGATCAGCGCCGCGCGTCCGTCGCTGCCGACCGCCGCGGACTGCGCGACGAAACCGGGCAGCGCTTCCTCCGCGGCGCGCATGACCTGTTCGGGGTCGGCGAGCCGCCGGTCGGTGCCGCCGAGCTTGAGCCACGCGGCGAGCCCGGCAAGCGCGAGCACCGCGGCGAGCGAGGCGGCGAAGACGATCCAGTTCATGCGGGTCGATCGGTCGGGAGGAAGGATGACGCGTCGGCGATCGATGCCGCGCGCTTACTCGGCGGGTTTGACGGCTTCCATCAGCGGGCGCAGCCCCGAGATGTCGTAGCCGGCGCCGCGCGCCTGCGTGACGAGCGCTTCCGCATCGGCGCCGAGCCCCGCCTGCGCCAGCGCCCACAGGTTGCACGAGCGGGTGCCCGAGCGGCAATAGGCCAGCACCGGGCCGTTCGCGGTGGTGAGCGCGTCGATCATCGCGCTGACCTGCGGCATCGAGAAGCCGGCGTGGGTGACGGGAATGGCGGTGTAGGCGAGGCCGTGATCCTCGGCCGCGGCGCGGATCGCGTCGCTGGTCGGCTGGCCGCCCTCCTCGCCATCGGGCCGGTTGTTGACGATCGCGACGAAGCCCGCGGCCTTGATCGCGGCGATATCCTCGGGGGCGATCTGCGGGGCGACCGAGACACGATCGTCGATGCGGCGGATGTCGAGCATGGCATCGTTCCTAGCGCAGGTTGGCGCGGGGGAGAACCGCTTCGTCGGGTCTGGTTCGGCGATTCCGGTCGGCGTGGCGTATCGATCGCGCCGGCGTGGCGGCGCCGGGGCAGACGGGCGGCGTCGGACCCCGAGCAACCGCTGTGGCGACGGCAAGGCGCGCGCTCGGCCGTCAGAAGGCGGAGACCGCTACGTCCGGTTCGTCCTGTGTTGACGTTCAATCGATCCGTGAAGCTGGCCGATCGATACGGCGGCTAATTCTCGCGGATCACTTTGAGGAACGGTTCGCCATAGGCATCGAGCTTGCGCTGGCCGATGCCGGTGAGGCGGCCGAGCGCGTGGAGCGTGGCGGGGCGGAGCGCCGCCATCTCGCGCAGCACCGAATCGTGGAAGATGACGTAGGGTGGGACGCCGGCCTCCTGCGCGAGCTCGCGGCGGCGGTTGCGTAGCGCGTCGAACAGCGGATCGTTGACGGGATTGGCAGGCTGATCGCCACGGCGGCGGCGCGCGCGCTTGGGCGGGACGACGAGCTTCAAACTGTCCTCACCCTTGATGAAGCCGCGCGCGGCCGGCCCGAATTCAAGCCCACCGTGATGATTGGCGCGCAGCGCGTCGCGCAGCAGCAGCGCGCGCCCGACGGGCTTGAGCAGCGCCGCCTCGTCACCTTCGACGATGTTCCACACCGACAGCGCCTCGTGCCCGTTCATCAGGCTGCGCTCGCTCGATTTGCCGGTCAGCACCTCCTCGACATAGGTCGCGCCGAAGCTCTGCCCGGTGCGGAAGACCGCCGAGAGATATTTGCGCGCTGTCTCGGTCGCGTTGATCGCGGCGGGGGGCGAGAGGCAATTGTCGCAATTGCCGCATGTCTCGGGCGGGTGCTCGCCGAAATGCGCGAGCAGGATGCGGCGGCGGCAGCCCGCCGTTTCAACCAGCGCGCCGAGCGCGTTGAGCCGCTGGCGCTCGCCGGGCTGGCGGGCGGGCTCGACCTCTCCGATGCGCTGGCACGCGCGGGCGAAGTCGACCGCACCCCAGAAGAGATGCGCGACCGCCGGATCGCCGTCCCGCCCGGCGCGGCCGGTTTCCTGGTAATAGGCCTCGATCGACTTGGGCAGGCCGGCGTGCGCGACGAAGCGGACGTCGGGCTTGTCGATGCCCATGCCGAACGCGACGGTGGCGCAGATCACCATGTCCTCACTGGCGACGAAATCGGCCTGGTTGCGGCGGCGCACCTCGGGACCGAGCCCCGCGTGATAGGCGCGCACCGGGCGGCCCGTCGCGGTACGCAGCACGTCGGCCATCTTCTCGGTGCCGGCGCGCGAGGGAACGTAGACGATCCCGGCGCCGGGCGTGTCGCGGATCAGATCGGCGATCTGGCGCGTCGTATTGTCGCGCGGGGTGATCGCGTAGCGGATGTTTGGCCGATCGAACCCGGCGACGATCATCCCGTCGTGCGGAATGCCGAGCTGTTCGAGGATGTCGTCGCGGGTATGCGCGTCGGCGGTCGCCGTCAGCGCGAGGCGGGGGACATCGGGGAAGCGATCAAGCAGCGGGCGCAGCAGGCGGTAATCGGGGCGGAAATCATGCCCCCATTCGCTGACGCAATGCGCCTCGTCGATCGCGAACAAGGCCACGCGGCCGCGATCGAGCAGGTCGCGGAAGTCGGCGGTGGAGGCGCGTTCCGGCGCGATATACAGCAGGTCGAGCGCGCCATCGAGGAAGCGGCCGCGTGTCTCCGCCTTGTTCTCGTCGACGCTGGTGAGCGTCGCGGCGCGGATCCCGACCGCCTCCGCCGCGCGCAGCTGATCGTGCATGAGCGCGATCAGCGGCGAGACGACGACGCAGGTGCCCTCGAGCATCGTGGCGGGCAGCTGATACGTCAGCGACTTGCCCGCGCCCGTCGGCATCACCGCGAGCGTCGACTGGCCGGCGAGGACACGGTCGACCACCTGGCGCTGAACACCGCGGAAATCGGGAAAACCGAACAGCTTCTGAAGGATGGGGACGGGATCGGCGGCCATTGCCGGCGGCTCTAGGCGGGGGAGGCGGGGGCGGCAACCGGGCGACAGGCGGGAACCACGGATCGGCGCCGGGCATTGACCCGACGTCATTTCGGGAGAGAATCGATGCGCAGGACGTGGGGAGGCATGTCGCTGATCGTGGCCGCGGCGTTGGCGGGATGCTCCGCCCCGCGTGACGACACGCACGCGAACGCCTCGGCATCCGAGACCAAAGATGACGTATCGGCGGGGGGCGCCGGCGTGACCCGCGAGGTCGTTCCCGCGGCGACGCCGAGCGCTTCGCCGGTGGCGCAGATCCAGGCGCCCGCGATCCAGACGCAGCCGGGGCCGAAGGGGAACAACGTCGCATTGAACCGCGTCGCCGTCACCGGCGATATCCTGACGGTATCGATGACCTTTTCGGGCGGCACGTGCTGCGCCCATATGCGCATCGAGGACGTCAGTGTGATCGACGACACGACGTCGCAGCGGATCGGCGTGTTGAAGGACAACGCCGGGAAGTACATGGCGGCGCCGCTCGAATCGAACGGCACGAGCGTGAGCCCAGAGAGCTGGCGCACCCCTTCGGTCGTGTGGTTCAAATTCCCCGCGCCGCCCGCGACCAGCAAGACGGTGTCGATCGCGCTGCCTGGCGTGGCGCCCTTCGATGCGGTGCCGGTGACGCGATGATCCGTCGGCGCGCGGGTTGGGCGTTGGCAGGCGCAGCGGCGATCGGCTTTGCAGCGTGCGGGAAGCCGGCACCGGACGCCGCGGTAGAGCGACCTACCGAGGCAGCACCCGCCGCGACGCCGACCGCGCCGTCACGGCAGATCGGTACCGTCAGTGCGCTGAGCGGGACGACGAGCCCGCTCAGCGGCGCCGTCAGTGACTTCGTGGTCGAACGGACCGCGACGCAGACGCGCGTCCAACTCGCCGCCGACACGCTGTTCGCGTTCGACGAGGCGACGCTGACCCCGGAGGCGCAGGCCAATTTGCAGCGCGCGGCCGATCTGGTGCGACAGGGCGGACCCGGCGAGATCAGCGTCGTCGGGCACAGCGACTCGAAGGGGGAGGAAGCGTACAACCTCGCCCTGTCGACGCGCCGCGCCGAGGCGGTGGCCGCCTGGTTGAAGAGTCAGCCGGGCATGGCGGCTCGCGCGTTCGTCGCCGCCGGCCGCGGTGAGGCCGAGCCGATCGCACCCAATGCGCGCCCGGACGGCACCGATGATCCGGACGGCCGGGCGCGAAACCGCCGCGTCGTCGTCAACATCCCGCGGTGATCAAAGCGCACCGGGTCGGCTGATCCGGTTGATGCGCTGTGCCAGTGACGCGGCGCTGCCGACGCGCTAGGCCGATCGGATGAACACCGTCCGCGACAATCGTGCCGAGCAGGAATTCGAGCTCGACCTCGACGGCTATCGCGCCGTCGCCGCCTATCAGCGGGAGGGGGACCGCATCGTCTTCACCCACACTGTCGTGCCACCTGCGATCGAGGGGCGGGGCGTGGGATCAAAGCTAATCCGTGCCGCGCTCGACAGCGCGCGCGATCAGGCGTTGAAGGTGGTGCCGCAATGCCCGTTCGTCGCGGCGTTCATCCGCAAGCATCCGGCGTATCGCGACCTGCTGGCGTAGCATTAAAGTCGTTGCGACTAAGGGCGTGGCAATGCTGGCGCCACGCAGGGTATAGGATGTGCGAGCCCGGGGGAGCTGCGGTCACCTGATGCCTCCTGCTATCCGAATTCTCGCGGCGCCTAGGTTCAGCTTCGTTCGTGCCGTCACGCGACTCCTCGGCCGGATCGTCGTCTTTTCAAGCGGGGGCGCCCTGTGGGTGGCCAGCCGTTCAGCCGTCGACCAGCGCTTCGCGCCGCTCGTTCGCCTGGCGCGCCCATAGTTCGGCATAGGTACCGTCGGCGCGCAGCAATTCGGCGTGCGTGCCCTGTTCGACGACACGGCCAGCCTCGAGCACGACGATCTTGTCGGCATGAACGATCGTCGACAGGCGGTGCGCGATGACGATGGTGGTGCGGCCGCGCTCAATCGCGTGGAGCGTCGCCATGATGTCCGCCTCCGTCCGGCTGTCGAGCGCCGACGTCGCCTCGTCGAGAATTAGGATCGGCGGGTTCTTGAGCAAAGTGCGCGCGATCGCGACCCGCTGTTTCTCCCCGCCCGACAGTTTGAGCCCGCGCTCGCCGACGCGCGTGTCGTAGCCGTCGCTCTGCCCCTCGATGAAGCCGGCGATCGCGGCGCCGCGCGCAGCGGCGTGGATTTCCGCTTCGCTGGCGCCCTCGCGGCCGTAGGCGATGTTGTAGCCGATCGTGTCGTTGAACAGCACCGTGTCCTGCGGCACGATGCCGATCGCGCGGCGCAGCGACGCCTGCGTGACCTGTGCGATATCCTGCCCGTCGATCGTGACGCGGCCATCGGTGAGATCGTAGAAGCGGTAGAGAAGACGCGCGAGCGTCGACTTGCCCGCGCCCGACGGGCCGACGACGGCGACCGTGGCGCCGGCGGGGATGTCGAGCGTGATGCCCTTCAGGATCAGGCGATCGGCGTCGTAGCCGAAACGCACGTCCTCGAAGCGCAGGTGGCCGCGATCGACCACCAGCGGCTGGGCGTTCGGCGCGTCGACCACCTCCGACGGCGTGTCGACGAGATCGAACATCGCGCCCATGTCGATCACCCCCTGGCGGATCGTGCGATAGACCATGCCGAGCAGATCGAGCGGGCGGAACAGCTGCGCGAGCAGCGTCGAGACGAGCACCACGTCGCCCGCGCTGAACCGCCCCTGCGCCCAGCCCCAGACGACGAACGCCATGCCGCCGCCGAGCATCAGGTTGGTGATCGCCGCCTGCCCGACGTTGAGCCAGGCGAGGCTGTTCTCCGAGCGCACGGCGGCCTTGGCATAGGCGCCCATTGCCGCGTCGTAACGCTTGGCCTCGCGTTCCTCCGCGCCGAAATATTTCACCGTCTCAAAGTTGAGCAGCGAATCGACCGCGTGCGCGACCGCACCGGTATCGAGATCGTTCATTTGTTCGCGCAGGGCGGCGCGCCAGTCAGTCACCTTTCGCGTGAACCAGATGTAGATGACGACCATCGCCACCGTCGCGGCGACGAGCGGCCAGCCGAACTTCACCCAGAAGATGCCGAGCACGAGGCTGAGCTCGAGCACGGTCGGCGCGATGTTGAACAGGAGGAAGTAGAGCATCGTGTCGATGCTTTTGGTGCCGCGCTCGACCACCTTGGTGACCGCGCCGGTGCGCCGTTCGAGGTGGAAGCGCAGCGACAGATCGTGAAGGTGGCGGAACACCTGCGCGGCGAGCCGGCGGGTCGCCTCCTGCCCGACGCTTTCGAACACCGTGTTGCGCAGATTGTCGAACAGCGTGCTGCCGAAGCGCGCCGCGGCATAGCCGATGACGAGTAGGATCACGAGGCTGGCGGGCGAGCGCGGCACGCCGGCCATGCCATCGACCGCGCCTTGCAGCGCGAAGGGGGCGCCATAGACCTGCACCAGCTTCGAGGCGACGACGAGCAGCATCGCGCCGGTGACGCGCAGCTTCATCCCCGGCGCGTCCGAAGGCCAGAGATAGGGGAGGAAGCGGCACAGCGTCGGCCCGAGCGGGCGGTCGGCGGTGCGGTTGGTCGGATCAGTTGGCGGCATTGCCGCGCTATGTCGGCGCGGGAGCGGCCGGGCGCAATGGGCCGGACGTCGGGGGCTCTCGCGTAGAAGTTGCACACCGGGGTTCCGGCGCGATGCGGCTTGCGTCGCGGGCGCCGCTGGCGGATGGGCGCGCGCCTGATGGTCGACAAGAGCTGGGGGTTGGCCCCGACACCACCGATTGAACGACGCGCGCGAAGCGAGCCGCTGGCCGACCGACTGGAAGCGCGCGCGGCGGCACGCGCCGCATCGGCCGCCTCGCGCGAGACAGCGCGGCAGGCGGCGCGCGCGGCGGATGCGGCGCTGAGGGAGAGCGATCCGCATACCGCAGCGGCGCAGCGGCGGCGCGGATCGGGGCGCAAGGATATCGTGCGCGAGGATCGCGACACCAGCGGCTATCGCATGGTAATCGATTCAGACCGCATCCGTGCGCTGGCCGCGCGCGGCGCAACTCCCGAGAGCCTCGCCGAGGTACTGCGCCTGCCGATCGAGACGATCCGGCAGGCGCTGGCGGAGGGCTGACCGAGGCGCGGTCAGTTCGTGGCGGTAAGCCCGGTGACGTAGTTCGCGCCGTGGCGGATCTCGGCGGTCGAGCCCTTCAGCGCGTCGCCGATCGGTTCGGCGCGGCCGCCGAGGCAGGGGGCGAGGAAATTTTCCGTCACCGCGTTGAACGCGATGTTGTTCACCGGACGCGCGAAGCCGTGACCCTCGTCGGGGAAGACGACGTAGGTTACGGGGATGTTCTTGGCGCGCATCGCGTCCACCACCTGATCGCTCTCGCGGATGTTGACGCGCGGATCGTTGGCGCCCTGACCGATCAGCAGTGGCCGCTTGATCTTGTCGGCGGCGAACAGCGGCGAGCGTTCCTTGAGGATCGCCTGCCCCTCCGGCGTGGTCGGATCACCCATGCGGCGGTACATCTGCTGCTTGCCGGCCTCCCAATAGGCCGGGATTGAACCGAGCAGCGTGTTGAGGTTCGACGGGCCGACGATGTCGACCCCGCAGGCGAACGTCTCCGGCGTGAAGGCGAGACCCGCGAGCGTAGCATAGCCGCCGTACGAGCCGCCCATGATCGCCACCTTGTCCTTGGTGGTGACGCCGCGCTTCACTGCCCAGTCGACCGCGTCGAGCAGATCGTCGTGCATCTTGCGGCCCCATTCCATGTTGCCGGCGGCGAGGAACTTCTTGCCGAAGCCGGTCGAGGCGCGGAAGTTGACCGACAGGACGGCGTAGCCGCGGTTGGCGAGCCACTGGTGGTAGCTGTTGTAGCCGTAGCCGTCGCGGCCCCATGGGCCGCCGTGGACGAACAGCACCATCGGCACCGGCCGGTCCGCCGTGCCATCGCCGTTCGCGTCGACACCCTTGGGCAACGTCAGATAGGAGACGAGATCGAGCCCGTCGCGCGACCTGATGACGGTCGGGATCATCGGCACGAGCGGCGCGCCGACCAGCGCGGGGCGCGAGACGTAGAGCTGCTTCAGCGTCTTCGCCCGGCGATCGTAGACCCAAGTCGAGGCGGGGGCGGATACCGGATCGAACGCGACGAGCCACTTGTCGTCCGCCTCCGTGCGGCTGGTTACCGTGAACTCGCCCTTGTTCTGCGCCTTGAGGAAGGCGAGGTCGGCCTTCACAGCGTCGCCCACCGGCACATACTCGCTGCGCAGATAATCCTGCTGATACGCCTCGATCGCGCCGGTCCCGGGATTGAACAGCGCGCGCCTGACGTCGACGCGCGGATCCTGCGCGACGAGCGTCATCTTGCCGCCCGCGTCCTGCGCCATGATCGCGCTGGTGTCGCGATCGCGTGAATCCATCCAGTAGATCGTCTTGCCGTCGGTGGTGATGCCGAGCGGCGCGGTGGTGAGGCTGTCGTCATGCCCGTAGGAGACGAGCGGGGTCGCCTCGACCGTGCCGTTCACCACGCGGAACCAGTCGTCACCGCCGTCGGGGCGGGGGCGCGAGGCGAGCCGGACGGTGAGCGCGTCGTCGGCGAGGAACCCGCCGTAGCCGTCGTTCCGCATCACCAGCGTCAGCTTGCCGGTGGCGAGATCGAGGCTGTAGACGTCGTGCCAGCGTGGATCGCGGTTGTTGAGGCCGATCAGGATGCGGTCCTTGATCGTAGTGCTCTCGCCGATCGGCATCACGCGCACCTTGTCGAACGGCGTATAGTCGCGCGCCGCGCCGCCATCGACGGCGACGCCGTAGAGGCGGAAGTTCTCGTCGCCGCCCTTGTCGTTGACGAACAGGATCTGGCGCGAATCAGGCGCCCAGAAGGTCTGCCGGATCGGACGAATCTTTTCGGCGGTCAGCGGGCGCGCGGCGGCGGGATCGGCTGCGGGCGCGACCCACACGTTGAGAACCCCGTCGCGCGGCGCGATGAAGCTGATCCACTTGCCGTCGGGCGACAGGAGGCCGCCGGTCTTCTCGGGATTGCCGAACAGCTTGGTGCGCTCGATCAGCGGCACGTCGCCCGGTGCCTTTGGCGCGGCGAGCGCCGCAGTGGCGGCGGCGAGCGCGATGCCGGTCGCGGCGAGCAAAATCTTGGTCTTGGACGGCATGATCGATCCTCCCCTGGCGGCCGCATTTTCGACCGATGTCCGGGTGTGTCACCATACTAAGACACGCGCAAGAGTTTCCAGGGAACATCTTGTGTCGATACGATTTTATAGTTGGGAGAGTGGAGGCGATGTATGCAACCGATCTTCTTCGTCCTAGCGATTATGGGCTGTGGGGACGATACCAGCGGATGCGCCGAGGCACGCGTAGAGCCGGTGCAATATGCCACGGTGCAGCAGTGCCGCGCGGCACTGCCGGCGGCGCTCGCGCGCAACACCGATCTCAGCTATCCAGTGATCAGCGCAGCCTGCCGCTCGAACGGTCCGCAGTGGGTTTCGGCGAGCGAGACGAAGCCGACGGGCTGATCGTCAGCCGCGCGTCGCGGCGAGGATGTAGTTCAGCGCGAGCGACGATGAGAGGCTGAACCCCGACGTAGGCGAGAAGGCGATGCCGCGGGAGTCGCGGACATGGAGGCCATTGACCTCGAGCATCGTCGTCAATTCGTCGGGTGTGACAAAGCGGTCCCAGTCGTGGGTTCCGCGCGGAATCTGCCCGGTCCCCTCGGCCACGGTAATCATCGCGACGCGCGATAGCGGCGTGCGATTGGGCGTCGACACGATCAACAGGCCGCCGGGAGCCAGCGTCTCGGCGAGCCCCGCGACGAAGGCGGCGGGATCGGCGACATGTTCGATCACCTCGAGGCAGGTTACGAGATCGAACGTCTCGCCCGCTGCCGCCTCGATCCCGCCGGCGCGATAATCGATCACCAGGCCGCTCGTCTGCGCGTGGAGCCGCGCTACCGCGACGTTCTCCGCCGCAGCATCGATCGCGGTGACGCGCGCGCCGAGGCGCGCCAGCGGTTCGGCGAGCAGACCGGCACCGCAACCGACGTCAAGCGCGGTACGGCCCTTCAGCGGTGTGAAGCTCGCGGGGTCGCCGTCCCAGTGCCGATCGGCCTGCTCGCGGATGTAGCGCAGCCGAACTGGATTGAGCCGGTGAAGCATCGCGGAGGAGCCGCGCGGATCCCACCATTCCTTCGCCATCGCGCCGAAATGTGCGGCTTGCTTCGCGATGACGCTCGCATTGCCGGGCGCCGGGACGGTGGCAATGGCGGTGGGAGAGGTATCGGTTGTTACGGTTGCGTCGGCCATGTGCGCTTCCTATCAGGCGCGCCTGTTTCTCCCAAGCATTCCGAAGGTCTCAGCGCGTGGCCCGCATCGTCATGAAGTTCGGCGGCACATCGATGGCGGGGATCGAGCGGATTCGCTCGGTCGCCGCGCGGGTGAAGCGCGAAGTGGCGGCGGGCAACGAGGTGGCGGTGGTCGTCTCCGCGATGGCGGGCGAGACCGACCGGCTGGTCAATTTCTGCCGCGAGGCGAGCGCGCTGTACGATGCGCGCGAATATGACGTCGTCGTTTCCGCCGGCGAGCAGATAACCAGCGGGCTGTTGGCGATCGCGTTGCAGGCGGCGGGCGTTCCCGCGCGCTCGTGGCTCGGCTGGCAATTGCCGATCGATACCTCCGACGCCTTCGCCAAGGCGCGGATTGAGGATATCGGCACCGACGCGCTGCTCGCCAGCATGGGCGCGGGCGAGGTGGCGGTGATCCCCGGCTTCCAGGGCGTACACGACAATAGGGTCACGACGCTGGGCCGCGGCGGATCGGACACGTCGGCGGTGGCGGTGGCGGCGGCGATCAAGGCGGATCGCTGCGACATCTACACCGACGTCGACGGCGTCTACACCACCGATCCGCGCATCGTGCCGCGCGCGCGCAAGCTCGCCAAGGTGACGTACGAGGAGATGCTGGAGCTCGCTAGCGTCGGCGCCAAGGTGCTGCAGACGCGGTCGGTCGGGCTCGCGATGAAGGAGAACGTCCGCGTCCAGGTGCTCTCGTCGTTCACCGGCGATACTGCACCGATGGCGGATACGCTGCCCGGAACGATGATCGTGGGCGAACAGGAGGTTGAAGACGTGGAACGCCAGCTGATCACCGGGATCGCGCACGACAAGAACGAGGCGAAGATCACGCTGACCGCGGTGCCCGACAAGCCGGGTTCGGTCTCCGCGATCTTCGAGCCGCTCGCCGCGGCGAACATCAACGTCGACATGATCATCCAGAATATCGCGCATGGGTCGCGCTCGACCGACGTGACCTTTACCGTGCCCGCGGCCGATCTCGCCCGCTCGATCGAGGCGCTCAACCAGGGGCGCGAGGCGATCGGCTTCGGCGAGCTGGTGCACGACACGCGCGTGGCGAAGATCAGCGTCGTGGGCGTCGGCATGCGCAGCCACGCCGGCGTCGCGAGCACGATGTTCTCGACGCTGGGCCAGCGCGGAATCAACATCCAGGCGATCTCGACCAGCGAGATCAAGGTGAGCGTGCTGATCCATGAGGACGAGACCGAGCTAGCGGTGCGCGTGCTGCATACCGCCTACGGGCTGGACGCGGACGAGGCGGCCTAGGCAGGCCCGCCGATTATTCCTGTCGGCTTGCTGTGGTTCGTATCATTGAGGCGTGACTAGTCGCGTTTAGTCATTCCCCGAACAAATGCACCGCAATCTCGCGGCGGTGCTGCGCGCGGCGATGCTCGAACAGGTAGATGCCTTGCCACGTGCCGAGCACCGGCCGTCCGCCGGCAACGGGGATCGACAGGCTGGTGGCGGTGATGGCCGCGCGCAGGTGCGCGGGCATGTCGTCCGGGCCCTCGTCGTCATGCTCGTACCCGCGCGATTCGGGGGCGATCTGCGCGACCCAGCGCTCGAGGTCGCGCCGTGCGGCCGGCGCGGCGTTCTCCTGGATCAGCAGCGATGCCGAGGTGTGGCGGACGAAAAGCGTCAGCAGGCCCTCCTCGATCGCGGCCTGCGCGACCCAGGCCAGCACCCGGTCGGTGATTTCGTGCAGGCCCTGGCCGGGCGTCCCGACGATGATGTTGCTCGATTGTTGCCGCATATTTGTCTCCGCGGCCGCGCCGGTGTAGCGGCGCGGGCATGACCGATACCGCCATCGACCGTTCGAGTTCCGCCAATAGCGGCGCTGCCCGCCTGACCCGTCGCATGGCGCGCGGCGCGGCGTTCCTCGGCAGCGAGGTGGCGATCATGGCGGGGGCGATGAGCTGGGTGAGCGAGCGCAACCTTGTCGCCGCCATGTCCAACGCCGGCGGGTTCGGGGTGATCGCGTGCGGCGCGATGACGACCGACCTGCTCGACGCCGAGATCGCCGCGACCAGGGCGCTGACCGACAAGCCGTTCGGCGTCAATCTGATCACCATGCACCCCGATCTGATGGCGCTGATCGCGGTGTGCGCGAAGCACCGCGTCGGGCATGTCGTGCTCGCTGGCGGACTGCCGCCGAAGGGTTCGCTCGAGGCGATCAAGGCATCGGGTGCGAAGGTGATCTGCTTCGCGCCGACGCCGGCGCTGGCGAAGAAGCTGATCCGATCGGGCGTCGACGCGCTGGTGATCGAGGGGATGGAGGCGGGCGGGCATATCGGCCCGGTGTCGACCAGCGTGCTGGCGCAGGAGATGCTGCCCGAGATCGCCGAGGCGGTGCCGGTGTTCGTCGCCGGCGGGATCGGGCGCGGGCAGGCGATCGCGGGCTATCTTGATATGGGCGCGGCGGGCGTTCAGCTCGGCACGCGCTTCGTCTGCGCGACCGAGTCGATCGCGCACCCGAAGTTCAAGCAGGCGTTCATCCGCGCCTCCGCGCGTGACGCGGTGGCGAGCGTGCAGATCGATCCGCGGCTGCCTGTGATCCCGGTGCGCGCGCTGAAGAACGCTGGCGGCGAGCTGTTCACCGCCAAGCAGCGCGAGGTCGCGCAATCGCTCGACGAGGGGGCGGTGGCGATGGCGGAAGCGCAGTTGGCGATCGAACATTATTGGGCGGGCGCGCTGCGCCGCGCGGTGATCGACGGCGACGTCGAGCACGGCAGCGTGATGGCGGGCCAGTCGGTCGGCATGGTGACGAAGGAAGAGCCGATCGCCGACATCATCGCGACGCTGATCGACGAGGCGGCACAGGCATTGGTGGCGCGCGCGGCGTAAGTTGCCAAGGCCGATCCGTGCCGCTCGCGGCAGGCGGTTCGGCTTCGCAAGCGACGATGCATGACCTATACCGGCGGATGGCGCGGTAGCGCCCTGCGGCGGGGGAAGAGATGCAAGCGACAGGCCCGTATGTGCGGCGTGTGCGCGACGCGCGCGTCCAAGCGACGGCGCGGCCCCCCGGGCAGATACTGGGTGGGCCGATGCTGGGCGATCGGCCGGCGGGCCGACTGCTGCGCCATAACCGGCGGGGCGTGCCGGTCGACGTCTTCGCGCCGACATTGGTCGATCCCGTCCGGCTGAGCGGCACGTACGCGTATTTGGGGATATCGTTCGGGCATTTCGGCCATGTGATGGCCGAAACGATCCATCGCATCGTGCCGACGCGGCTGATCGAGCCCGATCCCCGCTGGTTGATCGCTGCGCCGCGCGGCAGCCCGTCAAGCTTCGACGCGCTGCCGGGCGTCTGCCGCACGGTGCTGGCGCAGTTCGGCATCGATACGTCTAATTGCACCGTGATCGGCGGCGATGCGATCGTCGAGGAATTGCTGATCGTCGAAGCAGGATCGGATCTCGGCGATGGGCCGAAGGACTGGTATCTCGACCAGTTGCGCGATCACGGCCCGGCGCGGATCACGCACGATGCGGGCTATCCCGAAAAGATCTACGTGTCGCGGTCGGCACTGGGGCAGCGATCGGGCATCCTGGGGGAGCGAGTACTGGAAACGGCGCTGGCAACGGCTGGCTTTCATGTCATCCATGCGCAGGCGCTGCCGCTGGCGGAGCAGCTGGCCCATTATGCCAACGCCAAGGTAGCGCTGTTCATGGAAGGGTCGGCCTGCCACGGGGTCGAGATGTTCGGCGGCGGGGCGCTGGCGCATACGATCCTGCTGAACCGCCGCAACCAGGCGCGCTGCCCGTTCACGCCGGTATTGGCGAGCCGCTCGGCGCGATTCGACGCGTTCGCCGGCAACCCCTATCTCGGATCGGTCGTCCGGCATTCGTCCGGCGGCCTTGCGCCCAACCGCGGGGTGACGGTGCTGGCCTTTCACGCGCTGGCCGATTTCCTCTTCGCCTGCGACGTGGCGGATATCCGCCACGTGTCTCCGCTGACCTATCTGGTGGCGGCGCATCACGATCTAGAAAGCTATCTCACGACCGCCGTTGCCGAGGGCGAAACGGCGGAAACGGCAGATGCCGATGCGATCCGCGCGGCGTTGTGCGCCCGTATTGCGGCGGGCGGAACGATCATGCCGCTGGCGGTGCGCGGGACTCGCCAAGACGCGCCGCCGATCGAGGAACCGCGAACCGTTCGCCGCAGGCTTTAGACCGCGTTAACCTTGACGCGCGCAGGACGAGGCATCGGAAGCCCGGGGGAAAACGGAGCCGCCATGTCACGCGTTAGCCAAGCCGCCATCATCGCCGCCCTCGTCGTCATGACGGGGTGCGCCGCGAAGCCGAAGGAGATCGCCGCGGTGCCGCTGCCGCCGCCGCCCGCGGTTCCGGTATACGTTACCCCGCCGATTTCGCCGATCAACCGCGGGTTGAGCGAGGCGGCGACGGTATGGCACGTGCGCTCCGCACTCAACGTCGCGGCGCTGGCGTGTCGCGGCGCGGGGGAGGCCGAAATCGTGCGGCGCTACAATGCGATGCTGGCGACGCACAAGACGACGCTCGCCGGCGCGCAGACGACGCTGTCGGCCGAGTATAAGGCGGGCGGCGGCGACTGGCAGGACCGCTACGACGATGCGATGACGCGGCTCTACAATTTCTTCTCGCAAGCGCAGGCGCGCGACGCCTTCTGCACCGCCGCCGCAGCGACGCTGGCGGAGAGCGAGCGGCTGACCCCAGGCGAGCTGCAGCGCTTCGCCGCGGTGGTGCTGCCGACGCTCGACGCGCCGTTCGCCGAGATGGCGATGCCGCGGCAGGTGATCGCGGTCGCCTCGTCCGGCATGGGGCCCGTCGTCGCGCCGGTGAGCTACGCGCCTCGCCCGGTAGCGGCCACCCCCGCCGCGCCGCGCCCGATCGCGTCGCCCGTGGCGGCACCGCAGCCGGCCGTTGCGGCGACGCGTGCCCCGATGCCCGCCATCGGGACGCGCGCGGCAGCAATTCCGCCCGCGCCGATCGGTCGGACACCGAAAGTTGCGACGCCGGCGGCCAACGCGTCGACGCAGGTCGTGCCGAAGCTGAACCTCGACCTGTCGGGGCTCTGACCCCCGGCCGATCGCGCGTCTCGGCGGCAGCGCGACTCGGTACGGAAATGCTGTCCGCCGCGTAGGCACGCGGGGGTTCCGCGGGGCGATACGTTCGGTTAACAACGCCTTCATGGAGACCGGCCGCGCCGACCTGCCCGTCGAGGGGCGCTTCGACGGGATCGAGCACCGCCTGCCCGTGCGCGTCTATTTCGAGGATACCGACCTGTCGGGCGTGGTCTATCACGCCAATTACCTGCGCTTCATGGAGCGCGGTCGATCCGACATGCTGCGGCTCGCGGGCGTCGACCAGCGTGCCGCGCAGGAGGCAGGCGAGGGCGCTTATGCCGTCGCCAGCCTTGCGATCCGCTATGCCGCGCCCGCGCGGCTCGACGACGCGCTGGTCGTTGCGACGCGCGTGACGGCGGTACGCGCCGCCAGCGTCTCCATTCATCAGAGAGTCATGCGCGACGCGCTTGTGCTGGCCGAAGCGGACGTGGTGGCCGCGCTGGTCGCCCCCAGCGGGCGGCCACGGCGGCAACCGCGCGCGTGGATCGACCGTTTCGCGGCTCTCGTCGATCAGGGGGAAACAAGGCCTTGAACCCGTTCTTCAATACCGACGCTGCCACCTTGTCGCCGATCGCGCTGTTCCTGCAGGCCGATTTCGTCGTCAAGGCGGTGATGTTCGGGCTGCTCGCGGCGAGCGTGTGGACCTGGGCGATCATCTTCATGTTCTGGCGCAAGCTTGGCCGGACGCGCAAAGCGACCGAGGTGTTCGAGCGCGATTTCTGGAAGGCGGAGGATATCGACGCCTTCTACAAGACGCGCGCCGACGAGGATCTGCCCAGTGCGCGTGTCTTCGCCGCGGGCGTGGCGGAGTGGCGGCGATCGACGCAGGGCGTAGGCATCGATCGCTCGGGCACGCGCGAGCGGCTGGCGACGACGATGGGCGCAGCCGTCGCGAACGAGATCGACAAATTGTCCGACCGGCTGAACGTGCTGGCGACGGTGGGCTCGGTTGCGCCGTTCGTCGGGCTGTTCGGCACGGTGTGGGGCATCATGCGCAGCTTCACCAGCATCGCAAGCCAGCAGAACACGAGCCTCGCGGTCGTCGCGCCGGGCATCGCGGAAGCGCTGTTCGCCACCGCGATCGGGCTGTTCGCGGCGATCCCGGCGGTGATCGCGTACAATCGCTTCAGCCACGGCATCAACCGGATCGAGGCGCGGTTGAACCGCTTCGCCGACGGCTTCCACGCGACGCTGTCGCGCCAGCTCGACCGCGAGAAGTGAGAGGCTAGCCGATGGCGATGCAGCTTCCCTCGCAGCGCTCGGGCGGGCGCCGCGCGCCGATGGCGGACATCAACGTGACGCCGCTGGTCGACGTGATGCTGGTGCTGCTGATCATTTTCATGGTCACGGCGCCGCTGCTGACCGCGGGCGTGCCGGTGAACCTGCCCGACAGCCGCGCCAAGCCGCTCGACCAGGACAAGCAGCCGACCGAGATCTCGCTCGACGCCGACGGCAAGATCTTCATCGCCAAGGAAGAGGTGAGCGCCGACGCGCTGCCCGCGCGGCTCGACGCGATCGCCGCTGGGGCGGGCGAGGGCGAGCCGCCGCAGGTGTATCTGCGCGCAGACCGCGTGCTCGGCTACGGCCAGGTGATGAAGGTGATGGGTGAGCTCAACCGCGCCGGGCTGAACCGCGTGGCGCTGGTGACGATCGGGGACGAATAACCCGATGGAGCGGGCCGAACGCATCGGGCTGGGCATCGCCGGGGCGGGACATCTGATCCTGTTCGGGCTGCTGTCGGTCGGCTTTCTCGCGACGCCCAATCCCGACAAGCTGAAGCAGACGCCGATCGAGGTGAGCCTGGTCAAGGACGTCGGGTTGGAGGCCACCGCGCCGCAGGCGGCGGAGCAACCCGCGCCATCGATCGCGCCCGAGACGGGCGAGCCCGACTATGCAGCGCCGCCCGCGCCGGCCGAACAGCCGGCGCCCGAGCCCGCGCCGGCCCCGCCGCCGCCTGCGCCGCAGCCCAAGCCCGCGCCGCCGCAGCCGGCGCCCAAGGCGGCGCCGAAGGTGGAACCCAAGCCGAAGCCCGCGCCGCCCAAGCCGCAGCCTGCGCCCAAGCCGGTCGAAAAGCCCAAGCCCGCGCCCAAGCCTCGGCCAAATCCAGCGGCGGAACGCGCCGCCGCCAAGAAGGCCGAGGCGGCGCTGGCCGAGGCAGCGGCGAAGCGCGCGGCGGCTGCCGCCCAGGCCAAGGCCGCTGCGGCCGCGCGGGCGCAGGCTGCTGCGGACGCACGCGCGAAGGCTGCGGCAGACGCGAAGGCCAAGGCGGCCGCGGCGGCCAAGGCGCGCGGATCGGGAACCGACAGCAAGTCGGCCGCGTCGCGGCCGCGCGGCGGGCGGCTCGGCGACGATTTCCTCAAGGGGCTGACGACCGAACCGTCGACGAGCAAGAGCCAGGCGCCGCGCGCGGCGAAGATCGACGGGCGGGCGCTGGCGTCGATCGTCCAGGCGATCGCGCGGCAGATCCAGCCGTGCGCCGATCGGCAGGTCGATCCCGGCCCCGGCGCGAACCAGATCGTGACGACGCTGAACCTGCGGCTCAACGCCAACGGCACGCTCGCCGCGACGCCGACGGTGGTGCGCCAGCGCGGGCTGACCGACGAGAACGAGCGCTATGCCCAGCGCGTCAAGGACCTGGGCATCGCCGCGTTCAAGGGCTGTTCGCCGCTGAAGCTGCCGGCGGAATATTATGACACGCCGAATGGTGGGTGGAACAACATCAATTTCAACTGGAAGCTGCGGTGATCGCAGCGTCGCGCGCTCGTGCTGCAAAGCCACCGGCGAGCGACACCGGACGCGACGGCGAGGGAAGAGTCAGACGATGAAGCGCTTCATGCTATTAGCCACGCTGCTGGCGTCGTCCGCCTTCGCGCAGGACGTGCCGCCGACGCCGCTCGACGTTCCCGCGCAGGCACCTGCGACGGGTGCGGGGGCGCCGACGAGCGGCGGGCCGCTCGAGGTGGACGTGACCGGCGGCATCTCCGCGCCGATGCCAATCGCGATCCCCTATATGCCGGCCGCGGCGATCGCGCAGACGCCGGCGGGATCGACCGACGCGCTGGGGCGGCAGCTGGCCGAGATCGTCACCAACGACCTCAGGAATTCCGGCTTGTTCACGCCGCTGCCGCCCGCGCAGCTGCGCACGGTGATGTTCCCCGAGGTGCAGGCACCGGCGTTCGATTACTGGGGCGGGTCGGGCGCGCAGGCGCTGGTGCAGGGTTACATCCGCGCCAATGGCGACGGCACGTTGACGGTCGGCTGCTACCTCTACGACGTATCGGCGCAGAACGAGCTGATGCGGCAAGGTTTCGTCGTGCCGCCATCGGACTGGCGGCGCGCGGCGCACAAATGCGCCGACATGGTCTACGCCCGGCTGACCGGCGAGGGGCCGTATTTCGACAGCCGCGTGGTCTACGTTTCGGAGACGGGGCCGAAGGGCAACCGCATCAAGCGGCTGTCGATCATGGACCAGGACGGCGCCAACCACCGCTTCCTGACCAATGGCCAGTCAATCGTACTGACGCCGCGCTTCTCGCCCAACCAGCAGTCGATCGTCTACATGAGCTACGTCGGGCGCGTGCCCGCGATCTACGTCTACGAGATCGGATCGGGGCGGCAGCGGATGGTGGTGCAGAATGTCGCCACCACCTTCGCACCGCGCTTCTCGCCCGACGGACGGTGGATCCTGTTCTCGATGGCGACGGGCGGAAATACCGATCTCTACCGCGTGTCGGCGCAGGGCGGCACGCCGCAGAAGCTGACCAATTCGCCCGGCATCGACACCGGCGGCAGCTATTCGCCCGACGGCAGCCGGATCGTGTTCGAGAGCGACCGGTCGGGCGGGCAGCAACTCTATGTGATGAACGCCGATGGATCGAACCAGCAGCGCATCAGCTTCGGCGGCGGACGCTATGCGACGCCGGTGTGGAGCCCGCGCGGCGACCTGATCGCCTTTACACGCATCTCGGGCGGCTTCCGCATTGGCGTGATGAGCCCGAGCGGGGGGGGCGAGAAGATCCTGACCAACAGCTGGCAGGACGAAGGGCCGTCGTGGTCGCCGAACGGCCGCGTGCTGATGTTCTATCGCGCGGCGCAGGGGCGCAGCGGCAAGGCGGATCTGTGGTCGGTCGACCTGACCGGCGTCAACGAGCGACGCGTGCCGACACCGCTCGACGGATCCGATCCGTCATGGGGTCCGCTCAGGCCCTGAAGCTGCTATCGGACCAGTATCTGTTATCGGGGGCGACGACGGGGTGCGACATATGGAGAAGACGATGGCCAGAATGACCACCACCATGCTGCTCGCGGCGGCGCTCGTGACCACGGCGGCCTGCTCCAAGAAGCGGCCGGAGGTGCTGCCGCCGGCGCCGGGCGATGCACCGTCGGGTGCGGTCGATCCCAATGGCGGCGGCGCGGGCGGCACGGGCGTCGCGACGCCGGGCTCGTCGGAGGATTTCAAGCGATCGGTGACGAGCGACACGATTAACTTCGGGCTCGACATGATCGACATCGACGCGACCGCGCGTGGCATCCTCGACAGCCAGGTCGTGTGGCTCAACCGCTATCCCAACGTCCGCGTGACGCTGGAAGGCCATGCCGACGAGCGCGGCACGCGCGAGTATAATCTGGCGCTGGGCGATCGCCGCGCCAATTCCGCCAAGAACTATCTCGTTGCGCGCGGCATCTCGCCGAGCCGGATCACGACGATCAGCTACGGCAAGGAACGCCCGGTGGCGCTGGGATCGGACGAGGAGAGCTGGGCGCAGAACCGCCGCGCGGTGACGGTGGTGCTCAACTGACGCTGGATTGACGGGGGTGCCGGGTTCGTCCCGGCACCGATCGCTGGCTATCGCCTGCCCAGGTGGCGGGCGAGCCAGGCGGCGGCGGCTTCGGGCGTCGCCTTGTTCGCGTCGCGATCGACCATGTAGTTCGCCTCGCGCATCGCGGTGACCCCGATCCGGCCAACGAGCGGGCGCAGCGCCGCGAGGAATTTCGTGTCATCGGCGCGGCGCGGCGCGGCGAGCAGGATCGCGTCATAGCCGGGGATCGCGCCTCTGGGATCGCTCAGCACGACGAGCTTGTCGGCGGCGATGCGGCCGTCCGACGAGAAGGCGCTGATGACGTCGGCCCGACCGCTGGTGAGCGCGCGGTACATGAACGTCGGGCTGTACGGCGTCATCGCCCTGAAGCGCAGCGGATAGGCGCGGCGCACCGCCGCCCATTCCGGGCGGTCGAGAAATTCGAGATCGGCGCCGAGCGTGAGGCGCGGGGCGGCGGGGACGAGATCGTCGAGCGAGGCGATGCCCAGGCGGCGGGCGTCGGCACCGCGCATCGCAAAGGCGTAGGCGTTCTCGAAACCGAGCGACCCGACGAGCGAGACATCGTGCGTATGCTTCGCCCAATCGCCGATTGCCGCCACCTGAGCGGCGCGGGGCGGCACGTCGGCGCGCTTCATTTGCCCGGTCCAGATCGTGCCCGCGTAATCGACGTAGACGTCGATCGCGCCGCTCGCGACCGCGCCGAACGCGACCGCCGAGCCGAGACCGTCGCGATATTCGACGTCATACCCCGCCGCACGCAGGCGATCGCCGATCAGACGCGCGAGGATATATTGCTCGGAAAAGTTCTTCGCGCCGACGACGACGCGGCGATCGTTCGCGCCGCGCCACAGCGGCGCGCTGGCGGCGAGTGTCGCCCCGGCGAGCAGCGCGAGCGCGCCGATCGCGAGCCAGCGGCGGCGGGTGGCGAGGCCGTATTCGGTGAGGCCGAGCAGCGCGTCGACCGACAGCGCAAGCGCGGCGGCGGCGATACAGCCGGCGAGGACGAGCGGCCATGCCTGCGTCTGCAACCCGGCGAAGATCAGGTCGCCTAGGCTCGGCTGACCAACGGTGGTGGAGAGCGTCGCGGCGCCGATCGTCCATACCGCGGCGGTGCGGATGCCGGCGGTGACGACCGGGAGGACGAGCGGCGCTTCGACCAGCCGGCGTTTCTGCCATGCCGTCATGCCGATGCCGTCGGCGGCCTCGATCACCGCGGGGTCGAGCCCTTGCAGGCCGGTGACGACGTTGCGCAGGATCGGCAGCAGCGCGTAGAGCGTCAGCGCGAGCAGCGACGGCAGGAAGCCGAGCGCCGGCACGCCGCCGATCCACAGCAGCACCGGATAGAACAACGCGAGCAGCGCAAGGCTGGGGATCGTCTGGACGAGGCTGGCGACGCCGAACGCCACGCGCGCGGCGATCGGGCGATGCGCCGACCAGAAGCCGAGCGGGACGGCGATCGCGATGCCGAGCGCGAGCGCGGCCATCGCGAGCAGCAGATGCTGCGCGGCAAGCTCGGGAACGCGCGCGAAGGCGTCGTTCATCGCGCGAGTGCCGCGAGTTGTTCGGCCTGCGTCCGCGGCACCGCGACGAGCGCCTGCGCCGCCTCGCCGCCGTCGCCGGCGAGCAGGCGTTGCGGGGTTTCGTCGGCGACGATCGCGCCTTCCTTCATCACCAGCACGCGGGTGGCGAGGAGCAGCGCCTCCGCCATGTCGTGCGTGACCATGATCGTGGTGAGGGCGAGCCGGTCGTGCAGCGCGCGCACTGCCTGGCCGAGCGAATCGCGCGTGACCGGATCGAGCGCACCGAACGGCTCGTCCATCAGCAGGAGCGTCGGGCCGGCGACGAGCGCGCGGGCGACGCCGACGCGCTGCCGCTGGCCGCCCGACAGCTGCGCGGGCATGCGGCGGGCAAGATCGCGCGGTAGCTCGACGAGATCGAGCATCTCGCCCACGCGCGCTTCCATCGCGCGTCCGGCGATCCGCAGCGGCAGCGAGATATTATCGCCGACGGTGAGGTGCGGGAACAGCCCGACGTTCTGGAACACGTAGCCGATGCCGCGACGCAGCGCCGGAAGCGGACGATCGGCGACATCTTCACCGTCGATCAGGACATGGCCGGCGGTTGCCGCGACCAGGCGGTTGATCGTCTTGAGCAGCGTCGACTTGCCCGAACCCGAGGTGCCGACGAGCGCGACGAAGCTGCCCCCCGCGATTTCGAGCGTCACGTCAGCGACCGCCGGTGCCGCTTCCCCGAAGCTCTTGGTGACGCCGTGGAAGGCGACCGTCGGTCCGGGCTTTTCCGCTGGCATCGGACGTGAGGATGCGGGATGCGGCGGGCGACGTCAAACGCGGGAAACTCGGACAATGAAGGCAATCCTCATCACCGGCGGCGGATCGGGCATCGGGCGCGCGGTGGCGCAGCTATTTGCCGGCTGCGGCTGGCGCGTCGGGCTGGCGGACCGCGACCCGGCGGGGCTGGTCGACACCGCCGCGCTGCTGCCGGCCGAGCGGACGACGAGCCACGTCATGGACGTTCGCTCGCCTGAGGATTGGGAGGAAGTGCTGGGCGAGTTCACCCGCGCGAGTGGCGGGCGGCTCGACGTCCTGTTCAACAACGCGGGCGTCGCGGTGGGCGGCGCGTTCGGCGCGGCGGCGCTCGACGATCTCGACCGCGCGCTCGACGTCAATCTGAAGGGCGTCGTGTACGGCGCGCGGCTCGCCTATCCGTATCTCGCCGCGACGACGGGATCGTGCCTGCTCAACACCGCGTCGGCCGCCGGCATCTACGGCACGGCGGGCGCGGCGGTCTATTCGGCGACGAAGTTCGGCGTGCGCGGGCTGACCGAGGCGCTCGACGGCGAATGGGCGGCGGACGGCATCCGCGTGCGCAGCCTGATGCCGGGGTTCATCGACACGCCGCTGCTTCACGCAGGCGTTGGCGGATCGAACCGCAACGTGCGCGAGACGGTGGTCGAGGCGGGGCTGGAATTCACCCCGGTCGAGACGGTGGCGGAGGCGGCGTGGGCGGCGGTGCACGGTGACAAGGTGCACACGCTGGTCGGCAAGACCGCGCGCCGGCTGGGCTTCGCGGCGCGGTGGATGCCGGGGAGCGTGCGCAAGCGGATGCGGGCAGGGCAGGGGCTCTGACAGGGCGCTGATTGGTCTGCTTTTAGGAGGGGATTGCCTGTCGGCTTTGGTGCAAGGCCGTTACGAAAGTCGACGCTTACCTAGGGTCAGTCAGCCACCTCGACCACCACATAGTTGGTTCGCAAGTGCTTATATGTCGCTGGCGCAACAGCAACGCTCAAGAGGCGGATGATCGCCCGAACCCGATACTTACCGGGCTTTGGGAACAGGTTGGAAGCGCGCTCACCAATTGTGACTTTCAATGGACGATCAACTGTCGCTGCGGTGAGCTTGCTTCGGTCTATTGGTGGTGCAGGGGGTGAAATGGCTATTGGCTCGCGCGGGGCGACCATTTTTCCGCTCTGATCAATCACTTCAAAAGCGATCCCGCGCGTGGCAGCTATAAAAGGTGAAACCCGAAGACTTCCATCGTCGGACGACAGGAGCACAGTAAGCGCAGTCACCCCATCCATAGGGATTTGTTTGCCATTGGACACGATATGAGCGTTGATAGCTGAACCATCGCCTCGCCATTCCGCTTGGACGGGGGGAGACCATGCCGCCGTTGCTGTTTGGGTTATCATCGTCAGTACAACGCTTATCATCCTGAAATCCCTTGGTAGCCCGGCCCGACGAGTATGCGCACTCGCAGGTTTCGGGAAGAGCCATGAATGAACTGACTGGCCGCCACCGGCGTTTGCTGCCGATCCGCTATCAACAGCCAAACTCAAAACAATTGAGCGGTGGGTACGACCTTCCTGATCACTGGCGCATTAGGGCGCGCGCTTCGGCTTGCGCGGCTTGGGGGCCGGTAGCTCGGCGGCGGTGAGGCGGAGCAGATCGGCGAGCCAGTCGGTGTCGTCCCAGCGGTCGGCTTCGATCAGCAGGTTCGGCTTGGCGCCCGGATAGGGCGGTGCCTCGGACACGGGTTCGGTATGGCGGCGACCCGATGGTGTCGGCTTCACGAACAGGCGATCGTCGCACACCGAGCCGATCATCTTGCCGTCTAGGTATACGCCGTACTCGCCGAACATCGGCTTGGCCGAAATCGCTCCCGCGCCCGCCGCCTGCTCCAGCAGATAGTCGATCGTGCGGGGCTGCGTCGGCATGGCCGCAGGCTATCATGCGCGCATCGGGCCCGGCAAGGAACCTCGATCTCCGGTCTTCGCGATCGACCGCCAGCGTCTTAACCGATCAGCAGCCCGGCGAGCGCGGCGGACATGAGGTTGGCGAGGCTGCCGGCGAGCAGCGCGCGGATGCCGAGCTTGGCGATCATCGGCCGCTGGTTCGGTGCAAGGTTGCCCGTCACCGCCATCTGGATCGCGATCGACGAGAAATTGGCGAATCCGCACAACGCGAAGGTGACGATCGCGACGGTGCGCGCCGAGAGGCCGGCGGCCGCCTGCTTGCCGAGATCGATGTAGGCGACGAATTCGTTGAGCACGATCTTCTCGCCGAACAGCCCGCCCGCGCGCAGCGCCTCGTCCCACGGCACGTTGATGAGGAACATGACGGGGGCGAAGACGTAGCCGAGGATCTGCTGGAAACTGAGCTGCGGGTAGCCGAACATCCCGCCGATGCCGCCAAGGATGCCGTTAGCGAGCGCGACGAGCGCGACGAAGGCGAGCACCATCGCGCCGACCGCGACGGCGAGCCGCACGCCGGTCTGCGCGCCCTGCGCGGCAGCCATGATGAGGTTGGCGGGCGCCTCCTCGTCGTGCGTCGCCTGCGGCATCGGCTCGCCCGGCGTCAGTTCGTCGGGCAGCGCGGCGATGCTGGCCGGCGCGATGCGCGCCTCGGATACGCGGATTTCCGCGTCGGGATCGGGCACATCGCCAAGCGGCAGCTCGCCCTCCGGCGGCACCGACGAATCGGGCATGATGATCTTCGCCATCAGGATGCCGCCGGGCGCCGCCATGAAGCTGGCGGCGAGCAGGTAATCGATGCGGATTCCCATCGAGGCATAGGCCGCGAGGATCGTCCCCGCGACGCCCGCCATTCCGCTCGTCATCACCGTGAACAGCTGCGGCGGGGTGAGCCCGGCGAGATAGGGGCGGATGACGAGCGGCGATTCGCTCTGCCCGACGAAGACGTTGGCGGCGGCGCACAGGCTCTCGACCTTGGAGACGCCAATCACCTTTTCGATCGCCCCGCCGAGCCAGCGCACGACAAGCTGCATGATGCCGAGATAGTAGAGGATCGAGACGAGGCTGGCGAAAAAGATGATGACGGGCAGCGCCGCGATCGCGAAGCTGTTGCCGCCGATCGCCGGGCTGGCGAGTGGGCCGAACAGGAAATCGACCCCCGCCTTGGCGTAGCCGAGCAGGTTCGACACGCCGGCCGACATGCCCGACAGAATGCGCTTGCCCCAATCGACGTAGAGGACGAGCACGGCGATGCCGACCTGCAGCGCGAAGGCGCTGGCGACGACGCGCGGGCGGATCGCGCGGCGGTTCGTCGACAAAGCGAGCGCAAGCGCCAGGATCACGACGATACCGGCGATGCCGATCAGAAAACGGCTCAAGTGCGACCCCCGTTGCGGGCGGAAGCGCGCCGCCTGTGCTCTACGCCCGTCATCATAGGGAAGGTGGCGACGGTTCGACAAGCCGGGCGCGCATTCGCTGCCGTGGCGTGTCGCGCGGGCGACACAGGTGTCGGCGCTCGGTGCGGTGTGGCTTGAGGCGGCGCAAAACGGGCTTTCGCCCGCGCCGGTCGCGATGCTACCCGCGATCGGATGGAAACAACCCGTCCAGCGTCGATCTCGCGCTCGCTCTTCGCCTTCGCGATCTTCTACGGCGGGATGGTGTGCATCGCCGGGGTGCTCGGCAACAAGCAGGTGTCGCTCGGGCCGCTAGCCGTGGAGGCGGGGATCTTTGCCTTCCTGCTGCTCGTCGTCACGTCGAGCGCGGTGGCGGAACTGCACGGCCGGCACGTCGCCAACCGGCTGGTGCAGATCGGCTTCGTGCCGCTGATCGCATCGCTGATCCTGTCATGGATCGTCCATACGCTGCCCGCCGCGCCCGAGATGCAGCCGGCGAATCGCGATGCGATCCAGCTGATCCTGGGATCGACGTGGCGGATCTGGATCGGTGGGATCATCGCCTACGGCACGTCGCAGACGCTCAACGTCACGCTGTTCGCCGCGCTGAAAGGGCGCGAGGGCGGGCGGCTGCTGTGGCTGCGCGCGGCGGTGGCGAGCGTCCTGTCGCAGATCGTCGACACCTTGCTGTTCGTGACGATCGCCTTCTACGGCGTGTTCCCGATCGGCGAGCTGCTGCTGGGGCAGATGCTCGCCAAGGTGACGCTGTCGATCGTGCTGGTGCCGCCGCTGATCTACGGGTTCGTGGCGTTGGGGCGCAAACTGGACGGGGCGGCACGCCCGGCGTAACGCCTGCGCGCATGACCGATCATGCCCCCGCGCCGGCGCTGCTGGCCAAAGCCGAGACGCTCGTCGAGGCGCTGCCGTATCTGCAGCGGTACGCGGGCGCGACGTTTGTCGTGAAATACGGCGGGCATGCGATGGGCGATCCCGAGGCGCAGCGCGATTTCGCCGAGGACGTCGTGCTGCTGAAGGCGGTGGGGATCAACCCCGTCGTGGTGCACGGCGGCGGCCCGCAGATCGGATCGATGCTGAAACGGCTCGGCGTCGAATCGCGCTTCGTCGACGGCCTGCGCGTGACCGATGCCGAGACCGCCGAGATCGCCGAGATGGTCCTCGCCGGATCGATCAACAAGCAGATCGTGTCGTGGATCGCGGCGGCGGGCGGGCGCGCGGTGGGCATTTCGGGCAAGGACGCAGGCCTGGTGCAGGCGGAGAAGGTCGGTCGCAACCAGCCCGATCCGCTGCAGGGAATCGAGCGCAAGGTGGACCTTGGGTTCGTCGGCGAGCCGGTGGCGGTCGACCGCACAATCATCGACACGCTGAGCGCGGCGGGCATCATCCCCGTGATCGCGCCGATCGGGATCGGCGCGGACGGGCACACCTACAACATCAACGCCGACACGATGGCCGGCGCGATCGCCGCGGCGCTGGGGGCCAAGCGCTTCTTCCTGCTGACCGACGTCGCCGGCGTGCTCGACAAAAGCGGCGAGCTGATGACCGACCTGACGCCGGGCGACATCGCCGGGCTGCGCGCCGATGGAACGATATCGGGCGGGATGATCCCCAAGCTCGAGACGTGCGTCGCGGCGGTCGAATCGGGTGTCGACGCGGCGGTGGTGCTCGACGGGCGCGTGCCGCACGGCATGCTGCTCGAGATCTTCACGCGGCGCGGCGCGGGCACGCTGATCCGTCAGGGATGACGCCTTGACCGGGATGCGCGCCGCACCCAACTGTGCTATACGACTGATACACGCCGACGGAGATCGATCTTGCTGCTGCTAACCATCATCCAGATCCTGCAGGTGCTGCTGAACGTCGTCTGGTGGGTGATCATCATCCAGTTCGTGCTGTCGCTGCTGGTCGCGTTCAACGTCGTCAACATGCAGTCGAACTTCGTCCGCTCGCTCTACCAGGGGCTCGACCGGCTGACCGAGCCGATGTACCGCCCGCTGCGCCGCATCCTGCCGCAGCTGCAGGGGATCGATCTGGCGCCGGCGGTGGTGCTGATCGGGATCGCGATTCTGACGATCGTGCTCAACAACATCGCCGCCAGCGTGATGATCGGATCGATCTGATCCGCGCCTCGCTGGGCGGGATGCATTCTGATGTCGTGACGATTTGCCCCCGCGTGTGTGGCGTAACCGCGCCACCGCGGCTATGCGCGCGGCCATGACGGCACGGATAATCGACGGTAAGGCGTTCGCGGCGGATCTTCGCGCGCGGGTAGCGACGGGCGCAGCCGAGGTGACGGCGGCGACCGGCCGCCGGCCCGGGCTGGCGGTGGTGCTGGTCGGCGAGGACCCGGCATCGTCGGTCTATGTCCGCTCGAAGGGCAAGGCGACGATCGCCGCCGGGATGGAGAGTTTCGAGCATCGCTTGCCGGCCGATACGCCGCAGGCGGCGCTGGAGGCGCTGGTCGATCGACTCAACGCCGATCCGGCAGTGGACGGTATCCTGGTCCAGCTGCCGTTGCCCAAGCATCTCGATGAGAGCGCGATCATCACGCGGATCGATCCCGACAAGGACGTCGACGGATTCCACCCGGTCAATGCCGGGCGGCTGGCGACGGGACTCGAGGGCTTCGTGCCGTGCACGCCGCTCGGCTGCCTGATGCTGTTGCGCGACGTGCTCGGCGACCTGAGCGGCAGGGACGCGGTGGTGATCGGGCGATCGAACATCGTCGGCAAGCCGATGGCGCAGCTTCTGATCAGTGACAGCTGTACCGTGACGGTCGCCCATTCACGCACGCGCGACCTGCCCGAGGTCGTGAAGCGCGCTGATATCGTCGTCGCCGCTGTCGGCCGGCCGAAGATGATCAAGCCCGAGTGGATCAAGCCGGGCGCGACGCTGATCGACGTCGGCATCAACCGCACCGAGGAGGGGCTGGTGGGTGACATCGACCCTGCCTGTGCTGAGGTGGCTGGCGCAATGACGCCGGTGCCGGGCGGCGTCGGGCCGATGACGATCGCGGTGCTGCTGCGCAATACGTTGGTGTCCGCCGCGCGGCGCGCCGGCATTACGCTCGCTGCGGCGATCTGATGTTGTCCGCCCTGCTGCTCGTGGCGGCCGCGCCGCAGTCCGCCGTCGAAGCGGAGCGCGCCTCCGCCGCTGAAGCGAAGGCGGTCGGGCAGTGGACCGCGTTTCGCAGATGGGAAGCGGACGCCGCGCTTTCCCTGCCGCGGCAGCGCGTGATCGACGCGCTGATGAAGGACGCGCCTGATCCGCCACTTGCGGTCGACGGGTGGCCGACAGCGAGCTTCGCTTCGTGCGACGGCGCGACCGCAGCGAATACCGGCGGGACGCTGTCGCTTGGCGGTCGATCAAATTATTTCTCCACAATCTGGCAGCGGCAATCGGACGGCACGCTGCGCCGGCGCTGGTCTGTCGCACCCGACGGCGGTCATGGCGACGTCGTGCAATCGTGGGCCGGAGGATCATACGGTTCGGTGATCGACGGCCGCGTTCCGGCGTCGCCGCGCAAGGAGCAGCGCCCGTGATCGAGCTGTTCGTTTCTTCCTTCATCACCTTCTTCGTGGTCATCGACCCGCCGGGATGCGCGCCGATCTATGCCGGGCTGACCGCAGGGGCCGGTGCCGCACAGCGGCGGGCGATGGCGGTGCGCGCGGTCGGGGTCGCGGCGCTGATCCTGCTCGTCTTCGCGCTGTTCGGCGAGAAGCTGCTCAAGGGGCTCGGCATTGAGCTCGCCTCGTTCCGCATCGCGGGCGGGATCATGCTGTTTCTGATCGCGCTCGAGATGGTGTTCGAGAAGCGGACGCAGCGGCGCGAGGATCGCGCGGCGAACATCACCCCCGAGGAGGCGGAAGACGTCTCGATCTTCCCGATGGCGATGCCGATGATCGCGGGGCCGGGATCGATCGCCAGCGTGATGCTGCTGATGGCGCGCAACGACGGACTGGAGCGATCGGCGATCGTTATGGCGGCGCTGGGGCTGAATCTCGCGCTGACGCTGATCGCACTGCTCGCCGCGGGGCCGATGATGCGGCTGTTGGGGCACAAGATCGAGGCGGTGATCACCCGGCTGCTCGGCGTACTGCTCGCCGCACTGGCGGTGCAGTTCGTGATCGACGGCGTGCAGGCCCAGCTGGGCTAGCGGTTCCCGCCCCCGCTATCGAGGTGCACGTCGCACCGAAGGGCAGGGCGCGGCGGGTTGCCAAGCGTGTCGCCAAGCGGCCATCAGGGCGTAAAAGGAGACGACGCATGGCCGACCAGCAACTCTATCGCGTGCCCGACGCATGGGCGGCGGCGGCGCGGGTCGATCGGGCGGGCTATGACGCGCTCTACGCGGCGGCGGCAACCGATCCCGACGCCTTCTGGCTGGAGCAGGCGAAGCGGCTCGATTGGATGACTTCGCCGACTACGGCGGGTGACTGGTCGTTCGACGAGGGCGATTTCCACATCGAATGGTTCAAGGACGGCGTGCTCAACGTCTCCGCCAATTGCATCGACCGGCACCTGCCCGAGCGTGCCGACAGTGTCGCCATCATCTGGGAACCCGACGAGCCGGGTGAGGCGCCGCGCCGCTTCACCTATGCCGAGCTTCACGCCGAAGTGTGCCGCTTCGCCAACGTGCTGAAGGCGCAGGGCGTGCGCAAGGGCGATCGCGTGACGATCTATCTGCCGATGATCCCGGAGGCGGCGTTCGCGTTGCTCGCGTGTGCGCGCATCGGCGCGATCCACTCGGTGGTGTTCGGCGGCTTCTCCCCCGACGCGCTCGCCGGGCGGATCGAGGATTGCGATTCGAAGCTCGTCATCACTGCCGATTGCGGGCGGCGCGGGGGCAAGAAGATCCCGCTGAAGGCGAACGTCGATGCGGCGGCCGAGCGCGCGCCGAGCCTGGAGAAGGTGATCGTCGTCAGGGCGACGGGGGACGACGTGCCGATGCACGCGCGCGACGTCTGGTATCACGAGGCGGCGGCGGGCGTACCGGCCGATTGCGCGCCCGAACCGATGAACGCAGAGGACCCGCTGTTCATCCTCTATACCAGCGGATCGACGGGGAAGCCCAAGGGCGTGCTGCACACCACCGGCGGGTACCTGCTGTGGGCGAGCTACACGCACGAGCTGGTGTTCGATTATCGCCCGGGCGATGTCTTCTGGTGCGCGGCCGATATCGGCTGGGTCACTGGGCATACGTACATCGTCTACGGCCCGCTGGCGAATGGCGCGACGACGTTGATGTACGAGGGCCTGCCGACCTGGCCCGACGCGAGCCGCATCTGGCAGGTGGTGGACCGGCACCAGGTTCACACGATCTTCACCGCGCCGACCGCGCTCCGCGCCCTAATGAAGGAGGGCGACACGCCGGTGAAGGCGACCAGCCGGGCGAGCCTGCGGTTGCTCGGCACCGTCGGCGAGCCGATCAACCCCGAGGCATGGCGCTGGTATCACGACGTGGTGGGTGAGGGCCGCTCGCCGATCATCGATACCTGGTGGCAGACCGAGACGGGCGGCGCGCTGATCGCGCCGCTGCCCGGCGCGACCGACCTCAAACCCGGATCGGCGACCAAACCGCTGCCGGGCGTCCACCCGCAGCTGGTCGACGAGAATGGCGCGGTGCTCGAGGGGGCGGTGAGCGGCAACCTGTGCATTACGGGCAGCTGGCCGGGGCAGATGCGCACCGTGTGGGGCGATCACGATCGCTTCTTCCAGACCTATTTCACGACCTACCGCGGCAAGTATTTCACCGGCGACGGCTGCCGGCGCGACGCGGACGGCTATCATTGGATCACGGGCCGCGTCGACGACGTGATCAACGTGTCGGGCCATCGCATGGGCACCGCCGAGGTGGAGAGCGCGTTGGTGCTCCATCCCAAGGTTGCCGAGGCGGCGGTGGTGGGTATGCCGCACGACATGAAGGGGCAGGGCATCTACGCCTATGTCACGCTCAACGCCGGCGAGGAGGGAACGAACGCGCTGGCGGGCGAGCTGCGCCAGTGGGTGCGCAAGGAGATCGGGCCAATCGCCAGCCCCGACGCGCTGCAGTTCGCACCCGGGCTGCCCAAGACGCGCAGCGGCAAGATCATGCGGCGGATCCTGCGCAAGATTGCCGAAGGCGACGTATCGAGCCTGGGCGACACGTCGACACTGGCAGACCCCGCGGTGGTCGACGATCTGGTAGCGAACCGCATCGGCTGAAGGACCGACTCGGGACGACATGCGCGCTGGGGGGGGTCACCGTCCCGCCTCTAACGGTGCTCCAACGGCGCCGGCATGGCCCGGCCGCAACGACTCGTCGCCGAAACGTTTCGGCCGGACAGATGGCGCCGCGCACCGGCTTGACCCGCGCGGCGAGTCGGCGCTCGGTAGCGATGCAGGTCGCATCCGACGGCCGATCACCCGTGGGGGGTTCGCATTGGGTCAGCAAGACGACGGCGCGTGGATCACGCCCGAATTGCTCGAAAAGGTTCTGGGGTCCGCGCGTCACGCCGGACCACATCTGATGATCTCGCGCGGCGACTGCCAATATACGCTCGACGCGCTGACCCGGCTGGGATGGGTGCAGGAGAAGCGCGGCCATATCGTGCTGACCGCCAAGGCGCGCGCGCACCGTTCGAGCGAGGCGCGCTCCGCAGCTAATTAAAGCGCCGCCGCTATCCGCGGCGCGGTTCCATGTATCGCTGGGCAATGCGGGCGGGGACTTTAACGAACAAGCGCGACCCCGCGTTTGCTTGTGTCACGTCCGGTGATCGGCGCATGATGCGCGGTCGGCTCGCGATCCCATTGTGTGGCAGCGCAGGCCCGCGACTGGCGTGCTGCTGACGATCGCGAGGGATCACGACGCTTGCCGAGCGCGCCAGCCTGGGAGCGTTTGGCGCCCCAGATCGGGCTGTTATCGCCCGCCATATTGTTCGCCGTGTCGGTCGGCATCGCCGCCGCGCTGTTGTTCGCGCGCTGAGCCCTGCCGTGTGCGAGATTAGGTCACGGGGCTGCGTGGACCCGCGAACCGCAAAGACCGCGTTACAGCAGCGGCTTGTCGATCCGGCGCAGCGCGCGTTCGAACAGCGAGATGGTGTGCGCGTGGAGCGCGTCGCCGATCGGCTTTGGCGTGAGGCCGGCGCAGGCGCGCGCGTGGCTTCCTTCCAGGATCGCGCCGAGCTTGAACGGGGCGAGCACGGTGTACCAGCGCGCGTCGGCGGCGCTACGGCCGGTGGCGGCAAGATAGCGATCGACGATCTCGGCGAGCGTCGGGAACCCGTCCCACGGCGTTACCGAGACGCGCTGGTTCGCTTCGTCGGGATCGCGCCAGGTGGCCGTCAGCCAGCCGAGATCGAGCAGCGGATCGCCGCGGCTGGCGAGCTCCCAATCGACGATCGCGGCGAGCTCCGGCCCGTCGGGGCGATACATGACGTTCGACAGGTGATAATCGCCGTGGATCAGCCCCGCCTGCATCGTCGCGGGACGATTGGCATCGAGCCAGGCGCAGATCGCCTCGACGTCGGGCAGCGCTTCGAGCCCGCTCCACCCGTCGAACTTGGCATAGCCGTCGAGCTGCGCGCGCCAGCGGCCGACCTGCCGTTCGAGCCAGCCGTCGAGCTTGCCGAGATCGTCGAGCCCCGCCTCGTGCGGATCGACGCGCGACAGGGCGACCGCGCCGTCGACGATCGCCTCCCCCATGCGGCGGCGCACGTCGGCGCTGCCGGCGTGAAGCGGCGGCAGGCCGACGGTCGCGTTGAAGCCGTCGATCGGCTCCATGAGGTAGAAAGCGGTACCGAGCACGGCGGGATCGCCCTCGCCGGCGATGAAGCCGGGGTGCGGCACGTCCGATCCGGCGAGTGCGGCGAGCACCTTCATTTCGCGCCGCATCACCTCGTCGCTCTCGGGCCGCGGGCGGCGCGGCGGGCGACGCAGGACATAGGTGCGGCCGGCGCGGGTAAAGCGCAGCAGGATGTTCTGCGTGCCGCCGCCGAGCGTGTCGGCGTCTTCGATCGGCATGCCGGTGCCGAGGTCTTTACCGTCCATCCAGCGTGCGAGCGCGCCGAGATCGATCAGTTCGCGCCAAGCCTCCCGGTCGTGCGCCAGCTCTGCCACGATCGCCTCTCCCACCCGTCGTTAAGTCGTTCGGATTATCATGGAGAGGGGGGTGGGGCGCGTCAATCTAAGCCAGGTGACTTGAACCGCCGCGCGCCATGGTCGATGCTGCCGCCGTATGAACCTTGCGCGTCCCCAATCCGCCGGCCGCGGCGGCACCACCCGAAACGAGCTGAAGCGTGCCGCCCGCCGCCTGTTCGCCGAGCGCGGGATCGCGGCGGTGGGCATGCGCGAGATCGTAGAGGCGGCGGGACAGCGCAACGCGGCGGCGGTGCATTATTATTTCGGCAGCAAGGACGATCTGCTGCGCGAACTCGTCGTCGAGGGCGCCGATCTGATCGACGGGCTGCGCATGCGGATGCTCGACGAGGCGGAGGCGCGCGGGACCGTCGAGCTGCGCGACGTCGTCCGCGCGCTCGTCGTCCCCAACGCTGAGATGGGCGGCGCGAACGGCGAAAGCGAGACGTATTTCCGCTTCATGACGAGCATGCAGACCGAACGGCGGCAAATGTTCGACCAATGGGCGGGGGGCGAGCATTCGGCGGGCTATGTGCGGTGCCTGGCGCACTTCCACCGCCTACTCGATCACCTGCCGCTCGCACTGGTCAACCAGCGACTGCTGTTCGCGGGGCTGTCGCTGCGCACGCTGCTCGCCGGGCGCGAGGCGGCGCGCGATGCCGGCGCGGGGCTCGATCACCCCTATTGGGGCGAGCCGGTGGCGACCGAGGGGATGATCGACGCGGTCGAGGCGGTGCTCATCGGCCCCGCCAGAGGCGCCTGATCGCGGGCGCCAGCGCGGCGGGCACGCCGGGGCGCAGCAGCAGCCAGTCCCGGATCGCGGGGCCTTCGGCGGCGCCGATCGTTCGCTTGTAGCCGCTGTCGCCCGCCCCCCAGTCGACGCGAGCGATGCCGCGATCGAGCGCGTCGACGAGGTTGCGATAGTAGAGCAGCTTGCCCGGCGAATGTTTGGCGAAGGCGGGATCGTAGCTGTTGGCGATAGCATATTTGAGCGGGCCGGCGTCGATATCGAACGAGAAGGCGGCGGGGCGATCGTCGACGGTGAGCAGCGCCGCGCGAAACATCGCGGCGAGCACCGGATCGGCGGCGGCGGCGCGCCAGAAGGCGCCGTGCCCCGCGCGCGTAAACTTTGCGTCGCGCCCATCGGTGCGCGTCGCGATCCAGCTGGTCCATTCGACCGCCGCGAGATCGTCGAACGCGGCCGGCCAGTCGGCGCCCGAGACGAAGCGCCAGTCGAGCCGGCCGTGCTCGGCGAGATGCTTTTCGTGGAAGCGATTTTTGCGCAGCGTGGAATTGCGCGGCCACGTGCCTTCGGCGCGCGCGGCGGCCATGTCGAGCAGGAAGCTCGATGCGATGAAGCGCCCGACGACGCCCCAACCGCGTGCGCGCGCCGCGTCGAGCAGCGGCATTACCGCGACGTCGTCGTCGTACACCGGGCCGATACGCAGCGCGGCGATCCGCGGGGCGAGGGCGGCGAGCGCGGCATCGAGCACTTCGGCGCCGGCATCGGGCGCGAGCGGAAAGCTGCGGAACGGCCAGTAGCTCCCTGGCACCGCCGCGACGCCGAGCAGCGCGGGACCGACCGATATCAGCGGTAGCGCGAGAACGGGATGGTCCTCGGCATGCACGGTGAGGGTGCGTACACGCCCGCCATACGCCGCGATCGCCGCCGCGAACCACGACTGGCGAAGGAAGGCGTGGCTCGGCGCGGCTGCTTCCGCCACCTGATCGATCGTGTTCGACAGCCCTTCGACGAAGGTGGTGCGGACCAGCCGGGGCAGGCGTTCGAACGCATCTAGGACGAGCGGCTTGGTCATGTCCGCGCGCTTAGCGCGGCGGAGGTTACCGCCGCGTTGCGGCGGCGGGGGTAACCGCCGCATTGCTGCGGCGGCGAGGGTTACCCCCGCGTTGCCGCTTGCCGGCGATCCGCCAGCGCGGCACATCGCGCGTCATGCCCTATTCGCCCGAAGTGTTGACGATCGCGCAGACGATCCAGCTGTCGCTGAGCCCGGTGTTCATGCTGGCGGGGATCGGCGCACTGCTCAACGTGCTCGCCGGGCGGCTGTCGCGCGTGATCGATCGTGCGCGGGCGCTGGAGGCGCTGCATCCGCGATCGAGCGGGCCAGAGCATGAGCGCCACGTGTGGGAATTGCGGCTGCTCGACCGGCGCATGACGATCATCAACCGTGCGCTGTTCCTGGCCGTCTCGTCGGCGGTGATGACGTGCGCGGTCGTCGCGCTGCTGTTCGTCGCGGTGCTCGCGATGTTGCATATCGGGCAATATGTCGCGGTCGCCTTCATCCTGGCGATGCTGCTGCTGATCGCCAGCCTGGTCTCCTTCATGATCGAGGTGCGGATCTCGCTGCGCGCGATCCACGTTCGCGACGAGCTGCTGCGCGGGTGACGGGCTGATGACGGGCGGCGGAACCGGCCGAGCCGCCTGATCTTTATCAATCGCTACGCAGCATGGAACGAGACGATGGCGCTGATCCTCAAGCGACTTGGCGCGATTGCGCTGTTCGTCGTCATCGCGGTGCTGCTGACGGTGACGATCGTGCCGCGCTTCCTCGACCGCATCTATTATGAGGGGCCGGCAGGCGGCCATTTCGACGGCGGGCGCTTCTTCAATCCCGACGGTGACGAGGATACCGCGCGCCCGCCGACGGGCGGCAGCCGCGCGGGCTTCCTGTGGGGGAACCTGACAGGGACCGACGGGCGACCGGCGTGGCCTGAGCGTGTCGCGGTGGCACAGCATCGCCCGGCGCCGCGGATCGCGGGCGCGCGGATGGTCGCGACGTGGATCGGCCATGCGAGCGTGCTGGTGCAGACGCAGGGGATCAACATCCTGACCGACCCGATCTGGGCGGAGAATGCCGGGCCGTTCGGGTTCGGCCCCAAGCGCGTGACCGCGCCCGGCGTGCGGATCGAGGACCTGCCCAAGATCGACCTCATCCTCGTCAGCCACAATCACTACGACCATCTCGACAAGGCGACGCTGAAGCAATTGTGGGAGCGCGACCGGCCGACGATCGTTACGAGCCTCGGCAACGACAGCGTCATCGGACAGACCGGCGCGCGCGCGACGGCGATCGACTGGGGGCAGCGCGTGGTGGTGCGGCCCGGGATCGAGGTGGCGGTGGTGCGCAATCATCACTGGGGCAGCCGCTGGTTCGTCGATCGCAATCGGGCGCTGTGGTCCGCCTTCGTCGTCCGCCTGCCGGGCGGCAATCTGTTCTTCGCCGGCGACACCGGGCTCGGCGACGGCAAATGGCCCGCTGAGGCGGCGGCGCTTGGCCCGGTGCGGCTGGCGCTGATCCCGATCGGGGCGTTCCGCTTCGTGCCGGGACAGATGGAATCGGGTAGCCATATCGGGCCGGGCCAGGCGGCACGCGTGTTCGCCCGGCTCGGCGCGGCGCGCGCGATCCCGATCCACTGGGGCACGTTCCGGCTGAGCTACGAAGCGCGCGACACGCCGCCGCGGATGCTCGACGCGGTGATGCGCGCGAGCGGCGGCGACCCGGCGGCATTCGCACCGGTGCCGATCGGCGTGCCGGTGGAGGTGCCGGGCTATGCGCCGCCGACGCAGCGGATCGACGAGGCGCGGATCGGGCCGGCGCTGCGCAGCCCGGCGATCAGTACATTGCGCTGACGCGCCGCCGGACGCGGATCACGTCTTGCAGTCGGCGGCCCACCGCTGATCCATCTCGGTATCGGTCGACAGCTGCGACGCGAGCGTGACCTTGCCGTCCTTCAGGATGAAGCGCTCGTAGCCCGTCTGCCCCATGCCGACGCTGGCGTTGACCTCGCCGCACACCGTCTGGCCGTACGCCGCGACGTTCTTGAACTGCGCGGTCTGAGGCTGCTTCAGCGTCGCGCGGACCGCCTCAGTGCCCTCACGGATGCGCGCGACCTCGGCGGGGTCGGGGCCGACGTCGCAGGCGGCGAGCAGGATCGCGGGGAGCAGCGCGGCGAGCGTAGAGCGGGCGCGGATCACCGTGCGGCACCCACGGTGGCGCCTGGCTTCAGCAGATCGAGTGCGGCGGCGGTCATCGCCGTCGCACCGGTGACGACGACGGGTTCGGGGGTGATCTTGAACAGCGGCGAGTGGTGCGAGGGCACCGCGGGGCCGCCCTGGCGCTCCGCCTCGAACGCCGCGCGCGGCGTGCCGCCGACCGCGAAATAATAGCCTTTCACGCCGGTATCGGGCTGTACCAGATAGGCGAAGTCCTCCGCCCCCATGCCCATCTGCTCGAACGGCACGACGTTGGCGGCGCCGAGCGTGTCAACCATTACCGCGTTGAGCCGCTTGGCGAGCGGGGTATCGTTGATCGTCGTCGGCGTACCCTCGGTCACCGTCACGACGGGCATCTTGTCCGCCGGCACGCCGTTCAGCGTGCCGATGCCGGCGGCGACGCGCTTGATCCCGGCGAGAAGTTGCGCGCGCGTCGCCTCGTGGTTGGCGCGCACCGTCACCTGCAGCTTCGCCTCGTCCGAGATGATATTGTGCTTCAGCCCGGCGTGGAACGAGCCCACGGTGATGACGCCGGGTGCGAGCGGCGAGCGCTCGCGGCTGACGAGCCCCTGCAGAGCGACGACGAGCTGCGAGGCCATGTAGACCGGGTCCTTGCCCATGTGCGGGCTGGCGCCGTGCGCGCCGATGCCGGGGATGGTGATGTCGACCGAATCGGACGAGGAATATTGGATCGTCTCGCCCGCGGCGACCTTGCCCGTCTCCATCGCGGCGGCGACGTGGAAGGCGAGCGCGTAATCGGGCTTGGGAAATTTGCTGTAGAGGCCATCCGCCAGCATCGCCTTGGCGCCGCCGACGCGCTCTTCCGCCGGCTGGACGATGAATACGATCGTGCCGGCCCAGCGATCCTTGAGCGCGGCAAGGCGGCGCGCGGCGGCGAGCAGCGCGACGATGTGCGTATCGTGGCCGCAAGCGTGCATCACCGGCGCCTCGACGCCGTCGACGCCGACCTGGCGCACTTTCGACGCGTTGGCGAGGCCGGATTTCTCCTCCACCGGCAGCCCGTCCATATCGGCGCGGATCAGCACCACGGGCCCGGCGCCATTCTTCAGCACGCCGACGACGCCGGTCTGGCCGACCTTCTCCGTCACCTGCATGCCGGGCACCTTGCGCAATTCGGCCGCCATCGCCGCGCCGGTCTTGATCTCGCGGAACGACAGCTCGGGATTGCGGTGGAACTGGTCCCACAATCTGCCGAGGTCGCGATCCCAGTCGGCCTTCACCTGCGCCTGGTAATCGGGCGCGGCGAGCGCGGGCAGAGGCGCCGCGGCGAGCAGGATGGCGGTGACGGTGCGGCGCATGCGATTCCCCCGATTGATCGTCGGGCACCATAGCCGTCGACGTGGCGCGGTGAAGCCGCTTCGTCGGCCCCGATGCCCTTTCGTTCGCCCCTGTCGCGACCCATATCGTGCAGCATGGCGATCCAGATCCGAACGACCCTCGACGAACCAGAAACCGGCGCGAGCTTCGTTCCGCATCGCCCCACCCGGCCGGAGAAGGTGGAGGGCGGACGCCGCTTCAAGCTGGTATCGGATTACGAGCCGGCGGGTGACCAGCCCGCGGCGATCGCCGAGCTGACGCAGGCGGCGCTGGCGGGCGAGAAGGACCAGGTGCTGCTGGGCGTCACCGGCTCGGGCAAGACCTTCACCATGGCCAAGGTGATCGAGAAATTGCAGCGTCCGGCGCTGATCCTCGCGCCGAACAAGATCCTCGCGGCGCAGCTCTACGGCGAGTTCAAGAGCTTCTTCCCGGAGAATGCGGTCGAGTATTTCGTCAGTTACTATGATTATTACCAGCCCGAGGCGTACGTCCCGCGGTCCGACACGTACATCGAGAAGGAAAGCTCGGTGAACGAGGCGATCGACCGGATGCGCCACTCGGCTACGCGGTCGCTGCTCGAGCGCGACGACGTACTGATCGTCGCCTCTGTTTCCTGCCTGTACGGTATCGGATCGGTCGAGACCTATTCGGCGATGATCTTCGACCTGAAGAAGGGGCAGACCGTCGACCAGCGCGAGATCGTGCGGAAGCTCGTCGCGCTGCAGTACAAGCGCAACGACGCGGCGTTCGCGCGCGGCAATTTCCGCGTGAAGGGCGACAATCTGGAAATCTTCCCGTCGCACCTCGAAGACGCGGCGTGGCGGATCAGCTTCTTTGGCGACGACATCGAGGAGATCGTCGAGTTCGATCCGCTGACGGGCAAGAAGGCGGCGAGCATGAACTCGGTGCGGATCTACGCCAATTCGCACTATGTGACGCCGGGGCCGACGATGAAGCAGGCGAGCGAGGCGATCCGCCACGAGCTGACCGAGCGGCTGAAGGAGTTGGAGGCCGAGGGCAAGCTGCTCGAGCACCAGCGGCTGGAGCAGCGCACCAATTTCGATCTCGAGATGATCGCGGCGACGGGAAGCTGCAACGGGATCGAGAATTACAGCCGCTTCCTGACCGGCCGCCTGCCGGGCGAGCCGCCGCCGACACTGTTCGAATACTTGCCCGAGAACGCGCTGCTGTTCGTGGACGAGAGCCACCAGACGGTGCCGCAGATCGGCGCGATGGCGCGCGGCGACCATCGGCGGAAGATCACGCTGGCGGAGTACGGCTTTCGCCTGCCGAGCTGCATCGACAATCGCCCGCTGCGCTTCAACGAGTGGGACGCGATGCGCCCGCAGACCGTCAGCGTCTCGGCGACGCCGGGCGGGTGGGAGATGGAGCAGACCGGCGGCGTGTTCGCGGAGCAGGTCATCCGCCCCACCGGGCTGATCGACCCGCCGGTCGAGATCAAGCCGGTCGAGGAGCAGGTGCAGGACTGTATCGTCGAGTGCCGCAAGACGGCGGAGCTCGGCTATCGTACGCTCGTCACCACGCTGACCAAGCGCATGGCGGAGGATCTCACCGAGTATATGCACGAAGCGGGCGTCAAGGTCCGCTACATGCACTCCGACGTCGAGACATTGGAGCGGATCGAGCTGATCCGTGACCTTCGGCTGGGCGTCTACGACGTGCTGATCGGCATCAACCTGCTGCGCGAGGGGCTCGACATTCCCGAATGCGGGCTGGTGTGCATCATGGACGCCGACAAGGAGGGCTTCCTGCGCTCCGAGACGTCGCTGATCCAGACGATCGGACGCGCGGCGCGCAACGTCGACGGGCGCGTGATCCTCTACGCCGATCGGATCACCGGATCGATGGAGCGCGCGATGAACGAGACCGCGCGCCGCCGCGAGAAGCAGGAGGCGTACAACCTGGAACACGGTATCACGCCGACGACGATCAAGCGCAACATCGGCGACATCATCGCGCACGTCTCCAACCAGGACAGCGTGCTGGTCGATACGGGTGACGAGCAGCGGCCGCACATGGTGGGGCACAACCTGCGTGCGTATATCGAGGAGCTCGAGAAGAAGATGCGCAAGGCCGCCGCGGATCTCGAGTTCGAGGAAGCGGGCCGCCTGCGCGACGAAATCCGCAACCTCGAGCAGGAAGAGCTCGGCCTCCCCGTCCACGAGCAGAAGGCGCCGCTGATGGGGCGCAGCAACGAGGGCAAGCCGGGGACGCGCAAGACGCGGTTCGGCAAGCAGCAGCAGATGCGGATGGCGAAGCGGCGCTGACCGCCGCTCCGCCGTCGCCGCGGCGTCAGTTCAGCGAGAGATCCTCGGTTCCCGCGCCGTAGTAGCTTGCGACGCGATCGGCATAGGCCTGGTCGAACTGCGGCGCGTTGTTCGCCCAACTCGGCCCGCCTTCGAGCAGCCGGCGATCGATCGTGACGACGTAGAGATCGCGCACCGGATCGAACTGCAGCAGCGAGAAGGGCAGGGGATAGTAGCTCTTGCCGACGCCGAGGAACCCGCCGAGGCTGAGCACGGCGTGCGTCACGCGGCCGATGCGCTTGTGGACCATGAACGCGGATACGCTGCCGAGCTTGTCGCCGTCGCGACTTTCGACCTTCATCGTGCCGGCGAGCGATGTTTCGATCAGTACCAGGGTCTGCGTATCGGTCGTGCTCATATATGTCCTCCTGTCGCGCTGAACCGCTCCAGGGCCGCGCCGGTTCCAGTTGAGCCTTTCGGCAGGGCCGCTAGGGTGCGCACGATGCGAAATTCCCGCCTATTCGCCGCCAGCGCCCTGATGCTCGCCGTCACCTGCTGCGTCGCGCCGCCGGCCGAGCCGCCCGCGCCGCCGCCGCCGAAGGCACCACCGCCACCGCCGCCCGTGTCGGCACCGGCGCCGCTTGCGTCGGACTGGCAGGATTGGCCGCGTACGCCGGGGACGTGGACGTATCGGCGCAACGAGCGCGGCTCGCGCGCGATGTTCGGGCAGGCGGGCGGCGAGGCGCGTGCGGTGCTGCGCTGCGACCGGGGGGCGGGACGCATCTATCTGTCGCGCGCCGGCGACGCGACCGGGGCGATGACGGTACGCACCAGCAACACCACCAAGGCGGTGACGGTGCGGCCGACGGGCGGGACGGTGCCGTACGTCGCGGCGGAGCTTGGCGTGCGCGATCCGCTGCTCGACGCGATGGCGTTCAGCCGCGGGCGCGTCGTGCTGGAACAGGCCGGCACGCCGCCGCTGGTGCTGCCGACCTATGCCGAGATCGGGCGCGTGATCGAGGATTGCCGCGGCTGATGCGGGTGTAGCGGGCGATGCGGCGGCCATACGGCGAACGGTGCAAAACAGCCCTTGCATCGCGCCGCACTTCGGCTGACATTGCCGGTGTGGCCGCGCTGGCCACGCTCGTTATCAACCAGCGAAAGGAGGTGATCCGATGTCTCATGGTTCAGCAATGGGGTCGGTTCAGTTCGTTCGGGGGACGCGCTTCTAACGCCGCCGCGGCCCGGCGGGGGGTATCCTCCCCCAGTCAACGCCGGAATGCATAGGCAGTAGAGGCCCGCATGGTCTCCCGGGCTGGAGCTCTCCGGCCGCTGACCATGTTTAGGGGTTGTCGGACGGTCCTGCGGGATCGTTCGGCAACCTCTTCTCATATCCGGCTCTTCTCCTATCCGGCTCTTCTCCTATCCGCCCCTTCTCATATCTGGAGCGCCCCGGTAGCGTGGCGGGAAAGCAGGGGGTCAGCAGATGAAGACGGTTGGGATGCTCGCGGCAGTGTTGCTGGCGGCGAGCGGCGCGCAGGCGGCGCCGGCGGGAGGCGCGGCGGACGCGCAGGCGATCGAGATCGCCAAGAAGCTGATCTCGCTGCGCACGGTGCGCGGGGCGGGCAACCAGACGCCGGCGGCAGCGGCCTATCTCAAGCAGCAGATGGTGGCGGCGGGGTTCGCCGCCGGGGACATCACCGTCGAGCCGGTCGACGATACCGCGCTGTTCATGGCGCGGTGGCGCGGGAGCGACGCAAAGGCGCCGGCGCTCGTCATCTCCGGCCATATGGACGTCGTCGAGGCGAAGCCTGCCGACTGGCAGCGCGATCCGTTCACCCCGGTGATCGAGAACGGCTATCTCTTCGGCCGCGGCGCGACCGACATGAAGCTCGACATGGCGCTGGTGGTCGCCACGCTGATCGACATGAAGCGTGCCGGCTACACGCCGCGGCGCGACATCGTGCTCGCCTTCTCGGGCGACGAGGAAACGGTGATGAAGACATCGTCGATCCTTGCCGAGCGGCTGAAGGGCGCGGAGATGGCGCTCAACGTCGATGGCGGCGGCGGGCTGCTGGGCGAGGACGGGCGTCCGCAATATTTCACCGTCGGCGCGGCGGAAAAGACCTACGCCGATTTCCAGCTGGAGGTGACCAACGCCGGCGGCCATTCGTCGGCGCCACGGCGCGACAATGCGATCAACCAGTTGGCGGCGGCGCTGGCGCGGATCGGCGGCTATCGCTTCACGCCGCAGCTGAGCCCGATCACCAAGGGCTATTTCGAGGGCATCGCCGCGCGCCAGACACCGGAACTCGGCAAGGCGATGCGCGCCTTTGCGGTGAACCCTGCTGACAAGGCGGCGATCGAAACGCTGGCGGCGAGCCCCGCCTATGTCGGGCAGATCGGCACCACGTGCGTGACGACGACGATCAGCGGCGGACATGCGCTGAACGCGCTGCCGCAGCGCGCGACCGCCAACATCAACTGCCGCATCTTTCCGGGCGTGAAGCCGGCGGCGGTGATGGCCGAGCTGCAACGCGTCGCCGCTGATCCGGCAGTAAAGTTCAGCGACGTGACCGAGGGCTCGAATCCGACCGACGCCTCGCCGCTGCGCCCCGACGTGATGACCGCGGTGAAGAAGGCGATCGGCGCGGTGCGGCCGGGCGTGCCGATGTTCCCGTCGATGTCCGCCGGCGCGAGCGATTCGATGTGGTTCCGATCGGTCGGCATCCCCAGCTACGGCATCAGCCCGCTGTTCCTGAAAGAATCGGACGAATTCGCACACGGGCTGAACGAGCGCACCCCGATCGACAACGTGCCGCTTGGCGTGCGCTATTACCGTTCGGTGCTGACCGATCTGTCGAAATGAGGTGAGCGCGCGGAGCGCTGGCGCTGCGAAGCGTCGGCGGCTACCGCGCGGGGATGCGTATCATCCTGTCGTCCGCGCTGATCGGCGCGATGCTGCCTACGATCGTGGCCCCCGCCGCCGCGCAGCGCGCCGATCGGCCGACGCCGGGCTTCGTCCGCGTTCGGCTGGAAACGGCGATGGGGCCGATCGTGCTGGCGCTGAACGCGAAGCGCGCGCCGGAGACGACCGCCAACTTCATGCGCTATGTCGACGACGGGCGGTTCGACGGGATCGCCTTCTACCGCGTGGCGCGCAACAAAGCGGCGCCGCAATATGGCTTCGTGCAATCGGGCATCCGCACCGACGCGCGCCGCTTCCTCGATCTGATCCCGCATGAATCGACGGCCAAGACGGGGATCAAGCATCTCGACATGACGATATCGATGGCGCGGCGTGGGCCACCGGGATCGGCGAACGGCAATTGGTTCATCACCGTCGGCGCGGCGCCGCAAATGGACTGGACCAAGACCAACCCGGGCTATGCGGCGTTCGGCCGGGTGGTTGGGGGCCAAGCGGTGATCAAGCGTATCCTGGCGCAGCCGACCGGCGGGCGGATGGCAGGAACGATGCTGCTGAAGCCCGTCGTCATTACCCGATCGGTGCGGCTCGACGGCAAACCGCGCCCGACCGGCCGCCCGCGCCCGTGGCTGATCGAGGGGCGCAAGGACGGCTAAGCGGCGACGCTAGGCGGGCGTCGGCTCGTCCGACGCGGCGGGATCGATGACGGCGTCGTCCGCGTCGCTGTAGACCTTGTCGAGATAGTAGCTGGCGATCGTGTAATGCGCCTTCACCGCTTCCGGATGCTCGGTGCGCTGCGCCATTTCCAACTCGAGTTCGGCGCGGCGGTAGAAATAGTCCTTGTCGTCGGTCACCAATGCTACTCCGGTCTCTCCTGCGCTTCCATATGGGCGCAATTTTACAGTTTTAAATCAGGCAGGTGGCGATCTTTTCGAACGTCGCTCACGGCCTTGATATAGTGCCTGCCATTTGCCTTGATCTTTCGTCCGGGTGTCTTTCCAATGCTGTGAATCCCGGCAACATCGCCGGGAGTTAACGGTGCAGAACGCGGTGCGTGCGTTTCCGTTCCGTTCCGAAGCGGGGGCTTATGGCATTGATCGCGCTTCTACTTGCCGCTGCTGCGCCCGCGGTGCCGCCGGTGCCAGCACGCGTGACGCGGTTGCTGGAACGCGCCCCGATCATCGACGGGCACAACGATCTCGCCTGGGAGATCCGCGAGCGGCACGAGGCGCGGGTGGAGGCGCTGGATCTCTCGCGCAACACGGCCGCGCTGCCCTATCCGCTGCAGACCGACGTGCCGCGCCTGCGGCGGGGCGGGGTCGGCGGGCAATTCTGGTCGGTGTGGATACCCGCCGACACGACCGGGCCGCGCGCGGTGGAAATGACGCTGGAGCAGATCGACATCGTGCGCCGCTTCGTCGCGGCGAAACCGGCCGCGTTCGCCTTGGCGACGAGCGCCACCGACATACGCGAGGCGCAGCGCGCCGGGCGGATCGCTTCGCTGATCGGGATCGAGGGCGGGCATCAGATCGACGGGCGGCTTTCGGTGCTGCGCCAGATGAAGGCGCTCGGCGTTGGTTACATGACGCTGACGCACGGCAAGAGCCTTGCCTGGGCCGATTCATCGACCGATGCCCCGCGCGCCAACGGACTCACTGCCTTCGGGCGGCAGGTGGTGGCGGAGATGAACCGCATCGGGATGATCGTCGACGTGAGCCATGTGTCCGACGCGACGCTGGCCGCGGTGCTCGACGTCGCGGCGGCACCGGTGATCGCGTCGCATTCCTCGGCGCGCGCGCTGGCGGATGCGCCGCGCAACATCCCTGACGATCTGCTGCGGCGGATCGGCACGGCGGGCGGCGTGGTGATGGTCAACGTCTATCCGGCGTTCCTGTCGAGCGCGTGGCGGGCGTGGGATCGCGAGCGGACCGCGTTCGGCAAGGCGAACGGGCTTGCCACCGATGCCTACGGCCCCAAGGCGCCGGCGCCGCTGGTCGCGTGGGATGCCGCGCATCCGATGCCGCGCGTGACCGCCGCAACCCTTGCCGACCATGTCGAGCATATCGCGCGCGTCGCCGGGCGCGGCGCGGTGGGGATCGGCGGCGATTACGACGGGATCGGCGGCACGGCGCCGGAGGACATGGCGGGCGTTGACGGCTATCCGAGGCTGTTCGCCGAGCTTGCCCGGCGTGGGTGGAGCGACGTCGATCTCGCGGCGATGGCGCAGGGCAACGTGCTGCGCGTGATCGAGCGGGTAGAGGCGGTAGCGGCGAGCCAGAAGGGCCGGCCGCCGATCGACGCAACCGCGCCGAACTGACGCCTCAGAAGCCGGCGAGGAGGCTCGCGACGTTGGCGCCGAGCGCATCGATCGCATAGCCGCCCTCCATCACGATCACCGTCGGCAGCCCGAGTGCGACGATATCGCGCGCGAGGACGGTGTAATCGGGCGTGCGCAGCGCGAAGTGGCTGATCGGATCACCCTCCCACGTGTCCGCACCGAAGCTGAGCACGAGGAAGCTCGCGCCCCAGCGCGCGATCGCGTCGAGAGCGCGGCTCTGCGCTGTGCGGAACGCGTCGAGCGTGGTGCCGTGCGGCAGTGGCAGGTTGAGCGTCGTGCCTTCGCCCGCGCCCTCGCCGGTCTCGTCGGCGTGGCCCCAGTAGAAGGGATAATCGGTCGCGGGATCGGCGTGGACGCTGGCGTAGAAAACATCGCCGCGTTGCCAGAAGATGTCCTGCGTGCCGTTGCCGTGGTGATAGTCGATGTCGAGGATCGCGACGCGCGTGTGGCCGGCATCGCGCGCTGCCTGCGCGGCGATCGCGGCGACGTTGAGGTGGCAGTAGCCGCCGCAATAATCGGCGCCGGCGTGGTGGCCGGGCGGACGGCACAGCGCGAAGGCGGCGGGCTCCCCGCCGAGCACCGCGTGTGTGGCAGCGAGCGCCGATTGCGCGCTGCCGTAGGCGCTCGTCCAGGTGGCGGGCGTGATCGGCGTCGTCGCGTCGAACGAATGGCGGCCGAGCAGCGCGTCGATGCGATCGAGCCGCAGCGGGCGACGGCCGACGATCGGAAAAGCATAAGGCAGGGCATCGCCGGGGCGTCCGGCGGCAGCCCAGGCGGCTGAAGCCTGTTGCAGGAACGCGCAATAGTCGGGCGAATGCACCGCGAGGATCGGCGCGTCGCCGCGATCGGGCGGGGCGTCCGCGCCGCCGATCGCGTCGAGGATCGCCTGTGCGCGGGCGGGCTTCTCGGCATAGTCCGTGAAACCGCCGTTGTGGAGCTCGTGCCGCGGCGCGTGCGCGAGCTGTGCGGGGGAGAAGAAGCGTTTCACGACGCCCGGCTCGCGGACTTCGCGAGCGCGAGGACGATCGCGCCGGCGAGCGCCGAAGCGATCGAGCCGGCGAGCACGCCGACCTTCACTTCCTCGACCAGCGCGGGGTCGAGGGGAAAGGCGAGCGTGCCGATGAACAGGCTCATCGTGAAGCCGATCCCGGCGAGCAGCGCCATGCCGTAGAGCTGCGCCCAGCTGACGCGGTGCGGCGGCTTGGCGATGCCGAGTCGCGCGGCGCCCCAGATCATGCCGAAAATGCCGATCTGCTTGCCGAAGAAAAGCCCTGCCGCCACCGCCAGCACGAGCGGCTCGCCGACGATCGCCCACCCCGTGCCGCCCAGCGCGACGCCGGCATTGGCGAACGCAAACAGCGGCACGATCGCGAAGGCGACCCACGGGTGAAGCGCGTGTTCGAGGCGGTGGAGCGGCGAGTGCGCGGCGTCGGGCGCACCCGGCGTGCGAACGATGGGCACGAAGGCGGCGGTGACGACGCCCGCGATCGTCGCATGGACGCCCGATCGCAGCACGAACAGCCACAATGCGGCGCCGACGAGCAGATACGGCCACAACGCCATCACCCCCCGCCGGTTCATGACGTAGAGGACGATCGTGGCGAGCCCCGCACCGGCGAGCGCGACCGCGCTGATCTGATCGGTATAAGCGAGCGCAATGATCGCGACGGCGCCCATATCGTCGACGATCGCCACCGTCGTCAGCAGCAGCTTCAGCGCGGAGGGAACGCGCGAGCCGAGCATCGCCATGATGCCGACGGCGAAGGCGATATCGGTCGCCGCGGGGATCGCCCAGCCGCGCTGCAGCTGCGGCGCGTCGCCGACGATCGCTAGGAAGACGAGCGCGGGGACTGCCATGCCGGCGGCGGCGGCGAGGAAGGGCAGGCGGCGCTGATCCGCCTGTGCCAGCCGTCCGTCGACGAACTCGCGCTTGATCTCCAGCCCGACGAGCAGGAAGAACAGCGCCATCAGCCCGTCGTTGATCCACAGGTGGACCGTCATCGAGCCGAGCTGCGGCGCTAGGATCGGACCGATTTCGGCATGGAGCGCGTGCGCATAGCCCTCTGCCGTCGCGGGCAGGTTGGCGACGATCATCGCGAGGATCGCGGCGACGATCAGGACGACGCCGCCGGCGGCCTCGTTGGCGAGGAACGCGCGCAGCGCGGAGCGGCGCCGCGTCAACGCGCCGGCTCCACCGAGAGGCTGCCCGCGGGCAGCGGCCGGCACAGATCGGCTGAGGGCACCGCCGGGTCGAGCCACGCTGCCCAGGCATCACGGCCGAGCACGACGACTTGGCGCGAATGATAGGGCGCGATGTCGGGGCCGGGCTCGCACGTCAGCATGGTGAAGGCTTCGCCGACTGCCGCGTCGTGCCGCCACAGGCCGGCGATGCAGAACCACGGATGATCGACGAGGCGAAAGGCCCATTTGTCCTTGCGCTTCGCCTTGGGATCGGCCGGCGCGGTGAACTCGAAGAACGCGTCGACCGGGATCAGGCAGCGGCCCTGGACGAGACTGCGCCCGTCCGAGCGATAATTGTAGACCGGCCGCCCGCCTGCACCCGGCCAGCTCCAGCGGCGCGTGACGCATTCCGCCCGATCCGCGGCGCCCTCGACGCCGCGAATGATGATCGTCGGATCGGTGATACGGAAGCCCTCGAGCGGTGCCATGTTTGGCACGCCTTCGGGGAAAACGAGCGGTATGCGCGTCTCGCCCCAGTCATTGCGGAGTTCGCCGAGAGCGATGCGGCGGGCGGCCTCGTTGCACATGCGGGGAGGGTTAGCGGGTTGCGCCTGCGGGCGCTAACCTTGTCGGCCGCTTCTGATCGATGTGTTGGCGATTCATCTGTGCCTCGTTCGTGGGTGCGATCGCGACGCGTCGGTGGCGCGGTTGCTAGGGCGCTGCACGATTGCGACGCGCCGCCGCCGCGCGCATGGCCCGGTGATGCGCTCGCTCCAGCATCTCGGTGTCACCATTCCCATTGTACAGGCTCCGATGGCGGGCGTTTCAACACCGCAATTGGCGGCTGCGGTGTCCGAGGCCGGCGGTCTGGGTTCGATCGGTGTCGGCGCGACCGATGCCGCCGGAGCGCGATCGATGATCGACGCCGTTCGCGCCCGAACCCGCCGCGCCTTCAACGTCAATCTCTTCGTCCATGCGACGCCGCAGCGCGATGCCATGCGCGAGCGGCGATGGATCGATGCGCTTCGGCCGAATTTCGAGCGCTACGGCGCGTCGCCGCCGCCGGTGTTGAGGACGATCTACACCAGCTTCGCCGATGACGACACGATGTTCGCGATGCTGCTGGAGACGGCGCCGCCGGTGATCAGTTTCCACTTCGGCGTGCCGACAAAGGAAAAGATCGCGGCGTTGAAGGGCGCCGGCTGCCTGTTGCTCGCCTCTGCTACCAGCCTCGATGAAGCGCGGCAGATCGAAGCGGCCGGCATCGATCTGGTCGTCGCGCAGGGGTGGGAGGCCGGCGGGCATCGCGGCGTGTTCGATCCTGCGGCGCGCGATGACCGGCTCGGCACAGTGGCGCTGACGCGGCTGCTCGTCACGCAAACGACCCTACCCGTCATCGCCGCGGGCGGGATCATGGATGGCGCCGGCGTCCGCGCGGCGCTCAGCCTCGGCGCCGCGGCCGCGCAGCTGGGCACCGCCTTCGTCGCGTGTCCGGAGAGCAGCGCCGACGCCAGCTATCGCGCGGCGCTGTTCGGGGAAGATGCGCATCACACGATCATGACGAGCGCTATATCGGGCCGGCCGGCGCGCTGCCTGGCGAACCGCTTTACCCGATGGGGGGAAGCGACCGGGCTTCCCGCGCCGGATTATCCAATCGCCTACGATGCGGGCAAGGCGCTGAACGCGGCGGCGCGCGTTGCCGGTGAGCCGGGGTTCGGCGCGCACTGGGCCGGCCAAGGCGCGCCGCTCGCGCGTTCGCTGCCTGCCGCGCAGCTGGTTGAGATCCTGTGGCGGGAGGCGTTGGACGCTACGCCGCTCCGGGATGCGGACGAGTGAGCGAGGCGATGCCCGGGCGCTCACCGACCGAACGTTGAGCTCAACCGGCGGCGCGACGCATCGCCGCGGTTACGCCGCCGTTAGGGCCTCGGCGATGAGGCGGCGGGTGTTGGAGACGCCGTAGAGGCGGATGAAGCTGCCCATGCGCGGGCCCTGGCTCGAGCCGAGGAGCGTTTCGTACAGCGCCTTGAACCAGTCGCGCAGTTCGGCGAAGCCGCCCGCGTCGCCGAACGTGCTCTTGCCGATCTCGTAGACAACGTTCTGGATGTCCTCGGCCGAGGCGTCTTCGCTGAGCGCGGCGAGATCGTCGTCGAGACGGCGCAGTGCGTCGATCTCGATCCCCTCGGGCGCGCGGCGCTTGAGCGTCGGCGCGATGAAGTCGCGGTGGTAGGCGAGCGCGTAGCCGATCATGCGATCGAGCTCGGGGTGCTTCTCCGGCGCGGCGTCGGGCAGGTAATTGGCGAGATAGCCCCACACCTGCGCGCTGGTCGCGCCTTCGCCCATCACGCCGACGAGGTTAAGCAGCAGCCCGAAGGTGACCGGCAGCGTCTCGCCGGGCACGTCGCCCGAGTGGACGTGGTGCACCGGGTTGCCGAGCCGTTCCTTCCAGCCTTGCCCAGCGTAATTGGCGCGGAACTGCCAATAGTCGTCGATCGCGCGCGGGATCAGGCCGAGGTGGAGCGACTTGGCCTTCTTGGGCTCGCGATAGATGTAGAAGGCGATGCTCTCGTCGGGGCCGTAGGTCAGCCACTCCTCGATCGACAGGCCGTTACCCTTCGACTTGGAGATCTTCTCGCCCTTGGCGTCGAGGAACAGCTCGTAGATCAGCCCTTCGGGCTTACGCCCGCCGAGCACCTGCGCGATCTTGCCGCCGAGCACGCCCGAATCGATCAGGTCCTTACCGTACATCTCATAATCGACGCCGAGTGCGGCCCAGCGCATGCCCCAGTCGGGCTTCCACTGCAGCTTGGCCTTGCCGCCGAGGATCGACTGCTCGACCGTCTCGCCCCCCGGAACGGAGGTGTCGGTGAAGCGAATGATCCCGGCCTCGGCGTCGACCACCTCGACCGGCACCTGGAGGACGATGCCGCTCGTCGGGCTGACCGGGAGGACGGGGGAATAGGTCGCCTGCCGTTCGGCGCGCAGGGTCGGCAGCATGACCGCCATGATCTTGTCGTAATGGCGCAGCACGTCGCGCAGCTTCTCGTCGAAGCGGCCCGACGCGTAATAGTCAGTCGACGAGACGAATTCGTAGTCGAAGCCGAAGCGATCGAGGAAGTCGCGCAGCATGGCGTTGTTGTGCGCGGCGAAACTGTCGAACTTGCCGAACGGATCGGGGACGCGCGACAGCGGCTTGCCGAGGTTCGCCGCCAGCAATTCCTTGTTGGGTACGTTGTCGGGCACCTTGCGCAGCCCGTCCATATCGTCGCTGAACGCCACCAGCCGCGTCGGAAGCCCCGTCATCTCCTCATAGGCGCGGCGGACCATGGTGGTGCGCAGCACTTCCTGGAAGGTGCCGATGTGCGGCAGGCCCGAGGGGCCGTAGCCGGTCTCGAACAGCATCGGCTCGCCGTTCGGCTTGCCATCTGGCCAGCGCTTGATGAGCTTGCGCGCTTCCTCGTACGGCCAGGCCTTGGATTCGAGCGCGGCGGCGCGGCGCTCGTCCGTCGGGGTGGCTGCGGCGTCGTGAATGCTGGCGGCTGCGTCGTCGGTCATGGTGCGGTGCGACGTAGCGACGGCGGGCGGCGATGGCTATATCCATGGCCGTGGGGAGTGGGCGATGGGCCGCGCGTGCGTTTGCCGAAAAGTAACGAATGCGGCGGATAAGTTCGCCCCATGGATAACGCTGCATCTCTTCCGATCCCGGGCGAAAGCGAAGAAAGCCGCCGTGCGCTGCGCAAGGCGGTGCGGATGCGCGCCCATCTGCGCGATCGTGGCACGACCCGCTTCGAGATCGAAGTGGTCGACCTGTCGGTGACGGGATTCCGCGCGCAGACGAGCTTCACGCTGTGGCCGGGCACGACGGTGTGGCTGACGCTGCCGGGGCTCGCCGGGTTGGAGGCGGTGGTCGCGTGGCGCGACAAGTACCGCTACGGCTGTGCGTTCTCCAAGCCACTGCACCCGGCGGTGTTCGACCACATCGTGGCACTCGGGAACAGCTGAGCGCAGCGAAGGCGGCTGGCGGGTCGCAACGCCGAACCCGTCCAACGCCGCGGCTAAGCCGCGGCGTTTTCTTTTAGTAGTCGCTGAGCCCCCAACTCTTAGTCGAACAGCGACGACACGCTCGTCTCGTCGGCGATACGCTTGATCGCCTCGGCGAGCAGCGGGGCGATGGTGAGGTGGCGGATGCGCTTCGCGCCCTCGATCGCCTCCGCGTTGCCGATCGAATCGGTGATGACGAGTTCGCGCAGCACCGATCCCTCGACGCGCGCGACCGCGCCCCCAGACAGCACGCCGTGGGTGACATAGGCGACGACGTCCTCCGCGCCGGCTTCCTTCAACGCGGCGGCGGCATTGCAGAGGGTGCCGGCCGAATCGACGATATCGTCGATCAGGATGCAGAAGCGCCCCTCGACGTCGCCGATGATGTTCATCACTTCCGATTCGCCGGCGCGCTCGCGCCGCTTGTCGACGATCGCGAGCGGCGCGTTGTTGAGCCGCTTGGCGAGCGCGCGCGCGCGCACCACGCCGCCGACGTCGGGCGAGACGACCATCAGGTTCTTCGAGCCGAAGCGCGCGTTGATATCCGCCGACATCACCGGCGCGCCGAACAGATTGTCGGTCGGGATGTCGAAGAAGCCCTGGATCTGCCCGGCATGGAGATCGACCGACAGCACGCGATCGGCGCCCGCGGTGGTGATGAGGTTGGCGACGAGCTTGGCCGAGATCGGCGTGCGCGGGCCGGGTTTGCGGTCCTGCCGGGCATAGCCGAAATAGGGCAGCACCGCGGTGATCCGCTTGGCCGAGGCGCGTTTCAGCGCGTCGATGCAGATCAGCAACTCCATGAGGTTGTCGTTGACCGGGAAGCTGGTCGACTGAATCAGGAAGACGTCCTCGCCGCGGACGTTCTCCATGATCTCGACAAAGATCTCCTCGTCGGCGAAGCGGCGCACCAGCGCCTCCGTCAACGGCAGCTCGAGATAGGCGGCGATGTCCCGTGCCAGCGGCAGGTTCGAATTGCCCGTCATCAGTTTCATGCGTTGCGCCCTTTCGTCGCGGACCCCTTAGCGGCCCGGCCCCATGTTGCAATCTCGCGTCACCGATCGGGCGCGCATGCACGGCGCGGTTTGCGTCGCGCGCGCCGCGCGCTAACCGCTGGCCGCATGACGATCGTTACCCGCTTCGCCCCGTCGCCGACCGGCCGGCTCCACGTCGGCAACATCCGCACTGCGCTGTTCAACTGGATGTGGGCGCGCGCGAACGGCGGGCGCTTCCTGCTGCGCATCGACGATACCGACGCGGCGCGCAGTGAGGAACGGTTCGTCGCGGCGATCCGCGAGGATCTCGCGTGGCTCGGCCTTACGCCCGATTGCGAGGTGCGCCAGTCGGACCGGTTCGCGCTGTACCAGGCGCGGTTCGACACTTTGGTGGCGGCGGGTCGGATCTATCCCGCCTACGAGACCAGCCAGGAGCTCGATCTCAAGCGCAAGGTGCAGCTGGGCCGCGGGCTGCCGCCGATCTACGACCGCGCGGCGCTAGCGCTGAGCGAGGCCGATCGCGCGCGGCTGGAGGCTGATGGCGTGCGGCCGCACTGGCGCTTCCGCCTCGATCACGACGCGCCGGTCGAGTGGGACGATCTGGTACGCGGGCCCCAGCGGTTCGATCCGGCGACGATGAGCGATCCGGTGATCCGCCGCGCCGACGGATCGTGGCTCTACATGCTGCCGTCGGCGATCGACGATGTCGACTTGGGAATTACGCATGTCGTGCGCGGCGAGGATCACGTCGCCAACACCGCGCTGCAGATCCAGATGTTCGCCGCGCTCGGCGGCACGCCGCCGGCGTTCGCGCACGCCGCGCTGCTTACGGGCGCGGAGGGCAAGCTTTCCAAGCGGCTCGGCAGCCTAGGGGTGGACGAGCTGCGCGCGGGCGGGATCGAGCCGCAGGCGATTCGCGCGCTGCTGGCACGGCTCGGCACCAGCGACCCGGTCGAGCCGGTGGTGGAGATGGCGCCGCTGCTCGCCGGGTTCGATTTCGCCCGCTTCGGCCGCGCGCCGGCGCGGTTCGACGAGGGCGAGCTCGCGCAGGTGAACGCGCGGATCATTCACCAACTGCCTTATGCCGCCGTCGCCGATCGGCTGCCGGCCGGGATGGACGCACGCGCCTGGGAGGCGGTGCGGCCGAACCTGTCGACCCTCGCCGAGGCGGCGGACTGGTGGCAGGTGATCGAAGGGCCGATCGACGCGGCGGCAGTGGCTGGCGACGACGCCCGGTATCTGGCTGCGGCAGCTGAGGCGGCGGCGGAGATCGACTGGTCGGACGACCCGTGGCACGCGCTGACAGCGCGGCTCAAAGAAGCGACTGGGCGCAAGGGCAAGGTGCTGTTCCTGCCGCTGCGCCGTGCGCTGACGGGTCGCGACCATGGGCCCGACATGGCGGCGTTGCTGCCGCTGATTGACCGTGATCGGGCGCTCGCCCGGCTCCGGCAAGGCTGATCGATCATCCTTATGAAACGTATTGCGCTAGCATAGATACGTTGTAACATCACGATCTGGGCGAGATACCCGGGAAGGAGCAGCATCGAGGAGAGGTAAGACCATGTACGCGGACCGTCACGCCCCGCCGGAGGGGATCAAGCCCGGCAGCCTGATCGTCGCCATCGGTATCAACGCAGGGCTGATCGGTGCCCTGCTTTTCGTGACGCCGGTGTTCGAGGTGAAGGAGCGCGATCGCGGACTGACGATCGAGAACGTGCCGATCGACCCGCCGCCCGAACCGATCCCGCCCGAAGCCAAACCCGTCGCGAATACGCGGTCCGCGGCATTGCCCGAGCGGGTCGACGTAACGATCCCGATACTGCCGCCGACGCACGGCGACTTCGTGCTGCCCCCACCGTTGCCACCACTGCCGCCCTTACCGCCGTTGCCGCCGGGCGAGGCCGTGCGGATAGATCCGCCTGCCGCGCCGGTGACGGTCGGGGCGCAGCTCGACCCGCCGTACGCGCGTGATCTCCAGCCCGCCTATCCACCGGGCGAGCGTCGCGCCGAGCACGAGGGGCGGGTGACGGTGCGCGTCACGATCGGTGTCGACGGGCGGGTCACCGCGGCGGCGTGCAGCAGCGCGGCGAGCGACGCCTTCTGCCGCGCGACGCGCGCGCAGGCGCTGGCGAAATGGCGCTTCCAGCCAGCGACGCGTGACGGCGTGGCGGTGGAGGCGACCAAGGAGATGACGGTGCGCTTCGAACTGCAATAGTAAGCGGCGGGCGCGGCCGCAGCGGACATCGCCTTCGCTGTTGTGTCGTTCCGGGGGCGGGGCTGGTCGCGCCGTTCCCGCAGCCCTATATCGACGCGATGAACTTCTTTGCCCGGATGAGTCCGCTGCGCGCGGTTCGCGACCTGCGGCTGTTCCTGGCGCAGCGCCAGCCGTACGAACTGGTGTTCCTTCTGATTTCGATCCTGGTGACCGGCGTGATCCTGATCGGGTTCGTCAAGGATTCGCACATCGAGAAGGAATATCGCCCCAAGATCATCTACGTGCAGCAGTGGCGGCTCGACCGGACCGACGCCGAGATCCGCGCGCAGCAGGCGATCGACGGACCTATCAAGCAGAAGGCGATCGACGTCGAGCGCAAGCGGCGCGAGGCGCGGCAGGCGCAGTTCAAGCGGATCGACGACAAGCTCAACCAGTGGGGGCTGTAACCAGCGACGACGCGCGCTGGATGGGGGCGGCGCTGGCGCTTGCCGCGCGCGGGCGCGGACGGACCAGCCCGAACCCAAGTGTTGGCTGCGTGATCGTTGGTGATGGTCGGATCGTCGGGCGCGGCTGGACGCAGCCGGGCGGGCGTCCGCATGCCGAGGCGATGGCGCTGGCGCAGGCGGGCAACGGCGCGCGCGGGGCGACTGCCTATGTCACGCTGGAGCCGTGCGCGCACCAGTCGGCGCGTGGGCCGGCCTGCGCCGACCTGCTGGTAACGGCCGGGGTGGGGCGCGTCGTGGTCGGCAGCGGCGACCCCGATCCACGGACCGACGGCAAGGGGCTGGCGCGGCTTGCCACGGCGGGGATCGCGACGACCAGCGGCGTGCGGGCGGCAGAAGCGCAGGCGGCGATGGCAGGGTTCCTGACACGCCTTGCGCATGGCAGGCCGCAGGTAACGCTCAAGCTTGCCACCTCGCTCGACGGATGCATTGCGCGTGCCGACGGGGAGAGTCGCTGGATCACCGGCGCCGAAGCGCGCGCGCACGCGCATCTCGAGCGCAGCCGGCACGAGGCGATCCTGGTCGGCCGCGAAACGTGGGAGATCGACCGCCCCACGCTCGACGTCCGCCTGCCGGGGCTGGAGTCGCGCGCGCCGCAGCGCGTCGTCCTGTCGAGCCGATCGGATCGCCTGCCTGACGCGGACGGCGTAACCGTCATCGCCGCGCCCGGCGCGATCGCCGGACTGCCGGGCGACCATCTTTTCGTTGAGGGGGGTGCGGGGGCGGCGTCCGCGTTCCTCACCGCGGACCTTGTCGACCGGCTGCTGCTGTACCGCGCGCCGATTCTGATCGGCGGCGGGCGGCCGGCGCTCGGCGATATCGGGCTGGGCGCGCTCGGCGACGCGCACGGCCGCTGGGATTTGACCGATGCGCGCCAGCTTGGCAGCGACCGGCTCGAGGTCTACGAGCGGGTGCGATGTTTACCGGGATCATAACCGACGTCGGGGAGATTGCGCGCGTCGAGACGCGCGGTGACACCCGCGTCGTCGTCCGCACCGCCTATGAAACCGCCGAGATCGATCTTGGCGCGTCGGTCGCCTGCTCTGGTGTCTGCCTGACCGTTGTCGACAAGGGGCCGAACTGGCTTGCGTTCGACGTCTCGGGCGAGACGATCAGCCGCAGCGCGCAGGGCCAGTGGAGCGAGGGACGCCCCCTCAACCTCGAACGCGCGATGAAGCTCGGCGACGAGCTCGGCGGGCATATCGTGACGGGGCACGTCGACGGCGTCGCCGAAGTGATCGACGTCACCGCCGACGGCGATTCGAAGCGCGTCCGCTTCCGCGTGCCGAGCGATCTTGCGCCGTTCCTCGCGCCCAAGGGATCGGTGACGGTCGACGGCGTGTCGCTGACGGTCAACGCGGTGGACGATGCGCCTGACGGATCGAGCACCTTCGCGATCAACATCATCCCGCATACCCAGGCCGTCACCACGTTGTCCGCGCTCGCGCCCGGCGTCGCGGTCAACATCGAGATCGACGTCCTCGCCCGCTACCTCCAACGGATGGAACATTATCGTGCAAAAGCCCGCTGAGCTCGCGCGCCTGCGCCACGCCTTCCTCTCGACGCCCGAGGAAATCATCGACGAGGCGAAGAACGGCCGGATGTTCATCCTGGTCGACGACGAAGATCGCGAGAACGAGGGCGATCTGGTGATCCCGGCGCAGATGGCGACGCCCGAGAAGATCAACTTCATGGCGCGGCACGGTCGCGGCCTGATCTGCCTGGCGATGACCAAGTCGCGTGTCGACGCGCTCGGGCTCGATCTGATGAGCCGCCACAACGGCACGCGGCACGAGACCGCCTTCACCGTCTCGATCGAGGCGCGCGACGGGGTGACGACGGGTATCTCCGCCGCCGATCGTGCGCGGACGATCGCGGTTGCCATCGACGCGTCGAAGAGCCGCGACGAGATCGTGACGCCGGGCCACGTCTTCCCGCTGGTCGCGCGCGACGGCGGCGTGCTGGTGCGTGCCGGGCATACCGAGGCCGCGGTCGACGTGTCGCGGCTTGCCGGGCTCAATCCGTCGGGCGTGATCTGCGAGATCATGAACGAGGACGGGACGATGTCGCGGATGGACGACCTCGTCTCGTTCGCGCAGCTTCACAACCTCAAGATTGGCACGATCCGCGACCTCATCGCCTATCGCCGGCGCAACGACCACCTCGTCGAGAAGAAGGCCGAGATGGCGTTCGAATCGAAGTGGGGCGGGCAGTGGAAGGCGATGACGTTCCACAACAAGGCGACCGGCGACGAGACGATCGCGCTGGTCAAGGGCAAGATCGATCCCGCCGAGCCGACGCTGGTGCGGATGCACACCGCGAGCTTCTTCGTCGACATGTTCGGCGAGACGTCCGAGCGGTCGGGGCTGCTGTCGCATTCGATGGAGCTGATCGCCGAGGAAGGCGCGGGCGTGATCGTCGTCATCAATCGGCCGATGAAGGGCGTCATCACCCGCTTCATGCAGCTGCGCGCCGAGGGCAAGAGCGCCGGCGCCCCCGAAGTCGAGGAGCTGCGCGACTATGGCGTGGGCGCGCAGATCCTGGCGGACCTGGGCGTCGAGGAGATGATCCTGCTCACCAACACCCACCACACGCTGGTCGGGCTCGAGGGCTATGGCCTGTCGATCGTCGGCGAGCGGCCGATCCCGGGCACCGGCGGGGAGTGATGCGAACCGGCGCCGACGAAGCGGCGGCGCCGAAATACGCGCACATCGAACGTGAGCGCCGCTGGCTGATCGATCCGACACGCCTGCCCCCGCTGCCGGCGGATCACGTGCTGATCGAGGACCGCTATCTGGCGGGCACGCGGATGCGGCTGCGGCGGATGACCGACAGCGGCGGTGGCGGTGTCGCGCTGAAGCTGACCAAGAAATATCCGGCGGACGATCCGCTCGCGCGCGCGATCGTCACCGCCTATCTCGACGAGCCTGAGTACGCGCTGCTCGCCGAACTGCCGGGTACGGCGATCGTCAAGCGGCGCTACGATCTGGTATCTGGCGACCTGACCTACAGCGTCGATCGTTTCGAGGGGGCGCTGGCGGGGCTGATCCTCGCCGAGATCGAATGGCCCGACGACCGTGGGCTGCGAGGCTTGCCCGCGCCGCCCGGTACGATACGGGAGGTCAGCGACGATCCCCGCTACCAGGGCGGCAGTCTCGTCGCGCACGGCATACCGAAGGAAGACTGATGGCCAACATCCTCATCGTCGAGGCACGTTTCTACGATCACCTGAACGACATGCTGATCGCCGGCGCGCGCGCGGCGATCGAGGCAGCGGGGCACCAGGCCGAGGTGCTGACGGTGCCTGGCGCGCTCGAGGTGCCCGGCGCGATCGCGATGGCGGCGGAGAGCGAGCGCTACGACGCGTTCGTCGCGCTGGGCGTCGTCATCCGCGGTGAGACCTATCACTTCGAGATCGTCTCGAACGAGAGCGCGCGCGGGATCATGGCGCTGACGATGGACGGCATCCCGATCGGCAACGGCATTTTGACGACCGAGAACGAGGCACAGGCGATCGCCCGGGCCGATCCCGCGCAGCTCAACAAGGGCGGTGGCGCGGCGCAGGCGGCGTTGGCGATGCTCGACCTGCGCGAGCGGCTCGGCTGATCAAAGCCGGTTAAATCTGGCCGGAGGCGCCCTCCTAGCCTCCTGCAAAACTTCGTTACGGACCCGAAGCGCCCGCGGAGCGTAGGGCGCTTCGCACCTGTCGTAGCGAGTTGATCCGGATATATGATTACCACCGCCTCCCCGCGGCTCAGCAACATCGTCAGCGAGGTGTGGCGCCCGCTGGCCGCATTGTTCGTCTGGGATTGCATCGTCACCGCGGTGTACATCTTCGCGCCGTTCACCGCGCCGTCACTGCCGCTGACGCTGTTCGGCTCGGCGCTCGCACTGTTCCTCGGCTTCCGCGATAACTCCGCGTACGAACGCTGGTGGGAAGGGCGCGGGCTGTGGGGGCTGATGATCAATGCCTCACGCAGCCTGGCGCGCGGCGCGCGCAGCATGCTGCCCGATGAGGCACGCGACCTGAAGCGCACGATCGTGCTGCGCCACGTCGCCTATGTGAATGCGCTGCGTTGCCAGTTGCGCAAGCTGCCCGCCGACGGCGAGGTACTGCGCTTCCTGTCGCGCGGTGAGGCGGAGCCGGCGCTGCAGCGGACCAATATCGCCAACGGCATTCTCGACGGTACCTCGCGGCGGATCGACGACGCGCGCAAAGCGGGAATGATCGACACGATCCAGCAGGCGCATCTGGAGGGCCTGCTGGTCGACATCGCCAATGCGCAGGGCGGCATGGAGCGGATCAAGAACACGCCGCTGCCCAACCAGTATCGGTTCTTCCCGACGTTCTTCACGCGCCTGTTCTGTGTGTTGCTGCCGATCGGGCTGGTCGAGACGCTGGGAATCGCGACGCCGATCGGATCGACTATCGCGGGGCTGATGTTCCTTGCCATCCTGCAGATTGGCGATGACCTGGTCGATCCGTTTGCCAATACGATCCACGACGTGCCGCTGAACGCGATGTGCCGCACGATCGAAATCGATCTGTTGCAGTCGATCGGCGACGAGGCGCCGCCGCCGCTGACGCCGGAGAAGGGCGTATTATGGTAGGGATGGCGTAACCGCTCCGGCTTACTTATACCGATGTAAGTAAGCCGGAGCTGGAGCCGGCAGGGAGAGATACACCATGCCGCACGCGCACACGATCGAGGCCAACCCGCACTGGCTGCCGCTCAATCCGCCATCGTCGCTGAACGCGATTCCCGGCGAGCGCGGCTGGCCCTTCATCGGCAACACGTTCGAGGTGCTGAAGGACCCGCTCGCCTTCACCAGGAAGATGGTGGCGAAGCACGGGCCGGTATATCGCAACAACAGCTTCGGCGGCGATTCGGTGGTGCTGCTTGGGCCGGAGGCGAACGAGCTCGTCCTGTTCGACAAGGACAAAAATTTCTCGTCCGAGCAAGGCTGGGGCCCGGTGCTCAACCTGGTCTTTCCGCGCGGCCTGATGCTGATGGATTTCGAGAAGCATCGCGCCGATCGCAAGGCGCTGTCGGTGGCGTTCAAGCCCGAACCGATGAAACACTATGCCGAGGAGCTGAACGCCGGCATCGCGGCGCAGGTCGGCAGCTGGGCGAACCGCCCGCTCGATTTCTACCCGACGATCAAGGCGCTGACGCTTGATCTCGCCGCCACGAGCTTTCTCGGCGTGCCGCTGGGTGACGAGGCGGCGCGGATCAACCAGGCGTTCGTCGACGAGGTTCAGGCGTCGGTGTCGCCGATCCGCACGCCGCTGCCCGGCACGTCGATGCGCAAGGGGGTGAAGGCGCGCGAATATCTCGTCGATTTCTTCACCCGCGAGATCCCCGCCCGCCGCAACGGCAGCGGGCAGGATTTCTTCTCGCAATTCTGCCGCGCGACCGACGAGCACGGCGCGCCGCTGCCTGCCGACGCGATCGTCGATCACATGAACTTCCTGATGATGGCGGCGCACGACACGATCACGTCGTCGGCGACGAGCCTCGTCATGCTGCTCGGCCGCAACACCGAGTGGCAGGAGCGGTTGCGCGAAGAGATCGGCGATCTCGGCAGCAACGACGGGACGGTGCCGTACGGCCAACTCGATCGCCTGGTGCTGACCGAATATGCGTTCAAAGAGTCGCTGCGACTGATGCCGCCGGTGCCGTCGATCCCGCGCCGGGCGATGCGCGATTTCGAGTTCGGCGGCTATCACATTCCGGCGGGCACGTTCGTCGGCGTCAACACCGCCTACACGCACCACATGCCCGAGCACTGGCCCAATCCCGAGACGTTCGATCCGATGCGCTTCTCGCCCGAAGCGTCGAAGGGACGGCACCGCTTCGCCTGGGTGCCGTTCGGCGGCGGCGCGCATATGTGCATCGGCCTGCACTTCGCGACGATGCAGATCCGCATCCTGATGGCGCAGCTGCTGAGCCGCTATCGTATCGAGCTGGCGCCGGGGGCGGGCGCGGACTGGCAGATCTTCCCGATCCCGAAGCCCAAGGACGGCCTGCCGGTGCGGTTCGTTCCGGTCTGACGGTATAGATCAGTGCGCTCGCCAGACGCGTGATGCCAAGATCGGGATCGGCGCTGCGCCGATCCCGAGGCGCGTCAGTCCTTCTTGCGGTTGGCGAAGATCACCGCGGCGGCGACCGCGGCCGAGCCGATGCCGACGCCAAGCCCGATCTTGCCGAGATCCCAGCCCTTGCGATCGCGGCGCGCGTCGTTGGCGGCGGTCTGATGCTGCTTCGCCGCGGCGGCGGCGGCGAGGATCTCATTGGGTTCGTCGGACACGCTTACTCTCCGCAATTTCTGGCCGGACGTCAGCCTTTGCCCCGCTGATATCGCGCGCGAAAGCCGTCGGCGAATGTTTTCAACCGCGCCTCGGCGATCGCCGCGCGCAGATCCGCCATCAGCGCCTCGTAGAAGAAGATGTTGTGCTCGGTCATCAGCATGGCGCCGAGGATCTCGCCACTGCGGACGAGGTGATGGAGATAGGCGCGGCTCCAGCCGGCGCAGGTCGGGCAGCCGCAGTCGAGATCGAGCGGGCCCTGATCCTCGTTGAAGCGCGCGTTGCGGATGTTGAGCGGCCCGTTGCGCGTGAACGCCTGCCCTGTGCGCCCCGAGCGCGTCGGCAGCACGCAATCGAACATGTCGACCCCGCGCTCGACCGCGCCGACGATGTCGTCGGGTTTGCCGACCCCCATCAGGTAGCGCGGCCGATCCGCCGGCAGTTGGCCGGGGGCGAAATCGAGGCAGCCGAACATCGCCTCCTGCCCTTCGCCGACCGCGAGACCGCCGATCGCATAGCCATCGAAGCCGATGTCGATCAGCGCGTCGGCGCTCGCCTTGCGAAAGCCTTCGTCGAGCGCGCCCTGCTGAATGCCGAAGATCGCGTTCTGCGCGGCATGCGCGCCGCCGGCGTCGAACGCGGCGCGGCTGCGCTTCGCCCAGCGCATCGATCGCTCCATGGCCGCCGCCTGCACCTCGCGCGTCGACGTCGTCGGCACGAGTTCGTCGAACGCCATGACGATGTTCGACCCGAGCAGCCGCTGGATCTCGATCGAGCGTTCGGGGCTGAGCAGGTGGCGCGTGCCGTCGAGATGCGACTTGAAGGTAATGCCTTCTTCCGACCGCTTGGTGAGATCGGCGAGGCTCATCACCTGATACCCGCCCGAATCAGTAAGGATCGGGCGATCCCAGCCCATGAAGGCGTGGAGCCCGCCGAGCCGCGCGACGCGCTCCGCCCCGGGGCGCAGCATCAGGTGATAGGTATTACCGAGGATGATATCCGCGCCGGTCGCCGCGACGTCAGCGGGCTTCATCGCCTTGACGGTTGCGGCAGTGCCGACGGGCATGAAGGCAGGTGTCCGGATCGTGCCGCGGTGCATCGCGATCGCGCCGGTGCGCGCCGCGCCGTCGGTCGCCTCAATGGTGAAGGCGAAGCGCTCGTTCATCGCCGGCGCGGCTTTCGCCCGGGTGGCGGCACGCGATCGTCGCCATAGGCGCGGGCGCGGATCGTCAGCAATTCGGCGCGCGTGACGGCGCCGTCCTTGTCCCGATCGTAGCGGGTGAAGAATTCGCGCATCTTGGCCTGGAGCTCGGCCAGCGAGATGCGGTTGTCACCATCACTGTCGGTCTCGAACGGGCTCGGCAAAGCGTTGCGATCGCCGAGATAGCGCTCGGCCCAGTCGGCAAAGGCAATGTAGCCGAGCGTGCCTGCGTTGGCGGTGTCGATCGCGGTGAAGCTGCGACGGACACCGGCTTCCAGCTCCGCATGGGTGACGCGGGCATCGCCGTCGGCGTCGAACGTCGCGATCAGCATCGCGGCCGGTTCGAACGCCATTGTCGCAGGCGGCTGTGCCGGTAATGGCGGGGGACCGCCTGGTTGCGGCGAGGCCGCCTGGAGCAGGAGCGAGAGGATCAGCATCGGTCAGGCGCTCTTCGACGACAGTCGCCAGGAATTGCCGCGGCCCGCGGGGCAGCGCGTCACTGATCTACTGGCGGTTTGGGGAGCTGCTGGATGCCCGACAAGGACTCGAACCTTGATTGACGGAGTCAGAGTCCGCTCTCTTACCATTAGAGGATCGGGCACCGGCAGGGCCGCGCCTCTAAGCCGCTCCGCCGGCAAGGTCAAGCGCCCGCTTGCAGCTTGCGGCACTGCACGCTAGCTTCAGGCCCAAGCACCGAACGGACGCAATGTCCGTGACGGCAGAACATAGAATGAAAGCAACGGCACGTGGCGCAACAATCCGCCGACTTGCCGTACCGGCGCGATCCATCCCGCGCCCGTCCGGCCTCCGAGGGCCCGTCAGCGGCCCGGCTACGCCAGGGCTTCGCGCGCCATTATGCCGCGCTTGATCTGGGCACCAACAATTGCCGCCTGCTGATCGCGCGGCCGCAGGGCGATGGCTTCGCGGTGGTCGACGCCTTCTCGCGCATCGTGCGGCTGGGCGAGGGGCTGGCGACGAGCGGGCGGCTGTCCGACGCGGCGATCGAGCGCACGATCGGTGCGCTGCGGATCTGCTCCGAGAAGTTGAAGCGGCGCAACGTCACCCTGGCGCGATCTGTCGCGACCGAGGCGTGCCGACGCGCCTCTAACGGCGCGGCGTTCATTGCCCGCGCGCACGAGGAGACGGGCATCCACCTCGACGTGATCTCGGCAGAGGAGGAGGCGCGGCTCGCGGTGCTCGGCTGCCACGTGCTGCTCGAACCGGGCAATGCGCCCGCGCTGGTATTCGATATCGGCGGCGGATCGACCGAGCTGGTCCTGATCGACACCTCGACCACAGTGCCGACGGTGATCGACTGGCATTCGGCGCCATGGGGCGTCGTGTCGCTGACCGAGAGCGCGGGCGGCAGCGGTAGCGAGGGACCGGCGGGGCTGGCGGCGGTGTACGAACGAATGCGTGGGCTGGTGCGCGAGAGTTTCGCGCCGTTTACGGCGCGGCTACCGAAGGTGGAGGGGCCGCGGCGGCTGCTCGGCACGTCGGGAACGGTGACGACGCTGGCGAGCGTTCACTTGGGACTCGACCGCTACGATCGCGCGCAGGTCGACGGGCTGATCGCGCCCTCGGCGTCGATGCGCGCGATCAGCCAGCGGCTGGCGCATCTGTCGATCGCCGAACGCGCGCTGCTGCCGTGCATCGGGCGCGAGCGTGCCGATCTGGTCGTCGCTGGGTGCGCGATCCTCGAGACGATCCTCGACCTGTGGCCGGCCGAGCGGCTCGGCATTGCCGACCGTGGAATCCGCGAGGGGATTCTGCGGCGGCTGATGGCGACGGCGCGATAGAGACTGACGTGAAGGATCAATCGTGAGAGATGGTGGTGGCCTGCGCACGCGGGTGAAGACCGCACGGCGACGCACAGCACAGTCGACGCGCTGGCTCGAGCGCCAGCTGAACGACCCCTATGTCCGCCGCGCCAAAGCGGAGGGATATCGCAGCCGCGCCGCCTACAAGCTGATCGAGCTCGACGAGCGCTTCGGTTTCCTGAAGGGGGCGAAGCGGATCGTCGATTTGGGCATGGCGCCGGGTGGATGGAGCCAGGTGGTGCGCCGGCAGGTGCCGGGATGCGCGGTGGTCGGCATCGACCTGCTCCCGGTCGATCCGCTCGACGGTGTGACGATCCTGCAGCTCGATTTCATGGACGACGATGCGCCCGACCGGCTGATCGCCGAGCTCGGCGGTGCGCCCGACATCGTCCTGTCGGACATGGCGGCGAATACGGTGGGGCATCCGCAGACCGATGCGTTGCGGACGATGGGGCTGGTCGAGGCGGCGAGCGACTTCGCGATATCGGTGCTGCGCCCCGGCGGTGCGTTCGTCGCCAAGGTGTTCGCCGGCGGCGCCGATTCAACGCTGGTCGCGCTGCTCAAGAAGAATTTCACGACGGTGAAGCACGCCAAGCCGCCGGCGAGCCGCAAGGGTTCGGTGGAATGGTTTGTCGTCGCGCAGGGCTTCAAGGGGCGGGCTGCGTCGGCGCTGGAAGAGCAGGAATAGCCGCGCCGGGCGCTGCGTGGCAGGCCGCGGCCGCGTAGGCCTGCCGGTAGGATCGGGTGAAGCAGCGCAGCAGGGCGTCGACCACGAAAATGTCGGCGCCACTGTTCGCCCGGATCGGGTGCCGGCATCGCGAGGGCTCGTCTCGCATCGTCGAACAGCCGATGATCGTGTGCGGCAGCGACGGTGCGGGGAGACGGTCGCGCGTGGTCTTCCAGGCGGCGCGATCGCGGCGCAGGAATGCGGGGGTCGCATCGAGATAGGCGTTCTAGCCGAACCCAACGTAGCGGTGCCGTGTGTTCGGCAGGATCGCGACGGCACCAGCCTAATCGGCGGCGTAGGCGCGCTTCCGAGGCGCGTGGAAATCACGACATCGTATCGCACTTCGGATGCCGCTTCGCGGGATACGCCGCGATCAGGTCCACGGCGGCGCGGTAGCAGCCTTTGCGCTCGATCGATCGATGCCTGTTCGTCGAGCGGCGGAATCAATGACTGGCGGCGCTTCGGACGAGGCGAAGGCGAGGCACTATTGCACGCAATGCGAGCATGACGAGCACGCGGCATGATGCCCGCGATCGTCGGTGCTCCGATAAGAGAGAGCGACTAAAGGCGAAACGCAAAAGCCGCAGCGTTGCCGCTGCGGCTTTTTGGGTTGTCGGAACTAGCCGCGGGCCAGCCCGGGTCGTCGGACGGGGTTCGGCTTTGCCGACCCGTCGGCCGTGGCTTCGGTCTATCCGGAATTGGCTTGTGCTAATTCCGGCCCTTAGCCTCAGCCTTCGTAGTCGGCGCCGAGGTTCTGGTTGCGCGGCGGGGCGGCGGCGGTGAGCCGCAGCGCCTCGGCCGATGCGGCGAGCGAGCCGACGGCGTCGGCCTCTTCCTCGTCATCGATCTGCACGCGCTGCAGGCTCTGGATCACCGATTCCTTGAGATCCTTCGGCTTCACCGTCTGTTCGGCAATCTCGCGCAGCGCGACGACCGGATTCTTGTCGCGATCGCGATCGATCGTCAGTTCGGCGCCGCCTGACACCTGCCGCGCGCGCTGTGCTGCAAGCAGGACCAGATCGAAGCGGTTGGGGATCTTGTCGACGCAATCCTCGACGGTGACGCGCGCCATGGACGCTTCCTTCGCAAAATACCGATAGATGAAGCGCCGCGACCTACGCGCGGGCAGGCGCCAAGTCAAGGAAGCGCGCGGGTTGCCGCGGCGGCGTGCGCACGCCATCACCGCCCGATGACCAGCGCCACCCCCTTCACCGTCGACGACAACCGGCTGACACTGCTCGCCGAGGGCCCAGAGCGGCTGGCCGCGCTGCTCGATCTGATCGGCGGCGCGCGCACGTCGTTGCGCATCCTCTACTATATCTACGCCGATGATGCGTCCGGGCGCCAGGTCTCGGCGGCGCTGATCGACGCGGCGCGACGTGGTGTCGTGGTTCAGCTGATCGTCGATGGTTTCGGCAGCGGTGAGGCGGCGGAGAACAATTTCTTCGACGGGATGGAGGAGGCGGGCGTCTCGGTCTGCCGGTTCGTGCCGCGTCTCGGGCGGCGCTACCTGTTGCGCAACCACCAGAAGCTCGCGCTCGCCGACGGTGAGGCGGGGACAGCGCGGATCATCGTCGGCGGGTTCAACGTTGAGGACGATTATTTCGGCACCGACGACGACCAGGCATGGCGCGACCTGGGGCTGCTGGTCGAGGGGCCGGCGGCGGCCCGGATGGCCGGGTATTTCGACGCGCTGGAGGCTTGGGTGCGCACGCCAAAAGCGAAGCTGCGCCGGCTCAATCGCGATCTCGCGCGGTGGAGCGAGACCGAAGGGCCGGTCCGCTGGCTGATCGGCGGGCCGACGCGCCGCCTGTCGCCCTGGGCACGCGCCGTGCGTGCCGACATGCGCGTCGCACCTCGAATCGACATCATCGCAGCCTATTTCACGCCCAGCCCCGCACTGTTGCGGCGGCTCGACAAGGCTGGGCGGTTGCGGCGGCCGGTGCGCGTCGTCACCGCGCGCAAGTCGGACAACAATGCGACGATCGCTGCCGCACGCTTCACCTATCGCGGGCTGTTGAAGAAGGGCGTGCGGGTGTTCGAATTCCTGCCCACCAAGCTTCACACCAAGCTCTATGCCGTGGGGGACGCGACGCATATCGGCAGCGCCAATTTCGACATGCGCAGCCTGTTCATCAATCTCGAACTGATGCTGCGGATCGAGGATGCGGCATTCGCCGCGCATGTGCGCGACTATATCGACGGCGAGATCGCGCGCTCGGAGGAGATCACGCTCGACCGCTACCTCGCCGCAACCGGGCTGTGGCAGCGCACCAAGCAGTTCGTGGCCTATCTGATCGTCGGGGTCGCCGATCCGTTCCTGTCACGAAGCCTCAATTTCGGGATCGACGAATGAGCGTGTCGCACGACTACAGCCCACGCATTGCCTGGACGGGCGACCGGGGCGACGGGACGGCGCGTTACCTGGGCTATGATCGCACCTAGTCGATCGAGACGCCGGGCAAGCCGGCGGTGCGATGTTCGAACCATCCGCGGCTAGGCGGCGATCCGGCGCTGCACAATCCTGAGGATCTGCTGATCGCCGCGCTCTCGGCGTGCCGCATGCTGTGGTATCTTCACTTGGCGAGCGCGGCGGGCATCGCAGTCAGCGCCTATGCCGACGATCCGCTGGGCCATGGCGAGATCGCGCAGGTGTGCTTCATTGCGCGCTCGGTGAAGTTTTCAGTGCGCTACGCCGCAACCTACATCAACGCATGACGCGCCGACCGCGTCAGTCCTTCCAGCACCAGTAGAGTTGGGCAGGGGGCACGTTCCACCATTCCATGTTGTGATCGATCCGCCCGAAATGGGGGGCGAGGAAATCACGCACCTTGGGACTGAATTGATAGACGAGGAACGCGCCGCCGGGCCGGATCACGCGCTGCGTCGCCGCGGCGATCGCGGGACCGACGCCAGCCGGCAGCGTCGAGAACGGCAGGCCGGAAAGGACGAAATCGGCCGCCTCATGCCCGCGTTCGGCAACGATCGCCTCGACCTCGGCGGCCGAGCCGTGGACCGCGACGAAGCGCGAATCGACGATCGTGTGATCGAGATAGCGGATGAAATCGGCGTTGGTGTCGATCGCGATCAGCGTCGCATCGGGCGCCATCCGTTCAAGAATCGGGCGGCAGAAGGTACCGACGCCGGGGCCGTATTCGACGAACACCTTGCAGTTCGCCCAGTCGACCGGCGCGAGCATCTTGTCGATCAGCTTCGCCGACGAGGGGATCACCGAGCCGACCATCACCGGATGTTTCAGGAACCCGGAGAAGAACATCTGCCATGGCCCGGGGACGCCGGCGGAACGGGTTCGCGCGCGGCGCACCGCACTGGTCGAGCTTGGCATGGAGGACACGTTACTCCCGAACGATCGTCTATGGTGCCGAACGCGGCACACGTACGCCGGTTGCCATAGCGGGGTTGCACCGGCGCCCCAAGGCCCTAATCGACAGACCGATGGAGAGTGACGCGGGACAGGGGAGGCGCGGCCTGCGCGCGCGCCGGCGCAAACGCCGCGGGGAGCCGTTCGATCGGCGTTTCGCGCTGATGTTCATGGTGATGCTGACGATCGCGGCGGGCAACACCGCGCTGCAATCGGTGCTGCCGGCGCTTGGTCGGTCGCTGGGTGTCGCCGACAGCGCGGTCGCGGCGGCATTCTCAGTATCGGCGCTGTTATGGGTGATCGCCGCGCCGTTCTGGGCCAATCGATCGGACCGGCATGGGCGGCGGGTGATGATTTTGCTCGGCATGGGCGGGTTCTGCGTCAGCCTGGCGACTTGCGGCGTGTTCCTTGCCGCCGGCATCAACGGCTGGATCGGCGGGACGATGGCGTTCGTCCTCTTCATCCTCGGTCGGCTGATCTACGGCACCTTCGGATCGGCGGCGCCGCCCGCGGTGCAGGCGATGGTCGCCGGCGACACGACGCGCGAAGAGCGGACGCGCGCGCTGACGCTGCTCGCCAGCGCGTTCGGCCTCGGCACGATCCTGGGGCCGGCGATCGCGCCCTATCTGATCCTGGGACATCTCGGCACGATCGAGGTCGGGCTGGCAGGACCGGCGTTCGTCTTCGCGATTTTCGGCATTATCATGTTCGTCACCGTCCGCGCGATGCTGCCCGACGATCGCGGGGTGGCGAGCACTGGGCACGGTGCGGCGAACGCCTATCCGTCGATCGGCGGGCAGGCATCGGGAGCGAGCGTGCGCGCGGCGACCGAGCCGAAGGGCGGCGCAGGCGTCAGCTACTTCGATCGGCGCATCCGTGCCTGGATGATCGCCGGGCTGGTGATGGGCCACGCACAGGCGATGACGGGGCAGGCGATCGGTTTTCTGGTCATCGATCGGCTTGGCCTGGCCCCGGCGCAGGCGCTGGAGCCGACGGGCATCGTGCTGATGATGGGCGCAGGCGCGGCGCTGCTCGCGCAATGGGGGATCATCCCGACGCTCAACCTCGCACCGCGCGCGCTGGTGCTGGTCGGGCTGGTGCTCGCTGCGATCGGTACGGCGATGACCGGGCTTGCGACATCACTCTATGGCATCGCCACTGCGTATGCGTTGGCGAGCCTCGGCTTCGGCTTCACGCGGCCGGGCTTCACCGCCGGATCGAGCCTCGCGGTCGGGCCGGCGCAGCAGGGCTCGGTCGCGGGCAAGGTGACGAGCGTCAACGGCGCGAGCTTCGTCCTTGGCCCATCGATCGGGGTGGGACTGTACACGATGTGGCACTCGCTGCCGTATCTGATGGCGGGCGCGGGGTGCGTGCTATTGTTCCTCTACTCCTGGTTCACGCTGCGCGAGCCCGATCCGCAGGAGGTGGCGGCGTTCGACGACCCGGTGGTGTAAGTTCGCGCGAAGGTTGATGGCGGCGGCGTCACCCCCTAGACGCGCCGACCATGACCGACTCCTCTTCCAACCGCCCCGCCGGTGACGCCGGAATCAAGAAGGTCGTCCTCGCCTATTCGGGCGGGCTCGACACCAGCGTCATCCTGAAATGGCTGCAGCAGACCTACAATTGCGAGGTCGTGACCTTCACCGCCGATCTGGGGCAGGGCGAGGAGCTGGAGCCGGCACGGCGCAAGGCGGAGATGGCAGGGGTTAAGCCCGAGCACATCTTCATCGACGACCTGCGCGAGGAGTTCGTCCGCGATTACGTCTTCCCGATGATGCGCGCGAACGCGATGTACGAGGGGCTGTACCTGCTCGGCACCTCGATTGCTCGCCCGCTGATCGCCAAGCGTCAGATCGAAATTGCGCGTCAGGTCGGCGCCGATGCCGTAAGCCACGGCGCGACGGGCAAGGGCAACGACCAGGTGCGCTTCGAGCTCGGTTATTACGCGCTCGCGCCCGACATCAAGGTGATCGCGCCGTGGCGCGAGTGGGATCTCACCAGCCGCAGTCGCCTGATCGAGTTCGCCGAGCAGAACCAGATCATGGTGACCAAGGATAAGCGCGGCGAATCGCCGTTCTCGGTCGACGCCAACCTTCTGCACACTTCGTCGGAGGGCAAGGTGCTCGAGGATCCGTGGGAGGAAGTGCCCGACTACGTCTACTCGCGCACGGTGAACCCGGAGGACGCGCCCGACGCGCCTGAGTTCATCACGATTGATTTCGAGCGCGGCGACGGCGTGGCGGTGAACGGCGAGGGCATGACGCCCGCGACGCTGCTTGCCAAGCTCAACGATCTGGGGCGCGCGCACGGCATCGGGCGGCTCGATCTGGTCGAGAACCGCTTCGTCGGCATGAAGAGCCGCGGCATGTACGAGACGCCGGGCGGCACGATCTATCACCTGGCGCATCGCGGGATCGAGCAGCTGACGCTCGACCGCGGCGCGGCGCACCTCAAGGACGAGCTGGCGGTGCGCTATGCCGAGCTAATCTACAACGGCTTCTGGTTCTCGCCCGAGCGCGAGATGATCCAGGCCGCGGTGGATCACAGCCAGGCGAAGGTGACGGGCACCGTACGCCTCAAGCTCTACAAGGGCAGCGTATCGGTGGTCGGCCGCAAGTCGCCGCACTCGCTGTACAGCGAGAAGGTGGTGACGTTCGAGGACGATCAGGGCGCGTACGACCAGCGCGACGCAGCGGGCTTCATCAAGCTCAACGCGCTTCGCCTGCGCCTGCTCGGGCGGCGTGACGGCGAATAAGACAAGGCGCCTATAACGGAGGCGGTGAGCAGTTGCGCGTTCCCGATGCGGGACAATCGGCCCTAGGCGATCGTTGCCACATAGGAACGAGTACGTATCGTATCGCGTTCATCGACCGGTTGGGGTGCCGCGCACCCCGTCTAAGAGGGAGTTGAACGATGAAGGGTGCTGCATTTGCCGCGCTGCTGCTGGGCGCGACGACGCTCACGGCTTGCGCCAACAATCGGGACGACATGATCGCGCCGGCGCCGCCGATGGGGCCGGGTGCGCTCGCCGGCACGGTTGCTGCCGATCGTGATGGTGATGGGATCGTCGACGGCTATTACGCGCCCGACGGTGCCTATGTGCCGTTCCGTGCCCCGCCGTGCCCGACCCCGCCGCCGCCCCCGCCGCCGCCCACCCCGCGCGGCGAGCGAGGCTGACCTTGTCGGCCGGCCTTGCCGCGCCAATTCGGCGCGCGGGCCGGCTGGCGCTATGCGTGTTGCTATTAGGTTCGACGGCCGCGCTGCCGGGCGTGGCCGTCGCGCAACGGGCTGGGCAGTCCGAACCCGGGGCTGCATCCGCGACGCCGACCAGTGCCGTCGCGCTGGCTATCCGTAACCAGGTCGGCGGCCGGCTGAAGGATTTCTACCGTCAGCGAGGCTATTGGCCGCTGTGGATCGTCGACGAGACACCTGGTCCGCAGGCGAGCGCGTTGGTCGACGTGATCGAGGCGGTCGGCGCCGACGGTCTCGACCCCGAGCGCTACTCGCCTGACAGGCTGCGTCGTTTGATCGACGAGGCGCGGACCGGCGACGCGCGCGCGCTCGCCTATCTCGAAATTGCGCTGAGCGGTGCGCTTGCCGACGTGGTCCGCGACATGCGCGAACCGCACGTCGAGATCCGCTATCTCGAAGATCAGCTCGAGCCGAAGCGCGCCCGGCCCGACGAGATCCTGCGCCGCGCCGCGCTCGCCAAATCGACGCTGGAATATGTACGCACGCTGGGCTGGATGAGCCCGCTCTACGTCCAGTTGCGTAACGCGCTTGCCGCCACCGATCCGGGGCAAGGTGACGCCAGCGTCTCCATCCCGCCCGGCGCGCTGCTGCGCCCCGGCATGGCGGACGAACGGGTCGACCTGCTGCGGTTGCGGCTTGGGCTGCCGCCGGGCGACGTATTCGACGATGCGCTCGCGGCGCGCGTCCGCCGGTTCCAGGCGGTGCATGGCCTGCCCGTGGACGGCATGGTCGGCGCGCGCACGCTCGCCGCGCTCAATGCGGGTGATGGTGCTTCCACTACTGATCGCAGCGCGCTGCTGCGGCTCAACCTCGAACGGGCGCGGCTGCTGCCCGATGCGTGGACGCGACACGTCGTGGTCGATGCCGCCGCCGCGCGCCTGTGGTATTACGGGGGCGGTGCGGAACAGGGTACGATGCGCGTCGTCGTCGGCACGCGTGAGACGCAGACGCCGATGATGGCGGGCACAATCCGCTACGCGACGCTCAACCCCTATTGGAACGTGCCGGTCGATCTCGTGCGCAAGCGGATCGCGCCCAAGGTTGTGTCGGGCACGTCGCTCGAGCGCCAGGGATACGAGGCGTTGTCGGATTGGACCAACGACGCGTCGGTGATCCCCTCGTCCTCGATCGATTGGCGTGCGGTCGTTGCCGGCAGCGTCGAGCCGCGCGTGCGCGAACTGCCCGGGCGCGGCAATTCGATGGGTTCGGTCAAATTCATGTTTCCCAACGATCTCGGCATCTATCTTCACGATACGCCGCAGAAGAACCTGTTCGCCAAGCCCGACCGGCATTTCTCGAACGGCTGCGTCAGGCTGGAGGATGCGGGGCGGCTGGGACGCTGGCTGTTCGATCGCCCGCTGACCCCCGAGAGCTCCGCGCCCGAGCAGCATGTGCCGGTGCCCGATCCGGTCCCGGTCTATCTCATGTACTTCACCGCCAGCCCGATCGAGGACGGCGTCACCTACGTCGCTGACGCCTATGGCCGCGACACGCCGGCGCTTGAGCAGCTGGCGAGCCGCTGATCCGTTAACCCGCCCTCAACCATCCTCCTTCATTGCCTTGTTCCGAGTAAAGGACGGGGCGGCACGGGAATGGCGAATTCAGTCGGCGCGGTTGACGTGGCGATCATCGGCGCGGGGCCGGCGGGCCTCACCGCTGCCTATCTGCTCGGCAAGGCGGGTTATTCGGTCACCGTGATCGAGAAGGATCCGCGCTACGTCGGCGGGATCAGCCGCACCGTCGAGCATGACGGCTATCGCTTCGACATCGGCGGACACCGCTTCTTCTCGAAGTCGAAGGACGTGGTCGACCTTTGGAACGAGATCCTTCCGCACGATTTCATCGAGCGACCGCGGATGAGCCGCATCTATTACGAGGGCAAGTTCTACAGCTACCCGCTGCGCGCGTTCGAGGCGCTGTGGAACCTCGGCATCTGGCGTTCGGCGCTGTGCATGGCGAGCTTCGCCAAGGCAAAGCTGCTGCCGAACACCCGCGTCAAGAGTTTCGAGGACTGGACCGTCAACGCCTTCGGCTGGAAGCTCTATTCGATCTTCTTCAAGACCTACACCGAGAAGGTGTGGGGTATGCCGTGCGACACAATGAGCGCGGACTGGGCGGCGCAGCGGATCAAGGGGCTAAGCCTGTGGGGCGCGGTGACCGACGGGCTGAAGCGCAGCCTTGGACTCAACAAGCGGCCGAACGACGGCATGGCGGTGAAGACGCTGCTCGAGAGCTTCCGCTACCCGCGGCTCGGGCCGGGCATGATGTGGGAAGCAGCGCGCGATCACGTGATCGCACATGGCAACCACGTGCTGATGGGACATCAGCTGAAGCAGCTGGCGTTCAACGACGTGACGCAGCGCTGGACGGTGACCGCGAGCGACGGCGACGGCGGCACCGTCGCGATCAACGCGGCGCACGTCATCTCCTCCGCCCCGATGCGCGAACTGGCGAGCCGGCTTCATCCGTTGCCCGCGACGCTCCCCGAAGCGGCGAACCTGAAATATCGCGATTTCCTGACCGTCGCACTGATGATCCGTTCGCCCGACCTGTTCCCCGACAATTGGATCTACATCCACGATTCGAAGGTGAAGGTCGGCCGGGTGCAGAATTTCCGCTCCTGGTCGCCAGAGATGGTGCCCGATCCTGAGGTCGCGTGCGTTGGCCTCGAATATTTCTGCTTCGAGGGCGACGGGCTGTGGTCGTCGAGCGACGCCGAGCTGGTGGCGCTGGCGACGCGCGAGATGGCTCAGCTTGGCCTGTGCGGGGCAGAGCAGGTCATCGGCGGCACGGTGGTGCGTCAGGAGAAGGCCTATCCCGTCTATGACGAGGATTATGCCGCCAACGTCGACGCGCTGCGCCGCGAGATCGAGGCGCGCTATCCAACGCTCCACTGCGTTGGGCGCAACGGCATGCATCGCTACAACAACCAGGATCATGCAATGATGACCGCGATGCTCACGGTGCGTAACATCGCCGCCGGCGCGCGCGTTTACGACATCTGGGCGGTCAACGAGGACGCCGAATATCACGAGAGCGGCAACGAGGGCGAACAGGCGGCGCTCGGCAGCCTGCGCGCAGTGCCCGAACGGCTGAAGGCGGCGTGATGTGGAAGCCAAGGAAGCGCTGACGCCTGGGGCGGGCGCCGATCGTGGCGGCGCGCGCGCTGTTCTGATCGGGTGGATCATTGCCGCGATCGTACTGACGCTGGCGATGGCCGAGCCGATCATGACGCTGCGCTTCGTCGATCCCGACGACGCGATGCGACTGGTGGAGGTGCGCGACTGGCTCGGCGGGCAGAGCTGGTGGGACGTGGCGCAGCACCGGCTGAATCGCGGCGATTTCCCGATGCACTGGTCACGGCTCGTCGACCTGCCGATCGCAGGGGTGTTGTGGCTCGCCGGCCCGTTGGGGGACGGGGCGGCGACGCGGATCGCGCTCGTCGTCGTGCCGCTGCTGGCGCTGCTCGCGGCAATGGCGCTGATCCATCGGATCACGTTGAGGCTCGCCGGCGGCGAAGTCGCGCGCTACGCGGTGCTGCTCGCGCCGCTGTCTGCACCGTTGGTGTACCAGCTTCGCCCGATGCGGATCGACCACCACGGCTGGCAGATCGTGCTCGCGCTGGCGGCGGTCGCGCCGCTGCTCGGCCGGGCGACGTGGCGGGCGGGCGCGCTCGCCGGCCTCGCGCTCGCTGGGCTGCTGACCGTGTCGCTCGAAGGCATGCCGATCGCGGCGACGATCGCCGGGGTCGCGGCGCTGCACTGGGCGTGGCAGCCGGCGGGGCGCGATCGCCTGCTCGGTCTCGTCTGGAGCCTATTTCTTGCAGCGGCGGTGCTGCACGTCGCGACGCGCGGGCCGGGATCGCTGCTGCCGTCATGCGACGCGATGTCGCCGGCGTGGCTAGTGATGTTGGGCGTGGCGGCGGGTGCGACGACGCTCGCGACGATGGTTGGCCGTCAGTCGGTGATCGTCCGCTTGGTAGCGCTGGCCGCTGCCGGCGCGGCCACCGCGGCGACGCTGGCGGCGAGCGCGCCGACGTGCCTCGCGGGGCCATTCGCGGCGCTGCCGCCAATCGTGCGCGACTTGTGGTACGTCAACGTCACCGAAGGACGGCCGTTTTGGGAGCAGACGCCGTCCTGGGCGATGATGACGGTCGGGCTGCCGATCGTCGGGCTGGTGGGATGCTGGCGCGGCTGGCAGCGCACAAGTGGGGAAGCGCGGCTGCGCTGGGCGACGCTGGCGGCGCTGGTCGCCGCGGCGCTCGGGGTCGCAATTTTCGTCAACCGTGCCGGGGCGACCGCCAACGCGCTCGCCGTTCCGGGCGCCGCGGCGCTGTTCCACGCGCTGCTGGTTCGCGCACGTGCCGTTCCGCGGCCGGGCCGCCGCGTGGCGGCGACGCTGGCGGCGATGCTCGTCGCCTCGCCGGGACAGGCCGCGGCGCTCGGCGTGATGATCGCGGATGCCGCAATACCCGGCGCAACGAGCAATATTCCGGTGCAAAGCGTCGGGAACGCAGGCGTGCGGCCGTGCGATCGGGTTGGCGACGTGCGCGTGATCGGCCGCCTGCCCGCCGGGATCGTCTTCGCGCCGCTCGACATCACCCCTGATATTCTCGCCACGACGCATCACCGCGCAGTTGCCGGCGGCTATCATCGCGCGCCAGAGGCACTTGCCACCGTGCTGACCGGGTTCAGCGCGTCGCCCGACGCGGCACGCGCGATCGTGCTGGGGAGCGGCGCCGACTATATCGCGGCCTGTCCGGGACTTAACGAGACCGACCTGTACCGCGACCGCTATCCGAACGGTCTATGGGCGCGGCTGGCGCGCGGCGAACGCTTTGATTGGCTGGTGCCGATCGCAACCGGCACCCCGGCGATGGCGTGGCGGGTCACTCGCCCCTTGCCCTCCCCGACGCGCCGCCCGTAAGGCGGATCAATGGAGCAGTCGGGGGCGCCCCATCGCTGGTGGCAGATGCGTGCGTTCGTGGTGGCGGCGACGATCATCACCATCGTGCCGCTGCTGTGGCCGCAGATCCCCCCGCTCGTCGATCTGCCAGGCCATATGGGGCGGTATCGCGTCCAGCTGACGCCAAGCGAAGATGCGCCGTGGCTGGCGCAGTGGTTCGCGTTTCAATGGTCGCTGATCGGCAATCTCGGCATCGACCTGCTGATCGTCCCCTTTGCCAAGCTGTTCGGGCTGGAACTGGGCGTCAAGCTGATCGTCATCAGCATCCCCGCGCTAACCGCCGCCGGGCTGCTGTGGATCGCGCGCGAAGTGCATGGTCGCATCCCGCCGACGGCGCTGTTCGCGCTGCCGCTCGCCTACAGCTATCCATTCCAGTTCGGGTTCGTGAACTTCGCGCTGTCGATGGCGCTGGCGCTGTGCCTGTTCGCGCTGTGGCTGCGGCTCGGGCGGCTGAAGCGCTTCCGCCTGCGCACGGCGATCTTCGTTCCCGCCTCGTGCCTGTTGTGGCTGTGCCATACGTTCGGTTGGGGCGTGCTCGGCGTGCTCGCCTTCTCGGCCGAGATGATCCGGCAGCACGACGCACGCAAGGATGCAGGCTCGGGCCACTGGCTGGAAAGCTGGTTCCGCGCCGGGCTGGGCTGCATTCCGCTCGCGCTGCCAATGGCGCTGATGATCTTCTGGCGCTCGGGCGATCACGTCACTGGGCAGACCGCCGATTGGTTCAACTGGCAGGCCAAGGTCGCGTGGATCATGATGATCCTGCGCGATCGCTGGGAATTGTGGGACATCGCGTCGACCGCGGTATTCGTGCTGATCCTGTTCAAGGCGTTCCGCGATCCTGCGATCGAATATTCGCGTAATCTGGGGCTGTCGGCGCTGTTCCTCGCCGCGGTGTTCGTGGCGCTGCCGCGCATCGTCTTCGGATCGGCCTATGCCGACATGCGGCTGGCACCGTTCGTCGTCGCCATCGCGCTGATCGCGATCCGACCGCGCGCGACGATGACGGCGCGGCATGCGGGCATCCTCGCCGCGCTGGGGCTGAGCTTCTTCCTGCTGCGCACCGCCGGAACGACGATCAGCTACTGGCAGTTCGACCGCGACTACAACACCGAACTCGCCGCGCTCGACAAGCTGCCGGTGGGCGCGAAGGTGGTGACGTTCGTCGGCACCAATTGCCATAACGAGTGGCGGATGAGCCGGCTGGAGCACCTCCCGGCGATCGCGCTCGAGCGGCGGCTCGCCTATGCCAACGATCAATGGTCGATGGCGGGCGCGCAGCTGCTGACCGCGCGCTACAGCGCGGCAGGCATGTTCGCGCACGATCCATCCGAAATCGTCACGCCGGGCTGGTGCCCGCGCGAATGGTGGAAGCCGATCGATTTTTCGATGGCGCGGTTTCCGCGCGAGGCGTTCGATTACGTGTGGCTGATCCGCACGCCGCCTTTCAACGCGCGCTACGCGACCGATCTCGATCGGATCTGGCGATCGCCGACGGGGGCGAGCGCGCTGTTCAAGGTGAATCGTAGCCGGCCCGCGCCGCAGATCACCGACGAGGAACTGTATCCGCGTTGGTTCCTCGAGCTTCGGGCGCGCCGTGCCCGCGCGCAGCAGCGCGAATTGCCACCGCCGCCAAAGGCGTAGCGCGTCTCCGCCCTCGCTTCGTCGCGTAAGCTATCTACTTCCGAGCTAAGCGCTTGTGCGACCGCGTTGAACAGGCATTAAGCGCGCGATGAAGATGTTGGTTCGAACAGGTGCGCTGCCGGCGTGCGCCATCGTCGCCGCCGTGCTGTCGATCATCCCGGCGGCAGCGCAGACCAATCACGGCAAGCAGATCTGGGGCAGCGTTCAGGTGGTCGCACCGATCGCCGACGACTGGTTCGTGTCGGGTGAGATCCAGCCGCGCTTCAGTTCGGACAATGCAGCGACCGCGCCGATCACGATCATCCCGCCGGTGCTTTCGTGGCGCAAGAGCGAGTCGCTGATCCTGTCGGCCGGTTACCTGTACGCCTTCATCGACGGCGCGCGGCTGCCCAACGACCTGAACGAGAACCGCTTCTTCCAGCAGGCGTCGTACCGCGTCGGCGCGATCGGACGGGTCGGCATTCGCGCGCAGACTCGGTTCGAGCAGCGCCTGCGTTCGACGGGGACGCAGTGGAATGCGCGGATTGCGCAGCAACTGCTGATCGCGACGCCGCTGACCAAGAAGGAGAGCGGCGGGCCGGTGGGGGTGATGTCGGTCGAGCTGTACCTCAATCTCAACCATACCGACTGGGGCGCGCGGCGCGGCTACGACGACCTGTGGACCTTTGCCGGCGTCCAGCTTCCGATCACTTCGTCGGCCGCCTTGGAACTGGGCTATCTCAACCAACGCCAGCGTGCGGTGGACGGGCGGCGCAACATGAACCATGCCGCTGTCGTCGGCGTGTCGTTCCAGCTGGCGCGGCGTATCCGGCCGCCTGCGGTGGTGCCGACGGTCGGGCCCGGATTGCAGCCAAAGGTGCGCAACCACGAGCCCGTAGTCAGCAAGTGAAGCCGTTCAGCCGCGCTTGAACGGTGTCATCTGGCCGAGATAATTCTGATCCGCCTCGACCGCGGCGCGTTCGCGGACGAGGAAATCGGCGACGGCGCGGCGAAAGCCGGCATCCGGAATGTAGTGCGCCGACCAAGTGGGGACCGGGGCGTAGCCCCGCGCGAGCTTGTGCTCGCCCTGCGCGCCCGCCTCGACGCTTCCTAGCCCGCGCGCGATCGCGGCATCGATCGCCTGATAGTAGCACAGCTCGAAATGGAGGAACGGCACCTCCTTGGTGCAGCCCCAATAGCGGCCGTAGAGCGCATCGCCGCCGATCAGGTTGAGCGCGCCGGCAATCGGCACACCGTCGCGCTCAGCAAGGATGAGCAGCACGCGATCACCCATCGCCTGCCCGAGCAGCGGGAAGAAGCTGCGCGTGAGATAGGGGCGGCCCCACTTCCGGCTTCCGGTGTCCTGATAGAAGGTCCAGAAAGCGTCCCACTCGCGCACGCCGATCTCGGCGCCGGTCAGGTGCCGGATGGTGAGGCCGGCGACGGCGGCGGCGCGTTCCTTGCGGATCGCCTTGCGCTTGCGGCTGGCGAGCGTGTCGAGGAAATCGTCGAACGAGGCGAAGCCCTGGTTTCGCCAGTGGAATTGCGTGCCCTCGCGGATCAGCCAGCCGGCGGCCTCGAACAGCGGGATCTGGTCGGCGTCGACGAAGGTCGCATGCGCAGAGGACAATTCATGCTGATCGGTGACGGCTTCCAGCGCGGCGATCAGCGCGGGCGCGGCGGCGCGATCGCGCAGCAGCAGGCGCGGACCGGGGACAGGGGTGAAGGGGGCGGCAACCTGAAGCTTGGGATAATAGCGCCCGCCCGCCCGCTCCCACGCGTCGACCCAGGCATGGTCGAAGACGTATTCGCCCTGACTGTGCGATTTGGCGTAGGCGGGCGCCACCGCCACCGGCGCGCTGTCTGCCCCGTCGACGATGATCGGGATCGGCTGCCAGCCGCTGCGCGCGCCGACGCTGTTCGACTGTTCGAGCGCGGCAAGGAAGGCGTGGCTGACGAACGGATTATCGCCGCCGGCGCACGCATCCCACTGATCGGCGGGAATAGCGGATACGCCGTCGGCGAGGCGGGCGGTGACGGCGGTCATGCCCGCCTAAGATAGGGCGTCGACCGGCGCGCTCAAGCGACCGCGATCACCGCGTCGATCTCGACCGCGGCATTGCGCGGCAGCGCCGCGACACCGACCGCGGCGCGCGCATGCTTGCCGGCATCGCCGAACAGCGCGACCATCAGGTCCGACGCGCCGTTGGCGACTTCGGGCTGGTCGCCGAAGCCGGGCGCCGAATTGACGAACACGCCAAGCTTCACGACGCGGGCGACGCGCGACAGATCGCCGAGCGCGGCCTTCACCTGCGCCACGACCATCAGCGCGCAGAGCTTCGCTGCTTCCTGGCCGGCGGCAACGTCGAGATCGTCGCCGAGCCGGCCGGTGACGACCTTGCCGTCGCGGAACGGCAGCTGCCCCGAAACATGCAGCAGCCTACCCGCCTCGACGGCAGGAACGTAGGTGGCGACGGGGGCAGCAGCCTGCGGAAGCGCGAGGCCGAGCTCTTCGAGTTTGCGATCGATACGGTCGGTCATGGCGGCGGGTTCAACACCACCGCCCCCGGCGGGTCAATCCTGCAGCGCGCCGATCGTCGCCGCGTCGTCAGCCGGGCGGCCGGTGGCAAAGCGATCGAGCACCCAGGCGAGGGCTTCGGGCCATTGATCGATCCGCGCGTGGGCGGCGGGAGCGGGGGGCACGCCCGGTGCCAACGCCGGTTCGGACACCATGTGCAGGCGATGCACCTGCGGCGCGTGCTCGGCGACCGATTGGTGGTGCATCGGCAGATCGTCGATGAACACGGTGACGGGGTTGCCGTGCTCGGCCACCAAGCTGGCGACCGGTCCGCCCTTCGGCCCCTGATTGCACTCGACGCGATGCGCGATGCCGAAGGCGGCGAGCTGGTCGACGCGGTGGCTGCGGCACTGGTCCTGCAAATTGGTGAGGATGACGATGTCCGCCACCTCGGCGATGCGGGCGAGCGCGTCGCGGGCGTGCGGCACCAGCGTCTGGCGATGCATCTCGTGCGGGAAGAAACCGTCGAGGAAGCTCATCATCTCCTCGCGCGAGGGCACGCCGCCGTCGTTGCGCCGCCGCATGTTCTTGCCCAGTTCCCAGCTCGACGGCGTGAAGTCGATGTCGTGCGCCTCGCCCAGCCAGTCGCCAAAGTGGCGCACCATGTGTACGAGCACTTCGTCGCAGTCGGAGATCAGCAGCGGTCTGGTCATCGGGCTTCCAGTTCGTGGCGGGCGCGGACGAGCGCCTCAGGCTTGACGGCGAGATCGCCCGCGCAGGCGATCAGATCGGGCTCATATTGTTCGAGGAACATCAGTGAGGCGGCAAGAACACCCGGTTCGGTAATGCGGGCGCGCAGATCGTCGGGATCGAGCCCGGTGAGCGAGACGAGGCGCGATGCACGGTCAGGCTCCGACAATGTCCAGACCAGCGCACGCAGCGCGAGCGCATCGGCAGGTTCTGCGTTTGAATCGGTCCGCTTCATTGCCTATCTCTTGCCCGGAACGGGGGATCAACGCGCGTGGCAAAGAAGGTGCTCGTTGTCGAGGACAACGAACTGAACCTGAAGCTGTTCTGCGACCTGCTGCGCGCGCACGAATTCGCGGTGGAGCCGGTACGCGACGGGCGTGAGGCGGTGGCGCGCGCGCGCGATTTCGTGCCCGACCTGATCATCATGGACATCCAGATGCCGCACGTGACGGGATACGAGCTGATCCTCGAGCTGAAAGCCGATGAGGAGCTGCGCGGCATCCCGGTAATGGCGGTGACCGCCTATGCCGGGCGCGAGGACGAGGAGCGGATCCGCGCCGCTGGGGCCGAAGCCTATGTGTCGAAGCCGATCAGCCTGATGCGCTTCATGGATGCGGTGGGCGCGCTGCTTTAGCGCGAAGCGCTAGCCACGACCCTGCGCGAAGTGCTGGACATGATCGGGCAGCGTTACCCGGTGATACCTCGTCTGCGCCCACGTCGAGCGAACAGGCGGAGTCACACCAGGCCGAGTTCGGCGAGCTTGCCGATCAGCGCCGGGGGCAGTTCCGCCATGCCGGTGCCGTCGCCGCCAAGATCGGCGGGGGCGTCCGCCGCCTCGAGGTAGCGCCAGCCTTGGTGCGCGCGCTTCGGACGCGCGGCGACGAGGCGCAGTTCGGGATCGATGTGGATCGCGACGCGACCGCCGTCGGCCTCGCCGAACGACAGGATCGACGAGCGCGCGACGAGCTGGTGCTTGATGATCCAGAACAGCGAGCCGACGCCGGCGATCTCTTCGTGCCGTTTGGGCAGGAAGCGCGTCGTCAGGAACAGTGGGCCTTCCGCGGCGCGTTGCTTCAGCCGCTCGGCGAGGTGATCGACGCTCGGATTGCCGAACGCGACTTTCGTAATGTGGAGCGGCGGCAGGGACGACGGCATGGCCGCGCGATGTGGGTCAGGCGGAAAGCGCCCACAAGGAGGCGAGGCCGAGAAACGAATAGAAGCCCATCACGTCGGTGGCGGTGGTGACGAACACCGCCGAGGAGATCGCGGGATCGATATTGGCGCGATCGAGCGCGACGGGCACGACCACGCCGACGAGACCCGCGACGAGCGAGTTGATCATCATCGCCAGCGCGAACACCAGGGACAGCTGCGCGTTGCCAAGCACCAGAAAGCTGCCGAGCGCGCCGACGCAGCCGAGGATCGCACCGTTGCAGATCGCGATGCGGAATTCGCGCATCAGCATGCGCAGCGTGTTCGAGCTGGTGAGCTGATTGGTGGCGAGTGCGCGCACGACAACCGCGAGCGTCTGCGTGCCGGCATTGCCGCCGAGCGCGGAGACCATCGGCATCAGCGCGGCGAGCAGCGCGAAGCGGGCGATTTCCTCACTAAATACGCCGACCACCGAGGCGGAGATCATCGTCGCGCCGAGATTGATAATCAGCCAGATCGCGCGGGTGCGCACGGTGAAGCGGATCGGCTCGTTGATGTCGCCTTCGCCGGCGCCCGACAGCAGCAGCGCGTCCTCGCCCGCCTCTTCCTGAATGATGTGGACGATATCGTCGACGGTGATCATGCCGACGAGGCGCCCCGATCCGTCGGTGACGGCGGCAGAGATCAGCGCGTATTTCTGGAAGCGGAGCGCGACTTCCTCTTGGTCCATGTCGACCGGTATCAGCGTTTGCTCGCGCTTCATCACGTCCGCCATCGAGACGCCGCGCGGCGTGCGCAGGATCCACGACAAGGCGCAGGTGCCGACCGGGCGGTGGCCGGGATCGACGACGAACACCTCCCAGAAGTCGGTCGTCAGTTCCTCGTGGCCACGCAGATAATCTATCGTGTCGCCGACGGTCCAATGTTCGGGCACCGCGATCAGCTCGCGCTGCATCAGGCGGCCGGCAGATTCCTCCGGATAGGACAGCGCCTCCTCGATCGCGGCGCGATCGTCGGGCTCCATCGCGCGCAACACCTCGCGCTGCTCGTCGGCATCGAGATCCTCGATGATCGCGACGGCATCGTCGGTGTCGAGTTCGGAGGCGAGGTCCGCGACCTGCCGCGCGTCGAGCGCGTCGATCAGGCGTTCGCGAACGTAATCGTTCATCTCCGCGAACACGTCGCCGTCGAGCAGGTCGGCGACGGCGGAGGCGAGCCCCGCGCGGCGGTCGTCCGGCGTCAGCTCGAACAGGTCGGCGATGTCCGCCGGGTGAAGCGGCTCGACCAGCCGGTGCGCCTCTTCGGTGTCGCCAACCTCTACGGCGGCGAGCACGGCGTCGACGAATTCGGGGCGCAGCCGGTCGTCGGCGTCGAGCTGATCGTCGTCGACCCCCGTGGTACGCTCGTCGAAGGGGCGCTCGTCGTAGGCGCGATCTTCGAGCGGGCGGCGCTCGGGCTCTCGAAGTTCGGTCTCGCTCATCGCATGCCCTCCCTTCGGCTGATCGGCGGACCGGCTCCTAGCGGCGTCGTGGGCGCAAGCCAACTGCGGCCATTTGCCTTCGCGCACCCGCAGCGGTAGGGCGCCGCCTTCCCGACCTTACCGCAAGGAGCCACCTTATGGCCGACACCTTCAACACGCTTGTCATGACGCTGGACGGCGGCGACGTGACGATCAAGCTGCGCCCCGATCTGGCGCCGGCGCATGTCGAGCGCATCGCCGAGCTCGCCAACGAGGGCTTCTACGACGGCGTCGTCTTCCACCGCGTCATCCCCGGCTTCATGGCGCAGGGTGGTGATCCGACCGGCACCGGCATGCGCGGATCGGACAAGCCGAACCTGAAGCAGGAGTTCTCCAAGGAGCCGCACGTGCGCGGTGTCTGCTCGATGGCGCGCACCAACGATCCGAACAGCGCCAATTCGCAGTTCTTCATCTGCTTCGACGACGCACGCTTCCTCGATGGCCAATACACCGTGTGGGGTGAGGTGACCGACGGAATGGACCTGATCGACGCGCTGCCCAAGGGCGAGCCGCCGCGCGAGCCGGGCAAGATCAGCAAGATGCGCGCTTCGTAAGCACGCGCTGAGCACGTGCAATTGTCGGGGCGGCGCTCGGCGTCCGTCCCGGCAGCGGCGCGATCAGACCGCGTTCGAGCCGAGCGTGTCGATCAGCCAATCGCGGAAGATGCGCACCGGCTTCAGCTGCAGTGCGCGCGGGCGGCAGACGAACCAGTAGCTGTACGGGCTCACCACCTCGATATCGAACAGCTTCACCAGCCGCGGATCGGCCGCGTCCTGGAAATGGCTCTCGTGCATGAAGGCGATGCCGAGACCCTGCGCCGCCGCCTCGAGCATCAGCGCACCCGAATCGAAGTGATCGACCGCCATCGGCTCGATATCGGCGAGCCCGGCTGCCTCGCGCCACGCGGCGAACGTGTCGGGCATGTCGCGGTGAACGAGTGCGGTCAGCGTGGCGAGCTGTTCTGGGCGGGTGATCGGATCGGGCCGCTCGACCAGCGTACGGCTGCCGATCACATAGACCATGTTGCGATCGAGCCGTTGGGCATACAGCGCGGGATCGATGTCGCGCGCCAAGGCGATCACCGCATCCAGCCCCTCGCCTAACCGCGCGACGCCGTGCCCGGCGGTATCGATGTCGAGGTGAAGCTCGGGATGCGTCGCGCGCAGCTCGGCGAGGCGCGGGAAGAGCCGCTGCGACGCGAACAGCGGCAGCACACCGAGCCGCAGCCGCACGACGTCCACCGCGCTGGTCATCGATTCCACCGCATCCGACAGCTGATCGAGCACCGGCGCAATCTGAGCCAGGAGCCGATCGCCGTCGCTGTTGGGCACCATCGCCTGATGCCGTCGATCGAACAGCGGGCGGCCGAGGAACCGCTCGAGCGTCTGTACCCGACGGCTTAGCGCAGGCGCCGACAGCGCCAGTTCCTGCGCCGCCAGCTTCACCGAGCCGAGCCGCGCCACGGCGACAAAGGCTTCGATCGCGGTGAGAGGCGGAAGGCGGCGCATTACAAATCCGACGGGTCGATGGTGCGGTGCATCATGCGGTCACGTCACAGGCTGCGCAACCCTGCCTCGCAGACCGTTGCATAAAATGCACGTGGCAGCGATCCTTTCGCACTTGCACAATCGAGCGTCCGGGCACATTTGAGGCGTGCCTTTCAGGCATCCTCTCCTAAAAACTTTCATGGGCCGGCGTTCGCGTCGGCCCTTTTTTTGTTTGGTACGCCCGTTAGAGCGCGGCGAGGTCCTCGCACCACGCGGCGAGCAGACCTTCCTCTTCGGATCCGATAACCCCGAGGGCGATGAGCGCACGATAACAGCGCATCAAGTCATCGGGCATCGCGGCCGCGCCGCCGGCAATTTCCAGATCTTCGAGCGTCGCGCGAATGCGATCATTGTTGAGGTAACCCGGCACCTCATCGGCGAAGTCGCGCATGAGATCGTGCTCGTTACGCTCCTGCCAGACCGTCGATCCGTGGAACAGCAGCCGCCAGTCGTTCGCCCAAGCGATACGCTGCGCGACAAAGCTGCGCCAGATATCCGTCATTCGGAACGAGCAGTGATACGGCAGGTAAAGGAGCGGAAAGGCGGGTCGGAAGGTGGTCGTATTCTGGCTGTTGAAGGGACACCATAGACCGCGATCGAGGATAACGGAGCCATCGCGGAAGGTTTGCGGCAGGGGAAGCAGAAGCCGGTAAACGGCATCGACGTCGGGATTGTCGTCCGCCAGCCCCTGCTGGATCGGGCAGTCGATCGTCGCTTGTGCCGGGATCGCTGACCCTAGCGGATCGTGCACGCGATCCAACGGAAGGCCGCGCGGCCAGATGACGGCGTCCGTGAAGTGGCGATAGACGTTGCACCAGCCGCTACCTGTCAGCATCGGAGCCGTAACGAGCCGGTCGCGCGGCTGCCAGAAACCATCCCTCGGAAAATTGTCGTCGTCGGTCTCGATGATCACGTTGGAGCCGTCGCGCATGGCAAGGAGGTAGCCGATGTTCTTTCGCGCGTAATGACACGTCGGACAGGCTTTCGCGTACGAAAACCCGTATCTTGTTGCGCCGCAACGTCGAGGAAGTCGGCATTTGGCAGGGAGAAATCGGCCGGGCTCTTCGTGTCGCCGATGATCCAGAACCGGGCATCGAGGCTGGCGGCACCGGTTGCGAGCATCGTCAGCGCCTTGTTGGGAGGATTGATCGTGGTGACCACGAGAGCGTAACGGTGATCGGACACGAAATGGTCTCCCGGACGGACGAGCGCGCTGGCGCGGAACAGGCAGGTTGATGCGCGAAGCGGTTGAAGCGGACAAGCGCCGGGCAAGCGACGCCACGCCGCGCATATGCGCGTGCGTGCTGATGAACCATCCATATCCTGGCAATCTGCCGTTGCTGCGCCAGGTTTACGCTGGGCGCTTCTCCGAACTGCTGTTCCTCATCCCGTTCGAGCGCAGCGACGATCCGGACGTGATCACTACTTATCGTGGATCATATGTTCACGCGGGCTATGTGACGGACGCGTTGCCGCGACTGCGCACCATTGATTGCGACTACTTTCTCTTCGTCCACGACGATGTGTTGCTGAACCCTCAGTTCGACGAAAGTAGTTTCGCAAATCTGTTTCCGTTGGGCGCCGACGACGGCTTCATTCCATTCGCCGAGCGCACCCCGACGAAGCTGGGCGACTGGGAATGGTATTACAGTTTCCTGCCAAAGCTGCTCTACCCGAAGTCGCTCATGTTCGGCACCGGGATCGAACCCGGCAATCTACTGCGATACCTGCCATCGCGTGACGAGATTCGCGCCGGTTTCGAACGATCGGGCGCGCCGTTCACGGAGCGCGTCGAGGTCGATATTCGACAGGCCGATGACCCTACGTCCCGGGCGGGGAGCGCCGAGCGCAAGCCCTCCGCCGTGATGCTCGATGGTCTTGCCGCGCAAATCGATCATAGCAGTCCGACGCAGCGCACGGTGACGCGGGCGGCGGGCGAGGCCTTGCGTTCGGTGACCGCGATGCTCGCCGCGGCCAACGATCGTGACAATGGTGGCGGTGACGTGATCGACCTGCCGATCCCCCTGGCCGTGTCCGGCTTTTTCACCGATTGCTTCGTCTTGCCGCGATCAAAGCTCGAGCCGTTCGCGCATCATATGGGCTTTGCAGGCGCGGCGGGGCTGTTCGTCGAGATTATCGTACCGGTGCTGCTGCACGCGCTGTGCGAGCGGGTACACACTGCGGAGTCGCTCGTGCTAGACTTCCGCGGTTTTCAAAAGCGCTATCCGCTCAACGACTTCCTTGATCGCCGCAAGATGGCGATCCACCCGTTCAAATTTTCGACGATCAGATCGCAGACGCAGCAGGCGGCGTTCATCGAGGCGATCCTTTCGCTGCGCAACGGGCAGCCGATCGATCCCCAGCGTGCGGCGGCCATTGGCCTGCCGCCCGGATTTGTCGATGATGCAACGTATGTTGGCTGGCACCCGATCGAACCTTGGGGCCGCTGGACGGCAGGCCATCATGCGACGATCACGCTAAGGCCGCCGCAATCGGGGGGGAGCCGGCGGTTGAAAGTGTCGGTCGTGGCCCCGGTCAACGCGGCTTTTCCCCGGTTCACCGGTACAATCTCGATCGGTTCCGGCCCTGCGCAGCCTTATTCGATCGCGCATCCCAAATCACAGGCGGTGTTGATCGTCGATGTCGATCCCGCCGAAGGGCCGATATTGCTGAAGCTGATGTCGACGCACCTGTTTCGACCACGTGACGTCGATCCGCAATCGCTTGACAACAGGCAACTTGGGATAGGGCTTCGCGCTGTCGAATGGATATGACCGTAACCCGACCACGGCCATAGCAACGAGGAACAACGCCCCTATCTGAGGCGCTTCACATTCGTTGATGCGAGGGGAATGTTTATGGCCGATGCCGACACCACCACCCATAAGCTCCAAGTCGCCAATGCGCGGCCGGAGGATAGCGGGCGGGGGATTGCGCATCTGCCGCGGGCGTTCATGGCGTCGATGGGGCTGAGCGATGGCGACGTGATCGAGATCGTCGGCAAGAAGGCGACGCCGGCGCGCGCGGTCGGCCCGTACCAGGAGGACGAGGGGCTGGCGCTCGTCCGTATCGATGGCTTGCAGCGCGCCAATGCTGGCGTCGGTTCGGGCGACTTCGTCGAGGTCCGGCGTGCCGAATCGAAGCCGGCGACGCGCGTCGTATTCGCTCCCGCGGCGCAGAACCTGCGGCTGCAGGGATCGACCGTGGCGCTGAAGCGGACGTTCATCGGGCGGCCGCTGTGCCAGGGCGACGTGATCGCGACGGCGGGGCACCAGCGCGTCGCGAACATGCCGCCGGGGATGGCGCAATATGTCAACGCGCCGGCCTATGCGTTGCAGGAGATCCGCCTCGTCGTGGTGTCCGCGGCGCCCAAGGGCATCGTCCATATCGACGAGAATACCGAGATCGAGCTGCGGCCTGAATATGAGGAGCCGAACGACGCGCGGCGTGCCGACGTTACCTACGACGATATCGGCGGGATGGCGGGCACGATCGACCAGCTGCGCGAGATGGTCGAGCTGCCGTTGCGCTATCCCGAGCTGTTCCAGCGGTTGGGCGTCGATCCGCCCAAGGGCGTGCTGCTCCATGGCCCGCCCGGCACCGGCAAGACGCGACTGGCGCGCGCCGTCGCCAACGAGAGCGATGCGCAGTTCTTCCTGATCAACGGCCCCGAGATCATGGGCTCCGCCTATGGCGAGAGCGAGGGGCGGCTGCGGCAGGTGTTCGAGGAAGCGGCGAAGAACGCGCCGTCGATCGTGTTCATCGACGAGATCGATTCGATCGCGCCGAAGCGGGGCCAGGTATCGGGCGAAGCTGAGAAGCGCCTCGTCGCGCAGCTGCTCACGCTGATGGACGGGCTGGAAGCGCGCGCCAATCTGGTTGTCATTGCGGCGACCAACCGGCCCGAAGCGATCGACGAGGCGCTGCGTCGGCCGGGACGCTTCGACCGCGAGATCGTGGTCGGCGTGCCCGACGAGCGCGGGCGCCGCGAGATCATGGGCATCCACACGCGCGGCATGCCGCTGGGCGACCGCGTCGACCTCGACGAGCTGGCGCGGACCACCTTCGGCTTCGTGGGTGCCGATCTCGCCGCGCTGACGCGTGAGGCGGCGATCGAGGCGGTGCGGCGGATCATGCCGCGGCTCAACCTGGAGGAACGCACCATTCCGCCCGAGGTGCTCGATACGCTGGCGGTGACGCGCGAGGACTTCATGGAGGCGCTGAAGCGCGTGCAGCCGAGCGCGATGCGCGAGGTGATGGTGCAGGCGCCGACGGTTCGCTGGGACGATGTCGGGGGGCTCGACGACGCGCAGATGCGGTTGAAGGAAGGCGTCGAGCTGCCGCTGAAGGATCCGGACGCGTTCCGGCGGCTGGGCATCCGCCCGGCGAAGGGGTTCCTGCTCTACGGGCCGCCGGGAACGGGCAAGACGTTGCTCGCCAAGGCGGTGGCGCGCGAGGCGGAGGCGAATTTCATCGCCACCAAGTCGAGCGACCTCTTGAGCAAGTGGTATGGCGAGAGCGAGCAGCAGATCGCCAAGCTTTTCGCCCGCGCACGGCAGGTGGCGCCGACGGTGATCTTCATCGACGAACTCGACAGCCTAGTGCCGGCGCGCGGCGGCGGAATGGGCGAGCCGCAGGTGACAGAGCGGATCGTCAACACGATCCTCGCCGAGATGGACGGACTGGAGGAATTGCAGTCGGTGGTGGTGATCGGCGCGACCAATCGCCCCAACCTGATCGATCCGGCGCTGCTGCGCCCGGGGCGGTTCGACGAGCTGATCTACGTATCGGTGCCGACGGCACAGGGGCGGCGACGAATATTGGCGATCCAGACGCAGAAGATGCCACTTGCCGACGACGTCGATCTCGACGCGATTGCTGAGCGTACCGACCGCTTCACCGGTGCCGATCTGGAGGACGTGGTGCGACGCGCGGGTCTGATCGCGCTGCGCGAATCACTCGACACGCGCGAGGTGCGCCAGTCGCATTTCCTGGCGGCGCTGAACGAGTCTCGCGCGAGCGTGACGCCGGAGATGGAGCGCGACTATCAACAGATCGCGGCGAAGCTCAAACAGGATGCCGCGGCGATCCAGCCGATCGGCTTTATCTCGCCGGGGCAACTGACTCCGCGGGGAAGCAAGGGCGTCGACTGATGGAGGTGGCGCCGATCGACCGGCAGGCTCGGTCGATCGGCGCTGCTGCCATTTCACGTTGATGGCTAAGCGCCGGGAGGTGCGTCGCCGCACGGCGTTCAGAGCTTCACGTTGCAGTATCACTTCGGAAACTAATACCGGCGCGTGACCGAGCGGCAGCTGCACGCGCCTCCGGGGCCACGGATCAGACGCGCATCGGCATCAGGACGTATAGCGCAGGCGCCTTGTCGTTCTCGCGGATAAGCGTCGGTGCGGCGGCATCGGCGAGGTGAACTTCGACGACGTCGCCGTCGATCTGGCCGAGGATGTCCATCAGGTAGCGGCTGTTAAAGCCGATCTCGAACGGCGCGGCGACATATTCGCCGGGGACTTCCTCTGCCGCGGTGCCGTTCTCGGGGCTCGTCACCGACAGCGTGATCTTGTCGCGATCGAGCGCCATCTTGACCGCGCGCGTCTTCTCGGTCGCGATTGTCGAGACGCGGTCGACGCCCTCCATGAAGGCGGACGGGTCGAGCTTCAGGATCTTGTCGTTGCCGGTCGGGATGACGCGGCTGTAATCGGGGAAGGTGCCGTCGATCAGCTTCGACGTGAGGATCGCCTTGCCGAGATCGAAGCGGATCTTGGTGCCGCTGAGCGATACGCCGACCGAGCCGTCGACCTCGTCGAGAAGCTTGCGCAGTTCGGCGACGCATTTGCGCGGCACGATGACGTCGGGCATGTTTTCCGCACCCTCGGGGCGGGGCAGCGTGACGCGCGCGAGGCGGTGGCCATCGGTCGCCGCGGCCTTCAGTACGGGCTGCGATCCGTCGGCATCGGCGACGTGGAAGAAGATGCCGTTGAGATAGTAGCGCGTTTCTTCGGTCGAGATCGCAAAGCGCGTCTTGTCGATGATCTGCTTCAGCGCCTCGGCGGGCATCTCGAACTGCGTCGGCAGCTCGCCCTCGGCGATCACCGGGAAGTCGTCGCGCGGCAGCGTGCCGAGCGAGAAGCGCGCGCGGCCCGCGACGATCGCCATGCGGCCGTCGGCGGCGGTGAGCGAGACCTGCGCGCCCTCGGGGAGCTTGCGCGCGATGTCGAACAGCGTGTGCGCCGAAACGGTCGTCGCGCCGGGCTGATCGACCGCGGCGGCGACGTTCTCGTTGATTTGAAGATCGAGATCGGTCGCCATTAGCCGCAGCGTGCCCTCCGCCGTCGCCTCGAGCAGGACGTTCGACAGGATCGGAATGGTGTTGCGACGCTCCACCACCGATTGCACATGGCTCAGCCCCTTCAGGAGCGTCGCGCGTTCGATCGTCGCCTTCATTCTCACGTCCCCCGGCCCGCCGGATTCGACCAGGGGCAACTCCCCGGTTTCCTAGCCAAACGCGAAGGGCCGGAGCAAGCGCCCCGACCCCTCTTTTTCGGTGGATAGTTCGGTTTCGTTAACGATCAGAAACGGAAGCCGACACCCGCGGCGACCTGGTGACGATCGGTATCGACGCCGAAGGTGCCGGTGCTGGCGCCGTTCGGATAGTTGAGCCGCGCATCGCCATAGTTTGAGTAGCGATATTCGAGCTTCGCGTAGGTGCGCGGCGTCAGCGACTGTTCGACACCCGCGCCGACGCGGAAGCCGTCGAGGTTGAAGTTGCGGCCCGTCTCGGTGCGCGTGTCGTCGCGCGTCAGGTCGAGTCGCGCGTTGGTGTAGCCCACCTTGCCGTAAATCAGCGTCGTCGGCGTGGCGATGAAGCCGATGCGGCCGCCGATGTAGAGATCGCGCCCGGCCTTGACGCGGCCGAAGCCGAAGTCGTTGGGATCGCGCGGATCGTTGGTCACGCGCCCGGTCGAGCCGGTGATCTCGCCCTCGACACCGACAACGAGGCCGTTGAACGCGACATCGTAGCCGAGATCGCCGCCGTAGAGGAAACCGTCGCTGCCCTGATCGCCGCGGATCAGCGAATCCTGCGTGTCGCCCGGGCGCAGCGCGTCATAGCCGAAGATCACGCCGGCGCGCGGGCCGGTGAACGGTCCGGCATCCTGCGCGGCGGCGGGGACGGCGAGAATGGTGGTGGCGGCGAGCGTCGCCAGGATGAGGTTACGCATGAATGACTCCATCTACATGCTCCGCCGAAACGCGGCGGGGAAAGCGCCAATGGTCGAAGCGCGGCCACGTTGCATGAACCCCAGATAAACAGGGATTTCCGTGGTTTCTGCGCCACAGGGGGTTGAAGCGGCGGCGGTGGATGCCCAGCCGATGCGGGCGGGAAGATGGCCGGGGTGACGATCGAAAGCCGTTGCTTTCGCTGCCGCCGCACTCGACAACGCGTGCATGACGATCGATCATCAAGCGCGGCGTGGCCGTGATTTCATCGCGCGCCACGGCGAGACGGTGTTCAACGCGGCGCGGCGGTTGCAGGGCGACGCGCCACATACCCCGCTTACCCGCGCTGGGTTCGCACAAGCGGAGGAGATGGGGCGGGCGCTGCGGCAGACGTTGGGCGCGAAGCCGGCGCTGACGATGTGGGCGTCGTCGACCGGGCGCGCGCTGCAGACGCTGGCGATCGTGGCCGAGCATCTTGAGCTCGACTGGCACGATGCGCGGCACGACGACCGGCTGATCGAGATCGGCATGGGCAGCTGGGGCGGGCGCTATTACGCCAACGTGATCGGCGAAGTGGGGCCGGTGGTGGACGAACGGGGCCTGCTGCGACCCGCGCCCGACGGCGAGCGGTATGAGGCGATCGCGGATCGCGTGTCGGGCTGGCTCGCCGATACCGCGGACGATCCGGGCGACCGGCTGGTGATCATGCACGGCATCTCGAGCCGCGTGCTGCGCGGGGTGATGACGGGGGCGCCGCTCGACGCATGCGGGGCGCCGGTGCTGCCGGGGCATCCGCAGGGCACGGTGACGATGATCGAGCGCGGCGTGGAGCAGGTGGTGCATCTCGGCACCGGCTACGCCCCGGCCTGATCGCGGCGGGAACGACGATGATCCTGGCGGTGGCGCTGCTGCTGGCTGGCGAGCGGACGGCGATCGGCGTGTACGACGCGTGGGGCGCGTTTCGTGATGGCGATCCGGCGCGCTGCTACGCGATCAGCAAACCGCTGCGTGCCGGTGGCAGCGCGCGCTTGCGGCCGTTCGCCAGCGTCGCCGCACACTTCGGCCGCGACGGGCGACCAGCGATCTACATCCGCCTGTCGAGCGCGCGCAGCGCGGGGGCGCCGGCGACTTTAGCGATCGGCGAGCGGCGCTTCACGCTGCCGGGCAACGCGCGCGCCGCCTGGGCGCCCGATGCCGCGACCGATCGCGCGATCGTCGCCGCAATGCGCGGGGGGCGCAGCATGAGCGTGTCGGCGGTGAGCGCGTCAGGGCGCGCCTTCGCCGACAGCTACGCGCTGGGCGGCGCGGCGACCGCGATCGATGCGGCGACGCTCGGGTGTCTCGGCTGACCGCCGCCAGGCCGTGACGCTGGAAGTTCGCCGCGTTTCGCGCTATATGCGCGCGATGCAAACACCGTCGGCTGCGCCCATGCCCATCCCCGGGCACATCGATCCCGTGCCCGTCGCGCGTGCCGTGACGCCGCGGGCGGATGGCCGCGTCGATCTGGTCGGCCTTTCCAAGGCCGAGCTGCGCGAGGCGCTGGCCGCCGGTGGGCTCGACCCCAAGCAGGCGAAGCTGCGCGCCAAGCAGATCTGGCATTGGATCTACAATCGCGGCGCGACCGATTTTTCGGTGATGACCGACATCGCCAAGGCGCAGCACCCGTGGCTTGCCGAGCGGTTCGTGATCGGGCGACCGCAGGTGGTCGAGGCGCAGGTCTCCGTCGACGGGACGCGCAAGTGGCTGCTCCGGTCGGACGACGGGCAGGACTATGAGATGGTGTTCATCCCCGACGCGGATCGCGGCACCTTGTGCGTGTCGAGCCAGGTCGGCTGCACGCTCAACTGCCGCTTCTGCCACACGGGCACGATGCGGCTGGTGCGCAACCTGACCGCGGGCGAGATCGTCGGGCAGGTGATGCTGGCGCGCGACGGGCTGGGCGAATGGCCGAGCCAGCCCGAAGGCCGCATGCTGACCAACATCGTGATGATGGGCATGGGCGAGCCGCTGTACAATTTCGACAACGTGCGCGACGCGCTCTCGGTGGTGATGGACGGCGACGGGCTCGCGCTGTCGAAGCGGCGGATCACGCTGTCGACGTCGGGCGTGGTGCCGATGATGGCACGCGCGGGGCAGGAAATCGGCGTCAATCTCGCCGTCTCGCTCCACGCGGTGACGAAGGACGTGCGCGACGAGATCGTGCCGCTCAACCGCAAGTACGGGATCGAGGAGCTGCTGCAGGCGTGCGCGGATTATCCCGGCGCAAACAATGCCCGGCGCATCACGTTCGAGTACGTGATGCTCAAGGACAAGAACGATTCGGATGACGACGCGCGCGAGCTGGTGCGGCTGCTGCGGCATTACCGGCTGCCGGCGAAGGTGAACCTGATCCCGTTCAATCCGTGGCCGGGCGCGCCGTATGAGTGCTCGACGCCCGAGCGGATCCGCGCTTTCTCGAACATCATCTTCGAAGGCGGCTTCTCCGCGCCGACGCGTACGCCGCGCGGGCGCGACATCGATGCCGCGTGCGGCCAGCTCAAGACCGCGGCGGAGAAGAAGAGCCGCGCCGAGCTCGATCGGCAGGCCGAGGAGAAGCTCGCGGCACTCGGGTGAGCGGGCAGCGCATCGCGACCCGCTGACTCTGGGGATCAGGCCGTCTCGATCAGGCGGTCGGCCTGCGCGCGGGCTTCGTCAGTGATCGTCGCGCCCGAGAGCATGCGCGCGATCTCCTCGCGCCGTTCCGCATCGTCGAGCTGGCGCACGCCGGTGCGCGTCACCACGCCGTCGTTGCGCTTGGCGATCAGCAGATGCGCCGCGCCACGCGCCGCGACCTGCGGGGAGTGCGTGACTACGAGTAGCTGCGTGGCGGTCGCGAGACGCGCGAGGCGCTCGCCGATCGCGGAGGCGACTGCGCCGCCGACGCCGCGATCGATTTCGTCGAAGATCATCGTCGCCGCGCCGCCTTCCTCCGCCAGCGCGACCTTGAGCGCGAGAATGAAGCGCGACAGTTCGCCGCCCGAGGCGATCTTGATCAGCGCCGCGAAGGGCGCGCCGGGATTGGTCGCGATCTCGAACTCGACGCGATCCTGGCCGAAGGGGCTCCACTGATCCTCCGGCAACGGCGCGACGCCGGTACGGAAGCGCGCCGCGTCGAGCTTGAGCGGGGGCAGTTCGCCCGCAACCGCGGCGTCGAGCCTGGCGGCGGCGGCGCGGCGCGCGTCACTCAGGCGCTTGGCGGCGGCGACGTACGCCTCGCGTGCCTTGGCCGCGCGCTGCTCGAGCGCGGCGATGCCTTCCTCGCCCGCCTCGAGCCGGTCGCGGCGGCCGCGCAGCTCGTCGGCGAGCGCGGCAAGATCGTCGGGCTGGAGGCGGTGCTTGCGCGCGGCGGCGCGTAGCTCGAACAGCCGCGCCTCGTCGTCCTCCAGCGCGCGCGGATCATAGGCGAGCGCGCGGCTCGCCTCGGTGACCTGCTCGCCGGCATTGCTCGTCTCGATCACCGCGCGGTCGAGCGCCGCCAAGGCTTCGGCCAGCGCCGGGTGATCGGGTGCGATGCGATCGAGGATGCGCGCGGCCTGACGCATGCTGGCGAGCGCACCGTCCGATCCTTCTAGCGCATCGACTAGCGCGTTCAAATCCTCGGTGATCTTCTCCGAGCGCTGCATGATGCGCCGGCGCTCGGCGAGAACCTCTTCCTCGCCGGCCTCGGGGGCGAGCGCGTCGAGCTCGGCGACGGCATGGTCGAGCCACTCGCGATCGCGCGCCGCGGTCTCGATCTCGGCGCGCGCGGCGAGGAGCGCGTCGTCGGCGGTGCGCCATGCGCGCCAGGCGTCGGATACCCCGGCGGTGTCGAGCCGCCCGAACGTGTCGAGCAGCGCGCGGTGGCCGCGCGGGTTGAGCAGGCCGCGATCGTGATGCTGGCCATGGATCTCGACCAGGCGCGTGCCGAGCTCGCGCAGCAGCGCAGCGGACGCCGGCTGGTTGTTGAGGAACCCGCGGCTGCCGCCGTCCGCCTTGACGACGCGGCGCACGATCAGCGGCTCGCCCGGCTCCGCCTCGATCCCGTTGTCGTCGAGCAGACCGGCGATATCGGCGGGGGGATCGAAGGTGGCGGTGACGCTCGCCTGCGCGGCGCCGTGGCGCACCAGCCCACTGTCGCCGCGCGCGCCGAGCGCGAGCCCCAACGCGTCGAGGAGGATCGACTTGCCCGCGCCCGTCTCACCGGTGAGCACGCCGAGCCCGGGACCGAAATCGAGGTCGAGCGCCTCGATCAGCACGACGTCCCGGATCGAAAGCGCGGTCAGCATGCGCGGTTCAACGCCCGGCGCCGCGGGCGGTGCCTCACTGATCCTGCGGCGGTGCCGGGGGCGTGCCGGGCTGGACGCCGGTCGGCGTTGCGTTGCTCGGCGCATTGCCGCCGGGCGTCGCGCCGGCGCCGCCGGCGGTGGTCGCCGGGGTCGGCGCGCCCGGGGCCTCGGCGCGCGGCGTCGGCGCGTCTTCGATCGGCAACACTTCCACCTCGGTCCGCGGCGGCGCGGCGGGAGCGGGGACGGTGAGCTGCGGGACGACCTGCTCGCCCGGTGCGAGCGGCTTGACCGGCATGACGGGGTTCTCGCCGAGCAGATCGAAGGCGCGCTTGTACCAGTCGGTCTCGGGATAGTTGGCGCCAAGCACCGCTGCGCTGCGCCGCGCCTCCTCGCGCACGCCGAGCGCCAGATACGTCTCGGTCAGCCGCATCAGCGCCTCGGGGGTGTGCGTGGTCGTCTGATAATCGTCGACGACCTTGCGGAAGCGCATCGTCGCGGCGAGCCACTGGCCGCGGCGCTCGTAGAAACGGCCGACCTCCATCTCCTTGCCCGCGAGGTGATCGCGCACGAGATCGATCTTAAGCCGCGCGTCGGCGGCGTAGCGCGTGTTGGGATAACGGCGGGTGAGTTCGCCCAGCGCGTCCTGCGCCTGGACCGAGATCTTCTGATCGCGCGTCACGTCGCTGATCTGCTCGTAATAGCTCATCGCGATGAGATAATAGGCATAGGGCGCATCGCGGTTGCCGGGGTGGACCGAGAGAAAACGCTGCGCGCCCTGGATCGCCTCGGTGTAGCTTTTCGCGAGATAGTTGCTGAACGCGCCCATCAACTGCGCGCGGCGCGCCCACACCGAATAGGGATGCTGGCGCTCGACCTCATCGAACAGCGCCGCGGCGACCTTGTACTGGCGCTGGTCGAGCTTCTCGCGCGCGGCGCTGTACAGCGTGCCGACGTCACGCGCGACATAGGGCAGATCGCCCTTGCCGGCGCGATTGCGCGCGCATCCCGCCATCGGCAGCGCGACCGCGGCGATCAGCAGGGCGACGAGCGGGCGGGCCGCCTTGGAACGGGACGGCCGAACGCCACGGGGCCGGGACAGGGACGGGGAGATACGCATCGGAATGAGCCTTTAGCGCAGGGCCGCGCGTGCGAACAATGGCGAAACGAGCGGGGCTGGAACGGGCGGAACGATATGCAGGCGGAATGAAACGGCTTGGTCGCGGCGGCGTTGAGCGGGTAGCACAGCCATTCATCATCGGGGTACCAACATGACTGCAACCTTGCTGGCGACCAAGCGCGTCGAGAAGCCGTGGGGCCGCCACAAATTATACCCTGGTTTTCCCGATCCCGCGTCCGGCGGCGAGCCGATCGGCGAGGTGTGGTTCCAGTCGCCGCATCCCGACGAGCCCGAGATGCTGATCAAGTATCTGTTCACCAGCGAGAAGCTGTCGGTGCAGGACCATCCGTCGGACGAGGAGGCGCAGAAGCGCGGGCTGCCGCGTGGCAAGGACGAATGCTGGCTGATCCTAGATGCGCAGCCCGATTCGACGATCGCGATCGGGCCGAAGCAGCCGATGACGGCGGAGGAGCTGCGCGCGAGTGCGCTCGACGGATCGATCGAGGACAAGCTCGACTGGAAGAAGGTGAAGGCGGGCGACTTCTATTACTCGCATTCCGGCGTGATCCACGCGATCGGCGCGGGGCTGACGCTGATCGAAGTGCAGCAGAATTCGGACACCACCTATCGCCTGTACGACTACGGGCGCCCGCGCGAGCTTCACCTCGACGACGGCGTCGCCGTGGCGGAGCTTACCCCCTATGTCGCGCCGCCGCGGCCGGGCGAGGTGGCGCCGGGGCGTACGATCCTGGTCGAAGGGCCCAAGTTCGTGCTCGAGCGGTGGACCGGTGGCGAGCGAACGGTGCACCTGCCGGAGGGCAAGCCCGGCTGGCTGGTGCCGGTGCGTGGCCACGGCGTGGTCGGCGGCGTCGCGTGGAAGGCGGGCGAGTGCGTGATGCTGACGGGCGAGGAGATCGTGCACGCCTCGAACGATGCCGACCTGCTGTTCGCCTATACCGGAACCGAGCGGATCGACGCTTGACTCGCGACGCGTCCGCAGCGCGGCGCTCGCGATGATCGATGCCGCTGGAGCGGCGCTGGCGGCGGGGGCGGGGTTCGTCGGCGGGGCGATGAACGCGCTCGCCGGCGGCGGCACCTTCGCGACGCTGCCCGCGCTGCTGGCCGCGGGACTGCCCGCGAACGTTGCCAATGCGACGTCCAACGTCGCGCTGCTGCCGGGTGCCGCAACGAGCGCGTGGAGCTTCCGCGACGAACTCGCCCCGGTCGGCGGCGTCGGCGTACGGACGCTGTCCGGCGTGACCTTCGTCGCGGGGCTCGCGGGCAGCGCGCTGCTGGTCGTGACGCCGACGCGCACGTTCGATCTCATCGTTCCGTGGCTGGTGCTCTACGCCTTCGTCGTGCTCGCCTTCGGCAGGCGCGCGTCGGCGTGGCTCGCGCGGCGCGTTACGATCGGGCCGCGCTCACTGGTGGCGGCGCAGGCGCTGCTCGGCATCTATGGCGGTTATTTCGGCGGCGGCGTGGGGCTGATGATGACGGCGACCTACGGGCTGCTCGCCGGGCTCGACCCACGCAAGCTGTTCGCGCCGCGCACGCTGATGCTCGCGGTCGCCAATGCCGCCGCCGCGATCGTCTTCGTCGCGGCCGGGATGGTGGCGTGGCAACTCGGCATCCCGATGCTGATCGGGGCGATCGCGGGCGGCTGGGCAGGCGCGCTAATTGGCAAGCGCCTGCCGCCGGGCGCGGTGCGCGTCTGGACGCTGCTGGTTACCGGCGCGACGACGGCGGTATTCTTCTGGCGGGCGTACGGCGGATGAATGCTGTCGGCACGTTCCGCTTTGGTCTAGGCTGCCGGCGATGACCGTGATCTATCGCCATCGCTTCGTGACGCGCCTGTGGCACGCGATCAACGCGATCGCGATCTTCATTCTGATCGGCTCGGGGCTCGGCATCTCGAACGCGCATCCGCGGCTCTATTGGGGACGATACGGCGCGAACTTCGATGCCGCATGGTGGGAGCTGCCGCGCTTCCCCGCCTGGCTGACGATCCCGGCGAACTACAATCTCGCGCTGTCGCGACGCTGGCACCTGTTCTTCGCGTTGGTGCTGGCGTTCGGGCTGCTCGGCTACATGATCGCGGGACTACTCAACCGGCATTTCGCGCGCGATCTGCGCGTGCGCCGGCGCGAATTGACGGTGCGACACGTCGCTGCCGACGTGCGCGAACACCTAGCGTTCCGCTTCCACGATCCGGCCGATCCGCAGGCGTACAATCTGTTGCAGAAGCTGTCGTACGTCGGCGTCATCTTCGTGCTGCTGCCGCTGGTCGTCCTTACCGGCCTCGCGCTATCACCCGGCATGAACGCGGCTTGGCCGTGGCTGCTCGACGTGTTGGGCGGGCGGCAATCGGCGCGGTCGATCCATTTCCTATGCATGATCGCGATTACGCTGTTCGTCGTCGTCCACCTGGTGCTGGTGATCCTCGCCGGGCCGCTCAACGAACTGCGCTCGGTCATCACCGGCTGGTGGCGCGTGCCAGAGGAGCAAAGGCCATGATCGTCTCGCGGCGGGGGCTGATCGCGGGAACAGCGGCAAGCGGTGCGGTGCTGCTCGCCGGATGCGACCGGGTGATCCAGCAGCCTGCCGCGCGGCGCATCCTGTTCCTGGGCGAGGACATGCATCGCGGCCTGCAACGTGCGCTGACCGACCGCGACGCGCTCGTGCCCGAGTTCGCGCCCGAGCAACGGTCGCCGTTCTTCCGACCGAACGGCACGCGCGATCCCGGTACCCCCGAATATGGCGCACTCCGGGCCGGCAATTTCGCCGACTGGCGGCTGGCGGTGGGCGGGATGGTCGCGCGCCCGCTGTCGTTCAGCCTCAAGGATCTCGGCGCGCTGCCGCAGCGGGCGCAGATCACGCGGCACGACTGCGTCGAGGGCTGGAGCGCGATCGGCAAGTGGCAAGGCCCACGGTTGGGCGACGTTCTCAAGGCCGCCGGCATGCGGGATGGGGCGCGCTACATCGTCTTCACCTGTGCCGATCTCTATGGCGGTGCGCCCTATTACGAATCGATTGACCTGGTCGACGCGTTCCATCCGCAGACGATCCTTGCCTGGGCGCTCAACGATCGCTTCCTGCCGGTGGCGAACGGTGCGCCGTGCCGGCTGCGTGTCGAGCGGCAATTGGGATACAAACACGCCAAGTATCTGATGCGGATCGATGCGGTCGCCAGCCTCGCCGGCATCGGCCGTGGCAAGGGCGGGTATTGGGAGGACAATGTCGATTACGATTGGTACGCCGGCATCTGATTGGTACGTGCGCGCGCCATGGCGTTGATTGATCTGTTCCTGTCCCGCGCGGTGAAGCGCGGCCGTCTCACCCTCCACCGCCCCGGCGCGGCGCCGGCGACCTTCGGTATCCCGCAGGAGGGCTACCCCGACGTCACGATCCGCTTCGCCGACCGGCGCGTCGCGCTGGCGATCGCGCGCAACCCGGCGCTGGGCGCCGGCGAATGCTACATGGACGGGCGGCTGATCATCGAGCAGGGTGACGTACGCGATCTCGTCGAGCTGCTGAAGCGCAACAGCCGCTGGGAAGGCGGGGAGCGCAACCTGAAGCCGAGCGCCGCGACGCGCGCGTTCGGTGCGGTGCGCTATCGGCTCGACCGGATCAACATGGAGCGGCGATCGAAGCGCAACGTCGCGCACCATTACGACCTGTCGGGGCGGCTCTACGATCTCTTCCTCGATCGCGACAAGCAGTACAGCTGCGCCTATTTCACCGATCCCGCCGACAGCCTCGAACAGGCGCAGCAGGACAAGAAGGCGCATATCGCAGCCAAGCTGGCGCTGAAGCCGGGCATGCGCGTGCTCGACATCGGCTGCGGCTGGGGCGGTATGGCGCTGTATCTTCACCGGCATTTCGATGTCGACGTGCTCGGCGTGACGCTGTCCGAAGAGCAGCTGAAGGTCGCGCGCGCGCGCGCCGCCGAGGCGGGCGTCGCCGATCGCGTCAAGTTCGAGCTGATCGACTATCGCCGCGTCGAAGGGCAATTCGATCGCATCGTGTCGGTCGGCATGTTCGAACACGTCGGCCCGCCGCAGTATCGCACCTTCTTCCGCAAGTGCCGCGAGCTGCTGGCGGACGACGGCGTAATGCTGCTGCACACGATCGGCCGGATGGGCGGGCCGGGCACGACCGACGACTGGACCGCCAAGTACATCTTCCCCGGCGGGTACAATCCCGCGCTGAGCGAGATCGTCACCGCCTACGAAGGGCTGCGGCTGTTCCCGACCGATATCGAGGTGCTGCGGCTGCATTACGCCTGGACGATCGATCACTGGTACGATCGCACGATGGCGGCGAAGGCCGCGATCGTCGCGCTCTACGACGAACGCTTCTTCCGCATGTGGACCTTTTATTTGGCGGGTGCGGCGTCTGCCTTCCGCAACGGCGGCATGTGCAATTACCAGATCCAGCTGACCAAGAGCCGCACCGCGGTGCCGGTGACGCGCGACTATATGATCGAGGGCGAGCGGGGGCTGCGCGGCTGAGCGGTTCGATCGCGGCGCCGTCACCCCGGTTTGCCGGCCGGGATGACGGTGCGGGCGGATGCGATCAGCCGCCGCCGTGGAGGTTGATCTTCTGGCCGTTGGCATATTCGCCGTCGGCCGAGACGAAATAGGCCACCGCCGCCGCGACGTCCGCCGGGGTGGAGACGCGGCCGAACGGCGATTGGGCGGCGAGATCGTGGATGTCGGCGACGCCGCGCGTCGCCTTGGCCAGGCGCTCGCCCATGTCCGTCACCGTCAGGCCGGGGGCGACGATGTTGGTGCGTATGTTGTTCGCGCGCTCCTCCTTCGACAGCACGAGCGCGAGTGCCTCCGACGCGGCCTTGCCCATCGAATAGGGCGCGCCGTTGGGGGCGTGGTACAGCGTCGCGACGCTCGAGATGATGATGATGTCGCCGCGGCCGTTCTCCTTCGCGCGCTGGCGCATCGAGGGCAGGACCAGCTTCGACATATAATGCGGCGCGAAGGCATGGGTGCGCATCACGCGTTCGAACTCGCCCGGATCGGTATCGGCGACGCTCTGCCCGCGGCTGGCGATGCCGGCGTTGTTGACGAGGATGTCGACCCCGCCGAAGTCCGCCACCACTGCATCGACCATCGCGGCGCAGTCCTCGAACCGGTCGACCGAGGCGGCATAGGCCTTGGCGCGGCGGCCGAGGCCCTCGATCTCGCGCACGACCTCTTCGGCTGCGTCGGCGTCCTTGCGGTAGTTCACCGCGACGTCCGCGCCGTCGCGTGCCAGCCGTAGCGCGATCTCGCGCCCGATGCCGCGGCCCCCGCCGGTTACCAGCGCGACGCGTCCCTCAAGTCCCCCGTTCATGCCGCCTGCTCCTTCTTCTTGGTGTAATCGGGGCGGCGCTTCTCGAAGAACGCCTTGATCCCCTCGCCGAAATCGGGCGCGGTCGCGCACAGGATCTGGTTGCGATCCTCCATCGCCACCGCCGCCTCGAGGCTGGGCGCGTCGATCGACATGCGCAGGCATTCCTTGGTGAGCCTGAGGCCCATCGGCGAGGTGGTGAGCATCTGTTCGATCAGTGGCGCGGCGGCCTCCTCTATCTGATCGTCGGGCACGACGCGGCTGACGAGGCCGGTGGCAAGCGCGCGATCGGCGGTGATGAAATTGCCGGTCAGCATGAACTCCGCGGCCACGCTCGCGCCGACCAGGCGCGGCAGGAAGTAGCTGACGCCGATGTCGCAGGCGGAAAGCCCGATGCGGATGAAGGCGGCGTTCATGCGCACCGATTCGCCCGCGATGCGGATGTCGGACGCCAGCGCCATCGCGAACCCACCACCGCATGCGGGGCCGTGGACGAGGCTGATGATCGGCTGCGGACAATAGCGCATCTTCATCACGATCTCGGCGATCGAGCGCTGGTGCGCGAGGCGATCGATCGTGTCGAATTCGGAGCGACCGCCCTCCTGCAGGTCGAGCCCCGCGCAATAGGCGCGGCCGGCGCCCTTCAGCACGACCACGCGGCAGTCGCGATCCTTGTGCAGCGCGCCGAAATAGTGGCTCAATTCCTCGACATGGCGATCGTTGAGCGCATTCAGCACGTGCGGGCGGTTCATCGTCACCCAATCGACTTCGCCCCGGCGCTCGACCGAGATCATCTCATATTCCAACAGGCCTCTCCCACTCATGTCTGTTGCACTGATCTGTTGACGGGCCACTCTACATAACTAAAGTTATCCTGCAATCGCGAGGTCGCAATCGGCCCGCGTTCGAGCTGGGGAGAGGCTGAGTGAAACTGGGTTCGGATATCGCGGCAATCATTACCGGGGGCGCCTCCGGGCTGGGCCTCGCGACGGCGAAGGCGCTGCGGGCGGAAGGCGTCAAGGTCGCGCTGTTCGACAAGAACGGTGAGATCGGCCCCGGCGTCGCCGAGGAGATCGGCGCGACCTATTGCGAGGTCGACGTGATGGATCAGGCGTCGGTCGACGCCGGCTTTGCCAAGGCGCGCGCGGCGAACGGGCAGGAGCGGATCCTGGTCAATTGCGCGGGCGGCGGCTTCGGCGGCCCGAACAAAACGGTCGCGCGGTCGAAGGAGGACGGCTCAATCAAGCCCTATCCGGTCGAGAACTACCAGAAGACGCTCGAGCTCAACCTCGTCGGCACGTTCCGCTGCATCGTCGGCGCGGCGGCGGGGATGATGACGCTGGAACCGACCGAGGACGGCGACCGCGGGGCGATCGTCAACACCGCGAGTGTCGCAGGCGAGGAAGGCCAGGTGGGGCAGGTCGCCTATGCGTCGGCCAAGGCCGGCATCATCGGCATGACGCTGAACGTCGCGCGCGACCTGTCGCCCGAAGGCATCCGCTGCAACACCATTCTGCCGGGCATCTTCGATACGCCGCTGCTCGGCCGCGCGAAACCGCAGGTGAAGGCCGCGCTGTCGGCAATGGTGCCTTTCCCCAAGCGGCTCGGCATGCCCGAGGAATATGCCAAACTGGCGCTGGAGATGTGCCGCAACGGCTATTTCAACGGCGAGGACGTGCGGCTCGACGGCGCGATCCGGATGCAGCCGCGCTAATCAACGGATCATGTCCTCTCTACCGTGCCACGACAGGTTGGGCACGGGCGGGCGGGCGGGGAGAGTGAGATGAATTTCGACTATTCCGACGACCAGAAGATGCTGAAGGACGAGGCGCGCAAGTTCCTCGCCGCGAAGTGCGACGCCAAGGTGGTGCGCGGCGTGCTCGACAACGCCGATCGCGCCTATGACGAGGCGCTGTGGAAGGGCGTTGCGGAGCAGGGCTGGCTCGGCGTCGCGATCCCCGAGGAGTTCGGCGGGCTTGGCATGGGGCATGTCGAGCTGTGCGGACTGGCGGAAGAGCTGGGCCGCGCGTGCGCGCCGATCCCGTTCGCTTCCACGGTCTATTTCGTGGCCGAGGCGCTGATGAAGTTCGGCTCGCAGGAACAGAAGGCCAAGTGGCTGCCGAAGATCGCCGCCGGCGAGGTGATCGGTGCGTTCGCCACCGCCGAGGGCAAGGGCCCGGTGACGGCGCGCTCGATCGGTACCAGTGTGTCGGGCGGCAAGCTGTCCGGCGAGAAGATCCCGGTGACCGACGGCGACGTCGCCGACCTGATCGTCGTGCTGGCGAAGGACGGGCTGTATCTGGTCGAGAAGGGCGAAGGCGTATCGGCCGAGGTGCTGACGACGCTCGACCCGACGCGTTCGGCGGCGAAGCTCACCTTCTCGGGCGCGCCGGCCGAGCGGCTCGGCAACGAGGACGGCATCGCAGCGATGCAGGCGGTGTTCGATCGTGCGGCGGTGCTGCTGGCGTTCGAGCAGATCGGCGGCGCCGACAAGAGCCTGGAGATGGCGAAGGAATATGCGCTGAGCCGCCATGCCTTCGGCCGCGCCATCGCCGGCTATCAGGCGATCAAGCACAAGCTTGCCGATATCTACGTCAAGAACGAGGTCGCGCGATCGAACGCCTATTTCGGCGCCTGGGCGCTCAACACCGACGCGGGTGACCTGCCGCTGGCGGCGGCGACCGCGCGTGTCGCGGCGAGCGAGGCGTTCTGGTTCGCCTCCAAGGAGAATATCCAGACGCACGGCGGCATCGGCTTCACCTGGGAGGCGGATCCGCAGCTCTACTACCGCCGGTCACGCCAGCTGAGCCTGGTCGCAGGTGCCCCGGCGACGTGGCGCGAACGGCTGGTGAGCCAGCTCGAGATGAAGAACGCGGCCTGAGCGCCGAGCGAGAGGACGAGACCCATGGACTTCAACGATTCCCCCGAAGAAACCGAGTATCGCGCCACCGCGCGCACGTGGCTCGAGAAGAACGCGGCCGAGCACAAGGCGATGAACCACGCCGACGACATGGCGGCCGGCAAGGCGTGGCAGAAGCGCAAGGCCGAGGCCGGCTACGCGCAGATCACCTGGCCCAAGGAATGGGGCGGGGCTGGCGGCACGCCGATCCAGTCGGTGATCTTCGGCCAGGAAGAGGCCAAGTTCCCGGTGCAATACGGCTATTTCACCATCGGCCTGGGCATGTGCGTACCGACGGTGATGGCGTTCGCCAATGACGAAACCAAGCAGCGCTTCGTCGGCCCGGCGCTGCGCGGCGAGGAGATCTGGTCGCAGCTGTTCTCCGAGCCCGCCGGCGGCTCCGACGTGGCAGCGATCCGCACCCGCGCAGTGCGTGACGGCGACGATTGGGTGGTGAACGGCCAGAAGGTGTGGACCTCGGGCGCGCATTATTCGGATTACGGCATCGTTCTGGTGCGCACCAACCCCGACGTGCCCAAGCACAAGGGCCTGACGATGTTCTGGCTCGATCTGAAGTCGCCCGGCGTCGAGATCCGGCCGATCCACCAGATGTCGGGCGGATCGAACTTCAACGAGGTGTATTTCACTGACGTTCGCATTCCCGATGCGCAGCGGCTGGGCGCAGTGGACGACGGCTGGAAGGTCGCGCTGGTCACGCTGATGAACGAGCGGCTGGCGGTCGGTGGGGCGAGCGGGGCGAGCCCGAAGGAGATCCTGGCGCTGGCCAAGGACCTCGACGCGGCGGACGGCCCGCTGATCCAGGACAGTGCGTTCCGCCAGCGGCTGGCCGACTGGTACGTCCAGTCCGAAGGGCTGCGTAACACCCGCATGCGCACGATGACGGCGCTGAGCCGCGGGCAGACGCCTGGGCCGGAAAGCTCGATCGGCAAGATCATCGCCGCCAACGTGCTGCAGGATCTGGGCAATGCCGCGATCGAGGCGGAGGACCAGTATGGGATCATCAACGATCCCGCGCTGCTGCCGCTCAAGGGCCTGTTCCAGGGCGCGGTGATGAACGCGCCGGGCCTTCGCATCGCGGGCGGCACCGACGAGATCCTGAAGAACATTATTGCCGAGCGTGTTCTCGGCCTGCCGGGCGAGATTCGCACCGACAAGGATGCGGCGTTCAAGGACCTTGCCGTCGGTCGCTGATACGCACCTGCGCTTCCAAGCCGCCGCCGTCCCGGAAAAACCCGGAACGGCGGCGGTTTTCGTTCAGCCGCGCAGATCGATGATGTGCTCGCCCACCTCGTCAGCGAACAGCGCCTTGACGATGTCGGCGCGCGCGGTGAGCGTCGCGCGCTGGTTGACGTAGCCCTTGTCGGTGATCTCGCCCCCGTCGATCGACGGTGCCGAGCGCAAGATGGTGAAGCGGCCGACGCGGCGCGACGATCCGCCCGCCTCGGCGTTGAACGCCTCCAGCTTTTCCTTCACCAACCCCTCAAGCGTCGGGAACGGGTCGGCGCCCGGCGTCGCCTCGGCGAGCGTCTGCAACGCCGAAGCGGAGGGCCAGGCGAGCACCGCGATGAACGCCTTGTCCTGCCCGGCGATCACCGCGTCCTGGAGGTAGGGCGAGCAGGCGGCGACGATATCGGGCCGCAGCGTGCCGACCGACACCCACGTCCCCGACGAGAGCTTGAAGTCCTCCGTCACGCGCCCGTCGAAGACGAGCCCGTGTTCGGGCCGATCGGGATCGAGGAAGCGCGCCGCGTCGCCGAGCATGTAATAGCCCTCCTCGTCGAAGGCGGCAGCGGTCTTCTCGGGATCATTGTGGTAGCCGGTCGTGACGGTCGGCCCCTTTACGCGTACCTCGAGCTTGTCGCCGCTCGGCACCAGCTTGAGCGTGCTGCCCGGAAGCGGCAGGCCGATCAGCCCGACGCGCTCCGACGCCCAGTGGACGACGGTGACGCCGAGCGTCTCGGTCGCGCCGTACATCGTGGTGAAGGGCATGCGCTCGCCCGTCTCGGCGATCGCCAGCGCCTGCATGCGATCGTAGAGATCGTCGGACAGCGTCGCGCCGCCATAGCCCATGCCGCGCAGGTTCTTGAAAAAGGCGTGCCGCAGCGTCGGGTCGCGCTCCATCGCGTCGGCGAGCATCGCAAAGGCGATCGGCGCCGAGCCGAAGCTCATCGGCGAGATCTCGCGCAAATTGGCGATCGTCGTCTCGAACAGGCCGGGCACCGGCTTGCCCTCGTCGATGTACAGCGTGCCGCCGCCGGCGATCGCGGCGTTGAAGTGGATCGTGCCCGCAGAGATGTGGTTCCACGGCATCCAGTCGAGCGAGATCGGATGGTCGACTGGATCGGGATCGTCGCGCAGTCCTTCGGACGCCGCGATGAGATTGACGAACATTCCCTGATGCTGCGGCACGCCCTTGGGCATCCCGGTCGATCCCGAGGTGAAGAGATATTTGCCGACGGTGTCGTGCGTCAGCGCCTCGCGTGCCGCATCGACCGCGTCGGTCGCGACTGTGTCGGTCAACTCGCGGAACGGGATCGTGCCCGCGCCGCCGTCGACGGTGACGAAGGTGAGCGACGGATCGAGGGCGCGCAGCGTATCGAAGGCGCGCTCGAACATCGCCGCCTGCTCGGCGAAGACGATGCGCGGGCGCACGGTGACGAAACAGTGTTTGAGCTTGGCGTGATCGGTCGAGACGAGGCTGTAGGCGGGGCTGAGCGGCGCGATCGGCACGCCCGCGGTGAAGCAGCCGACCATCAAGATGCCCTGCGCCACCGAATTGGCGCTGAGGCATATCACCGCGTCACCCGCGCCCAGCCCGCGATCGATCAGCCACTGCGCGACGCTGTCCGCCATGCGCTTGCCCTCGCCGTAGGTGACGCCCTGCCACGGCCCGTGGCCCGGCGCGCGCTGCATCAGCCACGGCCGATCGGGATGGAGCGCGGCACGCTCGGCCATCAAATGCGGGATCGAGCGGGCGGGCTCGGCCATCGCGTGGTTCGAACGGATCAGGATCGTGCCGTCGTCGCGATGATCGACGGTGATGTCCGGCCCCTTCTGCGGCAGACGGCGGAAGGGCGGGGGGTTGGGCACGGCAGCGGCGGTGGCCATCGGGGTCTCTCCTATTTTGCCCCGATATAAGCCGCTTGTATTAGTCTCGCCTAGCGCTGAATCACGTCGCGGCCCTCAAGCTCTTCTTGGCGCCGCCGCGGGGTGCCGACCGCGGCGCCGACTAGTATAGCGGTCGACAGCAGGATCGACGAGACGAGGCCGCCGATGGCGAGCAGCCCGCCGCTCGTCACCTCGACGCGCACGACGAGGCGCGCACGCTTGCCGATCCGCAGTGACAGCTTGCCGCGCTGTGTGACGGGTGGGTGATAGGGCGCGGGGACCTCAATCATCCTGGTCCAACGCCGCGCGAAGCGGGCGGTTCAGAACGAACGCGGCAGATCGAGGACGTGCTCGGACACGAAGGAGAGGATGAGGTTGGTCGAGATCGGCGCGACTTGGTAAAGCCGCGTCTCGCGGAACTTGCGCTCGACGTCATATTCCTCCGCGAAGCCGAAGCCGCCGTGCGTCTGGATGCACGCCTCGCCCGCCGCCCAGCTCGCCTCCGCCGCGAGCATCTTCGCCATATTGGCCTCGGCGCCGCAGTTCTCGCCCGCCTCGTACAGCCGGATCGCCTCGTGCGTCAGCAGCTCTGCGGCGCGCATCTGCGCATAGGCGCGCGCGATCGGGAACTGAATGCCCTGGTTCTGTCCGATTGGGCGGCCGAACACCTTGCGCTCGCGGGCATAGGCGCTGGCCTTGTCGATGAACCATTTGGCGTCGCCGATACATTCGGCGGCGATCAGCGCGCGCTCTGCGTTCATCCCCGACAAGATGTATTTGAAGCCCTTGCCCTCCTCGCCGATCAGGTTGGCGGCGGGTACGGGGACATCATCGAAAAAGACCTCGGTCGACGAGTGGTTCATCATCGTCGTGATCGGGCGGATCGTCATGCCCTGCTGCAGCGCCTCGCGCATGTCGACGAGAAAGACCGACAGGCCGTCGGTGCGCTTCGTCACCTGATCCTGCGGCGTCGTGCGGGCGAGCAGCACCATCAGATCCGATTGCAGCGCGCGGCTGGTCCAGATTTTCTGTCCCGAGACGATGTAGCGATCGCCGTCGCGGCGCGCGACCGTCTTGAGTGATCCGGTGTCGGTGCCGCTCGTCGGTTCGGTAACGCCGAACGCCTGCAGCCGCAGCGTGCCGTTGGCGACCTCGGGCAGATAGCGGCGCTTCTGCTCCTCGCTGCCGTGGCGCAGGATCGTGCCCATGACGTACATCTGCGCGTGGCAGGCGCCGCCGTTCGCGCCCTGCTGCTGGATCTCCTCGAGGATCGCAGCGGCGGCGGACAAGGGCAGACCGGCGCCGCCATATTCCTCCGGGATCAGCACCGACAGAAAGCCGCTGCGCGTCAGCGCGTCGACGAATTCGGTGGGATAGGCGCGCTCGCGATCCTTTGCGCGCCAATAGGGGCCGGGGAAGTCGGCGCACAATTTGGCGACCTCGCGACGGATGTCGGCGTAATCGGGCCACGTGCTGCTCATCGGATCCTCCACCAATTTAACGGGCGGATAAGAAAGGAAGCGGCGAGGGGCCAGCAAAAATGACTTCCTTTCGCGACAGCGACTCGCGCTGGTACGGGCGGGGCTGGGATCATCGACGAGGACCGGCTGCTTGCGTTTCTTCCAGCCCATTCTGGCGGGCGCGCACCTGCCCGAGCGGATCGTCGCGTGTATCGGGGCGGCGATCGGCATCGCGGTGACGATGATGGTCTGCGCGCTCGCCCCGCGCGGCAGCGGCGACCTGCCGATCATCGTGGCGCCGCTGGGTGCGTCGGCCGTGCTCGTCTTCGCGGTGCCGGCGAGCCCGCTGGCGCAGCCGTGGCCGGTGATCGGCGGTAACGTCATCTCGACGCTGGTAGGGGTTGCGGCGTTCACGCTGGTTCGCGATCCGGTGATGGCGGCCGCACTCGGCGTCGGTGGGGCGATCCTCGTCATGTCGCTGCTGCGGTGCCTGCACCCGCCCGGCGGCGCGGCGGCGCTGACCGCGGTGATCGGCAGCCAGAGTATCCACGATGCCGGCTTCGGCTTCGCGCTGTTGCCGGTCGGGATCAACTCGGTCGCTCTGGTCGCGTTAGGTATCGCGTTCCACCGCGCGACGCGGCGCAGCTACCCGCATCGCCCGACGCCCGCGCCGCCGCTGCCGAGCGGGCTTCACATCGCCGATATCGATGCGGCGCTCGCGGATATGCACGAGAGCTTTGACATCAGCCGCGACGATCTCGATGCGCTGCTGACGCGCGCCGAATGGCATGCCGAAGCGCGACGGCGGGGCTGAGGAGCGATTGTGGCAGACGATTCGATAGCGAGCATGAACGGCTGGCAGCCGGTGCTGACCGAGCAGCACGACGATTTCATCGCCGCGCCGCTGCGGCGGCTGGCGGCGCTATTCGATCACGACAGCGCCCACTGGCCCGTGGGTGAGCTGCCTCCGCTCGCGCACTGGCTGTATTTCCTGCCCGAGGCACGGCAGTCGGCGATCGGGCGCGACGGCCATCCGCAGCGCGGCGTCGAACTGCCGCCGATCGATGCGCCACGGCGCATGTGGGCCGGGGGGCGGCTGACCTTCAACGCGCCCTTGCCGATCGGCGCGCCCGCCACACGCCGCAGCATCGTCACCGACGTCAATGAAAAGACGGGGCGCAGCGGCACGTTGACCTTCGTCACCGTCCGGCACGAGATCGTCGTCGATGGCGCGGCGGCGGTGATCGAGGAGCAGGATCTGGTGTTCCGCCAGCCCGGTAACGGCACCCCGGCGCCCGCCGCGCCCGATCCGCGTCGCGCAAACGCACGAGCCGACTTCGCGCCGGACGCGACCGCGCTGTTCCGCTTCTCGGCGCTGACGTTCAACGCACACCGCATCCACTATGATCGCGCCTATGCCATCGAGGACGAGCATTATCCCGACCTCGTCGTGCACGGGCCGTATCAGGCGATGCTGCTGGCGGACTTCCTGCTCCGTCAGCGGCCCGATCGACGACTGACGCACTTCTCGTTCCGCGGGGCGCGACCGATGTTCGTCGGCGCAGCGGCAGGGCTCAACATGGCGGCGGGCGATCCGGTCGCGCTGTGGACGACCGATGGGGATGGCTGCGCGTGCATGGAGGCGCAGGCGACGCTCGCCTGATCGGACGCCGTTCGCGGCTCGCAAACGGCACCCACAAAAAAGCCCTGCCAAGCGATACGCCTGGCAGGGCTTTTCATGGTGGGCGTGGCAAGGATTGAACTTGCGACCCCTGCGATGTCAACACAGTGCTCTACCACTGAGCTACACGCCCACGGGAGCGGGGCCATTAGCCGGGGCTTTGCCGCAGCGCAACCCCGCTCAATTCGATCCGAGAAATTCTCCGACTTCGAACATGCGGTCGACCTCGAGCACGAGGTCGCGCAGGTGGAACGGCTTCGACAGGACGCGCGCCTGCGGCATCGCCTTGCCGGCGCGCAGCGTGACGGCGGCGAAGCCGGTGATGAACATGACGCGCAGGTTCGGGCGCAGCTCGCCTGCCTTCTGCGCGAGTTCGATCCCATCCATTTCCGGCATGACGATATCGGTCAGCAGCAGGTCGAATTCTTCCTGCTCGACGAGCGGCAGCGCCGCCGTGCCGCGATCAACGGCGGTGACCGCATAGCCGGATTTCTCCAGCGCGCGCGTCAGATACTCGCGCATCACCTGGTCGTCTTCGGCCAGCAAAATCCGGATCATTCGTGCCCTCGCGCTCTGGCGGCCCATGTATGCGCCAACCCCTTAACATTTTCCAGACGGCGGCGTCTCGCGTACGGCCGTGCATTGCGGCGGACCCGGTTGTTCCATAGGCTGAGCCGAGATGCCGCCACCGTTCGACCTGTACGGCGAGATGCCGCCTGCGAGCCCGGTGGTCCTGTCGGTGCCGCACGCGGGCCGCGACTATCCCGATGCGCTGTACGCGGCGCTGCGCGTGCCGGCCGCCGCGCTGACGGGGCTGGAGGATCGCTACGTCGACGCGATCGCGCTGGCGGCGCGCAGCGGCGAGGCGACGATCGTGCAGCGGATCGGCCGCGCGTGGATCGACCTGAACCGCGCGGAGCATGATCGTGATCCACGGCTCGACGACGGCGCGCAGGCGGGGCATCTCAGCACCAAGGTGCGCAGCGGCCTCGGCCTCGTTCCGCGCCGCACCTCCGCCGCGGGCGAGCTGTGGCGGCGCCGGCTACGCGCCGACGACGTGTCGGCGCGGATCGCCGATGCGCACCGTCCCTATCATGAGACGCTCGCACGGCTGCTCGCCGCGGCGAAGGCGCGTTTCGGCGTGGCCGTGCTGCTCGATCTCCATTCGATGCCGCCGATCGCCAACAGCGCGGCGCGGATCGTGACGGGCGATCGGTTTGGCCGGGCGGCGGCAGGCCGCTTCGTCCATCGCGTCGAGGCAGAGGTGGCAGCGGCCGGGCTGGGCCACGCGCTGAACGCCCCCTATGCCGGCGGGCATATCCTCGAGCGCCATGCCGCCCCTGCGGCCGGTGTCCACGCCGTCCAGCTGGAAATCGACCGCTCGCTCTACCTCGACGAAGCGTTCGATCGTCCCGGGCGCGGCGCGGCGCGGATCGTCGATCTCGTCCGGGCGATCATCGATGCGCTGGCCGACGAGGCGATGGCGCAACCCCGCGCGCTGGCTGCCGAATGAGCACAAAAAAACCACCCCGGGCAGTTGCCCGAGGTGGCCAAGGTTCAGGGAGGGGACACATCCAAGGATGTGCCATACGGTTCCGCGAAAGGGGGGACACGGAAGCCGTACAGCACTAACTTAGGAGGGCGGCATTTGGTTTCAAGCCCCCCTCGCGGGGACGAGAAAACGAGGCAGCTGGCGCGTCTAGCGGCGCAGCACAGGAGCCATCCGCGCGAGGATATTGTCGCGCAGGATGAGGTGATGGCGCAGCGCCGCCACGACGTGCAGAACCACCAGCGCGAGCATCAGCCAGCCGAGCAGTTCGTGCGCCTCATGCGCCGCGCCGCCGGTCGCGGTGGAGACCGGCAAATAGGGGATGTCGAACGTGCCGAACCAGTCGAGCGGGCGGCGCTTCTCGGTACCCGAGACCATTGCCCAGCCGCTGAGCGGCATCAGCAGCAGCAGCGCGTAGAGCGTCCAATGCGTCGCATGGGCGAGCCCCTTCTCCCACGCGGGCGTGTGCGCCGGCAGCGGCGGGGCGCGGTGTGCGAGCCGCCAGGCGAGGCGGCCAGCCGTCAGCGCAAGAACCGTGATCCCGATCGCCTTGTGACCGGGCATCAATGCGCCGAGCGCGGGGATCGCATCGTGCAGCAGGCCGACTGCGAGATTGACGATCGCCAGCAGCGCGATAATCCAGTGAAACGCGATGGCGACGCCCGAGTAGCGCTGATCCTGCGGCAGACGGGCCATCGCGTTTCCCCTGTGATCAGGCGTTGAGGTTCGGCTGCGGCATCTTGCCCGACGCCATCTGGCGGGCAAAGATGTCGCGCATCAGCGACAGCGAGAAGAGGTGCGCGTAGAGCAGGGGCAGCATGCCGCTCTTGCTCATCTTGCGCAGCTGGTCGCCGCGCAGATCCTGCAGCTTCTCCTCGTTCACCATCTGGAAGCCGCGATAGACGAACGGCTGCGGATTGCTGTCGTGCTGGATCGACACTTCGCCGTCCATCAACAGTTCGGCTTCGCGCAGCTCGGTCATGAACGCCGCGGTGCGCGCGCCGGCCTGCTCGAACTGCTCGTTGAAGGCGAGGATGTTCTTGGTCACCGCGCTCGGCTGGCCGTTCTCGAACAGTGGCTCGCCCTCGTCGAAGCGCCCGATCGTGTCCGACGTGGGATCGAAGCAGAGCGACAGCTCCTCCGCGTCGGGACGCAGGCGCGCGAGCATGTACGGATAGCGGCGGACGTAGGCGGGGACGTAGAAGTTCTCCTCGGTCAGCTTGCCCTCGGCATCGATGAAGACGTTGACGCCTTCGTTGAGGCCCATCAGCGCGATCGGGATGGCATCGTCGCCGGCGGAGAAGACGATCGGCATGAAACGCTGCGCCAGCGCGAACTCGTCGATTGTCACCGGGATGGCGTGCTGCGCGCCGAGGAACGGCGCCGAGGTCGCCGGGCGGATGCGGTAATCGGCGTGCAATTCGCTCGAGAGCGGTTCCAGCCCGTTGTAGAAGAGCGGGAGCGGTTGCTGCTGCGGCGCGGTGGCCATCTGTTCTCTCCAGAAATGTCGCATGGGCGACGCCGAGCCGCCCGGATGAACCGCGCCCTATTGATCCACCACGCGCGGTGCAAGCGGCACCAGCTTGCCGGGATTCATGATAGTCAGCGGATCGAGCGCCGATTTGATCGCGCGCAACGCAGCGATGCGCGTGGGGGACGACAGTCGTTCGAGCTCGTCGATCTTCATCTGTCCGATGCCGTGCTCGGCCGAGATCGAGCCGCCGACCGCAACGACGAGATCGTTGACGAAACGCGAGACGACGGGCGCTTCCTCGGCCAGCCAGCGGTCGCGATCGGCGCCGGCGGGCGCGCGGACGTGGAAGTGGACGTTGCCGTCGCCAAGATGGCCGAAGCCGCTGGCGCGCGTACCTGGGAAGCGCGCATCGCACGCCGCAGCGGCGTCCACCATGAAGCGCGGCATCGTCTCAACCGGCACCGAAATGTCGTGCTGCGCGGCGGGGCCGGTTGCGCGTTCGGCGTCCGAGATCGAGTCGCGGATGCGCCAGAATGCGTTTGCCTGACTCTCGCTAGCCGCCAGCGTTGCGTCGGCGACGAGGCCGTCCTCGATCGCCGGCCCGAGGACGCGCTCGATGAATGCTTCGGGGGGTTGCTCGTCGGCCGCGACCGCTTCGATCAGCACGTGCCACGGATGCGGCGTCGCGAGCGGCGTGCGGGTATCGGACACGTGGGCGAGCACCGCGTCGAGCGACTCGGCGGGAAGCAGCTCGAAGCTCTCGATCAGATCGCCGGCGGCTTCGAAGCGGCGCAGCAGAGCCAACGCATCGGTGGGCGAGGCAACCGCCGCCCAGGCCACTGCCCGTGCCCGGATCGCCGGCGCGAGGCGCAGCGTCGCCGCGGTGACGATGCCCAGCGTGCCCTCCGCGCCGATCAGCAGCTGCGTCAGATCATAGCCGCGATTATCCTTCTTGAGCGGCGACAGGCCGTCGTGCAGCGCGCCGTCCGGCAGCACCGCTTCGATCCCGGCGACCAGGCCGCGCATCGTGCCCCAGCGCAGCACCTGCGTGCCGCCGGCATTGGTCGATACCAGTCCGCCGATCGTCGCCGATCCGCGGGCGCCCAGCGTCAGCGGGAAGCGGCGACCGGCCGATAGAGCGGCGGCGTGCAGATCGGCGAGGATCACGCCGGCTTCGGCAACTGCCAGCCCGGCGTCCGCATCGAGCGCGCGGATCGCGTTAAGCCGGCGAAGCGACAGGAGGGCGGCGTCGCCGCTCGACGGCGGCGTCGCACCGCCCACCATCGATGTGTTGCCGCCCTGCGGCACCAGCGGAACGCCGCTGGCGGCCGCTGCGCGGACGATCGCCTGCACCTCGCTCACCGTTCCGGGCTGGAACATGATCGGTGCGCGGCCGTGCCAGCGCTTTCGCCAGTCGATCTCCCAGGGCGCGATCGTGTCTGGATCGGTGACGATCGCACGCGGTTGGACGATCGGGCGGAGCGCGTCGAGGAGGCTGGTTTGAGCTGGCGTCATGCCGCATGATCGCCGTAATTCATCCATGGTTCAAACAATTCGCGGCAACGGCACAATCAATCGATGACCCAGCGCCGTGCCCTTGTTCCGCTCGCGATCTGCGCGCCGCTGCTGATCTCGGCACACGAGCCGGCGGGGTTGAACGGCATTGAACTCGCGCAGATGATCTACCGCGAGCGGGTGGTGATCCGCATCCCGCAGCTTCCCGTACGACGCAGCGAGCCGGATGCGGAGGTGACGTGGCGCGAGCACAAGGCGCCCAAGTGCGTCGCCGCCGCGACGCTGGCGAGCGCGATGTTCTCGCGTGACGGCGATGTCGACCTGATCGTCACCGACGGTCGCCGCCTGCGCGCCAAGCTCGACGACGATTGCCCGACGCTTAATTTCTACAGCGGCTTTTACCTGAAGCGCGCCGGCGACGGGATGGTCTGCGCCAAGCGCGACGTGCTTCGATCGCGATCGGGCGCCCGCTGTAAGATCAGCCGGTTCAGGACGTTGACGGCAACGACGAAATAACACGACCGCGCTGTGTATAGCGGCGTTTTCCTTGACAATGGACGCGCAATCGCGTCTCGCGTCCAATGACGGGCGTGCGCTTCGCGCCCCTTTTTCAGGATCGCCATGAGCTTCGCCGACCTCGGCCTGTCAGAAGAACTTCTCCGCGCCGTCGGCGACACGGGCTATACCGACCCGACGCTGATCCAGGCTGCAGCGATCCCGAGCGTGCTGATGATGCGCGACATCATCGGCATCGCGCAGACGGGGACGGGCAAGACGGCGTCGTTCGTGCTGCCGATGATCGATATCCTGGCGCACGGTCGCGCCCGCGCGCTGATGCCGCGCAGCCTTATTCTTGAGCCGACACGCGAACTTGCGGCGCAGGTTGCAGAGAATTTCGAGATCTACGGCAAGTATCACAAACTGTCGATGGCGCTGCTGATCGGCGGCGTGCAGATGGGCGATCAGGTCAAGGCGCTGGAGCGCGGCGTCGACGTGCTGATCGCGACGCCCGGGCGGCTGATGGACCTGTTCGGGCGCGGCAAGATCCTGCTCAACGGCTGCAGCATGCTGGTGATCGACGAGGCGGATCGCATGCTCGACATGGGGTTCATCCCTGATATCGAGGAAATCTGCACGAAGCTGCCCAAGCAGCGGCAGACGCTGCTTTTTTCGGCGACGATGCCGCCGCCGATCAAGAAGCTGGCGGACAAGTTCCTGTCCAATCCCAAGACGATCGAGGTCGCGCGGCCGGCGAGCACCAATACCAACATTACACAGTGGCTGGTGCCGGTTAAGGGCTCGGCCTTCCAGAAGCGCGATACGCTGCGGCGACTGCTGAAATCCGAGGGCGTCGCCAACGCGATCATCTTCTGCAACCGCAAGACGACGGTGCGCGAGCTCAACAAGAGTTTGAAGAAGCACGGTTTCGCCGCCGGCGAAATCCACGGCGACATGGAGCAATCGGCGCGGATCGCCGAGCTCGACCGGTTCAAGTCGGGCGACATCAACATTCTGGTGGCGTCCGACGTCGCCGCGCGCGGGCTCGACATCAAGGGCGTCAGCCACGTCTTCAACTTCGATGCGCCGTGGCATCCGGACGATTACGTGCATCGCATCGGCCGGACGGGACGCGCGGGGGCGACGGGTACGTCCTATACGTTCGTCGGGCCCGAAGACGCCGAGAACATCCAGAACATCGAGAAACTTACCGGGCAAACCATCGCCAAGTTCGAGGTTCCGGCGGCCGACGAGGCGAGCGCAGAGACGCCGCGCGAGCGACCCGGTCGTACGCGCTCGAGGCCGTCGGCGGACGCGCTGGCAACGCCAGCCGCCGAAAAGGAACCAGCTGCTCGCGACAGTGCGGATGACCGGCGTGACGATCCGGCGGGTCGCGGGCGCGGAGGCCGAGCAGACGGCAGCCGCCAAGAGCAGGCGGGCCGCGGTCGCGACGACCAGACCGGCCAACAGCGTTACGCGTCGCAGCGCCGCCACGAGCGCGACGAGGGGCCGGACGACGGGTGGAACGGCCCGGTGCCGGCGTTCCTGAGCGCAACGATCGGCGGCTGACGTGCCCGCGTTGCGCTACCGGATCGCCGGGCGCGCGATGCGATGGTGGTCGAAAGTCCGACGTCCGCGCACATTCGTGGCGCGGGCGATCCTGATCGATCCCGCGGGGCGCGTCGCGCTGGTCCGGCACCATTATATCGATGGCTGGTATCTGCCGGGCGGCGGCGTCGCCAAGCGCGAGAGTGCAGCAGCAGCGATCCGCCGCGAACTTCGCGAGGAAGTGGGGCTGGGCGACGTGCGGTTAGTGCGCGTACTTGGTGTCTATCATAATACGGCACAGAGCAAGGATGACCATGTCGTTGTCTTCGTTGCCGAAACCGACATGCCAGAGGCGCTGATCGCGGCCGATCGGCGCGAGATCGCCGAGGTCGCATGGGTTACCGTCGAAGCGCTGCCGGAGGATACGTCACCGGCGACGCGGCGGCGGATCGCGGAGTATCGGGCGGGTGATCAGGGGTTCGGCGCGTGGTAATGCCAAGCGTCGAGACGCCGTGCATCGGCATCTGCCGGCTCGATGACGAGGGTGAAATGTGCCTCGGCTGCTACCGGACGCTGGACGAGATCGGAGCGTGGCGCGACGCCGACGAGGCGCGTCGCAGGTTGATCATCGAGCGAGCAGCGGGGCGGCGGGGGCGAGCAGTCGGCGAGGAACACTGACCTTCGGGCCGGGCAAAATCTGGCGAAAAGTGAGGGGTTCGGAGGGCTTTTGGTGGGGTCTTCGGGGGGGTTGCGGTGAGGGTCAGATGGCTTTGACGGGCTGACCGACCTCGAGCGCCTCACCGCGCGTGACGATCACCTTGTCGCCGAGCTTGACCGCCGCGAACAGCTTTTTGGCGAAGGGTAGCGGCACGCCGATGCAGCCGTGCGTCATATAGCCGTCTGCGACTTCGCTGGCGTGGATCGAAATGCCGTCGTTGGTGAGCCGCAGCATGTATGGCATCGGCGCATGGTAGATGTTGGAGACGTGATCGGCGTCCTTCTGCGTGATCGGATAGACGCCGAGCGGGGTCGGTTTGGCGTCGGCGCCGAACAGCACGGCGGCGGCGCCGATCTCGTGCCCGTCGCGAAAGACGCTGAGTACCTGCGCCGCGAGATCGACGGTAATGACGATCGTGCCCTTCGCCGGGGCCGCGCTCTCATCCCAGTGATGGTCGCCCATCTTCATCGGGCCTTCGATCGGGAGGACCGACCTGATCGTGTAGGATGCGGGCAGCGGCGCGGGCGCGACGGGCTTCGCGGCGGTCGCGGCCGGCGCGACCGTCGTCGGCACGTCCTGGCTGGCGAGGACGCGGGGGCCGGGCGGTGGGCGGGTGGAGGCGAAGGCGACCGATCCCGCGGCGACCGCGAACGACAGAAGCACGAGGCGAGTCGGCGACAGCATGGCGAAGCAATAGCCGATGCCGGATTGCCGGCACCTGACGCGATAAGGTTAACGCTACGGTTAGGTCATCGTGTTCGGACGACGCCTCGCGATGCCGCTTATCCGATGATCGTTAGACGCCGATAATCCTGAAGCGCGAATACGATCCGAATGGGGGCGGCGTCTCACCGGGGCCTGCGCGGCGATCTGCGCCTGGCCAGCCGCGCCGGCGCGCGATCCTGCGAGCCGATCCCGGTGAGCAACCTCTTTTCCGGTTGGGCGCCGGTTCCATTGTTCGGCGGGCGCGTCAGGCGCCGGCGGCGCTGAGGCGGTCGAGCTGATCGGGTGTCAGGTTCAGCGTCATCGCGGGCATCAGTTCCTCGACCTGCGCCGCGCTGGTGGCGCTGGCGATCGGGGCGGTGACGCCGTCCTGCGCGATTAGCCAGGCGAGTGCGATCTGCGCGAGGCTGGCGCCGGTTTCCGCGGCGACGCCGTCCATCGCGTCGAGCACGGCCTTACCGCGACCCTGAAGAAGATCACCCATGCGCCCGCCGCGCACGCTCTTCGACAGATCGCCCTCGCTGCGGTACTTGCCGGTGAGGAAGCCCGAGGCGAGCCCATAATAGGGCACGACGCCAACATTTTGTTCGACGCAATAATCCTGCAGTTCGCCCTCGAACTTGGTGCGGCTGACGAGATTGTATTCTGGCTGCAGTGCATCGAAGCGCGGCAGTCCGGCGGCGCGCGCCGCCTCGTTCGCGGACTTCAGCCGCGCAGCGTGGAAATTGGACGCGCCGAGGACGCGGACCTTGCCCGCCTTTACCAGCGCGGCGAACGCCTCGAGCACCGCTTCCTGCGGCGTCGCCTCGTCATCCTGATGCGCGAAATAGAGATCGATGCGATCGGTGCCCAGACGCTGCAACGAGGCGTCGCACGCGGCGGCGATGCGGGCGGGGGCGAGCTTCTCGCCACCCTCGCCGGGCAGCATGCCGACCTTGGTCGCGATCAGCACGTCGTCGCGCTTGGCCGAGGTACGCAGCCACTCGCCGATCATTGTCTCCGATTCGCCGCCCTTGTGGCCAGGCACCCATGCCGAATAGACGTCCGCGGTATCGATCATCGTGCCGCCGCCGGCGACGAAGGCGTCGAGCACGGCGAAGCTGGCGTCGCGATCCGCCGTCCAGCCGAAGACGTTGCCGCCCAGCACGAGCGGGGCGATCTGGAGATCGGACGAGCCGAGCCGGCGCTTGTTCATCGGGCGGGGGTATCCTCGATCGCATTGTCGAGCGCGATGCTGTTGGCATCGAGCATCGCGGCGGCATCGTTGAGCTGCTGTTCCTCGTCGGCGCTGATCGCGCCGGGCGCGTCTGGCTCCAACGAGCAGGCGGCGAGCAGGAGGAGCGCGGCAAGCGCCCCTCCCGTCACGTGGCGCATCAGTTCTTCAGCGCGTTGCCGGCGTCGGTCAGCGCCTCGCCCGTTTCCTGCGCCGCGCGGTCGGCCGAATTGTCGATCGCCGCGCCGGCACGATCCGCGCCGCCTTCGATCCGGGCGCCGGCATTGTCGAGCGTCGCTTCGGCCGAGCCGAGTGCGCGATCGGTCGCGGCCTCGACGTCGTTGACCGCGTTCGAAGTGGTGGCACTGACGTCCGCACCCACGGCATTGGCGGCGTCCGCCGTCTCGTTCTGGGCGTTCTGGCTGCACGCGGCGAGCGCGGCGGCGGCGACGAGCGTGGCGGCGGTGGCGAAGAACTTCATACCGAAAACTCCCTGTCGTTTGACGAACGCCGGCACTGCCGACGACGACGGGACTAACGTGGCGCAGGTATTTTCGCTCCGCAACGAAACTTTGCTGGTCCACACGGCAGCGCACAACGATGCGCGTTTGACGACATATAAAGATATCTTTATATCTTTTAGCCGTGACCAACGCGCTCGAGACCTTCCGTGCCCTGGCCGATTCGTCGCGGCTTCGCATCCTGCAGCTGCTGCGGACGATGGAGCTATCGGTCGGCGAGCTGGCGCTGGTGCTGGGGCAAAGCCAGCCGCGCGTCAGCCGGCACGTCAAGATCCTGTGCGATGCGGGGCTCGCCGAGCGGCGTAAGGAGGGCAGCTGGGTGTTCGTGGCGCTGGGCGCGGCGCGGCTGGTGGCGCCGGTGCTCGCGGCGATCGATGCGTGGGACGAGGATGCGGGCGAAGGCGCGACCGACGCCGCCCGGCTCGCCGCGGTGCGTGCCGACCGGGCGGCGAGCGCGCTGCAATGGTTCGAGGCGAATGCCGGCGAGTGGGACGCGATCCGATCGTTGCACATCGCCGAGAGCGACGTAGAACGCGCGATGCAGGCGATGCTGGGCGACGCGCCGCTCGGCCGGCTGGTGGATATCGGCACGGGCACGGGGCGGATGATCGAGCTGTTCGCGCCGCGTGCGCGCACGGCGCTCGGCATCGATCGCAGTTCGGAAATGCTGCGGCTGGCGCGCGCCAAGATTGGCGAGCAGGGGCTGGGCAATGCCGAGCTGCGCCAGGCGGACCTCTATTCGCTGCCGCTGGGCGACGGTGCGGCGGACGTCGCGATCGTCCATCACGTGCTGCATTATGCGCAGCAGCCGGGCGCGGCGATCGTCGAGGCGGCGCGCGTGCTGGCGCCGGGCGGGCGGCTGCTGATCGCGGACTTCGCGCCGCACGATCGCGAGGAGCTGCGCTCGCGCGATGCGCATACCCGGCTCGGCTTCTCCGACGGGCAGATCGCCGGCTGGTTCGAGGCTGCGGGGCTCGACGTCGCGCAGGTCGAGACGCTGGAAGGCGGCGAATTGACGGTGAAGATCTGGCTCGGCCGCAAGGCCGGCGCCGCATTGCATGAGGTGAAGGCGGCATGACGCTATCGATCAATCAGCTCGAGGAGGCGCGCCGCGCGCTCGACGCGCCGCTCTACGCCGACGTGGCGGGCGACATCGAGGTGAGCTTCGAATTCTTCCCGCCCAAGAGCGAGAAGATGGAAGCGACGCTGTGGGACTCGATCGCGACGCTGGCGCCGTTGGGGCCACGTTTCGTCTCGGTGACCTATGGCGCGGGCGGATCGACGCGCGAGCGGACGCACGCGACGGTGGCGCGGATCGCACGCGAGACCGATATTCCGGCGGCGGCGCACCTCACTTGCGTCGAGGCGACACGGGCGGAGATCGACGCGGTCGCGAACGAATATTGGGCGGCCGGCGTGCGGCATATCGTGGCGCTGCGCGGCGATCCGCCGCGCGCCGGCGAGCGCTACGCTGCGCATCCCGGCGGATACGAGAATGCCGCTGCGCTGGTCGAGGGACTGCGCCGGCTGCACCCGTTCGAGATCTCGGTCGCCTGCTATCCCGAGAGCCATCCCGATTCGGGCGACCCGGCGGCGGACCTCGACAATCTGAAGCGCAAGATGGATGCGGGCGCGACGCGCGCGATTAGCCAGTTCTTCTTCTCGCCCGACACCTTCTTCCGCTATCGCGACGCCGTCGCGGCGGCGGGGATCGACGCCGAGATCGTGCCGGGGATCATGCCGGTGACGAACTTCGCGGCGGTGACGCGCATGTCCAAGATGTGCGGCACCGATGTGCCGGCGTGGATGGAGCGGCTGTTCGCGGGGCTCGACGATCTGCCCGAGGCGCGGCAGCTGGTGGCGGCGACGCTGACCGCCGAGCTGTGCCGCAAGCTCTATGCCGGCGGGGTGAAGCAGTTCCACTTCTACACGCTCAACCGCGCCGAGCTGAGCTTCGCGATCTGCCATCTGCTGGGCGTGCGGGCGCGGCCCGCCGCGCGGGCGGAGGCGGCGTGATGGCTGTGCGCGAGACGTTCCACGCCGAGGCGGCGAAGCGTATCCTGATCACCGACGGCGCGTTTGGCACCGAGATCCAGAACTGGAAGCTGTCGGAGGCGGACTATGCCGGGACGCTCGGGCTTGGCCATGACCAGAAGGGCAACAACGACATTTTGGCGCTGACCGCGCCGCACGTGCCCGAGGCGATCCACCGCGCGTATTTCGCGGCGGGCGCCGATATCGCCGAGACCAACACCTTCTCCGCCAACCGCATCAGCCAGGCCGATTACGGCGCCGAGCATCTGGTGTGCGCGATCAACGTCGAGAGCGCGAAGCTGGCGCGGCGCATCGCCGACGAGTTCGAGGCCAAGGACGGACGGCCGCGCTTCGTTGCTGGAGCGGTGGGGCCGACCAACAAAACGCTGTCGCTGTCCCCCGACGTCAACGATCCGGGCTATCGCGAGATCGATTTCGACCAGCTGAAGGACGTGTACCGCGAGCAGATTGATGCGCTGGTCGAGGGCGGCGCGGATTTCATCCTAATCGAAACGGTGTTCGACACGCTCAACGCCAAGGCGGGCGTAATGGCGGCGATCGAGGCGGGCGATGCGCTGGGGCGCGACCTGCCGATCATGCTATCGATGACGCTGACTGACCTGTCGGGGCGCAACCTCTCCGGGCATACGGTGGAGGCGTTCTGGCACGCGATCCGCCATGCCCGTCCGCTGACGATCGGGCTCAACTGCTCGTTCGGGGCGGAGCAGCTGCGGCCGCACGTCAAGACGCTGAGCGAGATCTGCGACGCGCTGATCATGGTCTATCCCAATGCCGGGCTGCCCAACGAACTGGGCGCGTACGACGAGGCGCCCGCGACGACCGCGGGGCTGGTACACGAATGGGCCGCGGCGGGGCAGGTCAACGTGCTGGGCGGGTGCTGCGGATCGACCCCGGCGCATATCGCCGCGATCGCCCAGGCGGTGGCGGACGTCCCGCCGCGGCGGCTGCCGACGCCGCCGGTGCGTACGCGGCTCGCCGGGCTCGAACCGTTCTCGATGGCGGCGGCCTGACGCTTTCTCCCGCGCGTGCCGAAATAGGCGCGCCGATCTGACGACCCCGCGCGCGGGGCGACGCTAGGACATGTCGTGACGCAATCCTCCTCCTCCACCTTCGTCAACGTCGGCGAGCGGACCAACGTCACCGGATCGGCGGCGTTCAAGAAGCTGATCATGGCGGGCGACTATACCCGCGCGGTCGAGGTCGCGCGCCAGCAGGTGGAGAATGGCGCGCAGGTGATCGACGTCAACATGGACGAGGGGCTGCTCGACGCGCACCACGCCATGACGACGTTCCTGAAGCTGATCACCGCCGAGCCCGATATCGCGCGCGTGCCGGTGATGATCGACAGTTCCAAATGGGACGTGATCGAGGCGGGGCTGAAGTGCGTATCGGGCAAGCCGATCGTCAATTCGATCAGCATGAAGGAGGGCGAGGAGGAATTTCTCGACCGCGCGCGCAAGTGTATGAATTATGGCGCCGCCGCGGTGATCATGGCGTTCGACGAGGTCGGGCAGGCGGATACCAGGGACCGCAAGGTCGAGATCTGCGAACGCGCGTACAAGCTGCTGACCGGGATCGGCTTCCCGCCCGAGGACATCATCTTCGATCCCAACGTGTTCGCCGTGGCGACGGGGATCGAGGAGCACAACAATTACGGCGTCGACTTCATCGAGGCGACGCGTGAGATCAAGGCGCGCTGCCCGCACGTCCATATCTCGGGCGGGTTATCGAACCTGTCATTCAGCTTCCGCGGCAACGAGACGGTGCGCCGCGCGATGCACTCGGTGTTCCTCTACCATGCGATCCCCGCGGGGATGGACATGGCGATCGTCAACGCCGGGCAGCTCGACGTGTACGACACGATCGATCCCGAGCTGCGCACTGCGTGCGAGGATGTGATCCTCAACCGCGATCCCGAGGCTGGCGACCGGCTGGTGGCGCTCGCCGAGCGCTTCCGCGGCACCGATGCGGTGGCGGAGAAGCAGGCCGCCGAGTGGCGATCGTGGGACGTGGTGAAGCGGATCGAGCACGCGCTGGTCAAGGGCATCGACGCGCACGTCGTCGAGGATACCGAAGAGGCGCGAACCGACATCTTCGCGCGCGGCGGGCGGCCGATCGAGGTGATCGAAGGCCCGCTGATGGACGGGATGAACGTCGTCGGCGACCTGTTCGGCAGCGGCAAGATGTTCCTGCCGCAGGTAGTGAAATCGGCGCGCGTGATGAAGAAGGCCGTTGCGCACCTGCTGCCATTCATCGAGGCGGAGAAGGCGGCGGGCGGATCGGATTCGAAGGCCAAGGGCCGCGTGATCATGGCGACCGTGAAGGGCGACGTGCACGATATCGGCAAGAACATCGTCGGTGTCGTCCTGCAGTGCAACGGCTTCGAGGTGATCGATCTCGGCGTGATGGTGCCGTGGACCAAGATCCTTCAAGCCGCGAACGAGAACGACGCCGACATGATCGGGCTCAGCGGGCTCATCACCCCCAGCCTCGACGAGATGGTGACGGTGGGCGAGGAGATGCAGCGTGCGGGCATGACGATGCCGCTGCTGATCGGCGGGGCGACGACATCCAAGGTGCATACCGCGCTGCGCATCGCACCGGCGTACGAGGGCCCGGTGGTGCACGTGCTCGACGCGAGCCGCGCGGTGGGCGTGGCGACCGCGCTCGTCTCCGAGACGCAGCGCGACCCGTATGTGACCAAGGTGGCGGACGAATATGCCGCCGTGCGCGCGGCGCGCGAGGGAAAGGGGCAGAACGACCTGCTCCCGCTGGAGCGCGCGCGTGCCAACGGCTTCGTCGCCGACATGGCGCTGAAGCCCGCCGCGCCGAGCCGGCCGGGCGTGCACGTGTTCGACGACTGGGACCTCGCCGACCTGCGCGACTATATCGACTGGACGCCGTTCTTCCGCGCGTGGGAGCTCGCCGGCAACTTCCCCGCGATCCTCGACGACGCGGTGGTGGGGGAGAGCGCGCGCGCGTTGTACGCCGATGCGCAGGCGATGCTCGACCGGATCGTGAACGAGAAGTGGCTGACCGCGCGCGGCGTCGCCGGGCTGTGGCCATGTCATCGCCACGACGACGACGTGTGGGTCTATACCGCGCATAGCGAGAGCCATCGCAGCCCCGACGGCGCGAGCATTCCCGACGGGTTCCGCATCCCCGACCTCGACCGGCGCGACGAGCGCACGGTGCGGCTGCCGTTCCTGCGCCAGCAGATCGCCAAGCGCGAGGGGCGGCCCAACATGTGCCTCGCCGACTTCATCGACCCCAAGGGCGACTGGATCGGCGGCTTCGCGGTGGGCATTCACGGGATCGAGCCGCACCTGGAGCGCTTCCGCGCGGCGATCGACGATTATTCGGACATCCTGCTCAAAGCGCTGGCGGACCGCTTCGCCGAGGCGATGGCCGAGGCGATGCACCGCAAGGTGCGGACCGAATTGTGGGGCTATGCCCCCGACGAGCAGCTGACCAACGAGGCGCTGATCCGCGAGCAATATCGCGGCATCCGCCCCGCGCCGGGCTATCCCGCGTGCCCCGAGCACAGCCTGAAGACGATCCTGTTCGAGATGCTCGATGCCGAGGCGCGGACCGGGATCACGCTGACCGAGAGCTATGCGATGCTGCCGACCGCGGCGGTGAGCGGCTTTTACTTCGGGCATCCGCAGGCGGAATATTTCGGCGTCGCGCGGATCGGCGAGGATCAGGTGGCGGACTATGCGCGGCGGCGCGGGGTGGACGCCGAGACGGCGAAGCGACGGCTGCGGCCGAACCTCGACTGAGCCGACCCGCCGCCCCGGCGATGCTCCGGGGCGGGGTGGCTTTTGCGATCAGACCACGCCGGTGCCGCCGTTGGCGCCGAACACGCTGCCGCTGGTGAAGCTGGTCGTCGGATCGGCGAGCGCGACCCAGATCGCGCCGAATTCGGCGGGCTGGCCGGCGCGGCCGAGCGGCGTATCCTGCCCGAACTCGCCCATCTTGCCGGGAAGCTGCCCGCCGGCGACCTGCAGCGGCGTCCATACCGGGCCGGGCGCGACGCCGTTGACGCGGATGCCGCGCGACCCGAGCTGCTTGGCGAGCCCCTTGGTAAAGATCAGCTGCGCGCCCTTCGTCGTCGCATAGTCGAGCAGCTCCTCGCCCGGATTGTACGAATTGACCGACAGCGTGTTGATGATCGTCGCACCCGGCTTGAGCAGCGGCACCGCCGCCTTGCAGATGTGGAACATCGCATAGACGTTGGTCTTCATCGTGCGATCGAACTGTTCGGGGGTGATCTCGTCGATCGACGCCTTCGACTGCTGGTACGCGGCGTTGTTGACGACGATGTCGAGCCCGCCGAGCTCGCGATTGGCGCGCGTGACGAGATCGGCGCAGAATTTGGCGTTGGTGAGATCGCCGGGAATGAGGACGATCTTGCGCCCCTCCGCGCGCAGCAGCTTGGCGATATCCTGCGCGTCGGGCTCCTCGGTCGGGAAATAGTTGATCGCGACGTCGGCGCCCTCGCGCGCGAAGGCGATCACGGCGGCGCGGCCGATCCCGCTGTCGCCCCCCGTCACCAGCGCCTTCATGCCCTGCAGCCGGCCCGAGCCGCGATAGCTGCGCTCGCCGCAATCGGGGACGGGCTGCATGTCGCGCTGAAGCGCGGGCCATTTCTGGCGCTGCTCGGGGAACGGCTGGCTGGTGTAGGCGGTCTTTGGATCGGGCGTCGGGCGGCGCGCGGGCTGCGCGAGGACGGGGGCGGCGGCGAGGCCGGCGCCGGCGACGGCGCTGCCCTTCAGAACGTCTCGGCGGCTGGCATCGGTCATGCGGCAATTCCTGGAATCGGTGTGAGAAGGGAACGAGTGAAGGACGTGGCAGGCGTCAGATCGTGGTCAGTAAGGCGGGGCGACGTAGCGCCGCGCTGATCGGCGTTGCTCGGTATCGGCGCGTGGGCTGTCGGCGCGGCCGTGCGGTAGGGCAGGCGCATCTGCGGCGCGTCGGGCGTCACGCGACCTTCCGGAAGTGGCGGCCAAGCGGGCGATCATTTTCCCATGGGCTGTAGCTGCCCCAGCCGGTCCAGATCGTGCCACGGCGGTTGGATAGCGAGAAAAGCCGTTCGCCGGGGCGATAGACGGCGACACCATATTTGTTGCGCAGCGCGCCGTCGCCAAAGCTCGCGAAGTTGATGTCCAGCACGCCGGCGCGGGGAACGGCAGTGCAGCGGATCGTCTCATCGGTCTGATAGCCGCGCGCGGTGATGCGGCAGCCGCCCGCGCCGAGACCTAGATCATAGGTGACGACGACGCCCGATCCACCAGCGGTGCGCCCGCCGTTCCAGACGTAGCGATAGTCGCCCCACCAGGCGCGCGGCGTGGCGGGACTTGGCTGCGCTGCCGCAGGTACCGCGCAGGCGAGCGCAACGAGAAGAGGTCCGGCAACCGACCGCCGCATCCGCAATCCTTTCGGATTGCTGAACGAGGCTGGTGGCGCATCGTTGCGGCGCGCACGCCGCGAGAGCGGTTATTTGCGGCGGGCGGTTGCGGTGAGGCGCGAGACGAGCGCGGCGTTACGCAGCGCCTGGCGCGACAGGCTGGCGAGATCGACCCATTCGCCGACCGCGTGCGCGCCGCCGCCCGCCGCGCCGAGCCCGCCCATCGTGACCGCATCGGCGGCGACGAAGCTCGAATCCGCGGCGCCGCGCTTCGCCGGATCCATCTCCGCCATCTCGGGCAGGCCGAGCTCTCGGTTGACGGCGTTTAGCTCGGCCATCAGCGCGCGGTTGGCGGCGGTGGGGGGCATCGAGGGATAGCCCTCGAAGAAGCGGATCGACGCATCGGTGCCGGGCAAATGCTTGGCGACGATTGCCGTCATCGCCGCCTGGACGCGTGCGTCCTGCTCGGGCGTCAGGCTGCGCAGGTCGCCGCGCGCGACGGATCTGGCGGGGATGACGTTGGTCTTGCCCTCCGCGCGGCCCTTGACGCCAACGTCGTCGAGCGCGGCGGGGGTGCCGCCGACGAGCACCCCGACGTTGAAGGTGAGGTTTGGCTCGGGCAGCGTGCGGCGGAACTCGTCGAGGATGCGCGCCATTTCGTACGTTGCGCCATAGCCGAGCGAGGCGTTGAAGATGCCGCTCGAATGGCCGGTGCGGCCGGTGGCGACGATCTCCCAATTGGTCGAGCTGCGCCGCGCCGTGGTGGCGAGTTCGCGGCCCGCGTCGGTCGCGACATTTTCGTATTCGAGCGCGACGTCGGCCCATTTGCCGGCTTCGACGAGATCGCGGCGCGCGGCGCCGAGCGGCGTGCCGGTCTTCTCCTCGTCGCCGGTGAGGACGACCTTGATGTCGGCACCCTTGAGCGTACCAGCAGCCTGCATCGCGCGCAGCGCGGCGACGATGACGACGAGCCCGCCCTTGTCATCGCCCACGCCGGGGCCGGTGACCTTGCTGCCCTCGCGCGACCAGCCGGTGAAGCCGCTGTCGGGCTCGAACACGGTATCGAGATGGCTGATCATCAGCACGCGCTGGCCACGGCCGTTGCCAGTGTGCGTCGCGACGATGTGACCGGCACGGCCCGTTGCCGCCATGTCGACCCATTCGACCCGGAAGCCGAGCGGTTCGAGCTCGGTGCGCATCATCTCGCCCACCGCCTTGACCCCGGCGAGGTTGAGGCTGCCGGAGTTCTGACGGACGAGCTTCTCGAGCAGCGCCTCGTGCCGCGGCACCTCTGCGGCGATCGCGGCCCGCATCTTCGCCTGCGCGGCGGTGGGGGCGGCGGGGGCCGGGGTGGCAGCGAGTGCGAGCGGAACGGCGAAGAGCAGGAGGCGGTGCATGCGCGCGAGGCTATCAGCCGATCGTTGCGGCGGCCAGCGGGGGTGGCCAGCGGGGGTGGCCAGCGGGTGCGGCGGTGGGCCGGGATGGCGATTGGCGGCGCGGCTGGGGTGCGGCCCCGGCGGGCCGCGCGGGTGCGGACAAGATGGCGCGATTGTTAGAAATCGTTGCCTTGCCGATTGCGTTGAACGCACGCGGTCTGCCATCGGTTGACGTGGTGCCGCGCCCGTCCTGCGCGGTACCGGCGAGCTGGCGCAAAAGCCGGCCGCCCTGCAGGAGGCAAACCATGTCCATCTTCTTCGCCGGGCTGCTGCTCGGCACCCCGATGATCGATCACCACCGCGTCGAGATCGACCACGGCGGCCACCGCGTCGAGGTGACCTATCGCAGCGACGCCGCGCTCGCGCATCGCCAGATCGGCGCGGCGGGCGCACCCGGCCGCCCCGCGACGCTGCGCTGCGCGTGGACCGCGAAACTCACCGTAGAGCGCGAGGCGCGCAGCAGCGCGGGCCACGTGCTGAAGCGCGCGATCGCCAGCGAGACGCCGATCAGCGGCACGCGCCCGGGCTGGTGCGACACGCAGCGCGGCGCGATCGCGCAGGAGGTGGCGATGCGCAGCAGCGAGATGCGCGAGCATCTGCTGGCGGTCGCGGCGGAGGATCGCGGCGCGCTCGCGCTCGAGCTAGATCGCGTTCACGCGCCGGCGTGCGGCTGAGATGCAGGTTGCAAATATATTGGTAGCCGCCGCCGCGACGATCGCGGCGGCGGTGCCGATGGCGGCGACGGGACAGGTGTCGCTCGGCGCGAGCGTCGAGGCATCGACCGACGAGCGGCGGCGCGGGATCAGCTGGAGCGACGGAGACCTTGCACCCGCGGCGAGCGTGCGCGCGGGGCTGCCGGCAGGGTTCGACCTTGGCGTGCGCCTCACCGGCACGCGCGGCGACCCGCGCCACGGCGGGGCGGACGCGGTGGCGGACGTGACGAGCGGCTTCGGTGGCGACATCGGCAGCGGGCTGCGGCTCGACGGGTTCGTGACGGGGCATCTGTTCGTCGGCGCGGCCGAGCGGCTCGATTACGTCGAGGGCGGGCTGGGTGCGAGCTACCTGCTGGGGCCGGCGGAGATCGGCGTCGACGCGCGTTACGCCCCCGATCAGGCGGCGATCGGCGGCGACAATCTGTGGGTCGGCGCACGCGCGCGGGTCGGGGTGCCGGCGACGCCGTTCACGCTGCACGGCGGCGTCGGCCACTCGTCGGGCTCGGTCGACGATCCGCGCCGCGCAGCGCGGCTGCGGCCGGGGGGCAGCTACGCCGACTGGTCGCTCGGCGTCGACCATATCACCGGGCCGCTGACGATCGGCGTTGTCTATACCGGCACCGACATCGCGCGCGACCGGCTGGTGGCGTCACGGTTCGCGGGGGCGCGGCACGTGGGCGACAAAGTGACGGCGCGGGTGGCGGTGACGTTTTAGAATCTGTGCGGGGCGGGGGCTGCTGTTTCGGCTGACCCCGGCGCCGACGCAGTTTCGAGCGGTTGGGCTGCGGGACGCCCGCGGCGAAGCGGATCGATCATGCGTGCGGTTGATACTGGCTTCGCCAACAGCGAGGAGTGGCGCTCGGGGTGGCCGTATTGGGAGGAAAGCTGCCACACAGCGATTATAGGGCGCGGCCTACGCTGAGTGCTGCATGGACAATGGTAAGCGTTGAGCGCGACACCAAGTTGCGGTTGTGTCAGGCCCAGCCATGGCGCGTCGCCAGTCGGAATAGCCTTTGCCACTTCCAATGCTTCCATCGATTTTTTTGATACGGATGCTGATTTGACCGGCGACCAAGTTCATATACTGCGCTCGCCACCGCTCATTCGCGAGTGTCTCAAGGAGGTGTGCGCGTAAACTAGCGTCGAGCGGAATTGCTGATGCGAGCATTTGAAACGCGCCTTCCTGTTCATTCTCTTTCTCATTTGCTGCTCGCAATTGAGCAAGAGAACGATAAGCGGAGGAGAGATTTTCTCTTTCGGCTGGTGCAAGATGTGATGTCACTTGCTCCGTTAGAACACTTTGCCAGATAGTATCGGTCCAAGGTCTGACAGGATGCCGGAAGGTGATTGGACCAAATCTACTGGGGAATACCGGCGCCTTGTTCAGGCGGTCGGTCGACGAAAGAACCCGACTTTGCAGCTGTTCGATTTGCGTGATTAAACACGGCGTCACTTCTATCCGCTCGGCTGCTTGGAAGTAGGCGTCTTGCAGTTCCGATCTTAAGGCTTCACGAGCATAATTCGCCTTATCCTGCCAGTGAAAGTTCTCCACTACTTGCTCAGCGCCCAAGGCGATGAGGACGCCCATGACGATAATCCCTACCTCCCCGAAGAACTCGCGCCAGCCGTGCAAAGGCTTGGGAGGGTGGACGCGCATGAATAGAATCCCCGTTTTTGATTCGCTAGCACATCGTCGAAAGTCCGCAATTGGGCGTAAGAGGACGCTTTGCGTGAGAAGTCTGTACCGATCGGGCAAGAGGCGGGCTTTGGCGCAGGACTCGGCTTGCGCGCATCGTGATGAAGAGGAGGCGCCCGGCTTTCACCGGACGCCTTTCTCTTAAACCACACCGCGGCGAAGCCGCGTCGTCGATCCTCGCTGTAGCGGGGTCGGCCGGCGTTCGCGGTCGTGCGGGTCGCTTGCGCTACCCGCATGCCGCTCACGCGCTGTAGTACATGTCGTATTCGACTGGGCTTGGCGTCATTTCCCAGCGGGCGACTTCGGCCCACTTGAGTTCGACATAGGCCTCGATCTGGTCCTTGGTGAACACGTCGCCCTTCAGCAGGAAATCGTGGTCGGCGAGCAGGCTTTCCAGCGCCTCGCGCAGGCTGGCGCAGACGGTGGGGACCTCGGCGAGTTCGGCCGGGGGCAGATCGTAGAGGTTCTTGTCCATCGCCTCGCCGGGATGGATGCGGTTCTGGATGCCGTCGAGGCCGGCCATCAGCAGCGCGGCATAGGCGAGGTACGGGTTCGCCATCGCATCGGGGAAACGCACCTCGACGCGCTTCGACTTCGGGCCGGTGCCGTAGGGGATGCGGCACGAGGCCGAGCGGTTGCGCGCCGAATAGGCGAGCAGCACCGGCGCCTCATAGCCCGGCACCAGCCGCTTGTAGCTGTTGGTAGTGGGGTTGGTGAAGGCGTTGATCGCCTTGGCATGCTTGATGATGCCGCCGATGAAATAGAGGCACGTCTCGGAGAGGCCGGCATAGCCGTTGCCGGCGAACAGCGGCGTCTTGCCTTCCCAGATCGAGAAGTGGGTGTGCATGCCCGAGCCGTTATCCTCCTTGATCGGCTTGGGCATAAAGGTCGCCGACTTGCCATAGGCATGCGCGACCTGGTGCACGACATACTTGTAGATCTGCATGCGATCGGCGGTGGTGGTCAGCGTGCCGAAGGTGAGGCCGAGCTCGTGCTGCGCGGCGGCGACCTCGTGGTGGTGCTTGTCGCACGGCAGGCCCATTTCGAGCATGGTGGTGACCATCTCGCCGCGGATGTCGACCGCGCTGTCGACCGGCGCGACGGGGAAATAGCCGCCCTTGGCGCGCGGACGGTGCGCGAGGTTGCCGCCCTCATATTCGCGGCCGGTGTTGGTCGGCAGCTCGATATCGTCGATCTTGAAGTACGACTGGTTGTACGACGTGTCGAAGCGCACGTCGTCGAACATGAAGAATTCGGCTTCGGGGCCGACGTAGACCGTGTCACCGATCCCGGTCGACTTGACGTATGCCTCGGCGCGCTTCGCGGTGGTGCGCGGATCGCGGGCATAGCCCTCGCCGGTCGACGGCTCGACGATGTCGCAGAACACGATCAGCATCGGGGTGGCCGAGAAGGGATCGGTGTAGACGGCGTCGAGATCCGGCTTGAGGATCATGTCGCTCTCGTTGATCGCCTTCCAGCCCTCGATCGACGAGCCGTCGAACATGAGGCCGTCGGTCCACTCGTCCTCGCCCATCACCGACGAGACCATGGTTAGGTGCTGCCACTTACCCTTGGGATCGGTGAAGCGCAGGTCGACCCACTCGATCTCCTCGTCCTTGATCTTCTTGATGATGTCGTTGGCGGTGGTGGCCATGTCTATTCTCTTCCTTGCGGTTACGCCGCCGACTGAACGATCGGCGGTCGTGATGACGGGGCGGCTGGGGAGCACCCGGCGGTGGATCAGATCGCGTCGTCGTTACGCTCGCCGGTGCGGATGCGCAGCGCGGTCTCGACCGGGATGACGAAGATCTTGCCGTCGCCGATCCGGCCGGTCTGCGCCGCCTGCGCGATCGCCTCCACGACGCGATCGACGAGGCCGTCCTCGACGACGACCTCGAGCTTCACCTTGGGGAGGAAATCGACGACATATTCGGCGCCGCGATAGAGCTCGGTATGGCCCTTCTGGCGGCCGAACCCCTTCGCCTCGGTGACGGTGATGCCCGACACGCCGACTTCGTGGAGCGCTTCCTTCACTTCATCGAGCTTGAACGGCTTGATGATCGCTTCGATCTTCTTCACGCGGCAACGCCCACCCTGGTTAGAACCCTCGCCCCGACATCTGTGGCTTGCATCGAACGTGCCAGCCGCGCGCGCGCGAGGCAAGGTGGAGACTCGCCGGCGCGGCGGGTTAACGAGTGCCTAACAATCGGGCACTGCCACGCCGGATGCATAGCAAAAGGGCATACCCCGCGCGCCCAAGAGCACCCCCCGAGCATACTAGGGGGTGCGGGGGTTTCAGCGGACGCCGGTCGGCACGGGTGACTTCTGTGCCGCCGGGGCGGGGGCGACCGTTTTGGTACTGGCGAGGTTCTTCTGCGCCCAATGCGCCTCGTCGATCACGTAGAGGCGGATGAGCTGCGCTTGCTCGGGCGTGAGCACGCGCGCGAAGCTGACCATGCCCTTGTCCTTGAGCATCCCGTCGATCAGGATCGCCTTCCACGTATCGGCATCCGCCAGCGTGCCCGAACGCTGAAGGTTGGGCAGCACGCCGCCGCCGCCGGCGCTGGCGCCGTGACAGACTTGGCAGTAGCGGCCGAACAGCGCCTGGCCTTGCGCCACCTGCTGCGGCGTCGCGGTGTTGGCGGGGAGGGTGACGGGGGTCGAATCCTGCGGCTGCGTGCCGGGCAGCTGGACGGTGCCGCCGAGCTTGAAGACGAGCAGGCGCGGCACGTTGGGCACGTCGCGCGCCTTGCCGATCGCATAGCCGATCGACAGCGGCAGCGCGCCGCCGCGCCCGGCGAGCACCGCGACATATTGTTCGTTGCCGATCATGAAGGTCGACGCGCCCGCCATGATGCCGGTGCCGACGGGGTAGGAGAACACCTGCTTGCCGGTATCGGCGGTGTAGGCGCGCAATTCGCCCAATGCCGTACCCTGGAAGACGAGGTTGCCCGCGGTGGTCATCGTGCCGCCGTTCCACGGCGTCGGATAATCGACCGTCCAGCGCGCCTTGTTGGCGACGGGATCCCACGCCACCAGCCGCCCGGTGGCGCCGGCGATCGCGGCCTTCACCGCCGCGGGATCGCGCGGATACATCGCATTGCCGAGATCCTGGCCGACGTTGAAGCCGATCGGCTTCGCGGCATCGAGCGGCGACGACGGGTTGAGATACGCCGAGCCGACGATCTGCGCCGGAATATAGGCGAGCCCGGCCTTGGGATTGAAGCTCATCGGCTGCCAATTGTGCGCGGCAATCGCGCTCGGCACCGCGACGAACGGCTTGCCCGTCTTGTAGAAGCGCGAGGCGGGATTCTCGATCGGGCGGCCGGTCTTCATGTCATAGCCCGTCGCCCAGTTGACGCCGGGGATGAACTGGCCGGCGTTGACGAGCTTTCCGTTGGTGCGATCGACGACGTAGAAGAAACCGTTCTTGGGCGCCTGCATCAGCACGCGCCGCTGCTGCCCGCCGATGATGAGCGTGGCGAGGTTGATCGGTTGCGTCGCAGTGAAGTCCCACGTCTCGCCGGGCGTTTCCTGATAATGCCAGACGTATTGGCCGGTGTCGGGCTTCAGCGCGACGATCGACGAGAGGAAGAGGTTGTCGCCCTGACCCTCGCTGCGCAGCCCGTGGTTCCAAGGCGAGCCGTTGCCGACGCCGAGATAGAGCTGGTCGAGTTCGGCATCGTAGACGATCGAATCCCACACGGTGCCGCCGCCGCCCGATTGCTTCCACTGGCCGTTCTTCGACCAGGTGGGGGCGACCTTGGCCATCGCCGCGTCGCTCGCCTCGCCGTCCTTCGCGCCGGTGGGGTTGGGGACGGTGTAGAAGCGCCACTTCTTCGCGCCTGTCGCGGCATCATAGGCGGTGACGTAGCCGCGCACGCCGAACTCGGCGCCGCCGTTGCCGATCATCACCATGTCCTTCACCACGCGCGGCGCGCCGGTGATTGTGTAGGGCTTCGAATTGTCGGTGGTCTGGATCGACCAGTCCTGCTTGCCCGTCGCGGCATCGAGCGCGATCAGCCGGCCGTCGATCGTGCCGAGGTAGAGCCGCCCCTTCCACGCCGCGACACCGCGGTTGACGACGTCGCAGCACGCCTGGACGCCCTTTTCCTTGTTCACGCCGGGATCGAATTCCCAGAGCTTCTGCCCGGTGCCTGCGTCGTAGGCGAACACCTTCGACCACGGCCCGGTGACGAACAGCTTGCCATCGATGACGATCGGGGTGGCTTCTTGGCCGCGCGCGTCGGGCATGTCGGCATACCAGGCAAGGCCGAGCTGGCCGACGTTGCCGGCGTTGATCTGCGTCAGCGGCGAGTAGCGCTGTTCCTGGTAATTATACCCCGTCATCGCCCAGTCGCGGCCGTCGCCGCCGCTGGTGAGCAGGGCGGCGTTCACGCGGCCGGCGCCGGTAGTGCCGCTGCGATCGGCGGCGGCGGTATCGTTGGTGGCCGCCGTGTTGCACGACGTGAGCGCCAGTGCCGCGGCCAGCGCGTATCGAAGCTGCATTTCCCTCTCCCCGCCCCTGTGCCGGAGCCTCGGGCGGAGAGACTGACGCAGGTTGGCGCGGAAGGGAAGGGGGTGCGCGCGCCGACATATGCGGCGCAGCGGCGCGGATCAGGCGTAGGGCGGCTTGTGCATCCCAGCGGGCGAGGTGGTGAAGACTTCGCAGCCATCCTCGGTGATGCCGATCGAGTGTTCGAACTGCGCCGAAAGCGAGCGATCGCGCGTCACCGCCGTCCAGCCATCGTCGAGCAGCTTCACGTCCGGGCGGCCGATGTTGATCATCGGTTCGATCGTGAAGATCATGCCGGGTTTGAGCTCGGGACCCGTGCCCGGGCGGCCGACGTGGACGACCTCGGGCGCATCGTGAAACAGCCGGCCGAGGCCATGGCCGCAGAAATCGCGCACCACGCCGTAGCGATGCGCCTCGGCATGGCGCTGGATCGCGTGCGCGACGTCGCCCAGATGCGCGCCGGGCCGGGCATGTTCGATGCCGATCATCAGGCATTCGTAGGTGACGTCGACCAGCCGGCGTGCCTTCAGCGGCACGTCGCCGATGAGGTACATGCGCGACGAATCGCCGTGCCACCCATCGACGATCGGCGTGACATCGACGTTGACGATATCGCCCGATTTCAGCGTCTTCTCGCTCGGGATCCCATGGCACACGACGTGGTTGATCGAGATGCAGCTGCTGTGCGTATAGCCACGATAGCCAAGCGTCGCGGGGACGCCGCCGTTGGCGAGCACGAAATCATAGATCAGCCGGTCGATCTCCGCCGTCGTCACGCCGGGCACCATGCGCGGTGCGATCATGTCGAGCGTTTCGGCGGCAAGCCGGCCGGCGGCGTGCATCCCGGCAAAGGCATCGGGGCCGTGGAGCTTGATGGCGCCGGTGCGCCCGAGCGGTGCGTCGCTGGTGACGGTGACGTAATCGGTCATGCCCGCCGATATAGCGTGACGAGCGGCGATTTGCGAGGCTATGCCCGCAGGCGATGGAGACCG